>DASUVG010000199.1:0-32902 GCA_036379135.1 Longimicrobium sp.
GACGCGGGCAAGACCACGCTGACGGAGAAGCTGCTGCTGTACGGCGGGGCCATCCACCTGGCGGGGAGCGTCAAGGCGCGCCGCGCCGCGCGGCACGCCACGTCCGACTGGATGCAGATGGAGCAGGAGCGCGGCATCTCGGTGACCAGCTCCGTGCTCCAGTTCGAGTACCTGGGCAAGGCCATCAACCTGCTCGACACCCCCGGCCACCAGGACTTCAGCGAAGACACGTACCGCACGCTGATGGCGGCGGACAGCGCGGTGATGCTGCTGGACAACCGCAAGGGCGTGGAGGAGCAGACCCGCAAGCTCTTCGAGGTGTGCCGCCTGCGTAAGACGCCCGTGTTCACCTTCGTCAACAAGTGCGACCGGCCGGGCGAGTCGCCGCTCAAGCTCATCGACGACGTGGAGCGCGAGCTGGGGATGAAGTGCTATCCCATGATGTGGCCCATCATCGACGGCGACCGCTTCGTGGGCGTGTACGACCGCGTGACGGAGCAGGTGCACCTGTTCGAGCGCGGCGAGGACCACGGCCAGTCGCGCGTGGACACGCACACCGGCTCGCTGTACGACGACCACATCCAGGCGGCCATCCCCGACGGCGCCATGAACCAGCTGATGGAGGACCTGGAGCTGCTGGACATGGCGGGCGCGGACTTCAGCCGCGAGGCGTTCCTCTCCGGCGAGGTGTCGCCCGTGTTCTTTGGGAGCGCGCTGACCAACTTCGGGCTGGAGCCCTTCCTGCGCCGCTTTCTTGACCTGGCGCCGGAGCCCGCGCCGCGCGAGTCGACGACGGGAATGATCGACCCGCTCAAGCCCGAGTTCACGGGCTTCGTGTTCAAGATCCAGGCGAACATGGATCCCAAGCACCGCGACCGCATCGCCTTCGTACGCGTGTGCTCGGGGCGCTTCGAGGCGGGGATGCAGGTAAAGCACGTGCGCAGCGGCAAGCCCCTGCGCCTGGCCAGCCCCACGCAGTTCATGGCGCGCGAGCGCACGCTGATCGAAGAGGCGTGGCCGGGCGACGTGATCGGCATTCACGACCGCGGCAACCTGCGCATCGGCGACACGCTGAGCGCCGACGGCGACCTGGAGTTCGGCGGCATCCCCCGCTTCAGCCCCGAGCACTTTGCCCGCATCGTCATCGGCGACCCGCTCAAGCGAAAGCAGCTGGACACGGGGCTGCAGCAGCTCTCCGAAGAGGGCGCCGCGCAGGTGTTCTACGCCGAGTCCATCACCGGCCCGGCCCCCATCGTGGGCGCGGTGGGACAGCTGCAGTTCGACGTGCTGCTGCACCGGCTGGAGCACGAGTACGGCGTGCGCGCGCGGCTGGAGCGCATGCCGTACGTGGCGGCGCGCTGGGTAGAGGCGCCGCCCGCCGAGATCGACCGCCTGGCCGGCGGCCACGGCCGCATCCTGGTGTACGACGCCAAGCAGAAGCCGCTGGTGCTGTTCGACAGCGAGTGGACCATGCGCACCACCATCGACCGCGAGAAGGGGATCGCGTTCCACGACGTGGCGCCCTGATCCACGCCGGGCGGATCGGGGGTTCCGTGGATGGAGGTGGATGCGCGTTCTCATGCCCCGCTACAGGGCAAGCGCGGCTCCGTACACGGATGATCCGCGAGGGAGGGGGTTAGTCCCTGCCGTGCATCAACTTACGGAAATCCGAATTTTAGATGGATCGAAAACAGGGTGTCCCGCCGCGGGACACCCTGTTGTTTTGTGGGGCAGGCTTACGATCGGCCCTGATCATCATCCCCCCCCTTGAAAATCTTGCTCACTCCGTTCACCTTTGCTGCCTCACATCATGTTTCGCTTCGGCCGGGGAGGATTGGCAGATGGGCAAAAGAACATTCGTCGCAGCCAGCGACGATCGATCGAAACGGCGCCGCGCCATCCTTCATCGATCCAGGGCTCTTGGTGGACATCCACTCGCTGATCGAATCGTCGCGGAGGCAGGTCGCGCACGTCGTCAACTCCGCGATGGTGATCACGTACTGGAGCGTCGGCGACCGCATCCGGCGCGAGGTGCTGGGGCAGGAACGCGCGGAGTACGGAAAGCGCCTGATCGCCCGGCTGTCGGCCGAGTTGACGGTTCAGTACGGGTCGGGCTTCTCTCGCACCAACCTTTTCAACATGCTCCGGTTCGCGGAGGTTTTTCCCGATTTCGAGATTGTCCAGTCACTGACTGGACAATTGGGCTGGACCCACGTGACCCACCTGATCTACGTCACGGATCCGCTCGCGCGCGAGTTCTACGCCCGCATGTGCATCACCGAGCGGTGGAGCGCGCGCACCCTGCGGCAGAAGATCCAGGGGATGCTCTTCGAGCGGACGGCGATCTCCAGAAAGCCGGAAGCCGTGGCCGTGAAGGAGCTGGAGGCGTTACGCGACGAAGACCGGATGAGCGCCGACCTCGTGTTCCGCGATCACTACGTGCTGGACTTCCTGGGCCTGAAGGACGCGTACGGCGAGCGTGACATGGAAGAGGCCATCCTGCGCGAGATGGAGTCGTTCATCCGCGAGTTCGGGACCGACTTCACCTTCGTGGCGCGGCAGAAGCGGATGACCATCGACGGGGTGGATTACCGGCTGGACCTTCTCTTCTTCCACCGCAGGCTCCGCCGCCTGATCGCCATCGACCTCAAGCTGGGGCGCTTTCACGCGGGGGACAAAGGCCAGATCATACCGTATCCGCTAAAAGAATAAGCCTCACACAGAGTTAGCAGAGTCAACAGAGTTTTCTCGTGCCGCGCGATGTACTCCGCGATTCATCCGATCGCTGTAAACGATCGATGCGGCACGAAGGGCGGTCATCTCGCCGAGGCTTCACACTGTTAACTCTGTTGACTCTGTGTCTGTGTGAGACCCAGTCTTTTGCGTATTCGGTATACGTCTCTGCCGAGCGGGGAAGGATACCCCCATTTTCTGAATCTCACTTCAAAAAAGCAGGGTACTTTTCTGAATCGGCCCATGAGCCGTGAGCGTCTCTGCCCGGGTACGCGCCTCCTTCACCCCATGGGTATGTCCCGGCGCGGCATCTCCGAGAGGCCGGCCAGCATCACGGGGACCGGAAGCACGGGGACATCTCCGTCGGCGTCGAAGACTGTCCGGGAGGCGACGATGCCTTCCCCGAATCCGCGCTGGATGGCCAGGCGCGCATGCCCGATCCCGCTTTCGGCGTCGCCCTTGACCTCGACGGGAACACGGCCTCCGCGCCCGTGCTGCTCGGACGGAACCACGAAGTCCAGCTCCCGGTTGTTGGATGAGCGCCAGTACCCGACCGCGCCCGGAACGGCATCCGCCTGCACCAGCACGTGTGCCGCGGCCCGGAACAACCCGACCGCGACGGCGTTCTCCACCAGGCCGTCATCGGGCGGGCGGCGGGCGCCCGGCATGAGCGCGGGCGCGATCCCGGCGAGAACGGGATCCACGTAGTAGACCTTCCGCTGCTTTCCAGGCTGCGGCGCTCCGCCGGAAAGATCCCAGAAGAAAACCGTCAGCAGCGAGAACGAAGCGGACATGAACTCCACGTACTCGCGCGCCGAGCGGCCGCTGGCCATTCCCATCGCCTTTGCCGCACCGTCCCATTTGAGCGGCGTTCCCAGCGAGATGGCGACCTCCTCCAGCAGCTTGGCCGCCGCCGTCTGGTCGCGCCCGGCGCGGGCCACGTCACCGGCGATCGCACTCCAGAGCATGCGCAGCGTCTGCGGCTGCACCTTGCCGGACATCCGGTAGTCGCGCAGCGCGGCGGGAAATCCACCGACCTGAAGGTAGGTGCGGAACGCGCGCTCCAGCCGCTCGTGCTGCAGGTA
This sequence comes from Longimicrobium sp., assembly GCA_036379135.1. GTDB lineage: Bacteria > Gemmatimonadota > Gemmatimonadetes > Longimicrobiales > Longimicrobiaceae > Longimicrobium. The sequence continues at coordinate 3,819 of DASUVG010000199.1, forward strand.
AAGGCGGCGCGCGAGCCGGCGCCCCTCCGGCCGCAGCCAGCCGTCCACCGTGACCGTGGCCGCGGGAAGCGGGATTTCCTCTACCTGCGCGCAGAAGTCCCGGAACGACATGGGCAGGTGCAGGAAGTCGGCGCCGTAGCCCCGGCGCCCGGGAAGCTGCTCCGCCCCCGTCTTCAGGTCGTGCGCCGAAGAGCCCGTTAGCAGCAGAAAGTCTTCGCGGGTAAGGCCCTGGTCCCACGCGAGCTTTACCCCTCTCTGCCACTGCGGCACAGAGGTGACTTCGTCGAGGAACAGGTACCACGGCCCATCCGGATCGGGGTGAAGCGCCCTGGCACGCCGGATCACGTCGTACAGGGCATCCGGCTCGCGGAGCAGGTCGAAGCTGAAGTAGAGGACGCGGTTTTCGCCCAGGTTGACCAGCCGCTGGATGATTCTTTTGGCCAGCGTGGTCTTTCCCGCCTGGCGCGGCCCCCGGAGCGTGTGGGTGTCGCCCAGGGTGACCGGAAGGGCGTCCAGCAACGGAGGGTCCCACCGCACGGGTGCCGCCTCGAACGCCCGGACGTGCGGGTCACGGGTAAAGACCCGAGGATCGCCCCACCACGGGTTCCAGGAGATGATCTGCTCGTCGAGGGTGGCCATGGTACCCCTGTTTTTTGACTCTCAATTCAAAAAAGCACCCCGCTTTTTTGAATCGTAGTTCTAAAATAGGGGGTACTTTTACGATCGCAAGCGTCTCCCGGAGCTCGCGTGCCTCGGGAAATCCCGCCCGCGGGTCCGCGAGAGCGGGCTTGCGCGGCGGCGCGCGGCACGGTTCAATGCAGGGCGCGGCGTAGTTCCTGCTTGTGCGCGGCTGTCCTCCGCGCGCGACGAACGCCGTGCGGACTCTCGCCACACGAAACGAATGCCTCGCAACCGCGACAGGGAGTTCCCGCCCCGGGACCTCGGCCCCAACGCCGTGGTGGAGCCCGGCGAGTCGGAGACGCTGCTGGCGCGCCCGGAGCCGCCGGCCCCGCGCGCCCCGGCCTACCCCGGCCCGCCGCCCGGGCGCGCGCACCCGGAAGAGAACCGCGTCAGCCGCCCCTGGGTGGAGCGCCTGATGGAGGCGCGCGGCCGGCCGTTCCTGCGGCTGGCGGGCTACTACGTGCTGCTGATCACGGTGATGTCGCTGCTGGTGTACTTCGTCCCGGCGGTGCGCGAGGCGTTCCTTTCCTCGCAGGCGCTCACGCTGGAGGAGGGCGGCGGCTTCGTGGGGCCGGTGGGGGAGGACTTTGGCGCGCGCGTGTCGCTGAACGAGGCACTGCGCCGCGCCATGGGCACGCTGCTGGTGATCCTGGGCGCGCTGTCGCTGGTGGTGCCGGTGGCGTGGGTGTACATGCTCACCAAGCGCTTTCGCTACGACCCGGCGCTGGTGTCGTCCGTCATCATCCTCCCCATCGTGGTGGCCGGGATCGCGCTGGTGGTGAAGAACAGCGTGGCGCTGGCGTTCGCGCTGGCGGGGATCGTGGCGGCGGTGCGGTTCAGGAACACGCTCAAGGATCCGCGCGACGCCGTCTACATCTTCCTGGTGATCGGCATCGGCCTGTCGTCGGGCGTGCAGGCGCTGGACGTGGCGCTGGCCATGTCGCTGGCCTTCAACTACGTGGTGCTGCTGGTGTGGAAGTTCAACATCGGCAGCATCTACAGCGGCCGCTACGCGCGCACGGGGATCCTGTCGGCGGGGCCGCAGCGGCTGCTGCTGGCGCAGGAGCCCGAGGGGCAGCGCGACGTGCGACGACGGATGCTGGAGCAGGCACAGGAGATTCGCACGGACGGCATTCTGCTGGTGCACTCGCACCAGCCGGACCTGGCGCGGATCACGGTGCAGGAGGCGCTGGCCGACATGGCCAGGGACTGGCAGCTGGTGGACGTGGTGCGGCGCGAGGAGGAGGACCTGTTCACGCTGGAATACCTCGTGCGATTGAAGGGGAGCGCCTCGGCGCCGGAGCTGGTGGGGGCGCTGGACGAGCGGTGGGGGGCGCAGGTGGCGGCGGCGGAGTACGTGCCGTTTCGCGCGCGGCGCAAGAAGCGGAAGAAGCGGGCCTGACGCCGCGGGGGGCGCGGCCCGGATGCGCGTATCCGGGAGAGATTTCGCAGTGATGCAGAGGAGTGACTGGACGCGGCGCGCGGCGGCGGGGGCCGCGTGCGCCGCGCTGCTGGCGTCGGCGGCGTGCGGCAGGCCCGCGCTGGGACTGGGGCGCACGGTGGGACCCATCCCCACGGACTCGGTGGCGCTCAACCTGGTGCTCATCGGCGACGCGGGGCTGCCCAACCCCGACGGCGAGCCCGTGCTGCGCGCCCTGCAGCGGGAGCTCGCGGCGGCGCCGGAAAAGAGCTTCGTCGTCTTTCTGGGCGACAACCTGTACCCCGTGGGGCTGGCGGACACGCTCACCGAGCCGGGGCGCGAGGGGCTGCGCATCCTGCGCGCGCAGATGCAGCCGCTGCGGGAGACCCGCGCGCGCGGCGTGTTCGTCCCCGGCAACCACGACTGGGGGCAGGGCGCGCCGGACGGCTGGGGGAACGTGGTGCGCCAGGAGCGCTTCATCAACACCGAGGGCGCGGGGCTGTTCGGGATGGAGCCGCGGGGCGGGTGCCCCGGGCCGGTGGTGATCGACCTGGGCGAGGTGGCGCGGGTGATCGCCATCGACACCCACTGGTGGCTGCACCCCAGCTCCAAGCCGGGGCGCAGCCAGTGCAGCCCGGGGACGGAGCAGGGGGTGGTCGACTCGCTGCGCATCGTCCTGGCCACGGCGGGGGACCGGCGGACGATCGTGGTCGCCCACCACCCGGTGGTCTCCGGCGGGCAGCACGGCGGCTACTTCGACTGGCCCACCTACCTGTTTCCCTTTCACCCCTGGGCCCGCGTCGCCGGCCTGTTCGCGCGGCAGGACGTGACGGGGCGCGAGTACCGGCACATGACGGCGGAGCTGTCGCGCGCCTTCGTGGTGGACACCCCCACCATCTACGCGGCCGGGCACGAGCACAACCTGCAGGTGTTCCGCCGCGATCCCGCGAAGTACCTGCTGGTGAGCGGCGGGGGGATCTACGGGCACACGACGACGACGAGGGCCATCACCGGCACCCGCTACATCCGCCAGGCCAGCGGCTACCAGCGCATCACCTTTCTGGAGGACGGGCGGGCGCGGCTGAGCGTGATGGTGGTGGACGCGGAGGGGAACGCAACCGAGGACTTCAGCATGTGGCTCGACGTACCGCCCATCCGCCCGACCGCCGCCGCCGCGGATTCCGGGGGCGGCCGATGAGGCGTGCCCTGCTGCCGCTGGCGGCGGCGCTGCTGGCGGCCCCGCTCGCCGCGCAGAGCGGGGAAACCGTCCAGGTGGCGGCGGGGCCGCAGTACCGCGCGGGCGCCCTGAAGCGCGCGCTGCTGGGCCGCAGCTACCGGGAGCTGTGGACCACGCCGGCAACGGTGCCGGTCCTGGATCTCTCCACCTTCGCGGGTGGATTGACGCCGACGGAGACGGGGGGCGGCAACCAGACGCTTTCGCTGCGCTTCAAGGGCGCGGACGGCAGGGAGTACGCGTTCCGCTCGGTGGACAAGGACCCGGGGCGCGGCGAGGGAGGAGCCCGGGGGATCGCGGGGGCGGTGCTCAAGGACCAGGTGAGCTCGCAGAACCCGGCGGGCGCGCTGGTGGCGGGGCGGCTGATGGACGCCAGCGGGCTGCTGCACGTGGACCCGCTGCTCTTCGTGATGCCCGACGACCCGCGGCTGGGCGAGTTCCGCCAGGAGTTCGCGGGGATGCTGGGACAGCTGGAGGAGCGCCCCGGCGACGGGTTCGGCGGCGCGGCGGAGGTGGAGGGGACGGACGAATTCATCCCGGCGCTTCAGGGGGACCCCGCCAACCAGCTGGAGGCGGGGGAGTACCTCACCGGCCGGTTGATGGACTTTGTGCTGGGCGACTGGGACCGGCACGAGGACCAGTACGGCTGGGCGCGGTTCGACCGGAACGGCGTGCGGACGTGGCGCCCCATCCCCCGCGACCGCGACTACGCGTTCGTGGACTATGACGGGCTGGGGATCGACCTGGCCCGCCCCTGGGTGCCCAAGGCGGTTCGCTTTCGCCGGGAGTACGGCGGCGTCTTCGGGCTGGTGCAGCAGGCGCAGTACCTGGACCGCCGGCTGCTGGGCGAGCTGAACCGCGCCCAGTGGCAGTCCGTGGCCGTTGCCCTGCGCGCGCGGCTGACCGACGCGGTGATCGACGACGCGGTGCGCCGGATGCCGGCGGAGTACCAGGCGCTGGTGGGCGCGGAGCTGGCCGCCACGCTGCGCGCGCGCCGCGACGCGCTCCCCGGGGCGGCGCTGGAATACTACGCGATGATGGCGCGCGAGCCGGAGGCGTACGGCACGGACGGGCCGGACTTCGCCGTGGTGGAGCGGATGGGGGACGGCGGCGTGCAGGTGCGCATCCACGCCGGGCGGGACGAGTCGCGCGAGGCGTACTTCCATCGCCGCTTCTCCGCGGACGAGACGCGCGAGGTTCGCGTGTTCCTGCTGGGCGGCGACGACCGGGCGGAGGTGCGCGGCACGGGCGGCATCCTGGTGCGCGTGCTGGGCGGCGAGGGCAACGACCGGCTGGAGGACCGGGGCCGGGGACGCACCGCGTTCTACGACACGGCCGGGTCCAACCAGCTCATCCGCGGGCCGGGCACGGTGGTGGATACGCGCGCGTTCGACCGCCGCGAGTCCATCACCGGCGAGCAGGTGGTCGCCAAGCCGCCGCGCGACTGGGGCACCCTTGGCGGCGCGCTGACGCCGTTCGCCGCGTTCCGTCCCTTTGCCGACCTGGTGGTGGGCGTGGGGCCGTCGCACACGCGCTACGGGTTTCGCCGCGTTCCGTTCGCGGAGCGGTGGTACGTGCGCGGGCTGTGGGCGCCGCTGTACACCCGCTTCGGCGCGGAGGCGCGCTACACCCGGCGGCACACGGGCGACAACGGCTTCGGCTATCTGTTCGGACGCGCGTCGGAGCTGGAGGGCGTCTACTTTACCGGCTACGGCAACCGGACGAGCGACGACGAGGGGCTGCGCCACTACATCGTCTGGGAGCGGCAGGCGCTGCTGGAGCCCGGAATCGTCCTGGACCAGGGCGGCGGGCTGCTGCTCTCCCTTGCCGGCGTTCTGCGCTACACGGAGCCGGAGGTGGACGCCCTGACGCCCGCGGACGTGATCCGGCCGCTGGGGACGGAGCCCTACGTGGCGGCGGGGGTGCGCGCCGGCGCGGCGTGGCTGCGCACGGACAGCGCCGCCTGGCCCACCCGCGGGTGGACGCTGGCGGCGGAGGGGAGCGCCTTTCCGTACCTTTCCGAGTCCGCGGCGGGCGACGGCACACGCGACGGACAGTTCTGGCGCGCGGGGGCCCGCGGCGCGTACTACCTGCCCCTGGGCGGCTCCGTGCTGGCCCTGCGCGCGGGGGGCGAGAAGGTGTGGGGAGATTATCCCATCCAGTACGCGGCGCTCCTGGGCGGATCGCCCACGCTGCGCGGGCACTCGTGGCAGCGCTTTGCCGGCGATGCGTCGGCGTTCGCGGGGGCGGAGCTGCGGGCGCCGCTGCTCCGCAGCGTGGGGGCGCTGGCGCTGGCCGACGCGGGGCGCGTGTGGTTCGACGGGGCGTCGGACGGGGGGTGGCACACGGCGGTGGGGGCCGGCGCGTACTTGCGCGCGGGCGCGCAGACGCTCAGCGTGTTCTATGCGCAGGGCGAGCGCGGGATCCTGTACCTGCGCCTGGGTCTCCCCTTCTGACGGCTTGATGTCCACCGCCTGGCCACTTTCCCAGCCCGATTCCACACCCGGACCCGAGGCGGAGCGCGCGACCCTCGTGCGCTTCGACCCCGGCGCGCCCGGCGTTCTGCAGGCCGTGGCCACGGGGCCGGCGCCGGAGGGTTTTCGCGCCGGCGCGCCCCGCACCGAGTCCTTCCGCGACGTCTACTACGACACGGACGACGGCGCCCTGGCCCGCCGGGGCGCCTGGGCGTGCGTGCGCCACCCCCTGGACGGCGCGCGCACGCTGGTGGTGCGCACGGGGATCGAGGCGGAGGGCGGGGCGCTGGGTTCGGCCGTCCTGCCGCCGGCGGACGGCGCGCCGCTGGCGGGGCCCTCCGACCCCGCGCGGATGCTGCGGGCGATGGTGGATCCCGACCGGCTGGCTCCGCGCCTGGAGCTGGAGACGCACCGCGTCGTCCGGTCGATCCAGTCGCTGGACGGGCGGCCGGCGGAGGTGGCGTGCGACGCGATCACGGTGCGCGGCGGGGAGATCCGGGCGCGGCTGGAGGAGATCGAGCTGCGCCTGCCCCCCGGCGCGGACGCGGAGCACCCCGTGGCCGCGGCGCTGCGGCACGCGCACGGGATGCGGCTGGTGTCGGAGGACCGGCTGGAGCGCGCCCGCCACGCGCTGCGGGAGCGCGAGCTGGACCGGATGGAGGCCGCCGTCCGCGCGGCGCGCCGCGTGGCCGTGGTGGCGGTGGAGGACGGGCGCATCGCGCTGAAGCGCGAGCGGACGGCGCTGCGCATTCCCGCGGGCGAGGGCGGCGGCGAGGAGAGCTGCCGCCGCGTGCTGCGCGACTGCTTTGGCCACGACGGCGCGCGGGTGCGGCTCCTGGGCGTGGGCCCGGGGCCGGCGGACCGCGCGGCGGTGGAAGTGTGGCTGGCGGAGGGCGCGTACACGCAGACGGAGGACGCGGGGTGCGAGATCGTCCGCATCCCCCTGGACGAGGTGCTGCACTCCGTGGGGTCGCCGGCGCTGCGCGACCGCGACACGCTGGCGGCGCTGCACGTGGTCGCGCGCTCGGAGCTGCCGTCGCGCGTCCGCGGCGAGGGGAGCCGCGAGGAGCTGGCCGCCGCGCGCGCCACGCTGGCCAGCGCGCCGCCGGCGGAGGGGGCGGAGGAGCTGCCGCCGGGGTCCATGCTGAACATGGAGCTCAGCATGCTGGCCTTCAACCGGCGCGTGCTGGGGCTGGCGGAGGACGAGCGGGTGCCGCTGCTGGAGCGGCTGCGCTTCGTCTCCATCTTCGGCGCCAACATGGACGAGTTCTTTCGCGTCCGCGTGGCGGGGTTCAAGCGGGCGGTGACGCTGGGGAGCACCAAGGCCACCATCGACGGCGCCACCCCGCAGGAGCAGCTGGACGCCATCGGGGTGCGCGCGCGGCGGCTGCTGGACCGCTCCTACGCGCTGCTGGCCGGCGCCCTTCTTCCCGAGCTGGCGGAGCACGGCATCCGCGTGGTGCACCTGGACGACCTGTCGCGCAGCGAGCTGGAGATGGTGCGCGGGTTCTGGACGCACGACGTGCATCCCCTGCTCATGCCCCTCACCGCCGGCCCGGGCCACCCCTTTCCCCACGTCCGCAACCTGCGCCCGGCGCTGGCGGCGCAGGTGCGCGACCCCCGGACGGGGGAGCGGCGGCTGGGGATGGTGGAGCTGCCGGACGGGCTGCCGCGCTTCGTCCGCCTGCCGGAAAGCCGCCGCTTCATCCCCATGGAAGAGGTGATCCGCGCCTCGTTCGGCGCCCTGTACCCGGGGATGGAGGTGGATGCGGCCCACACCTTCCGCGTCACCCGCAGCGCGGAGCTGCACCTGGACCGCACCCAGGTGGAGGACCTGCTGCACGCGGTGGAGGAGCAGGTGCGCAAGCGCCGCTTTCGCCCCGTGGTGCGCCTGGAGGTGGAGCGGGCGATGCCGGACGGCGTGCGGACCATGCTCCTGCGCGAGCTGCAGTACGAGGTGCCGGAGCAGGTGGCGGCGCTGGGCGAGGAGGACGTGTATCCGGTGGACGGCCTGGTGGACCTGCGCGGGCTGCGCGAGCTGGCGGAGGTGGACGCCCCGCCGGAGCTGTCGTATCCCCCCGGCCCGCCGCCGCAGGAGCCGCTGGACCCGGAGCGCAGCGTCTTCGACCAGCTGCGCGAGGCGCCGGTGCTCGTCTCCTTTCCGCGCGATTCGTTCCGGGGCACGGTGGAGCGGCTGGTGATCGACGCGGCGGAGGACCCGGACGTCCTCTCCATCAAGCTCGCCCTGTATCGAACGAACTCCCGCTCCAAGATCGTGGAGGCGCTGTCGCGGGCGGCGGCGCAGGGCAAGCAGGTGGTGGCGCTGGTGGAGCTCACGGCCCGCTTCGACGAGCTGAGCAACATCCAGTGGGCGCGGCACCTGCGCTCCTTTGGCATCCACGTGATCTACGGGATGCCGGGGCTAAAGGTGCACGCCAAGATCGCGCTCATCGTGCGCCGCGAGCCGGCGGGGATCCGCCGCTACGCCTACATCGGCACGGGAAACCTGAACGCCAGCACGGCCGGCTTCTACACCGACCTGGGGGTGCTGTCGGCGGACCCGGCGCTGGGGGCGGAGCTGAACGAGGTGTTCAACTCCCTCACCGGCGGCGTGCTGCGCGACGACTACCGGCAGCTGCTGGTGGCGCCGACCACCATGCGGAGCCGCTTCATCGAGATGATCGACCGCGAGGCGGAGCACGCGCGCGGCGGCGGCGAGGGGCGCATCACCGCCAAGTTCAACGGGCTGGCGGACCGCGAGATCATCGCCGCGCTCTACCGCGCGTCCGGGGCGGGGGTGCGGACGGAGCTGCTGGTGCGCGGCATCTGCTCGCTGCGGCCGGGGGTGGCGGGGCTCTCGGAGAACGTCCGCGTGTACAGCGCCCTGGGACGCTACCTGGAGCACGAGCGCATCTTCCGCTTCGACAACGGGGGCGATGCGGAGTACTACATCGGCTCGGGGGACTGGCGCACGCGCAACCTGAGCCGCCGGGTGGAGGTGGCGGTGCCCATCGTGGACGCCGCGCACCGCGCGCGGCTGGACGCCATCCTGGAGCACGACCTGGCGCGGCCGGACCTGTGGGAGCTGGGGGCCGACGGCACCTACTACCAGCGCCCCGAGCCCGCCCCGCGCGACACGCCCGCCGCCGCGGCGGCCCGGGAGCGCCCCCCGATCATCATCGTGGAAACATGAACCGCTTTCGGTGGATGCAGATACGCTCGACGCGGGCCGCGCTCTCCCTCGCGGCCCTCGTGCTGTTCGCCGGGTGCGAGCGGCCGGGCGAAGGGGACGATCCGGAGGCCTCGGCGCGGGCCGACTCCACCGTGCAGACGTGCCGCATCGTGCGCAAGGACATGGCGCTGCCGGCGGACGTGGGCGAGAGCAGCGGGGTGGCGTTCGACCCGCGCGCCGAGGGCGTGTTCTGGACCCACGGCGACAGCGGCGCGGACCCGGTGATCTTCGCCTTTGGGCCGGACGGGCAGCCGGCGGGGCGGGTGGTGGTGGCCGGCACGCGCAACCGCGACTGGGAGGACGTGGCGGTGGGCCCCTGCGAGGGCGGCGACTGCCTGTACCTGGGCGACATCGGCAACAACACCAGCCGCAAGCGCGACATCACGCTCTACCGCGCGCCCATGCCGGCGCTCACGGACTCCACCACGCTTCCCGCGCAGGCGTTCCACGCCCGCTTTCCCGGCGACGGACGCGACACGGAGGCCATGTTCGTGACCACGGACGGCGGCATCTACCTGATCAACAAGGGCCAGCACGACCAGATCGAGCTGTGGCGCTGGCCCACGCCGCTGCGGCCGGGGCCGGTGGACCTGGTGCGCGTGCGCACGCTGGCGCCCGAGCCCGGCCACCCCGGCGACGCGGTGACGGGCGCGGGCGCGTCGCAGGACGGGCGGTGGGTGGCGGTGCGCACCTACGCGCGCCTGCTGCTCTACCGCACGGCCGACCTGCTGGGGAGCGGCGAGCCCGCCTTCAGCATGGACCTGACGCCGCTCGCCGAGCCGCAGGGCGAGGGCGTGGCCATGCGCGCGGACGGCACGGTGGTGCTCACCAGCGAGTCCGGCGGGCACGGGCTGGCGGCGCAGGCGGCGTTGCTGCAGTGCCCGCTGCCGTGAGCGGGTGAACGGGTGAGCGGGTGAACGGGTGAGCGGGTGAGCGGGTGAGCGGGTGAGCGGGTGAACGGGTGAACGGGTGAACGGGTGAACGGGTGATGGTCCGGGGCCCGGGGATGGCGGTTGAATTGAAACCGCGGCTGGAACGTCACGAAATCCACCTTCGCGGATTGTGGCCGGCCGTATCGGGCGCGACGACGAACCACGAGGATGCCACCGGTTGCGGACTCGGCGGCCCGGGGCGGGGCCTGCCGAGCATCCCGCAAAAGCACGTCACATCATCCCCCGATGTGAAACAGGCTGAAAACCCGTCCGGGCCAGTCGCCGGGCCGCCGTCCGGTCGATCCGCACCCCACGCCGGCAATACAGAAATCCATACACGCCAACGCATTATGCCGCGAACGCAATGTTGCGGATGCGGATGCGGCACTTCGTTTCTCTCCTGCGCGCAAATCTCTGGCGCGGGTTGGGTTAGAAGCAAGGTGGCAATTGGGCACGGACTCTGCATTCCCCCGGCGTTCGACGGCGGTCCCGGTGGGGGACCGATCCGAGAACCACCTCAGCGTGGGGGGAAGTCATGGGTATCGTGTGGATGATCATCATCGGCCTGGTGGCCGGTGCCATCGCGAAGTTCATCATGCCGGGGCGCGACCCGGGCGGCATCATCGTCACCATCCTGCTGGGCATCGCGGGTTCGGTGGTGGGCGGCATGCTGTTCGGCGGCAGCGACAACCGCGTCGGTCTGATCGGCAGCGTGGTGGGCGCCCTGATCCTGCTTCTGCTGTACCGGCTGCTGGTGGGCCGCCGCCGGACTCACGTCTAAAACCCTAACGGCTTCGGAGGCGCGCCATGTCGGTCAGCAGCATGAAGGACCTGCTCAAGCACGAGCTTGGTGACCTGCTCTACGCGGAGCAGCTGATCCTCAAGATGCTCGGCACCCTCACCCGCGAGGTGAAGAACCCCGAGGTGCTGAACCGGGTGCAGGAGCACATCGGCGAGACCGAGGAGCAGATCCAGCGGCTCCGGCGCGCCTTCGAGGCGATCGGCGAAAAGGCCAAGGCCGAGACGTGCCAGGCGGCGGTGGGGCTCAAGGAAGAGCACGACTCGTTCAAGAAGGACGAGAACCCCTCCAAGCAGCTCCTGGAGGCGTTCGACCTGGGCAACAGCCTGCGGGTGGAGCACTACGAGATCGCGGGGTACCGCTCCGCCATCGCCGTGGCCACCGCCATGGGCGAGCGCGAGGTGGCCGCCCTGCTGGGCGAAAGCCTGCGCGAGGAAGAGGCCATGGCCACCTTCATCGAGCGCAACTCGGTGCGGGCGCTCAAGGCGCTGGGTGCGGGAATCGACCTGGCCACCGGCGCGGCCGAGGTGCAGTTCACGGCGGCCAGTGAGAGCGGCTCGTCGCGCGGCCGCGGCGGGTCCAAGTCCGGCGGCAGCAAGTCCTCGGGCGGCAGCAAGTCGGCCAGCCGGTCGGGCGGCAGCAAGAGCAGCGGCCGCAGCACGGCGGACTCGGGAAGCCGCTCGTCTTCCTCCGGCAGCAAGTCGTCGGGGAGCAAGTCGTCCGGCAGCAAGTCCGGCAGCAAGTCGTCCGGCGGCGGCAGCAAGTCGTCCGGCGGCAGCAAATCGGCCGGCCGATCGGGGGGCGGCTCGTCGGGGAGCAAGAGCGGCGGATCGTCGAGCAAGTCGTCCGGGAGCAAGTCGTCCGGCAGCAAGTCGTCCGGCAGCAAGTCGGGCGGCAGCAAGTCGGGCGGGAGCAAGTCGTCCGGCAGCAAGTCGGGCGGCTCGCGGTAGAAGAGCGGCGGCTCGGGCGGGCGCGCCTGATCCAGCGCCGGCCCACGCTTTCGAGGCCCCTTCCCACGGTTCCGGGAAGGGGCCTCGGGCGTTCCGGGGCCGGGAGTCCCCTCCAGAGGACAAGAAAGGCCGCTTGGCTCTCCTTTGGGTGGCTGCTCTGTCCGGGTTGGTGGTTCGGGAGTGGCGAATCCGGCAATGTTCATCCATGTGGGCATGTAGTTGAAAATCGGCGGTTTAGCTGGAATTTCGGTATTCCTTCGCACAAGTCGTTTGTTTGCATCAGAAAGCCAGTGCCCATGCGGGTTTTTGGCCCCGCACGGGGTGGAAACAGGCTATCTTCAATTGACACAACGCTTTGTAGCGCTTACATTGGATGAAGTTGAATGCCCCTAGCATGGCGGAACGCGGCGGTCCCGGAATGATCGGCCGCGTTCGTCGTGTGCTAGTCAGGAGACAGCTTTGGTGAAGGAAAACGAGAGCCGTTCGCCGCGTGTAAAGCGAAACGCCCCGCTGCGAAATGACTTCCGTTCGCTGGTGCGCTCGCGTCCGGTGCAGGGAATTCTGCTGGGATGCGCGGTGCTCCAGGGTGTGGCTACCGCCACGGGCACGGGCCCGCTGGACGAGGACGGCAAGCCGCGCCGCGGGGTGGTGCAGGCGGCGGTAAAGAGCGCCGCGTCCATCGCGGTGGCCCCGGTGGTGGTGCGGGCGCCGCAGCGCATGGCCGCCGCCGATGCCGACCGCCTGGCCGACAAGTACCGCGCCCGGGGATACGACATCCCCGAGAAGCTGGCGCAGCTCATCTACACCACGGCGGTGGAGAACGACATCGAGCCGGAGATCGCGTTCGGGCTGGTACGCACGGAGAGCGAGTTCAAGGACTACGCGACCAGCCACGTGGGGGCCATCGGCCTTACGCAGCTCATGCTGCCCACGGCCCGCTGGTTCAAGCGCGACGCCACGGAGAGCGACCTGCGCGACTCCGAGACCAACCTGGAGATCGGCTTTCGCTACCTGGGCGAGCTGATCGACCGCTACGACGGCAACGTGAACCTGGCGCTCACCGCGTACAACCGCGGCACCGGTACCGTGGACCGCGTGCTGGAGCGCGGCGGCAACCCCGACAACGGCTACGCCCGCAAGGTGCTGGGCCGCGGCTGATCCGGACCGGTTTCGATGGATGGATGAAGGGGCGCTCCCGACAACGGTCGGGGGCGCCCCTTTCTCGGTTCCGCATCCTTCCGAGCAGCCGGAAAAGAAAAGATGGTCTCACGCAGAGTTAGCGGAGTTAGCGGAGTACGGACGCCGGCGCGCGCTTCCATATCGCCGCCACCCTCCGGCATGGGGAGGATGGATGGTGGCACTCACCTTCCGCCGCCTCGAACGAACTCCGCTAACTCCGCTAACTCTGCGTGAGGCCCTCTTCTGTTGGTGACCCGGACGACCGGACCAGAACGCAAAGGGCCGCCTCCGGATTCGGAAGGCGGCCCCTGTGCGTCACTCGTCAGCGGCTCACTTGTCGGAGAGCACGCGGTTCTTCTCGATGTAGTCGGACCACTCCGGCGGCACGTCGGTGTCGGGAAAGATGGCCTGCACGGGGCACTCCGGCTCGCAGGCGCCGCAGTCGATGCACTCGTCGGGGTTGATGTAGTACTGATCGTCCGCCTCGTAAATGCAATCCACCGGGCAGACCTCGACGCAGCTTGCGTCCTTGGTGCCGATGCAGGGCTCCGCGATTACGTAGGGCATCTGGTTCTCCAGAAGGGTCAGGGGCCGGGTTGGGTCTGCTCAGCAATGCGCCGGAAAGCGGAATCATAACCACGCTCCCGGCGGTTGTCCACCAATTTCGAACGATCGTTCGAAACAGTCAATCCAGGTGCGTGTCGAACCACTCCAGCGTGGCGTCGGCGGCAATGCGCAGCTCGGGGGTGGCGCCGGCGTACGGATGCCTGCCGTTGAAGCCGTGGTCCGCGCCCTCCACCACCAGCAGCTCGGTGCTCTCGCCCGCCGCCTCGAACAGCTGCCGCCCTTCGTCCACCGGCACCGACGTGTCCGCGTCGCCGTGGACGATGAGCCACGGCACCGTCACCCGCGCCGCGGCGGCCAGGACGTCCAGCCGCTCGCGGTTCGCCTCCAGGTCGCGCCAGTAGCCGGGACCGATCGGCATCATCTGCTTCGTCCGCGCGTTCTCGATCTCCACCGTGCCGCCGGCGCTCCACGCGGCGGCCTGCTCCGGCGTCCAGCGGTCCACCCTGGCGATGGCGGCCCAGGTGACCAGCGCGTTCACCCGCGGGTCCGCGGCCGCCGCCAGCACCGCCTCGCCACCCCCGCGCGAATGGCCGAAGAGGCCGATGCGGCGCGCCGGGCGGTCCAGCAGCGCACCCCCCTGCAGCACGTCGATCACGCGGCGGATCTCGTCCAGGTTGCGCGTGTGCGTGTGCTCGGTGAACAGGTGCATCGCCGAGAAGTCGTCCGCCCCGTCCGCGCCGATCCCGTTCCGCGAGAAATCCACCGTGACCGCCGCGAACCCGCGCTGGGCCGCCGCGCGCGCCAGGTTGGGAAAGAAGCCGAAGCGGCGGAAGCCCTTGAAGCCGTGGCAGAAGACGATCGCCGCGTCCGCACGGTGCCCCTGCCGCACGCGCACGTCGCCGCGCACGGGCGGCCCGCCGTCGGGCGGCCGGAGCTCGAAGGTGGTGCAGGTGATGTCGGTCGTCGTCTCGTCGGGCATCGGTGCGTCGTCCTCGGGTCCGGCTGGAGCGATTGATGAAATCGCGGCAACAACGTCACGCCATCCGCCTCCACGGATAATCTTCCCCTCTCCGGCGGTTTGAGAGGGCGGGGGTAAGACCCGCCGTTGCAGGCTATTCCCTATTCCCTATTCCCTATTCCCTATTCCCTATTCCCTATTCCCTATTCCCTATTCCCTATTCCCTATTCCCTATTCCCTGCAGTTCACACCATCGGGCAGCCGCGGCAAGGCACGGCCTTGGGACAACCCTCACAGGGCAGCTCCGGCGCGGGAAGGTCGCCGATGCGGGCCTTCTCCTCCGCCAGCCGCAGCGCCAGGTAGCGCATCCGCCGGCTGTTGGTCCCCTCGCCGAACTCGCCCTCGCGCGCGGAGCCAAGCGTCCCGGACGCGGCCGCCGTGGCGATCTCGCGGACCTGCTCGATCTCCTCCACGCCCAGGCGACCGAGGCCGGCCAGCTCGTGCCGGGGCGCCCGCTCCAGCACCAGCACCTGCCGCGCGAAGGAGATGAACATCGAGCACGCCTCGGGACACGGCACCAGCGCCTCGCCCGTCGTCTCGCCCTCGCTCGGCAGGTCGAGCGGCGTGCCCTCGTCCACGTCCCACGCCACGCGGCGCAGGCAGACGGCGTCGCCGCAGCAGGCGCGGACGGTGTTCCGCACCACGTCCGGCGGAAGCAGCTTCACGGCGCCGTACATCCCGCTCTGGCGGCCGGCGACCTCGCGCCAGTGCGTGACGCGAAGGGTGCCGGCCAGCTCCGCGTGCCAGTGCAGCGCGCATGCGGGATAGAGATAATCGAGCGCCGTCCACAGCGCCCGTGCGTCCAGGTCCACAAGCACCCACCCCTGGCGCAGGGTGGGCGCCGTCTTGAGCGGGCGGTGCTCGCCGCCGTTGGTCATCTGCGCGGTGAAGCGGGCGGCGTACGGATCGCTCGTCACCGTCTCCAGCGACAGGATCGATCGATGGACGTCCCTCGCGTGGCGGATTTCGTACTGCCCGTCGCCCGTGCGGAGGAGGCGGACCTGGAGAAAGGTGCGCCCCGCGTCCCCGGCGGCGTCGATCCATTCCACCAGCGCCTGGCGCGCCGCGGGGATGCCGCCGGCGGCGTGGGCGCCGCGCACCTGGGGCTCGTCAGACACCGGCCGCCTCCCCCACCGCCGCGCCGTCGGGGAAGCGCGCGCCGGCCTCGCGGGCGCGCTGCAGCACGATCTGCGCGATCTCGGGAAAGGTGCCCACCGGCGCGGCGTAGAAGATCGTCCGCCCGTCCTTTTCCGTCACCGGGCTGACGGCGGGGCGGTGGATCCCCAGGTCGTCCGGAATCGTCTCCTGCGTGTGCCACCCCTCGGCGACGAAGAAGGGGACCAGGACGACGCGCCGCTCCTCCATCTCCTCCAGCACCTCGCCCACCTCCGGCGCCTGGTCCAGAAAGCCGGTGCGCACATGGCCGAACACCCCCGCCTCGTCGGCCTCGCGGCTCACGCGGTAGATGACCTCGGCGGAGTTGCTGTTCCGCTCCGTGCCGTGGCCGATGATGATGAGCCCCGCCCCGCGCGCCTCGTCGTCGGTGAGCCCCGCGCTCTCTTCGGCGCGGCGCAGGATCATCCGCGACATGGCGGGATGGGTGCCCACGGGCTTGGTGTAGCGGATCGTCTTGCCCAGCTTGCGGGTGACGGAGGGCGCCGGCCCCTCCAGCCCCAGCTCGCGCGGGATCACCTCTTCGGTGAAGTAGCCTTCGGAGATGAAGAGAGGGACCACGTACACGTCGTCGGCCTCCACCAGGTCGAACACCTCGCGCATGGAGGGCTCTTCCTTCCAGAAGCACTCGCGCACCTCGTCGAACGCGCCCGTGGCCCGGATGGCGGCCGCGTGCGCGTAGACGGGTGCGCTGGATTCGGCGTTCAGGTGCGACCCGTGGCCGATGATGATCAATGCCTGCAACTGCCTTGGCTCCTTCTGCAAACGTTGTCGCGTCGCGCCGAAGATGGGCCAGCGGGGGGCAGGCGGCAAGGGAAGATACAGGTCCGGATCAAACCTCACGATCTTGATTCGAACTGGCAGGGCGCGCCTGCGCGTCAGGTACGACCGGTCGGGCCGGGACGAATGCCACCGGGCAGCGGCGAGGTCACAGCGGGGCACCGGCCGCGCCGCCGCCGTGGGGGCGAGAACCCGCGGCCAGCCGCTCCAGCATCTGGATCTGCACCTGCTGCAGGCGCACCAGCTCGGTCCAGTCCGCCTCGCGCAGCGTATCCAGCTTCTCGTGCAGCGCGCGGATCTCCAGCTCCGCCTTGAGGTTCACCTCGTAGTCGTGGGCGGCGTTCAGGCGGTCGCGCTCCCCCTGCCGGTTCTGCGACATCATGATCACCGGCGCCTGCAGGGCGGCCAGCGTGGAGAGGATGAGATTGAGCAGGATGTACGGATACGGATCGAACGGGCCCCGGCGCGCCAGCAGCACGGAGTTCACCGCCATCCAGCCGGCCAGGAAGAGCATGAAGAGGCCGATGAACGGCCACGATCCGCCGAACGCCGCGATGCGGTCCGCCATCCGCTGGCCGAAGCTGCGGTCATCCGTGAACGTCTGGCTCATGTCGCGCGCCACCGGCCGGCGGTGCAGCACCGCCTCCACGATGCGCCGCTCCCGTGCGGCCAGGTGATCCCACTCGCGGCCCAGCGCGGTTGCCGCGTTCGCTTTGGAGGGAGTGCTCATGGCAGGGAACCCGGGCAGGGTTGATGGATGTGGAATCGCCAGCGCGTGCCACGGACGATAGCACCGGCCCCGTGGGTCGCGTAACAGATTCTTCGCGGCGGCGGATCGCGGACGAAGAACGCCCCCGCGAGCGAAGCTGCTCGCGGGGGCGTCGGTCCGGGCGAGCACCGGGTCGCCCGCGCGCCGGCCGGGTACGTTCCCGGGCGGGTGAACCCGCGGCTGGAACTGCGGAAAGCCCCGCAAACCACGCGGGGCTTCTCTGTGCGCGCGCCCCAGTGTGCCGATCCGGGCGAGCATCGGGTCGCCCGCGCGCCGGCCGGGTGCGTTCCCGGGCGGGTGAACCCGCGGCTGGAACTGCGGAAAGCCCCGCAAGCTGCGCGGGGCTTCAGCTGCGGGACTACGGCTGGACCGGCGGCTGCGCGGGAGGCGGCGTCTGGACCGGAGGCTCGGCCGGGGGCGGCGTCTGCGGCTGGGGCTCGGCGGGGACCTGCGGCGCGACGGGCGGGACCGGCGGCACAGTCGGTTGAGGCGCGGGGCGCAGGGTGGCGTCGTAGCCCCAGGGCTGGATGGTCCACGTCCAGCGCTCGCGGGGCGCGGCGGCACCCATGATGGCGCCCAGGGTGAAGCCGGAGACCAGGCCGGCGCCGCCGCCGATGAAGGCCATCTCCCCCATCTCCCTGTCCACCACCTTGGCCAGCAGCGGCCCGGCGATCAGCCCCAGCCCCGCGCCGATGAAGGCGCCCACCCGGCCGCGGTACCAGGCCGTGGACGCGGCGCTGCCGCCGGCGAACTTGTCCAGCCGCGTCACGGAGCGCAGCGGAAGCAGGATGGAGTCGCCCGTCACCTCGTCCACCACGACGATGCCGTTCTGCGTGTACGAGGTGATGGTCCCCGTGACCGGCGCGGGGATGAAGTTGGGCGAGGTGACGCGGACGCGCGTGCCGCTGAGCCCGTCGGCGCGCTGCTGCGCGGTCGCGGGTACGGCAACGAGGAAAGCGGCGATCGCCGCGAGCAGGGAAATTCGCATGATTGGCCGGGAAGTAATCGATGTGGTGGATGGATGGGTGAATGGATGGGCGGATGAATATGCCTATGGATTGGCCCGTTGTCCATTGTCGAGGTCAAGAAACGAGCGGCGCCTCCCCGGGAAAGCCGCCGCTCGGTCGTCGCGTTCTGGTGAGTCCCCCGTCACGGCGGCGCGTACGGTCGCCGCGCCGCTTCGGCCATTCTCGCGGATCCCATCTCCCTGGATCCCCTCCTGAGTCCCGCGCCTCGGGAGTCCCTACAGCCGCGCGATCACGCCGGCGGCAAGGCCTTCCAGCCGCAGGGCGGCCGCCGCTTCGATCTGCTTGCCGGCGTGCTGGCGGACGTGCGCGCCGAAGTGGCGCAGGCGGTCGGCGGCCCGGGTGCGGTCGCCGGCGGCCTGCGCGGCCGCGGCCTGGGAAAGGAAGTTCTCCAGGCTGCGCGCCACCCCGGCGTTGCGCACGGCCCCGGACGCCACCGCCCGCCGCAGCTCGTCGCGCAGCCCCGGGAGCGACGCGGGGAGCAGATCCACCAGCAGCACCTCCCAACGGTCGTTGCGCCGCTCCGTCCAGACCACGCGGCTGCCGTCCAGCTGCGGATCCCCCGACCAGGTGGCGTCGTTCGCCAGCGGGATCTCCACGCCCGCCTTGAGGTCGTACAGGTACACGTCGTGGTTGAAGACGTACGCGGGATTGTCGTCCTGGCGCGTGTCGTCCCAGACGATGAAGTCGCCGGAGATCTCGGGGTTGGTCTGCTCCTGGGGCGCGTCGGAGATGCGCCGCCTGGCGCCGCTGGCGACGTCGTACAGGAACACCGAGTGCCGGTCGCCCACGTCCATCGAGAACACCACCCGGCCGCGGTCCACCGAGGGCCCCGTCATCTGCCCCTGCCCAAAGGGAACGGCGATGGTCTCCTGCCCCGTCACGATGTCGTGCACCACCAGCCCCAGCCCCGACTGTCCCCTGCCGCCATCGGAGATCCACGCCACGTAGCGCCCGTCGAAGCCCACGTCGCGGATGTGGTAGTACGACACCTCGGGTCCCCAGATGGCGACGGTGCTCCGCTGGCCGGTGGGGATGTCGTAGACCATCACGGTCCGCGCACCCAGGTCCAGGTAGGCCAGCTTGTGGCCCGCGATGTCCACCGATTCGGCAAGGGGCCACGTGCCGTCGATCCGCCGCTTCTGGCCGGTGCGGTTGTCCAGCACCATGATCCCCGTCTCGCCGTCCTGCCAGGTGGTGTAGCGCCCGGAGGTGTGCGGGCCGGCGTAGGTGCCCAGCTCCGCCAGGCGGGTGGGCGCGCCCCTGGGGAGATGCACCTGGAAGACGTTCACGCTGCCGTAGTAGGGATTGGCCATGTGGCGCCACACCACCCGCTCGCCGCCGACGTCCGGCTCCGGCCGGTTGTGGTAGCGGAACACGTCGCCCTCCGTGTAGCCCAGCATTCGCGGCGCCGAGGCGATGACGGTGATCGGCGCGGCCGCGGGCTCCTTGCTGGCGGCGGCGAGGGACGGTCCTCCGGGCTCCGGCCCGGTGGGCTGATCTTGACAGGCGGCAGCCGCCAGCAGTGCGAGCGGGAGAAGAACGATACGCCGCATGGGTCCCTCCATTCCTGCGTTTCCACGTCCCCGGGCAATTCACATCCGGACGCGGGAGAGGGCACACACCTGCCTCTCCCCCCGCCGGATTCGGGGAAGACAGCCGTTTGCAGATACCGTTCCAAGTATCAGTTCAAATCGTTGCAGTGCAAAGTGTTGCAAGGGAAACAGGAGAAGCGTCCAACGAATCGATCGGGACCCGATGATCACCCACCCGGGAGGCGCTTGACCGTGAGAAAGCACAGCAGCTTGCGTCACCGGGGTGGGGATGAAGTTGGGTGACGTCGCGCGCGCGGGTGCCGCTCAGGCCGTCGGAGGCCTGCTGGGCAGCGGCGGGCATGGCGAACAGAATCGCGGCCAGCGCCGCGCGAGTACCAGACGCATGGGATGCAAGTGGTTGTGAGCACAGAAGATCGAGCGCGTAAACATATTGTTCTTGGCGCATTCCGGTCGAACGGTTACATTTCCGCGTTCCGGCTCCCCCGCTGGCGCTTCCCTCCCCCTGGATTCGTGGTACCGCTGTGATCATCGAGGTAAGAATGAGACCGTCCTCCTCCGTCCTTCGCCGCGTTGCGCTCGTTCCGCTGGTGCTCGCGCTGGCCGGGTGCGGCGAGAAGAGCCCGTCGCGCGCGGAGCCGGAGGGCACCACGCCCGCCGGCGTGCGCGTGGTGAGCGGCGACGGGCAGACCGGCGCCGCGGGCGCCGTGCTGGAGAAGGACGTGGTGGTGGAGGTGGTCGACGCGATGGGCCGCCCCGTGCGCGGCGTGCTGGTGCGCTTCAGGGTGCTGGAGGGCGAGGGGAGCGTGACCGCGAGCCCCCTGACGGAGGACGAGCCGGCGATGGCGCGGGCGCGGTGGACCCTGGGCCCGGTTGCGCCCGACTCGCAGGTGCTGGAGGCGCGGCTGGAGGGTGTGCAGGTCAACCCCGTGCGCCTGGTGGCCTTTTCGGTGCCGGGCCCGCCCGCGCAGCTTTCGCGCACGCGGGGCGCGACCGCCGGCCAGGTGGGCGGTGCGGTGACGCCCGCCCCGGCGGTGAGGGTGGCGGACCGCTTTGGCAACGGCGTTCCCGGGGTAGAGGTGGGATGGGAGATGGTGGCCGGCGACGGCACGCTCTCCCCCGCGCGGGGACAGACGGATTCCACGGGGGCGGCGGCGGTGCAGTGGGCGCTGGGGCCGCAGGTGGGCTCGGAGCAGGCAGTGCGCGCGGTAGCGGCGGGGCTGCCGCCGGTGCAGTTCACGGCCGTCGCGGTCACGGAGGGCGTCCCGCTGCAGCTGGCCAGGCGCGGCGGCGACGGGCAGCACGCAGCGGTAGGCACCCTGCTGGCGGACTCGCTGCGCGTGGCGCTGCGCATGCCGGACGGCCGCCCCGTGGCGGGCGCGCAGGTCACGTGGGCGTCGGCCGCGGGCGGCGTGACCCCCGCCGTGTCGCGCACGGACGCGCAGGGCTACGCGGCCGCGGCGTGGCGGCTGGGCACCGTGGCCGGGCTGTCCACCGCCACCGCCACGGTGGACGGCGGCACGCTGACCTTCACGGCGCGCGGGGACGCGGGCCCGCCCGCGCAGCTGTCCATCGCCGGCGGCGACGGCGGCACGGCGCCCATCGGCGGCGCGGCGCCGGAAGACCTGACGGTGCGGGTGGAGGACGCGTACGGCAACCCCGCGCCCGGCGCGCAGGTCACGTGGGTGGTCACCTCGGGCGGCGGCTCGGTGCAGCCGGCCGGCGGCGGGGACCTTCCCGGCATCACGCGCGCGCGGTGGACCCTGGGCCCGCTGCTGAACTCGGCCCAGACGGTGCGCGCGTCCATCGCCGGGGGGGCGTCGGCCACGTTCACCGCCACGGCCCACGCGCGGGGCGTGCCCCTGCAGGTCACCGGGCACGGCACCGGGCAGCGCGGCACCGTGGGGAGCGTGCTGGCGGACTCGCTGGTGGTGGCGGTGACCTGGTCCGGGCGCCCCGTGCGCGGCGCGCGGGTGCAGTGGACGGTGCCCGCGGGGAATGGATCGGTCACGCAGGGGGAGGAGGAAACGGACGCGCAGGGGCGCCTTTCGGCGGCGTGGAGGCTGGGCACGGTGTCGGGGCCGTCCTCGATCACCGCCACGGCAGAGGGCGCAACGCTGACCTTCAGCGCCGACGTGGTCGCGGGCCCGCCCGTGCAGGTGGCGATCGTGGGCGGGAACGGCGGCACCGCCCCCATCGGCGGCACCCTGCCCGGCGACCTGCAGGTGCGGGTGAGCGACGCGCACGGCAACCCGGCCCCCGGCGCGCCGGTCACGTGGACCGTCACGTCGGGCGGCGGGTCGGTGCAGCCGGCCGACGGCGCAGGCGCGCCCGGGGTCGCCGCCGCCCGGTGGACGCTGGGCCCGCGGCTGGACTCCGTGCAGACGGTGCGCGCGTCCATCCCCGGGGGCGCGTCCGCCACCTTTACCGCGACCGCCCACGCGGAGGGCGTGCCCCTGCAGATCACCGGGCAGGGCAGTGGCCAGCGCGGGACCGTGGGCAGCGTGCTGGCGGACTCGCTGGCGGTGGTGGTGAGCTGGTCCGGGCGCCCGGTTCAGGGCGCGCGGGTGCGCTGGACGGTGCCGTCGTCGTACCAGGGATCCATCACGCCGTCGGAGGGACGAACGGACGCGCAGGGGCGCGCTGCGGCGGCGTGGCGGCTGGGGCCGGGCGCCGGCCACATGGAGGCCACCGCGACGGTGGAGGAAACCAGCATGGTCTTCATCGCCACCGCCACGGTGGGCACGGCCGCCAGCCTGGTGCCCCTGGGCGGGAGCAGCCGCGAGGGCCGGGTGGGCCAGCCGCTGGCGGACTCGCTGTTCGTGGCGGCGCAGGACCAGTACGGCAACCACGTTCCCGGCGTGACGGTGACCTGGGAGGTTGCCTCGGGCGGCGGGTCCGTCAGCCCGGCGCAGAGCGTCACCGATTGGCGGGGGATCGCGGTCGCGCAGTGGACGCTGGGGCTGGTGGCCGACTCCACCCAGCAGGTCTCGGCGGTGGCGCCGGGCGCGGCGCGCGTGTTCTTCAACGCGACGGCGCGCACCCAGGGGGTTGCGCTGCAGCTGACGCGGCGGGCGGGCAACGGGCAGTCGGGCCGGGTGAGCACCGTGCTGGCGGACTCGCTGGAGGTGGAGGTGCGCACGCCGGCCGGGCAGCCGGTGCGCAACGCCGTCATCCGCTGGGACACCAACGTGGAGCACAGCGGCGGAATGTCGCCCAACATCTCGCGCACGGACGCGAACGGCCGCGCCCGCAGCGCGTGGGAGCTGGGCTACATGCCCGGCCCGGTGCAGGCAACCGCCCGCCTGGACGACGCGGTGGTCACCTTCACCGCCACCGCGAATCCCTGAGCGGCATCCCGCAGGGGGATTGGCACGCGGAGCTCGCGGCGTACGAAAGAAAGTTCGCGGAGGACGGCAGGCCCGTTCTCCGCGAACTCTCTATTTGGACCCCAGCGCGGATTTTCTTGCACCCACGATCGAGAACCGTAAGCGCGCCGCGCCAACCGTCATTCCGAGGGAGGCGCCCGCCGGATCTCCGCCGCCGCGGAATCCTTGGCGCACACACATCCACCGCCTTCAGGCGCCGCGCTTCCGCGCGTACCCCTCGTCGTAGCGGGCCGCTACCGCGCTCAGGTGCTCCGCGAGCTCGTTCCACCGCCGCTCCAGCTGGTTTCGCGTCTGCCGCACCTCGTCCGACTCCTCGCCGCGCCGCGCCCGCCGCAGCGCGGGCCACACGTTGCGCATCTGCGCCACCATCTGCTGGGCGAGCCGGGGAAGCGGCCCCGCGGTGTTGGCGAGCAGCTCTTCCATGGCCTGGTGCGCGGTCCGTGCGGAATCGGGGCTCTCCAGGTGCCCCGAGGCCAGCATGTGGTCCATGAGGAACGCACGATACCAGTAGTAGCTCAGGCGGTCGGATGCCTGCTTGACGGTGAGAAAGTACAGCAGCTTGCGCGAGAGGCGCTTGAACAGCCCGACCACCAGCCGGGCCGGGAGTGCCGCGCACCCGCCCCCACCGGCATCCTCCTCCAGCACCGACCGCACCTCGCCGGACAGCGTGCGCCCTCGAGAGCGCGCCACCGCCCCGGGGATGCGCTTGCGGAAGAACGCCTCGAAGGCGTCGTCCACGAACGGGATGGGGATCAGCACGGAAAGGCCGGCCAACGTGGCGTCGGCGTAGCGAGACCAGTCGAAGTCCGTCGTCCGCGCGTCGGGCATGGCAGGTCAGCGGGTAGAGAGGAGGTCGTGGGGCCGGCACCCGGCCAGCCCCCACGCCGATTGCACGACCCACGCCGCCGGTGAGCCGCACGCGTACAGCGCCCTCCTTCTCAGCGGATCACACAACGAAGCGATGACTTCCTGAGGGAGCGCCACACGGAACTCGAACCCGGATAACCGCTTGCGCGTGACCGAAGGACCTCCTCTCGGGCCAGATCCGGCAATAGAGTGCATGACTTCCTGAGGGAGGCGCCGCGCTGAACCTTGCCCTGATCGGGAACCCGGCGCGCCGACCGAAGGACCTCGCCAGCAGAACGAAAGGGCTGGTTCCGCGTCCTGATCCGGCCCCTGCGCAGCCGAGAGGAGGTCCTTCGGTCGCGCGCGGAAGTCAGTGCAGACGGCAGGATCTGCGCGTGCGCTCCCTCAGGAAGTCACATCTTTCCCCGGTCTTTCCCCCAGATTTAGTATCAGCCACGTCGGGGCTGGATTCACGGCATGGAGGCCGGCCCCATGGTGCTGCCGGCGAGATCCTTCAGTCGGCGCCAGGCCATTTTGTACCAGCAGGTTACGGCGCGGCGCCTCCCTCAGGAAATCAGTTGGTGGGAATCGCTCCCCTCAGCTGGCCGGCACCGTCCGCAGTTCCACCGCGGGGGCGAGCAGCTTGTACATCACCGGCGTCACCAGGCGCGCCAGGATGGTCGACGAGATCAGGCCGCCGATGATGACCCAGGCGAGCGGCGAGTAGAGCGACGAGCCCTCCAGCGCCAGCGGCAGCAGCCCGCCGATCGCCGTCAGCGTGGTCAGCACGATGGGGACGAAGCGGATCTCTCCCGCCTTCTGGATCGCATCCACCAGCCCCATCCCCTGCTCGCGCAACTGGTTGGTGAAGTCCACCAGCAGGATGCTCGTCTTGATCTCGATGCCGATCAGCGCCACGAAGCCGATCGTGGCTGTGAACGACAGCGTGTGCCCCGTGATCCAGAGCGCCACGATGCCGCCGACCAGGCCCAGCGGGATCACCGACGCCACGATCAGCGTGCTGCGGAAGGTGCGGAACTCCAGGACGAGGATCGCCAGGATCATGAACGTGGCCACGATCACAGCGCCGCCCACGCCCCCGAAGCTCTCCTGCCGGCTTTCGATCTCCCCCGCGGCCGTCCAGCGGTAGCCGTCGGGCAGATCCATCCCTTCCAGCTTCTCCAGCACCCCGCGCGTCACCCGGTCGGTGTTGAAGCCGCTGCGCACGTAGCTGGTCACCGTGACCGCGCGCTGCTGCTCGTGGTGCGCGATGCGCGGTGGCGAGCTGGCGAAGCGCACGCTGGCCACCTGCCGCAGCGGCACCGTCGCGCCCGTCAGCGAGGCCACGTAGACGCGGTCCAGCGCCTCCACCGTGGGCATTCCCTGGTGCGGCAGGCGCACGCGGATGGGGTACTCCTCGCCGCTGCCGTCGCGGTACACGCCCGCGCTCAGCCCCGCGATCCCCAGCCGGATGGTCCGGTCGATCTCGATCGCGGGGATGCCGAACATCCCCGCCTTGTGCTGGTCGACATCGACCTTCAAATCCGTCCGTGCCAGCCGCACGGGGTTGTCCACGTACATCGTTCCCGGGGTGGCGGTGACGACGCGCTCCACCCGGGCCGCCAGCGTACGCAGCGTGTCCAGGTCCGGCCCGGTCAGGCGGATGGCCACGGGCGCGTCGATGGGCGGCCCGTTCTCGAACTCGCGCACCTCGATGCGCGCGTTGGGATACGCCGCGAACCGTGCCCGCAGCGTGTCGAGCATGGCCGGCGTGTCGGTGGAATGGTACTCGTCCAGGGTGACGAACAGCTGCGCCACGCCCGCGTTCTCGTTGCGGGGGATGACGTTGTAGTACACCTGCGGGTTGTCGCGCCCCACGTTTGTCATCACCGACGCCACGCCGGGCTGCTGGCCGACGATGCGCTCGGCGAAGCGCGCGGCCCGGTCCGTCTCGGCCAGGCTGCTGCCGTCGGGCGTGGAGACGTCGACCAGGAACTGCGGCGTCCCCGCCTTGGGAAAGAGGGAGAAGCCGACGACGGGCACCAGCGCCAGCGAGGCCACGAAGAGCGCGGCCGCGCCCGCGAGCGTGCGACCCGGACGCGCCAGCGCCCGGTGCAGCACCGGCGCGTAGGTGGCGCCGATGGCGCGGTGCATCCACCGCATGAAGACGTTGCCTTCCGGGTCCTCCGTCCGCGACAGCGTCCGGCTGGCCAGCCAGGGGACGATGGTCAACGAGACGATGAGAGACGCCAGGACCGTAAAGACGACGGTCAGCGGCATCACCCGGATGAACTTGCCGGCGTTGCCGGGGAGAAAGATGAGCGGCAGGAACGCGAAGATCAGCGTGGCCGTGCATCCCACCACCGCCACGGAGATCTGCCGCGTGGCCATCAGCGCGGCCTCTCGGCGGGTGCGGCCCTCGCGCAGAAAGCGGCTGATGTTCTCCACGACGACGATGGAGTCGTCCACCAGCAGCCCCAGCGCGATCACGAAGCCCACGATGGAGAGCTGGTTGATGGTGAACCCGGTCAGGTTCAGCGCGGTGAGCCCCATCGCCAGGGAAAGGGGGATGCTCACCATCACGATCCCCGCGGCGCGCACGCCCAGCGGCAGCAGCGTCAGCAGGACCAGGACGATGGCGATGGCGAAGTCGCGCCCCAGGTGGCCCAGCCGCTCGCGCACGTTCTTCGACTGGTCGAAGCCGCGCTCCAGCCTCACCCCCGGCGGCAGCGTCTTCTCGAACGAATCCAGCTCCTTCCAGATGCCGTCGCGCACCGTGCCGATGTTGGCGTCCGGCAGCTGGTTGGCGGTGACGAAGACGGCGCGGCGGCCGTTGAAGCGCGCCACGTGCGTCGCGTCGCCGTAGCTCCAGTCCACCTCCGCCACGTCGCGCAGAAAGGTGACGTTGCCGCCGGCCGCGCGGACCACGGTGTTGCGCACCTCGTCCAGCGACCCGTATTCGCCGCTCGTCTTTACGCTGAAGCGGCGGCTGCCGGCGTCCACCGTGCCCCCCGGCAGGTTGGCGTTGTCGCTGCCGATTGCCTGCATCACCTGCCCGGGCGGGATGCGCAGCTGCGCCAGCCGGCCGAGATCGAGCCGCACGCCCACCTCGCGCTGCGGAAAGGCCCACGCCTCGGCGCTCTTTACGCCGGGGACGGCCTCGATGCGCTCCTCCAGCCGCTCGGCGCGCAGCTGCAGCTCGTGGTACGGCATGGTCTCGCTCACCAGCGCCAGCTGAATGATGTTGACGTCGCTGGCGTTCACGCGGTCCACCTGCAGCGAGCGCATGTCCGCGGGAAGCGCGGGGCGCAGCGCGTTCACCTCGCGCAGCACCTCGTCGTACTTCTCGTCCGCGTCCTCCTCCGCCTCGAATTCCACGCGAAGAACCGCGACGCCGTCTTCCACCTCGCTCTCGATCTTCCTGACCGCGTCCAGCTCCCCCATCCGCTCCTCGATGGGATCCACCACCAGCTGCTCCACGTCCCCCGCCCGCGCGCCCGGATAGACGGCGACGATGATGTAGGTGGGGATGGGGATGGCGGGATCTTCCGCCTTGGGGATGCCCGCCCACGAGCTGATCCCCATCACCGCCAGCATAAGAAAGAGGACGACGGTGAGCTGATACCGGTCGACGAAGAACTCGGTGATGCGGCTGATCATGGGACCACCCTGACGGCGGCGCCGTCGCCCAGGTACGCCGCGCCGTCGGTCACCACGCTGGCCACGCCGTCCAGCCCGCCGCTCACCGCCACCCGCTCGCCGGCGATGAAGCCGACGGTCACCGGCAGCCGCTTCGCCGTGCGCCCGTCCGCCGCCAGCGTGTAGACGGTCGCCGCGTCGCCGTCCGCCTCCAGGATCGCCTGGATCGGCACCAGCGCCATCTGCGCCCCCGCAGCCGGCCGCATCTCCACCCGCCCCACGAGGCCGGACGAGAGCGGCTTTCCGCCGCCGGAGACGGACACCTCCACCTGGTACGTCCCGGTCATGAGGTCCGCCGCCGGCGCCACCTCGCGCACGGAGCCGGCGAAGTCCTCGCCCGGAAAGGCGTCGAAGCGCACCGTGGCCGCGTCGCCGGGCTTCAGGCGCACGGCGTCGCGGTCCGCCACGCCCACGCGCAGCACCTGCCCGCGCTCGCTGCTGCCCAGAACGACGATCGGCGCGCCGGGCGCGACCAGCTCGCCCCCCTCGGCCAGCCTGCGCAGCACCACGCCGTCCGCGGGGGCCACGATGGTGGCGTAGCGCCGGTTGAACGCGGCGGCCTGCAGGCCGCTGCGGGCCACGTCCGCGCCCGTGCGCGCGTCCTGCACCTGCGCCAGCGTCGCGACGCTGTCGGCGTAGAGCGCCTCCGCGCGCTCCAGGTCGCGCTGCGCCTTGTCGACGCCGCTGCGCGCCGTCGACACCTGCGCGTCGATCTCGCGCAGGTCCAGCATGGCCAGCGGCTGTCCGCGGCGCACCTGCTGCCCCTCGGCCACCAGCACCCGCGCCACGATCCCGCCGATCTTGAACGAGAGGTTGATCTCGTCCTTGCTGTGCAGCGTGCCCGTGGCCTCCACGGGCCGCGTGACCCACTCGCGCGTGACCGGCGCCGTGCGCACCGCCACCGCGTCCGGCCCCCGCGGCGCCTCTGCCGCGGCGTTCCGCCCGCAGGCGGCGAGCGGAAGCATCGCGGCGCCTACGATCATCATCCTGATCTTATCCATCACGTCCTCCTCGCTAGAGAGTGCCCAGGTTCAAGTGTCCAGGGTCAAGAGTCGGATGCCGCGGTTCACGTGC
The DNA here is from genome assembly GCA_036379135.1 of Longimicrobium sp. GTDB lineage: Bacteria > Gemmatimonadota > Gemmatimonadetes > Longimicrobiales > Longimicrobiaceae > Longimicrobium. Next base: position 32,613 of record DASUVG010000199.1, read on the forward strand.
AGTTACTTGGCACTTGAACCTTGGCACTTGGCACTTGGCACTTCAGAGAGTGCCCAGGTTCAAGTGTCCAGGGTCAAGAGTCGGATGCCGCGGTTCACGTGCAGTTACTTGGCACTTGAACCTTGGCACTTGGCACTTCAGTTCAAATTCCGCAGCGCGGCGGCGCGCTCCACCTGCACCCAGCGGGCGGCGTAGTCGTAGCGGGTCAGGATCAGGTTCAGCCCCGCGCTGGTGTAGGCGGTGCGGGCGTCGATGAGCTCGATCTGCGGCGCGATCCCCTCCTGGTAGCG
>DASUVG010000200.1:0-11238 GCA_036379135.1 Longimicrobium sp.
GATGATCCCGTTCTCCACGGAGAACAGCGCGTCGACGGCCTTGGTGGCTTCGGCGCGGCTGAGATCGGCGCGGCTGGCCAGCTGCTGAACCAGTTCGGACTTGTTCACGAAGGGTCTCCTGTCGTAAAGGGGTGTGGTGTGTAGGCAAAACCCAAACGGCGGCGCCGTTCGCACCCTAGAGTAGGTGCACCCTCCGCACTCGTCAAGAGAGTAGACGTGCACGAAAGTCCAGCAGCTACGCCGATTCCCGCCCAGGAGAGCGCCGTCAGGGAGCTCCGGGCGGCCCGCGAGATCGCCCACGCCTTCCTTACCGCGCGCACGCCCGACGAGGTGTATCGGCTTGCGCTGGAACGGGTTGCGCCCGTGGTGCGAGCCGCGTTCGGGTGCGTGTACCTGCGCGAAAGCGACGACGTTCTGCGCCTGGTGGCCGCCTGGAACTGGCCCGCTGAATATCGTGCGTTTCTGGGCGAGATGCGGGTCCGCGTCGGCCTGGGTCCCACGGGGCGCGCCGTGGCGGAGAGCCGGTTCGTGGAGGTGTACGACGTGTTCTCCGACCCCTCCCTCTCCGACTGGTGGGACGCGGCCCGGGAGCTGGGGTTCGCGTCGACCGTATCGCTCCCCATCGTCCTCTCCGACCAGCCGGAGGGCGCGCTCACCTTCTACTTCGCCAGCACCGACCCGCTGGACGAGGCGGACCGCTCGCTGCTGCGCCTGGTGGCCGACCAGCTCTCCGCCACGGCCGAGAAGGCGCACCTGATCGAGGACCTGCAGCGCGCCAACACGCAGCTGCGCGAGCAGAACGTGGAGCTCGAGGCGCGGTTCCTGGAGGCGGAGGAGGCGCGGCGGCTCAAGAACGAGTTCCTGGCCAACGTGTCGCACGAGCTGCGCACGCCGCTCACGGCCATCATGGGCTTTACCTACCTCCTTCGCGAAGGGCACGAGGGGGCGGTGAGCGACGACCAGCGGCACGCGCTGGAGAAGGTGGAAGAGGCGGCCACGCAGCTGATGGGGCTGATCGACGACCTGCTGAGCCTGGCCAACCTGCAGCTGGGCCGGCTGGAGGTGCGCCCCGAGACCTGCGACGCCGTGGCGCTGGCCCGCGCGGCGATGGCGGGGGCGCCGGATCCCGCGCCCGGGGTGGAGGTGCGGACGATCGCGCCCGACGCGGCGGTGCCGGTGCGCACGGACCCCAGCCAGGTGGTGCGCATCCTTCGCAACCTGGTTTCCAACGCCTACAAGTTCACGCCGGCGGGGCAGGTGACGGTGCGGGTGCGGGTGAGCAGCGGCTCGCCGTGGACGCCCGAGGCGCGCGCGGGCGGGGACGCGCGGCACTCGGTGGTGTGGGAGGTGGAGGATACGGGGATCGGCATCGCGGAGCACGACATCCCCGCCATCTTCGACCAGTTTCGCCAGATCGACGGCTCCGCCACGCGCCGGTACGGCGGCACCGGGATGGGCCTGGCCCTCTCGCGCCAGCTCGCCCGCCGCCTGGGCGGCGACGTCTCCGTGCGCTCCAGGCCCGGCGTGGGCTCCACCTTCACCCTGTCGCTCCCCGCGGGGTTCCTGGTGGCGGTGTGATGTACCCGGCTTCGCTCCACACGCCGTGCGCCTGAGCGGCTGAAGCCGCCGCAACGGCAGCGGAAAGCCGGCAAACTGCGCGGGGCTTCAACAGCATGCATCTCAGAAGCCCTTCGCGTGGCGCTACGCTCGCGGCCTCATCCGTTGCGGACGCGCAGGGGCGTGGGACGCCGCACACCGCCGGGCCGCCGAGTCCGCGCAGGCGGACTTTGTGCCGTCGTAGCCGCGGTTTCAACCGCCCGGGATGTGGCCGGCGGTAACGCCCGTTGCGGACGCGCAGGTGCCGGGGACGCCGCACCCCCGCCGGGCCGCCGAGTCCGCGCAGGCGGCGCGCAGGCGGACTTCGTGCCGTTGCAGCCGCGATTTCAATCGCCCGTGACGAAGGCCGGCGGCTCCCGCTCCGTATCTGCCCCGAAGAAGTATCCGATGTCCGAATGCACACCCCCGCCCGACGCGCTCCGGGCCGAGCTCCTCCACCGCATCGCCGCGGGGACGGGCGTGGCGATGGGGGAGGACGACTTCGACCGGCTGGCGCGGGCGGTGTTCGCGCACCAGTTCGCCTGCAACGCGCCGTATCGCGCGTTCTGCGAGCGGCGCGGCGTGTCGCCGGCGACGGTGGCGCACCGGGGCGAGATCCCGGCGGTGCCCACGGACGCCTTCAAGGCCGCCGCGCTGGTCTGCGGCGATCCCTCCGACGCGGCGGCGGTCTTTCGCACCAGCGGCACCACGGCGGGCCCCGAGCGCCGGGGCACGCACTACCTCCCGGACCTGTCGCTGTACGACGCCGCGCTGCGGGCCGGCTTTCGCGCGCACCTGCTGCCGGACGGCGCGCGGCCACGCATCATCTCCCTCGTCCCGCGGCCGGAGGAGATGCCCGACTCGTCGCTCTCGCACATGGCGGGGGCGGTGGTGGCGGATTTCGGGAGCGGGGAGAGCGGATGGTACGTGTCGCCGGGGGGCGGCATCGACCACCAGGGGCTCCAGGATGCCCTCCAGCGCGCCACGGACGCCGGCGAGCCCGTCTGCATCCTGGGCACCGCCTTCGCGCTGGTACACTGGCTGGACGCGCTGCAGGAGGCCGGCACGCGCCATCGTCTCCCCGCCGGGTCGCGGCTGATGGACACGGGCGGCTTCAAGGGCCGCTCGCGCGAGGTCACGCGCGACGAGCTGTACGGCGCGGTGGAGGAGAGGCTGGGGATCCCGCACGCGTGGTGCGTGAACGAGTACGGGATGACGGAGATGTCTTCGCAGTTCTACGACGGCGAGGCGGGATCGGCTGCGTCCCCCGCCGGGCGGCTGCACGTGGGCCCGCCCTGGGTGCGTACCGAGGCCACCGATCCCGAGACGCTGCGCCCCCTGCCCCATGGCGAGACCGGCGTCCTGCGCCACTTGGACCTGGCCAACCTCGGTTCGGTGATGGCGATCCAGACCGCGGACCTGGGCGTCACGTCGCCGGACGGGTTCCGCGTGCTGGGCCGCGCGCGCGGCGCCGAGGCCCGCGGCTGCTCGCTGGCCATGGACGACCTGCTGCGCGCCATCGGCCGCTGACGCGGGTCAGTCGGCCGCCGCGGGCTCCACGCGGCGGCCGCGCATCCGCCGGATCCCCCACGCCAGCAGCACCAGCGCGCCGGAGATCGCCGCGGCGAGCAGCGTCTGCATCACCAGTCTGAGCAGGGGTTTGGGCTTCAGCACGTTGAGCGCGGTGTCCACGATGCCGTCCCCGTGCACCGGCACCTTGGGGAACAGCTTTCCCAGCGAGTACGGCCGCGCGCCGGTGAAGGGCCAGCCCAGCATCAGGTTGGTGGGCCCGCTCTCGTCCAGCAGGTCCACCAGCAGGTGCGACGCGTACCCGATCCCCGCGATGGCGGCCCATCGCGGCCCCCCCGCCGCATATGCCACCAGGGCCACGACCGCGGCGGCCGTCAGGCTGTGCGTGAAGGTGCCGTGCAGGCTGCCGCCGCGGCCCAGCAGAATGCCCAGGATGATGTCGCCGTCGGGCGAGGCGGCCAGCACCGCGGCCACGGCCCACGCGTAGCGGCGCGGCGGCGGATCGTCCATCCCGGCGCGCGCCATCTCCGCGAAGCCGGCTCCGATCAGCATGTGTGCGGGGGGAAACGCCATTCTGTCCGGTCAGCGCAGCGGATTGCAAGCGACGAAGTGTGGCACCGGGGTGCGCGCGCGCCCATGGCACCAATCGTTCCGCGGTCGCCCGGGCGGCCGGCTGAACGCCACCGCACCATGCGCCGTTGTGAATCAACCAAACGACGTGATCCCTCTCCCGAAGGTCCGGGAGAGGGAATCACGCTTCCATCCAGGACCGTGTCGATTCCGCTACTGGCAGCGGCAGCTGTCGTCCTCGGTGCAGAAGCAGTGGTACGGCGGGCAGGTGGTGGCCGTGCAGCCGTTGATCCGGGTGACGATCTGATGGCCGTTTACGGTCCCGCGCTCCTCGGAGCGCTCCGCCGTCTCGAATGACTCCACCCGCAGCGTGTCGAGCTTCAGCTGGATCTTGTTCATGGCATCCTCCCCCTGGAATGGGCGTGAAATGGAACGTACACCATAAGCAGCGCCCTCCGCACCGGTCAATCCCGTGCCCGAGCCTGGAGGACAGGATCGCATTCCGGACGCAGGAGGTCGACGCCGCGGGGAGCACCATGTCCGTGGAGCAACCTCCATCCCCGTTCACCCGTTCACCCGTTCCTCCACCTCCGCCCTTGCGTCGGCACCAGTCCTGCGAACAGATTGGGCGGCTTTTCCCGAAGTTGCATCACCCGGCTCCCGAACACGTGGAATGAGCAGGACTTCCAGGCGTACCGCCGCCGGGCCGCACACGCCCAGCGTGACCCCCGTGTTCCCCCTCATCCTGCTGGAGACCATGCGCGACATGGACATTCCGGACGAGGTGCTGGAGGGGGAGAACCTGGCCATCAGCATGCCCCGGCGCCTGGGGCTGAGCGACGTGGTCTACCTGCAGATCCACAAGTTTCGCGAAGAGACCAAGAAAAAGCGGGCGCAGACGCCGGCCGTGGTAGAGGACCTCATCCGCCTGGTCATCCGCCGCCCCGACGCCGACGAGATCTTCGAAGAGGCGGGGCGACGCGTGGCGCGGCATGCGTGGGGCGAAAAGTCGGGCGCATCGCGGCGCTGGGTGCGCCTGCTGCCGTCGGGAATGCGGCTGCGGGCCGCCGCGCGCGGCACGCGGCGGGTGATGAGCGAGATGGCGGGGAACGCGGAGCTCAGCGTGCAAGCCCGGCCGCTGCTGGTGCGCCTGCGCGGCTCGCTCACCAGCAGCGCCGACCCGGGCGGGGCGGCGTGCGCGTTCTACACGGGCGTGATCTCGGAGATGATGACGCAGTACACCGGGCGTCCGCACACGGCGCAGCACCCCCGCTGCCACGCCCGCCGCGCCGAGGCCTGCGAGTGGACGGCGCTGGTAGCCGGCTGAACCGGCTCACACGCCGCGGAGAAACGGAAGAGAGGACGCCGATGAGCTTTCATCCGCGTCCTCTCGTTTCCTCCCCGCCATCCGCGTGATACCGAATCCGCAAAAAGACTGGGTCTCACACGGAGTCAACGGAGTCAACGGAGGGCAAAACTCCGTTGACCCCGTTGACTCCGTGTGAGACAAAGCCACGATCTGCGTAACGGGAAGTGTTTGGCCGGATCGGGTATGAAATCCGCTTTCTCGTCCAATCCGGCGCCGTCAGTCGTCGACAGGGGGCTCGCAGACCTCGTTCAGCTCGTCCACGCCCGCCTCGCGAAACAGCTTGCGCCGCACCCGCCGGTCGTAGAGCGACCACTTGAGGTCCTGTCCCACGGGGTCGTCCTCGTCCCCCTTCAGGAACCCCAGCTCGATCTCGAACCCGCCCGCCCGGCTGCGTCCGCCGCCGTACGGCCGGCCGCGCAGGTCGTCGCCCAGCGCTTCGCGAAGGAACTGGTCCACCTGCATCGTGGAGCTGAGCGTCCGCAGGCTTCCCGTCACCACCTCGCGCCCGTCCTCCTCGCCCAGCAGGCCGTAGACGATGGAGGTGTGCACGTTCTCCTCCGTCAGCAGAAAGTCGGCGGCCACGGGAATGGCGTCGCGGTCCGCCCAGCGCACGTATCCCACCCCCGCGATGGAGAATCCGTTGCGCACCGTGCGGCTGTGCAGCGCGTGCTCGATCACCCGCAGCGTGCCGCGCGACTTCTGCACGCACAGCACCTTCTCCAGCAGGTCCGCGTCGATGAACCGGCTCAGGTACGCCGCCGCGCGGTATTCCGGCGGCCGCGCGCGCACGAAGCCGTCCGTCTCGCTGTGCAGCCCGTGCATCAGCGCCGTCGCCAGGCGCGAGTGCTGCTCGTTCCCCGGCTCCAGCGTGAGCAGCGCGCCGCTGGACAGGTACTCGGCGAACATGGTGGCCGCCGCCCCCATGGGCCGCACGTCGCTGAAGATGGGGTCCAGCACGTCGTCGGGGTCGTGGTGGTCCACCACGGCCAGCGTGGGCACCCCCGCCGCCTTCAGCAGGTCGGTCAGGTGCGTCGTCGCCCCTTGGTTGTCGACGAACACCGCCGCGGAGTACGTGCCCAGGTCCATGGCCGGCTCGTACTCGCGGACGGGGATCTCCAGCAGGTTCACCAGCGCGCGGTTCTCGGCGTGGCTGATCTGGCCGTCGTACACCAGCTCCGCGTCGATGTCGAAGCGCCGGGCGATCTCGCGGTAGGCCATGCCGCACGAGATGGCGTCGGGATCGGGAAAGTCCTGCAGCGCCACGATGTGCCGCTCGCCACGCCGCGACTCCAGCAGCCGCGCCAGCTCCGCCGCGCGGGTGGCGCTGGTCTCCTGCGTGGTTGTCGGCTGCGGCTCCGCGGCCATGGCCTGCGGCGCCAGGGCCATCTCCAGCGCCTGGCCCGCCTCCCCGTTCTCCGCCATCCTGGTGATGCCTCCGTTGTGAGGTCCGGCTGTTTACTTGGAAGGGGCGTGCCACGGTGCGTGCGAGGGGGGCGAAGGGGGCGGGTGATGGGGTCAAGAGGGGACGGGATGACGGGGGTGGCGCGTTTCCGCCGGGGCCCTCTCCCCCGCCCACTTCGCCGCTCGTTCCTCGCGGCTCGCGGCGACCCCTCCCCCAACCCCGGGGGAGGGGTTGGCCGTTACCTCGGCAATCGTACACACAAAAGCCTCTCCCTACCGCAAGGGAGGAGGTGGCGTCATCCCGCCCAGTGCACACAAAAACCCCTCCCCCGCAGTTTGGGGGAGGGGTCGACCGCCGTCGCGAGGAACGAGCGAAAGGCCGGTCGGGGGAGAGGGCCCCGCCGTTCGGGAGAACCCCCGCGTACCAGCCCACCGTACTCCGTACTCCCGTACTCCCGTACTCCCGTACTCCCGTACTCTCGTACCGCCCTACGCCGTCTCCACCCGGTTGCGCCCGTTGGTCTTGGCCTGGTACAGCGCGCGGTCCGCGGCGCGGATCAGGTCGGGAATGCTCTCCGCGTCGTCGGGAAAGCAGGCCACGCCAAAGCTGGCCGTCAGCGTGCGCGGCACCTCGGCGTTGGGCGGCAGCGACTCCACCAGCACCCGCAGCCGCTCCGCCAGCTTGAACCCCTCTTCCTTGGGCGTCTCGGGAAAGATCAGCGCGAACTCCTCGCCGCCGTAGCGGCAGGCGCTGTCCGTGGTGCGAAAGGTGTGGCGCACCGCGCGGCCAATGCGCTGCAGCGCGTGGTCGCCCACCTCGTGCCCAAAATCGTCGTTGATGCGCTTGAAGTGGTCGATGTCCAGCAGCACCAGCGACAGCGGCCGGCTGTAGCGCTTGCCGCGGGACACCTCCATCTGCAGGATCTCGTCGAAGCCGCGCCGGTTGTGGCACCCGGTGAGCGGGTCGATGGTGGCCTGCGCCCGCAGCCGGTCCAGCAGCTCCGCGTTGCGAAGCGCGATGGCCGACGAGTCCGCCAGCGCGCGCAGCAGCGCCAGGTCGTGCGCCTCGTACGGCGCGTCCGTCATCCGCCGCCCCAGGATCAGCAGCCCCGCGTCGCCCTCGCCAAAGTCCAGCGGCGCCACCACCGCCACCTCGGCCGGCACGTGGTCGCGGATCTCCGCGTCCTCCGTCGGAATCACCGGCGGCTGGCCCGGCGCCGCGATGGCGCGGACCACCCGCGAGGGGATGGCATAGGCCACGGACTCGCCGCGCAGGGAGCGCACGGCGCGGCAGGTGTACTGCTCGCCGTCCGTGTGGTACAGCGCCGCCCACCAGGCAAAGAAAACCTCGCCCACCGAGTCCAGCACCAGCCGCTCCGTCTCCTCCGCCCCGCGCACCACCGCAAGCGTGCGCGCCACCTGCTGCAGCGCGCCCAGGTGAAAGCGCAGCTGGTCCAGCTGCAGCGCCTGCGCGGCGCGCTGCTCGTGCAGGCTCCACACCCGCTCCACCTGCTCCACCAGCGCCGCGCGCGAAGCCGCCGGCCAGCCGCGCAGCACGGCGCCGCACAGCAGCTCGCCCTCGCCCCCGGGCGCGGTGAAGCGGGCCACGCACTCCAGCCCCTCGCGCGCGTCGCCCACGCCCAGCGGCACCGGGCGCGTGGGCACCTCCAGGCGCACCGCGTCGCCGGTGAGCGCGCGCACGGCGTCCACGCACCCCTGTGCCGCCTGGTCGGGCGAGCCCAGCAGGGGCACGTTCGCAAACGCCAGCGCCACCGCCGCGGGATCCGGCGCGCGGCCTTCCCGGTGCGGTTTCGCGCGCGGCGGCGCTTCCATGGGTGTGTGCATGAAAGGGAGGTGGCGAAAAGTCTCGCGCTATGGGGGCAGCGCGCGGCGCGGATACAGACTGCTACACGAAACGGGCGCAATATAGCATCGCACGGCTCGTTACAGACAGCCCCTCGGAGCGAGAAAGGGGCCGCACCGCGTGCAAACGGTCACTCCTCGGCCGGATTCTCCCTCAAACCGCTTTTGCCCCAGCCGGTTGGACCGGATTCACTCCGTTCCCTTCCTCCGCTCCGCTCCGCCGTCAACCGTTTCCGCGCGGGTGGGAAACGCATGCAGTCGTGCAGAATGCGCCAGCTTCAGTCACCGAACGAGATCCCCAGCTGGCGGGCCGTCATCACCAGCTCCGAGTCGGCGGGGACGCGCTTGATGTCGTGCACCGCGTCGCCCAGCGGCACGGCGCGAATGCGGTTTCCCTGCAGCGCCACCATGGTTCCCAGCGCCCCTTCGCGAATGCAGCGCACCGCCGCCGCGCCAAAGCGCAGGGCCAGGCTGCGGTCGTAGGCGATCGGCTCGCCGCCGCGCTGGATGTGGCCGAGGACGAGCGTGCGCGTCTCCTTTCCCGTCGCTTCGGTGATCTGCTCCGCCACCTGGTCCGCGATCCCCCCGTAGCGCCCGGTGGCGTCCGCGTAGCTCGCCTCCCCGTCCGCCGACCGCGCGCCCTCCGCCACCACCACGATGCTGAAGCGGCGCCCCTGCACGTCGCGCTCGCGCACCTTTTCGGCGATGCGGTCCACGTGGTAGGGGATCTCGGGGATCAGGATCACGTCCGCGCCGCCCGACAGCCCGCTTTCCAGGGCGATCCACCCCGTGTGGCGCCCCATCAGCTGCACCACCATCACCCGCTGGTGCGCCTCGGCCGTGCTGTGCAGGCGCCCGATGGCGTCCGTGGCCACCTCCACCGCCGTCTGGAACCCGAAGGTGACGTCGGTGGCGCTCAGGTCGTTGTCGATGGTCTTGGGCACGCCGATCACCGGCAGCCCCTTGTTGTGCAGCGCGTGGGCAATGCTCAGCGACCCGTCGCCGCCAATGGCGATCAGCGCGTCGATCTCGCGCCTGCGAAAGCAGTCCACGATCTCGTCGGAGCGGTCCACCGTTCCCCAGGTGCCGTCCGGCTGCCGCACCTCCAGGCCGAACGGGTTGCCGCGCGTCGTCGTCCCCAGGATGGTGCCGCCCAGGTGGGTGATGCCGCGCACGGCGTTGGCCGTCAGGTTCATCACCCCCGGCTCGCCGTCCACCTCGGGCTCCAGCAGCCCCATGTAGCCGCGGCGAATGCCCAGCACCTCCCACCCCTCGTGCAGCGCGGCCAGCGTGGCGGCGCGGATGACGGCGTTGAGCCCCGGCGCATCGCCGCCGCCGGTGTTGATGGCGATGCGGCGCACGGTGGGCAGGGTGGCTTGGGTCATCGTCGTCTGCGCGGGGTGGATTTCGGGATGGGATGCGACGCGGCAGCGGGTGAAGATACCTCCGTGCAACGCGCGTGCAAGCAAGGGCGCGGGTTGACTGCGCCGCGGTGTTCCCCTATGGTCCGGGTCGCGCGGCGCCGCGCCGCGTCCGTTTCTCCGAAGGAGCCGTAGAGGATGGTAACCGAAGCCGAAGTCAAAAAGGCCCTGCGCAAGGTCAAGGATCCGGAGCTCAACCTGGACCTGGTGGTGCTGGGGCTGATCTATGACCTGAAGATCGACGGGGGGCGCGTGGACGTGACCATGTCGCTCACCTCGCCCATGTGCCCCGTCGCCGGCGAGCTGCTGGAAAAGGCGCGCGAGGCGGTGGAGACCGTCCCCGGGGTGGAGCGCGCCGAGGTGGAGCTCACCTTCTCCCCGCCGTGGACCGCCGACCGCATCAACCCCACCATCCGCGCCGCGCTGGGACTGTAGGGAGAGGTTCAAGGTTCAAGTGCCCAGGTTCAGGTATCCGCTCGATCGGACCTGAACCTGGGCACTTGGCACTTGATACTGAAAGGGGAGCCGCCCCGCCTGGACGCCTCCCCTTCTGTACCGCGGGTGGGGACGGTTACTGGACCGTCACCGATCCCGTCATCCCCATCATCGCGTGCGGGATGCACACGTAGTTGTAGGTGCCGGCGTTCCAGTCCACCTTGAGCTCGTAGGTCTGGCCCTGCTGCGTGTACATGGGGCTGTCCGCGGGCGGCGTAAAGCCGGCCGGGTTGCCCTGCGCCTGCGAGAACGAAACGTTGTGCACCGCCTGGGCATCGGCCATGGTCCAGCGGATCACGTCGCCCTTCTTGACGGTGATCGTGGCGGGCTCGAACTGGCCCGACGCGCCGTTCTGCGTGGTGACCATGCGTACCTCGTGCACCTGGCCGCCCGCGTCCGGGGTGACCGGAGCACCCGCCGCGGGCGCGGCCGGCGCGGCCGACGGGGTGGTGGTCACGGTCGGCGTGCCCGATGCCGCGGCGCCGTCCGTGGTCGTGGTGGCGGCCGTGTCTTCGGTCTTATCGCCGCCACCGCAGGCGGCGGCGAGCGCCAGGAGGCCCAGGATGGGCAGCTTGCGAATGGACATCTTCAATCCGTCTCCATGGTTTGATGATCGTCTGCGCCGGCCCTGACCGGGTTTTCGGCACGCGGAGAATCTACCATCCCGCAACCCCTGTCACAATACAATTTTCGCGCGTCGATACGTCCGAAAAGCGCTGATCCCGCACACTCCGCGTGTGGTGGATTTCCCTACGAGGATTTCGCGCCGGGCGATAGGGATCGGAGTGGATGGACGGTTCTCCAGATCGCGCATCAGGTGGATTGATCGGCCCGCTCCCGCGCGCCGCGGAGATCATCCACCGATCCACATTCTCCTCCCCAAACGCGGACGGCCCCCTGCCGCGCTTCCATCCCTCTCCCGTTCCCGACATCCCCCGCCCTGTCTTTGGTGAGAGCCCGAGGAAACGGCACGAGAAAACTCCGCTAACTCCG
>DASUVG010000201.1:0-20508 GCA_036379135.1 Longimicrobium sp.
GATCGAGGCGGAGTTCGCGCCCGAGACCACGCGCAGCACGCGCTTCATCGGCGGGTTCTCCATGGGCGGCGCGGCCGCGGTGTTCCACGCGCTGCGGCGGCCGGATCTCTTCGGCGCCGCGTTCGCGCACGCCGGTGCCTTTCACGCCGCGCGCCGCGAAGGCGATCCGTATGCGGCGGAGCGCGGGTCGCGCGCCCTGCTCATGCCGGACGTCGCCGCGCACGAGGCGGTGTGGGGGAAGACCGGCAGCCGCGTGCGCCGCGACTACGATCCGGTCGGGGTTGTGGAACGCTTCACCCACCTGCGGGAGCCGGCGCCGCGCCTGTACCTCGACGTGGGCACCGACGACTACGAGCGCGTGGTCGAGACGGTGCGCGACTTTCACGGCATCCTCACCGGGTTCGGCGTCCAGCACGACTATCGCGAGCTGCCCGGCGGACATACGTGGGACTACGTGACCGCGGCGCTGCCTGGCGCGCTGGAGTTCCTGGAGCGCTCCCTGGGGGAAGGGCTTCAGTCCGCCGGCGAGCTCCAGGCGGCCGACCACCGCGCGGGCTGAGCTCCGCCCGACCCGAGCCACTCGTCGACGGTGCGCGCGAGCTGCGCCGCGTGCGCGGTGACTGGCGGAGCCATGGCTTCCGGGCGGAAGCGCTTCCACTTCGGCGTCGACACCCTCGCCGACCCGGTGCTGTCCGCCATCCCGGGCTACACCGGCGAGAGGATGGCGCACAAGGAACGGAGAACGCCGGGAACGAATCCGTTCCCGGCGTTCTCGTCGTTCGCGGGCCGCATGTTCCGCGCGGCGCCGGGATCGCCGCCGGATCGTCGCCGCAACCAGAGTCGCCGGCTCGCCCAGGACCGCCGCCCCGATCCCCGCCGGCTTCCAGCCGTGCACCCCGGGGAACCCGGGGCCGCCACGCCGCGGCGGATCCGTCCGCCGTGCCCCGCGTCCGCACACGTTCGCCGGCCGTCCCGCCCCGGACGGCGCGGCACCAGGCTCCACCGAACCCCAGGGTGATGCGCTTTTCTTCGAAGGTCTCGATCGTCACGGGCGCCGCCAGCGGCATCGGCCGCGACACGGCGTTGCTCCTTGCCCGCGAGGGCGCCCGCGTCGTCGCGGTGGACGTGGACGCGGACGCGCTGCAGCGGCTGGCGGGGGAGATCGGGGATGCGGGCGGGGTCTGCGTCGCCGCCCCCACGGACGTGCTCCACGCGGACGAGGTGGACCGGATGGTGGCGGACGTCGTCGCCCGCTTCGGCCGCGTGGACGTGCTCGTCAACGGGGTGGGCGGCAGCACCGTGCTGGAGCGCCCCGACGCGCCCATCGAGGAGATTTCGCCGGACGACTGGGAGCGCGTGCTGGGCTTCAACCTGCGCGGCACCTTTCTCTGCATCCGCGCCGTCGTGCCGCACATGAAGGCGCAGCGGGCCGGCGTCATCGTCAACCTGTCGTCCATCGTGGCCCGCGGCGACCACGCGGCGCGACGCACCAACGCGCCCTACGTGGTCGCCAAGGCCGGCGTGCAGGCGCTCACGCGCAAGCTGGCCATCGAGCTGGGGCCGTTCGGCATCCGCTGCAACGCCGCCGCGCCCGGCGTCACCCGGACGGCCCGCATCGAGACGCTGCTGGCGCGCCGCAGCCAGCCGGAGATGGACGCCATGATCGACGCCATCCCCCTCCGCCGCCTGGCCACGCCGGGCGACCTGGCGACGGTGGTGGCCTTTCTGGCGTCGGACGACTCCGGCTTCGTCTCCGGGCAGACGATCGAGGTGACCGGTGGACAGTAGGATCCCCGCCGCCGAGCGCTGCGCCGTCGTCGGCGACGGCTCCATGGGCACCACGCTGGCGCACGTGATGGCCGCCGGCGGCCGCGAGTGCGTGCTCTGGTGCGCCTCGCCGGACGCCGCGGACGCGGTCAACCGCGATCACCGGCATCCCGCCCGGCCGGCCCACGCGCTCGACGGCCGGCTGCGCGCCACGGCGTCGCTGGCCGATGCCCTCGCCGGCGCCTCGCTCGTCGTCGTGGCCGTCCATTCGACCGCGTTCGCCGCCACGGCGGGGGAGATCGGCGCGCTCGTGGGGCCGGAGCAGGCGCTCTTCTCCGCCACCAAGGGGATCGAGCACCCGTCGCTGCGCCTGATGTCGCACGTGCTCCGCGACGCCGCGCCGGAGTGCGCCGTGGGCACCATCGGCGGCACCAACATCACGGGCGAGATCATGGCGGGGCAGCTCAGCTCCCTCGTCGTCGCGTCGCCGTCCGCCGAGGCGCGGGAGCGGGCGGCGCGCGCGCTGGCCGCCCCGCACCTGGCCGTCTCCGCCACGGCGGACCTGTTCAGCGTGGAGCTGGTCTCCGTGCTCAAGAACGCCGTCTCCATCGCCGCGGCCATCGGCATCGGGGCGGGGATGGGCTACAACGCGCTGGGACTGGTGGTGGCCCGGACGATGGCGGAGATCCGCGCGCTGGGCGTGGCCATCGGCGCGGATCCGGACACGTTCGACGGCCCGGCCGGCATCGGCGACGTCTTTCTCACCGCGTCCAGCCCGCAGTCGCTCAACCGGCGGCTGGGGATGGAGCTGGGGCAGGGGCGGCGGCTGGAGGACATCGTCGCCGCGCTGCCGGAGGTGCCGGAGGGGATCGGCGCCGTGCGGGCCGTGGAGCCGCTGGCGGCGGGGGCCGGGCTGTCGCTCCCCGTCTGCGCCGCCGTCGCGGGAATCCTGGACGGGGTGCAGCCGCCCCGCGCGCTGGAGCGCGTTCTCATCGAAGCGTATCGGAAGGGAGTTGGATGACGGCCAGGGCATGTCGGTTCCGCGGGTGCTTCGACGCCGGCTCTACCTATCGCCGGCTTCGCGACGCGGGGGTGCTGGGCTCGCACGCCTACCTCCACCTGTCCCCCGGCCGCGCCGAGATCGGCTGGGCGCCGGTGGACCACCTCCGGGTCACGGACGCGGAGTTCCTTCCCGACTGGCGCGAGCGGCTGGCGGCCATGACGTCGCCGGGTGACAACCGCAAGGCGATGGGGTTCGTGGCCTTCGACGCCATCGACGCGGGGGACGCCACCTACCCGGAGGGCGTGCGCAACCCGGCGCCGCTGGCGGAGTTCATCGTCCCCGGCGAGCGGGTGGAGTTCGCGCCGGACGGCAACGTCACCCACTGGACCACGAGCGGCTTCGACCTGGCGCCGTTCCTCACCGTCGCGCTGCCGCGCCGCCCCGCCGCGCCCCGCGACGTACACCTGGAGGCCGTGGGCGGCGTGCCGCGCGACGCGTTCGAGGAGAGCGTGGCGCGCGCCGTGGAGGCGCTGAACGCGGGCGTGGTGCAAAAGGTGGTTCTCTCGCGCCACCAGACGTTCGACGTGCGGTACGACCCGGTGGACCTGTTCGAGGCCATCACCGAGTCGCGCACGCACTCCGACGGGTTCCTGCTGGAGTTCGGCGACCTGGCGGCCATGGTGGCCTCGCCGGAGCTGCTGGTGGCGGCGGATGCCCGGCGGCTGGAGTCCAACCCGCTGGCGGGAACGCGAAAGCGCGGCGCGTCGTTCGGTGAGGATGAGTCGCTGCGCCACGAGCTGCGGCACGACCACAAGGAGATCGTGGAGCACGTGCTGTCGGTGACCACGCTGCTGGGGCAGCTGGAGCCGGTGTGCGAGCACGAGAGCCTGGATGTGCGCCGGCTGATGGACATCTCCATCCACCAGTATGTGCAGCACCTGAGCTCCACCATCCTGGGCCGCGTGAGCCCCGACCGGCACGTGCTGGAGGTGCTGTGGGCCGTTTTCCCCAGTGTGACCATCGCCGGCTTTCCCCGCGAGCCGGCCGTGCGGCTGCTGCGCACGCTGGAATACGGGCCGCGGTCGCTGTACTCGGGCGTCATCGGCTGGGTCTCGGGCGACGCGGACTGCCGGTTCTCGCTGGCCATCCGCGGCGTGTTCCGCTACGGCGGGCTCACGTACCTCAACACCGGCGCCGGGATCATGGCGGAGTCCGTCCCCGTGAACGAGTTCATGGAGACGGAGCAGAAGCTCCGCGCCGCCATGCAGGCCCTTGCCCGCGTCGCCACGGCCTGACCGCGCAGGGGCGCAGCGCCTCGCGGGGGCTCGTCGTTTTTCGCCCCCCTCGCCGCCCGGATACGGATCGGGAAAGCCTTCACGCACGGACGCGGAGGCGCAGAGCGCGTTTCCTCGCTCTGCGCCTCCGCGTTTCCGCGTCATCGTCATACCCGAATCCACAAAAGAAAGGGCCTCACGCAGAGTGAGCAGAGTCAGCGGAGTTTTCTCGTGCCGTTTCCTCTGCTTTCGCGGATCGAAACGCCTGGCAGTGGTGAGCGGAGGCCTGGCGCGCCGGTCGACGAGGCACGAGCCGGCGTGGGTGTCGGGAACGGGAGAGGGGATGGAATGCGGCAGGGGGCCATCCGCATTTTTTGGGGGGAGGATGCTGATCACCATCTCGGCAGCGCACCGGAACAAGCCGATCACACCACCTGATGCGCGATCTGGAGAACCCTCCGGCAAACTCCACGATCGACGGGAGCGCGACGTCGGTCGTATTCGCCGCGCTGGGCGCACTGGGCGCGGAGTCCTGTTCCTGGCGCGAACGTGCGTACGCGGAGGGGTGCGATCGAAGTGAGTGTCCTTTTTGGTGCCTTTTCCCGACACCAAAGGTGCAGGAAAAGCCCGGATGTGCGGTGCAGGCGGTGCGACCGCATGCGGGACGTCCCGCGACAGGGTGCCGGATGGTTTTTGCGCGAATTCTCCTCCCGCGAAATGGCGCTGATACATTGGATTGGTGCCTTCTGATACCAGTCGTGGGGCCGAAAATTGTGATCGTTGCGTTTTTGGAGCGGACGGCACTACTATCGTTCCCATCCAGCGCAGAACGGTGGAGCCGGTCCCCGGAAGAGCACCCCAGCCCCATCCCGCCCCGGGAAGTCTTGGCCCGCAGTGCCACCCGTTTGCCGCCGCTGAACCTCCGCCGAACGCCCCTCGCACGTCGCCCCGGCGAAGTGCGCCGCGTCCGCGTCCGCAGAACAGCCCTTTTCAAGACCCCGGCCTGAAAGGAGGCAGCCGCGCAGTCCCCCGTCCTGCGCCCGCCGCGGGCCCCGCGCCCCGAACGGCGGCAGACGGCCGATCCCCCCTGACGCACCGCGATTCCCACCACCTTTCGCAACGAAGAGGATCCATGTCGCAAGAAACCACGCAGTCCATCCAGATCCCCCAGATGCTGTTGAGCGGCATTCCGCTGTCGTTCAACATTACCGGCAAGCAGGTGACGGCGCTGACCATCGGCGACATCGAGGCGAGCTTCATCCTCACCGGCAGCACCACCCCCAACGGCAACAACGCCTCGGCCAACGGAAACATGCTGTTCGCGTGGCAGGGCGGGCCGTCGGTGCCGTTCGGGCAGGCGCCCGTGGGCAGCGGCGCGGCGGCCGGCAACCAGATCAACGGGACCTTCAGCGCGCAGACGTACGTGGTGGGCTACTCCGTGGGTCCGGCGGTGACCTCCGGCGGCAGCACCCCGGTGACCACCTACCCCAACGTGGCCGCGACCGCGGCCATCCCGGCCGACTGGAACAAGAACAACATCACCTACGTCCAGCCCGACCTGGGGATCAACGCGGTGCAGACGTCGTTCATCTCGTTCTCCTACTCGCTCCCCGTGGGGGTGAACCCGAGCGCCAACGGCGCGTACATCGGGCTGTGGAACGGTGCCGTGAACCCCTACGGCCTGGCCCCGTCCAACACGGCGGCCATCGGCGTCACCACCAACTCGGGGAGCGCGCCCATGACGGGGCTGACCACCATCACCCCCAGCGGCACGTACACGGCGGCGCTGTTCACCTCCGGGTACAGCACCACGCCCACCAGCCTGAACCTTACGACGATCGCGGCGGTGATCATCTTCAACACCGGCGCGTCGCTGGTCTGAAGGCGGGGGGAAAGGGCGGGGCGCACGGCGCCCCGCCTTTTTCCCGTACACGTACGTTCGCGTGACCGCCGGCCCGGCACCCCGCCGGGCCGGCGGGACGGCCCCCCGTCGCTCTCGTCCCCCCGCTCTCGCCCCAACCCGGGAGGCGCCCCGTGTCTTTCTTTACCCAGGCCGCGTACTCGCAGCTCCTTCTCGGGCAGACCCAGACGGGCGACGTGGGCACCGTGGTGGCCGTGCTTCCCGCGGCGCCGCCGCCCGACACCGGCTACGAGATCTCCGACGTCCTCACCAGCCAGGCCCTCAACGCGTCCATCGTCTTTCTGCAGCAGCCGGCGCCCACGGACGCCGCCACCCAGCAGGAGCTGGTGAACGCGGTGCTGGCGCTGGCGGGGGCGAACGGACGCGTCCTGGCCTGGGGAACCTCCGCCGGCTCGTTCGTGGTGACGAACTCGCAGGTGACGTACGCCCCCCTGCAGTGGACCGGCGCCACCACCGTGGCGCTGCGGTCGGGGCTCACCCTTCCCGTGGTGCCCACCCTGTCCGTGGCCCTGGCCAACGGGATGGCGCTCACGGCGCAGTCGGACTCCATCCAGATCAGCGGCCCGTCGAACTCCATCACCTTCACGGGCGCCTCGCAGCCGGCCAACCCCACGGTGGTGTCCACGGCGACGGTGCCCTTCTCGGGCGCCAACCGGGGGTGCGTGCAGTTCACCGTATTTCTGACGCAGCCGTCGCTGGCCGCCATGAACTGGGGGTTCACCTTCGGCGCGCCGGCCACCACCGGAAGCACGCCGGTGCTGCTGAACGCGCCGCTCGCGGTGCCCAGGGCGGGGGCCGCCGCGGCGCAGTTCTCCGCCAGCTTCGACCCGCTGGACCCGTACAACCAGTTCGCCCCGGACCGCACCGCGCTCTCCTTCGCGGGGATCGACTCCGACCGCAAGACCACGGTCCTGACCTCCGCCTACACCACGCCCGGCGGCAACGACACCGTGCTGCTGACGCCGGTGTCCAGCCCCGGCGCGGGGCAGCAGGCGGCGCGGCTGGTGTTCGAGTTCGCGCCGGTGGGGCTGGCCCTGCCGCAGTACCTGTCGCTGGCGCCGGAGGGAGACTTCACCCTGTCGCTGGGCTCGGGGAGCACCGCGCCCTCGCAGATCCTCTGCGGGCTGCAGGGGACGGAGTACCTGGTCTTTCAGCCGGCCAACCCGCCCGGCGTCCCGGGCGACTTCCTTCGCTTCGCCTCGGAGCAGGCGGCGTACGCGCCGGGCTTTCCCTTCGCCACGTCGTCGCCGGTCTCCGCCCCGCAGCCGGAGGGCGCGGGGGGGCTGGTGTCCAACGCGGGGACCGAGGCGGCGCCGGTGCGGTGGATGACGTCCTACGCGGCGCTCTTCCAGGGGGGGAGCACGGCCACCACCTCCTTCGTGGCGCAGCCCCCCGGGTTCAACCTGTACGGCAACGACGAGGAGATCCACGGCAGCTATCCCAGCCTGATGGGGCACCTGGACCCCGCCACGCCCCTTCCCGCCGTGCCCGCGCAGTTCTTTCCCCTGGTGCCGTACAGCGCCGCGCTCCCCGGCGACGGGGCGGCGGCGTTCGACGCGCAGCAGATGCAGGACTTCGAGGCGCAGGTGCTGGGGCCGCTGCGGCGCGCCGCGCTGGGCTCCTCCGGCGCCGGCACCACCCTTTCCGCCGTGCGCCGCCACGCCCCCCGCGCCCTGGCCGCGGACGCGGACGCGCCCGTGCTGACCAACTACGTGACCCCCAGCGGCTACCTGTTCACCCTTTCCACGCCGCCCGGCGGCGGGGCGGGGACGTGGACGGAGATCCTGCTGGGGCTGCTGGAGGACGGGCCGCAGCAGCTGGCCTTTCTGAACCCGGGGAGCAAGCTCCAGCAGGCGTTCCAGTCGGGCCAGCTCTTTCTGGTGGACGCCAACGGGGTGAACCTGGGCACCCAGGGCGGCAGCGGCGCGGGCGGGGCGGCGGCGTTCGCCAACGAGCTCACCATCGGCGGATGGCAGATGGCCGCGCAGCCGGGGCTGGTCCCCGGCCAGCAGGACCAGGCGGGGGCGGTCACCAGCACCGGCAGCACCTTCGGCAGCTACGCCAACGTGGTGATCGTCAAGGGGGTGCAGGGCGCCCTGTGGATCGACGGAAACCCGCAGGCCAGCTGGGTGTGCAACCCCGCCAAGTGGACCATGGCGGACGACTTCGCCGCCCCCGTCACCCCCGCGCCCGGGGGGACCGCCCCCAACCCGCCGGACCCCACGCAGCTCGCCAACCTCTCGCTCTGGCTGCAGCAGTACTTCGCGGCCGCCGCGGCGGAGGGCGCCGGGCCCGACGCAAGCTACTTCGCCTCGTTCAACGCCCTGGCCGCCGACCCGGCGTGGACGGGGGTGCTGGTGCTGCGCGGGGTGATCCTGGCCCCGCCCACCGGGCTGGCCGGGCTGATGGCGGGGATCTCGGACCCCTCGCTCTTCAACGTGCACCACCTGGCGGTGCCGCTGTCGCCGGTGAGCAACCCGGCCACGCCGCCGCCCGACGCCCCCGCCGGGCCGCAGGTGCTGCAGTCCAGCTCCATCTCGGGGCTCATCTACTACCTGGACCCGCTGGCGGACCCGGCCAACCCCGCGCTCCCCGTGGCCACGGACCCGGCGCTGCAGTACGACTTCCGGGTCAACTCGCTCAAGGTGCTCTTCGCCAACAGCGACCTGCAGGCGTTCAGCAGCTACGCGCAGGTCACCCTGCGCACCCTCTTCGGCTCCGCGGTGACGGGGATGGGGTCCGGGGGAACCATGGACGCGGTGGTGCTCACCGGCACCTACCAGATGGTGGGCGGGCAGCCCGTGTACGCCATGACCAGCACCGCCGACTCGCCCTTCCTGCTGGCCAGCGGGGTGCTGAGCCGGGTGGAGGTGACGGGGATGCAGATGACCACGGTGAGCGCCGACCCCGACGGGAGCACCGAGTCGGCCTTCACCATGACCGGGTTCCTGGACCTGGCGGTGGTGCCGGGGGGGACGGACCCCGTGCTGGACCTGTTCGGCTACGGCAACCTCACCGGGCAGACGCTGCCGCACCAGGGGCTCTCCTTCCAGGCGCTGGCGCTGGACCTGACCTTTCCCACGCAGACCCCCACGCAGCGCACCTTTCTGCTGGACTACGGGCAGATGCAGTTCGACCTGCAGACCAGCACGCTGCGCCCGGGAAGCCTGGTGGACGAGCTGCAGCTGCAGCTCACCGCGCTTCTCCCCGCCCAGACGCAGACGGCGGCCCAGCTGGGGTACCTGCCCGTGGCGGCCAGCTTTCCCGCGGGGACGCTGGGGAGCGCCTGGTTCGGGCTGTCCTTTCAGCTCAACCTGGGGACGCCGGGCGAGCTGGCGTCGGCGGCGGGGCTCAACAGCGCGCTGCTGCTGGCGTGGAACCCCGCGGCCACGGCCAGCGACGGCACCGGGGTGCAGGTGGGGCTGCAGCTTCCCGGAACCGCCCAGGGGGCGCCGCTCATCAGCCTGCAGAACGTGCTCAAGCTTTCCATCGGCCCCATCCAGCTCCTGTACGACAACACGGCCAAGAGCTACCTGCTGCTGCTGAACGAGCTGGCGCTCAGCTTCCTGGGGCTGCTCAAGCTGCCGCCCAACGGGGCCACGGCGTTCTACCTGTTCGGCGACCCGTCCGGCGGCCAGGGCAGCAGCCAGAGCGGCCTGGGCTGGTACGCCATCTACAACAACGAGCCCTCCGGTGACGACAGCACCGTGGCCGCAACGGAGATCCTGGCATGAGCGCGCCCGCCGAGACCGTGGCCACGACCGCCACCCCGCTGCAGCAGCTGTACGCCACGCTGGAGCAGAACCTGAGCGGCACCACGCTGAACCTGTACCCCGGCACCTTCAGCGGAAACACCCCCATCTCCCTGGCCATCCAGGGGCTGCCGGGGCTGGGAACCCTGCTGCAGATGACGGGGGCGCAGATCGACTTTCCCTCGCCCTACGACACGATCACCGTCACCGGGAGCACGGGGTCGCTGGAGGGGATGCAGCTCACGGGGACGATCGTCTTCACCATGCAGAGCGACAACGTGTCGCTGGCGGCGTCGTTCACCCTGGCCGGGCCCACCCTGCAGTGGAACGGCGCGCCCTGGTTCAGCCTGGGCGCGCCCAGCCTGTCGATGACGGTGGCGGAGACCACCTCCGGCACCCTTACCGGCACGGTGGGGATCGGCGGGAGCACGCTGGCTGTGACGGCGAACATCCCGCTCCCCGCCACCCACCAGATCGGGGTGGACGTCACCGTCAGCGGAGCGCCGCTCAGCCTGCAGTCGCTCTTCCAGTTTATCGGCGGCATCGACCTCACGGCCAGCCTGCCGTCGGGGCTCAACGTGCTGACCGATCTGGCGCTGCAGGACCTGGACATCAACTACGACTACACCACCGACACCCTCACCCTCTTCACGGTGGACCTGCAGACGCAGCCGAACTGGACCGTGTTCGGCCAGCTGACGCTGAAGACGGTGAACTTCCACTTCTCCGCCGCCAACCCGTCGGGAACGCGCGCGGTGTCGTGGACGGCCACCTCCACCTTCGCGCTGGGGCCGGGGACCATCGACGTGGACCTGGCGTACCCGCCGCTCTCCATGACGGGCACCCTGGACCCCGCCAGCGCGCCGATCCCGCTGTCGGAGCTGCTCACCTTCTTCGTGGTGAGCGCGCCCTCCATCCCCATCGGCGGCGACATCACCACCTTCAACGGCACCTTCAGCCCCGCCAGCGGGCCGGCGCCCACCACCTACACCGTGTGCGCCGACGTCAAGGACCTGTGGCAGGTGCCCAGCAGCTCGCCGGTGTTCTCCGTGACCGACGTGGGCTTCCAGATCCAGAACACGGGGACGGCCACCTCCACCGGGCAGGTCACCGGCACGGTGGCGTTCTTCGAGAACAACCCCGACATCACCTTCGGGCTCACCATCACCGCCGCGTACGACGGGGAGGAGTGGGTCATCACCGGCGCGCAGAACGAGCAGAAGATCAAGGTCAGCGACATCCTGACCACCTACCTGGGAAGCAACTGGTTCAGCTCGGCGCTCCCCGACTTCGACATCAGCGGCTTCAGCGCCGCCATCCACACGGGAAGCGACACGCTGCAGCAGTGGTTCACCCTGGGGGCCACGGTGGAGGCGTTCTCGCCCCCCTTCGGCGACTTTTCGCTCACCGCCACGGGAAGCTTCTCCGCGGCGCTCAGCAGCACCGGCACGCTCCCCTCCGGCGCCCCCGCGCTCCCGTCCGGGCAGCTGAACGCGGCGGCGTCGTGGAACGGCATCGACATTACCCTGGGCTTCGACTACGCGCCGGGGACGCAGCAGTACACGCTCACCTGGAGCGACCTGAGCGCCTCGGTCGTCCAGGGCACCGACCAGCACTGGGTGGGGACGCTGGCCTTTACCGACACCGTGTCGCTGGGGTCCATGGTGGAGCAGTTCGTCTCCTGGGCGCTGGGCTTTCCCTTCGGCCTGGCCTCGCCCTGGGACCTGCTGAACGACATCTCCCTCACGGGGCTGCAGCTGAGCTACGACTTCACGGCCGCGACGGTCACGTTCTCGGTGGACGTGGGGCCCATCGACCTGATCTTCGCCAGGGTCACGGGCTTCGGGCTCACCTACAACACCCAGGCAAAGCCGGGAGCGGGGAGGGTGCAGGTGACCGTCGACGGCTCCTTCCCCTGGCTCAACGGCAACGACGCCCAGGGCCAGCCGGGCGCGCTGACGTCCACCAGCAACCAGCTGAACTGGGACGCCACCTCGCCCAGCAGCACGGCCACGCCGCCGGGGAACGGCAACCAGTACTTCGACGTGCGCCTGCTGGCCCTGGGGCAGCGGGTCGCCGTCCCCGGCATGGCGAGCGCCACCACCGTGCAGGACGCCATCGGCGCGATGGCAAAGATGCCGGTGCCGGGCGGCACCTCGCTTCCGCTGGTGACGTACAGCGCCGCCACCTCGTGGCTCATCGGCACGGACCTGGGGCTGCTGCGCTACGACGACACCAACTACGCCTTCACCGTCCAGATCGTCTTCGCCGACCCCACCCTGTACGGGCTGCGGCTGGCGCTGGCGGGCGGGCCGGCCAAGGTCTTCGCGGGGCTGGACTTCCAGATCCTGTACCGCAAGCTCAGCGACACGCTGGGGGTGTACCAGGCGGAGCTCACCCTTCCCACCGCCATGCGCACCATCCAGGCGGGGATCTACACCATCCAGCTTCCCACCTTCGGCATCGCCGTGTACACCAACGGCGACTTTCAGGTGGACGTGGGCTTTCCGTGGAACAACGACTTCAGCCGGTCGTTCACGGTGCAGGCCATCATCTACCCCGGCATCCCCATGCTGGGGTCGGGGGGCTTCTACTTCGGCAAGCTGTCCAGCGCCACCAGCAACCAGGTGCCGGCGGCCACCAACGGCACCTTCAACCCCGTCATCATCTTCGGCTTCGGGGCGCAGGTGGGGTTCGGCAAGAGCGTCAGCATCGGCCCGCTGAGCGCGGGGTTCAGCCTCACCGTGCTGGGGATCATCCAGGGGGTGATCGCCCGGTGGAACCCGTATGACGGCGGCGACCCGGGAAGCTCGTCGTCGCAGCTGGACGGCACCTACTACTACTCGCTCAGCGGCACCTTCGGGATCGCGGGGACGCTCAACGGCTCTATCGACTTCGCCGTCATCAAGGCGTCCGTCAACATCACGCTCAACGTGACGGCGCAGATCACCTTCACCTCGTATCAGCCCATCCTCTTCACCGTCGCCGCCAACGTGGACGTGTCGGCGTCGCTGAAGATCGACCTGGGGATCTTCTCCATCACCCTGCACTTCCACTTCTCGCTGTCGCTCAGCGAAAGCTTCCAGATCGGCGGCCAGGGAACGGCGCCGTGGACGGTGGGGAGCGGCAACGAGCTGCTGTCGGCGGGGCGCCTGGCCGGGCCGCTGGAGCACCGGCTCACCAGCCTGCGGCGCTCCCTGCAGCTGGCGACGGTGAACACCGTGCCGGTGTGGACCAACCTGCAGCCGCCCGCCACCCCGGCGCCGCTCACCGGCTACCTGTCGTACGCCCTGACGGCGGCGGGCGACGCGGCCGCCTCGCTGTCGCAGCAGATCCCCTGCTACGTGGCGATGCTGGTGGTGGACGCTCCCCAGCCCGTGACGCAGGGGGCGCCGGCGGCCGCCGACACCTCCTTCGACACGCTGGCCAAGCTGGTGGCGCGCTGGACCATCGCGGCGTTCCAGAGCGGGCCCATGACGGCGGACCAGGTGGACGCCATCAACATCTCCACGGACGACCTGGACGCCATCGCCGCCTACCTGGCGGACGACGAGGACAACCCGCAGCCGATCCCGCCGTCGGCCATCGACGTCATGCTGGGCGGGCAGACCGCCAACCCCGCCATCGCCCCGCAGGTGCGGCTCACGCTGAACGGGCCCCAGGACGTGCAGCAGGGAACGCAGGTGACGGGCGCCTTCTTCCCCATGGCGCCGGAGCTGTCGCTGAACGTGCCGGCCTTCGGGGGGAACCCGGCGCTCTCGTACACCTTTGGAGGATACAACTCGCTTTCGCAGCAGGGCGCCGCCAACCTGCGCACCTACTTCGACCAGCTGGCGGTGCAGGTGGAGCAGGAGCAGCAGCAGCAGGGGGTGCAGGGGCGGGCGATGCTTTCCACGGACCCCAACGCCTCGGTGGCGGGCTTCGTGTACGCCGACTACTTCCTGTTCCTGGCGCGGCAGATGATCGACGCGCTCTCCGACGGGCTGCGCGACTACAAGTACGCCCTGGGCACCGGCGAGACGCCGCAGCAGGTGGTGGACTGGGTGACGGCGTACGACGACGGATACACGCTGGCGGACGTGTTCACCGCCAACGCCGGCCTCACCCTCAGCCAGGGGGTGGCGCTCACCATCAGCGGCGCCACGGCGGCGGCCGCCGCCGGCGACACCTTCACCATCGTCGCGGCGAAGTCGCAGTTCGGCGGCGCGTTCGACGCGCAGGCGCTGGCCACGGCCAACGTGGACAACGGCCTGCTGCTGCAGCAGGGCGCCACGGTGACGTACGGCTCCGCCTCGGTGCAGGTGGGCGGCGGCGACAGCCTGACCACCGTGGCCACCCGGCTGAGCGTGCCGGTCTCGGAGCTGCTGGCGGACGCCACCCTGCTGACGCAGGCGGGGCTGCTGATGCCCTTCGCCACGCTGAGCCTGCCGGACTACACGCACACCACCGGGGCTTCCGACACGCTGGACTCCGTGGCCTCGGCCAACGGGGTGTCCGTCGCGGCGCTGGCCGGGCCGGCCGCCAACGGCGCGGTGGCCAACCTGTGGGCGCAGGTGGACGGCGCCCCGCCGCAGCTGGACCTGCCGCACCTGCTTTCGCTGCCGGTGTCGGCGCTGCTCGCCGAGGCGCAGGCCACGGGCGCCATCCAGCAGCTGTCGGCCACCGTGTCGCGCTTTCACCTGCACGGCCTGCGGCTGCCCACCACCGACATCACCCCCAACACG
The DNA here is from genome assembly GCA_036379135.1 of Longimicrobium sp. Lineage (GTDB taxonomy): Bacteria > Gemmatimonadota > Gemmatimonadetes > Longimicrobiales > Longimicrobiaceae > Longimicrobium. The sequence continues at coordinate 14,442 of DASUVG010000201.1, forward strand.
GTGGGGATGTGGGTCACGCAGAACGGGAGCACCTTCTCGCTCCCGGCGGAGGCGGGGCTCTACGCGCTCACCGGCCAGCAGTTCCCCATCCCTCCGCTGAGCACGACGGCGCTCACCATCACCGTGGGGAACGCCAGCGGGCCGTCGTGGATCACCAACGCAAACGGGAGCAACGCCGTTCCCTTCAGCGTGGTCTCCACCGACGCCAACGGCACGCAGATCGAGGCGCTGCGCAGCTGGGTGACCACCCAGCGGCTGGTGACGCAGTACACGGGGCTGGGGGCGCAGAGCCAGCTGGCGGCCACGCCGGCCACCTACGGCCTGGGCGCCAGCACCCCGTGGACGGCGTCCTCGCTGCCCAGGATGCCGTACGGCGCGCCGCTGCCGGGGGCCACCATGGCACGGCTGCTGGCGTTCCCCGACGGGCTGTCGTCCATCCTGGACCACACCACCTACGCCACCAACCCCACCTTCACCGCGGCCAGCCAGGCGTACGACCAGGCCAGCGGCACCACCATCTCCACGCCGCTCACCAACTACGGCTGGGCGACCACGCTGGACATCACGGTGCAGACGGTGCCGGCGCCGGCGGCCGGCACCGCGGGGGCCATCACCTACCAGGTGGTGGGCGCCAGCAGCGCGGGGATCGTGCTGCTGGAGAACCTGGTGTCGCAGTTCCCGGGCACCGGCACGGGGTCGCTGGACAACCCGAATCTCGCGGGGGTGTGGATCGGGTACGCGCCGCAGCCGGGGCTGCAGGCGGGCGGGGTGCAGACGGGCGGGAGCGTGACCTTCGGCATCGGCCAGGCCAACCTGTCGACGGTGACGCACCCGCAGACCGGCGGCTTCGCCGCCTTCGTGGAGCTGGAGGAGGATGCGTCGGTGCCGGCCAACACGGCGCTGAACGGGAACGCGGTGTTCCTGCAGCTGCTGTGGGAGGCCAGCATCACCGCGTCGGGCGGGTTCTACCTGTACTACTCCGACGCGGGGAACGGGCTGCCGGACTACCTCTTCGACCAGGACGGCAACGCGACGCTCACGCTGGTGGTGGTCTACGGCGCCGGGCTGCAGGACCAGCTGTACGACTGCATGAACGCGCTGGCGTACACGGACCCCGTGGACCCGTCGCAGTATCCCGTCGTGGCCACGGCCGTGCCGACGGTGCCCGCGTCCGCCCCCTCGCTGGGGAGCACGGGAACGCTGGGGGCGCTGGCGGCGGCGTGGTACGCCGACCTGGCGGACGTGGCGCACGCCAACGCGGGCGCGACCATCCCCGCCGGGACGCAGGTTGCGGTGAACGAGGGAACGTACTTCGTCTCGCCGCTGGGAACGGCGCCGGGGGGCACCGTGGCCGCCATCGCCACCTGGTTCGGCACCAGCACGCAGGCGATCGCCGACGCCAACCCGCGCGTCCCCACGGCCGCCTGGCAGTCCGCGCTGCCGGTGAACACCGGGCTGCGCCTGCCGGCGCTCACCGTAACGGTGGGCACCTCGCCGGGCGGAAACACCCTGGGCGCGCTGGCCGCCTACTACGGCGCGGACGTGGTGGGGCTGGCGGTGGACAACCAGAACGTGGCGGGGCTCCTCTCCGGGGCGCTCGCCATCACCGTGGGCCCGGTGGTGCGCTCGTCCACGCTCCCGGCGGGGAGCCAGCTGTACCAGGTGCAGCGCCCCGTGGCCACGGGCGGCAGCGACCCGCAGAGCCAGATGCTCTCCTGGTTCCAGCTGCTGGGCTACCAGGTGCCGGGGAACCAGGACTTCACCCTCAGCAACCTGGGCGTCCCGGTGGGGCCCACGGGCGGCGGGGGCACGGGGCTGGGCAAGACGCGCGTCCCCACGCTGCTGACCGAGGACGACCTGTGGACGTACGACGTGACGCTGTCGTACGCGTCGCTGGTGGCGGGCGCGTCGGGGACCAACCCGTACCAGGGGGTGGGCCGGCTGCTGCAGACCGGCTTCCAGTGGCTGGACCTGTACGGCAACACCATCATCTCCGACCTGAGCGCGCCGCAGAGCGGGGACGCGGGTCCCTTCAACCTGAGCCCGGTGCTGGTGGGGTACACCGACGGGCTGGTGGGGCTGGGGCAGTGGCCGTCGGCCAACGCCTCCTGGGGAGTGGGCGGCAGCGCGGGCGCGCCGCAACTGCAGCTGGCCTTTACCTTCGACCCCTCGCGCTACGACTCCACCACCGGCGGTCAGGACCCGCAGGCCAACGCGCAGGCGGACGGGCCGCTGTACCAGGCGCTGTCGTACCAGCTGGCGGACCCCAACGGCGTGGCCTTCACGGTGGAGACCAGCCTGACCTCGGCGCCGCTCGCGGTGACGGGGACCAGCCTGACCAGCCTGACGGCGTGGCTGGGCTCCATCCTGGCGTACCTGCAGGCGGTGGCGGCGGGGCAGGCGGGGACGGTGCCGGCGGCCTCGCTGAACCTCGCCTTCGACCTGTCCAACGACGCGGTGAACCCCGCGCAGATCTTCGAGCTGGCCTGCTCGTTCACGCTGGCCCGCACCGGCGGGGTGGTGGAGGGCGAGTTCTCCACCGTGGCCGGGGTGGCCAGCACCACCACCACGCTCGCCCCGACGGGCGCCAGCACGGCGGCCGGGCTCTCGGCCTTTGCCGCGGCGTTCGAGGGGGCGTTCACCGGGAAGGAGTACACCCTCAAGGTGGCGTACGGGCCCGACCGCTTCCAGGGCGCCTCGGCCAGCAGCGCCACCCTCTGGGCGGTGCAGGTGGGGACCACGGGGAACCCCGTCAGCTACGCGGTGCAGTCCGGCGGGCCGGCGATCTTCGCCCCGGCGCCGATCTCCACCTCGCTCATCTCCAGCAGCGCCGGCATCTCGCCCTACGTCAGCGGCACGGGGATCGACTGGAATTCGTCGGCCAACCAGCAGTTCGCCAACGTGGACCTGGACGGGTGGGTGCAGCAGGTGTTCGCGGCGGTGGATTCGCTGCTGGCGCCGGAGTTCATCTCGCCGCTGGTGATCCTGGACGAGCTGACGGACGGGTCCAACCTGGCCTCGCTGCAGGCCGGAAAGACCAGCCTGGCCGGCATCTACGCGGCGCAGATGCAGCCGGTGTTCGTCTCCGACGCGGGGGCGGACCCGACCGGCGTGCAGCAGGTGTTCACGCAGACGCTGCTGGAGCAGCTGGGGAACGCCTACACCACGCAGGCGGCGCTGCAGTACCAGACCGGCGTGGTGGCCGCCGTGAGCGAGCAGCCCACCCCCACGGCGCCGCCCAACCTGTACGGGGCGGTGGTGCAGAACCCCGCCGACACGGTCACGCCGGGGGTGGCGTTCACCAGCGCCAAGCTGCCGCTGGCCACGCAGACCAGCGTGCCGCTCGCCTTCCTGGTGACCACGCCCTCGCAGCCGGGGGGCGACACGGCCGCGGCGTCGGTGACCGTGGACCTGTGGTACACGCCCTCCGCCATCGAGCACCAGATCGGCACGGTGCCGGGGATCGAGGGCTACAACGCGTCCAGCTGGCTGCAGTTCGTCAACCCGCCGCCGGTGGACCCGTCGCAGGCGGGAAGCCTGTCGGCCGACCTGGGCACGGTGCATATCCCCATGGTGCTGCGGGCGTATCCCAGCAGCCCGGCCATGGTCACGCAGACGGGGCAGGCCACCAACCCGCAGGCCACCACCCTGGCGCAGGCCACGGAGTGGACCTACACCCTGCAGTACTCGCTGCCGCTGCACTACCCGCAGGACACCGTGTACGTGGACGTGGAGTTCAACCTGCAGCCCGCCCAGACGCTCATGCTGATGGCGTTCCAGGACGCCTTCCCGCAGCTGGCGCAGTTCGTCACGGTGTACCCGCAGGTGCAGGCGGACCTCACGGGCTCGCTGGCGGTGCTCACGGAAAGCTCCACCGGGGAGCCGGTGGCCACCGCCTCGGCCGCCATCGGGGCGGTGAACCAGATGCTGGCGAAGATCACCGCGGCCACGGAGTCGACCGGGCGGCTGATGGTCGGGCGCGCCCCGCGCGCGCTGGTGAGCGCCACCGGCACCACCTGGAGCTTCACGGTGGTGGAGCAGCCGCAGACGGTGGCCGGCGTGGAGAACGTGCTGGTGGTGCAGGTGGCCGGCGTTACGGGGACGGTGCCGCAGGTGCAGATCGCCGGCTACACCACCACGGCGTACACCGGCGGAAACCCGCCCTCGGGAACCACGGAGTACATCTACCTGGACGGAAAGGGGAACGCGCTGGACTTCACCACGGCGCAGTCCATCTCCCTGCGCTCGGTGGTGTACCCGGGGATCCCCATCCTGGCGCAGCAGAACGCGCTGGCCACGGCGTACGTGACCCGCAACGAGAACCTGGTGACGGGGCAGACCACGTCGCCGGACTTCGTGTACCGCACGCCGGACGTGACCTTCAGCAGCACCCTGCAGCCCACCATCTCGTCGGGGACGGCCATCGACATCTCCCTCATCGGCTCCACCAACGGCAAGCCGGTGGTGCGCTCGCTGCAGGCCCACCTGACGGCGCTCTTCTCCGCGCTCACCTCCAACTCCAGCGACGCGGACCTGACCGTGCAGCTGGTGGGCACCTACACCTACACCCTCAACGCGGGCGGGGGAACGGCGCTGCCCATCACCATCCCCATCTTCATGCAGCCGCCGCTGCAGGTGACCACCGGGAGCGACCAGGGCCCGGTGCCCATCGCCACCATGATCTCGGACGTGGCCAACGCGGTGACGGCGTGGTTCACCAGCAACGTGCCGTCCAGCACGGGCGGGCAGCTGACCTTCGCCCTGACGGTGATGACCAGCCTGACCACCACCACCATGCCCATGCTCAGCCTGAGCAACCTGGAGCTGGCCCTGGTGGACATCAGCCCGCCGCTCCCCAGCACCGCCGTGCAGTCGTCGCTGGCGCTGGTGGAGGAGTAGCGCGGCCGGACCCCCGGCGGGGCGCGGAAACCGTTTTCTCCGCGCCCCTGCGTCCGGGGATACGGATGGGGAAAGAAAGCTCGCGCGGAGCCGCGGAGGCGCAGAGGATGTTTTTCGTTCTGCGCCTCCGTGTCCTCCGCGCGAGCCGTCGTTTCGCCGATTCGGGGAAGTGGCCGCGTCGCCGCGCCTGCCGCGGGGATGCTTGAAGTGGCGCGACCACTTGCGCGATCGCCCGTCCTTTTACAAATTCGTGTCTCCCCGGACGCGCGGCGGCACTCGCGCGTTGCGGGGTGGCGGGTCCGGTCGGGTTGAAAAGCACACGGTGAGCGTAGCTCAGTCGGTCAGAGCGCCGGATTGTGGTTCCGGAGGTCGCGGGTTCGATCCCCGTCGCTCACCCCTTACGCAGCACAGCGGACCCCCGCGAGAGATCGCGGGGGTCCGCTTTTGCCCTCTCTCGGGCTGCCCCCGCCGCGACGGAAGTCGCCGGGCGGCCGCGGCCCGCGAGAGGGTTGACGGGCGGGAAACACTCGTTTATACTTGCGGCCCCTTGGTCGCCGGGGCCGATCTCCTGGCGCCACTTGACGGGGCGACCCGGGGTTGACGCCGCGGGAAGAGGGTGGTAGCTTATAAGGCTGTCGCCTGAACGGGCGGAGCGGGGCGGGAGAGGGATAAAATCGAGAAATCGACCCCTTGACCGGAGCGCCTAAGTCGAGTAGGTTCAGGGCGTTCCAGGAAACGCGGCGGGACGGAAAGCTTCGAAATTTCCTCTCCGCCGCCCCTTGACGAGGTGGGTCGAGGGTGGTAGATTGAAGGACTGAACGCGGCGGCCGGGTGAAACTGGCCGGATGCGCATGGAAAGCGAGTCATGGGCTCGCGGAAGCAGTTTGACAACTCGGGTCTTTGGGAGTGCTAAGACGAACGCCCCGTGGCGGAGTCAGTCGAAGGCAACACGTCCTTCGCGTCCGCCGTTGGTAACGGGAACAAGAAACGTGAAAAAATCCGAATGAACACAACCGTGTTCGTTCACAAGAGCTGTTCAACTCATGGAGAGTTTGATCCTGGCTCAGGACGAACGCTGGCGGCGCGCTTAACACATGCAAGTCGTACGGAGTCACCCTTTCGGGGGTGGTTCAGTGGCGAACGGGTGCGTAACACGTGAGCAACCTGC
>DASUVG010000202.1:0-9909 GCA_036379135.1 Longimicrobium sp.
TGACCCACTTCCTGGCCCTGCTGGTGCTGGTCGGCGCGGCGGTGCTGACGGCGCGCGACATGGCGACGGGGCAGGTGCTCGCGTTCGGCGGCATGTTCGTGCGCGATGTCGCCGCCGACGTGCTCAAGCTGGGCATCTACGCGGTGAGCGCGCTGGTGTTCGTGTACGCCAAGCCGTACCTGCAGGACCGCGGCCTGTTCAAGGGCGAGTTCTACGCGCTGGTGCTGTTCGCCGTGCTGGGGATGATGCTGATGGCCGGCGCCAGCGACCTGATGATGATCTTCATCGGGCTGGAGGTGATGTCGGTCGCCATCTACGTGCTGGTGGGCTTCGACCGCATGGACCCGCGCAGCACGGAGGGCTCGCTGAAGTACTTCCTGCTGGGCGCCTTCAGCAGCGCGTTCTTCCTGTACGGCATCGCGCTGGTCTTCGGGGCCACGGGGACCACCAACATCCGCACCTTCTTTTCCATCCTCCTCTCGGGCGAGCGCCACGACACCATGCTGCTGGCGGGGATCGGGCTGGTGCTGGTGGGCTACGGCTTCAAGGTGGCGGCCATCCCCTTCCACATGTGGACGCCCGACGCGTACGAGGGCGCCCCCACGCCGGTGACGGCGCTGATGGCGACCGGCGTGAAGGCGGCGGCGTTCGCGTCGCTCATCCGGGTGTTCCTGGTGGGCTTCAGCGGCAACTTCGGCGACTGGGCGCGGCCGGTGTACCTGCTGGCGGCGGTGACGATGGTGGCGGGCAACCTGCTGGCGCTCACGCAGGGCTCGCTCAAGCGGATGCTGGCGTATTCGTCCATCGCGCACGCGGGGTACCTGCTGGCCGCGGTGGTGGCGGGGTTCACCGGGGGCACCTCGGCGTTCCTCTTCTACCTGCTGGTGTACACGCTGATGACGGCCGGCGCGTTCGGCATCGTGATCGCCAACGCACGGGGCGCGGAGGAGCGGGTCACGCTGGAGGACTACGCCGGCCTGGCCTCGCAGAAGCCGTGGCTGGCGGCGATGTTCTCGGTGTTCCTGCTGTCGCTGGCGGGCTTTCCCCTCACGGCCGGGTTCCTGGGCAAGCTGTACATCCTGCGGGCGCTGGTGGCGATGAAGGTCCCCGAGCTGGCGGTGGTGCTGGTGCTGGCGTCGCTGGTGTCGTACTTCTACTACCTGCGGGTGATCGTGGTGATGTACATGCGCCCGGCGCGCAGCGCGGACGAGCACGCCGAGGCGCGGCTCTCCGGGCCGGCGTTCGCGGGCGTGGCCACGGCGGCGGCGCTGATCGTGATCCTGTTCTTTACCGCGGGGATCCCCCGCGGGGTGATGACGTGGGCGCAGCACGGCGAGCGGTCGCTGTTCAGCTGGGCGCAGCAGGGGCTTACGCCCCCCGGCGGGGCGCCCGCCGAGGTGCGGGCGCAGCGCTGAGGAAGGCGGCCGGCGGGGTGTGGATGGACGGAAGGACGGCCCGGCGCGCGCGCCGGGCTTTTCCGTTTGCACGGGGATTGCACGATGGCTTCACTGGACGGCAGCACGGGCGAAAGGGCCACGGGGATGGCGGATCGAGACGAGGGGCCGAGGGACGAGGAAAAGGGCAAGAAGCCGCTGGTGACGCCGCGCCGCGCCGCCGCCGGCCTGGGCGCGGCCGCGGCCGCCGCCTACGCCATGTACGTGTTCGGCGCGCGGCGCGCGCGGCGGCGCCCGGTGACGGAGCTGCCCAACGCGCTGGGGCTCCCCGTCCAGTACCAGAAGTGGGGCGACGTCCACTACGCCTACTACCTGCGCGAGGGCACGGGGCGGCCGGTGGTGTTCCTGCACTCCATCAACGCCGTGGCCAGCGCGCACGAGATGCGGCCGCTGGTGCGCGCCTTCCGCAAGAACACGCAGCGCCCGCTGTACGCGCTGGAGTGGATCGGCTTCGGGCACAGCGACCGGCCGGAGCTGGCGTACGACCCGGGGCTGATGGAAGACCAGCTGCAGCACTTCCTGGAGCGCGTCGTGCGCCCCGCCGGCGGTGCCGACGTGATCGGCCTCTCGCTGGGCGCGGCGTACGCGGCCGAGGTGGCGCGGCGCCGGCCGGACCTGGTGCACGCGCTGGCGGCCATCGAGCCGGCCGGGCTGGGGAAGGACCCGCCGGCCATCCCGCGCATCTGGTCGCGGCTGCTCTTTACCCTCCCCGGCGTGCAGCGCGCCTTCTACGACCGGCTCACGACGCCGGAGGCGCTCTACCGCTTCGCGGCGGAGAACCTGTTCACCCCGGAGTTCGGGGTGCCCGAGGAGTTCGTGGAGTTCGGGGCGGAGACGTCGCGGATGGACGGCGCGGCGCTCCCGGTGGATGACTTTCTGAGCGGGCGGATGTTCCCCAAGGACGCGGCGGACACCTTCCGGCGGCTGCGGCAGCCGGTGCTGGTGGTGCACGGCACGGTGGAGAGCCGCAGGCAGGAGAGCTACGAGCGCCTGCCGGAGCTGGACGGCCGCCCCAACGTGCAGGTGGTGGGGCTGCCCACGGGGGGACTGCCGCACTGGGAGCGCGCCCAGGAGGTGTGGGAGCGCGTCCGCGACTTTCTGGAGGGCGCCGGGCAGCGCGCCTGACGCCCGCCCGCCGAAGCGATTTCGTATTTTTCTTTCCTGGCCCACACAGTTCGGAGTGCAACCATGCCGAAGCCGATCCTGCGCCGTCTGCTCCCCGTGTTTGTGCCTGCCGCGTGCCTGGTGCTGGCCGCGTGTCCGGGACGCGGGGGCGGCGGCGAGGCGGGGGCCGTGAAGATGGATACGGCCAACAAGCAGTGGGAGGACGGGATGTCGGCGGAGCAGGTGCAGACGGAGGCCAAGGCGCTCTCGCCCGAGGAGGCGGCCCGGATGGGGATCGTGGTGGATACGTCCATCCACCTGGAGCAGCTGGACTCGCGCGACACGGCGGTCGGCGGCGGCGCGGCCCCCACCCCGGCCCCCGCCACCAGCGGCGGCACCGCGCCGGACTCCGTCCCCGCGTCCGCGCCCCCTGCCGCCGCGCCGCCGCAAACGGCTCCGTAGGCCCGGGGCGCTCACCCGCTCGCGTAGGCGCGCACCCTCTCCCGCAAGCGGGAGAGGGTGTAGTTGTCTCCCCCCCCGGTGCGTTCCCGCTGATCCGGTGCCGGCCGAGCTCTGTCATTCTGATAGCGAATCCGGCAATAGCGCGCATGACTTCCTAAGCTGAGGGAGGCGCCGCGCTGTACCTTGCCTTGGCCGGGAACCCGGCGCGCCGACCGAAGGACCTCGCCAGCAGAACCAAGGGGCTGGTTCCGCGTTCTGATCCGGCCCGTGCGCAGCCGAGAGGAGGTCCTTCGGTCGCGCGCCGGAGTCCGTGCAGGCGGCAGGACTGCGCGTGCGCTCCCTCAGGAAGTCACCCTTTCCAGGACTTGGTGTAAACGTCTCAAGAACCCGCGCCGCGTTCCGCGGTTGAAGCCCCGTTCTGCGAGCGCGGCGAGCGGAGACGGGGTCTGTCGCTTTCCCGGCAGCGGGTTTACCCGCTCATCCGCGGTGGTCCGGAATCGGCGCCGCTCGGGTGGGAAAAACTCGATCGCCGCCGGAGAGTCGTGCTCTCCCGCGGCGATCTTGTTGTCAGCTGCTCCCGCCGGGGTGCCGGCGGGGGTGCGGCTCAGGCCGCCACGCTCAGGCGACCTCCGCGGGGGCCATCACGCCGAGCACGCGCTCCATGGCCATGGTGTGGCTGCAGGTGTGGTGGTGCTTGAAATAATCACAGTCGCAATGCCAGTGACCTTCCTGGAACCCTACGTTGTGGTTGCCGTTGCGCCCGTCGAACTCCACTTCCAGCTTCTGAAAGTGAATGCGCTCGGGTTCCGAGGCGTAGTCCTTGGCCTTCTGGATCTTGTTGATCATCCCGGAATCGAGCATGTCACCCTCCTGCGAAGACGGGAAACGAAAAACGCCCGCGCAGCATGCGTGCTGCAAGGGCGTTCCGAAAGCGGAGCGTCGCGGGCGGGTCCTGAACGAGGTCACAGATTTTCAAGGGCCCAACCTCCTTTCCTGACCGCCGGGCACGGAGCAGTCCGCCTGTCGGGCTGCCCGGGTTCGCGCGGCTCCACTTCGGAAACTATGCGTGGTGAACGGGTCGCGCAACACCCTTGTCGCGGTCGCGTCACCGGGAACGATCATACGCAAGATCGGTGCACCTCCGCAACCAGGGACGTTCCACGGCGGGCGTGGGGAACGTCCCCTTATCTCGTTGCCGGAACGAGTCTTGCCCCCGTCCATCATCTCCCGACAGGACTAGGGGACAGGCCGTACGCACCCGAATCAGGAGATGGAGCATGTCGGACCTCAAGACCACGCACCAGCACCCCGGCGGCGTTACCAGCGGCAACACGCCCGAGGGAACGCAGGGCGAGAACAACCAGGGCGCGGAGTTCGGCGCCAGCGAGCGCGGCACGCGCGGCACCGACCGCGACCTGGACACCAGTGGCGAGTCAAAGAACCAGGGTCACGGCCACCCGCGCGAGGAGCGTGGGGACAGCTGACCGGCGCGCCCGAGCCCTCCCGCCGGGCGGGCCCGGGCGAGCGGGTAAGCCCGCCGCTGGACCCTGGAGAAGCCCCGTCCCGGTGCCGCTGACGCGTCGCCGGACGGGGCTTCCTCGTCTCCCGCTCCTCCACTCTACGCCGCGGATCCGCCACGCGTGTGCACCTCGTGCGAGATGAACTCAAACCGCACAAATCCCGAAACTCTTTTCCCGCTCGGGTGTATCACGGTTGTCGGGAAACGGTGCACCTTTGGATCGGGAGCGGCGACGATGGCGATGATCGAGATCGACGTGGAGGCGGCGGGAGGGGTGGAGGCGGGACGGCTGGAGCGGTGCCTGGGGCTGGAGGTAGAGGTCATCGGGCCCGGCCAGTACTGCGTGACGGGCGGGACGGAGCCGCACTGGGTGGACCTGCGCGAGCGCCTGCTCACGCGCTGCGACTGCGGCGATCACCTGTGGCGCGAACGGGTCTGCAAGCACATCCTGGCCGCCATGCTGCGCGAGGGCGACGAGCGCGTGATCCGCGGGGTAAGCACTCTGGTGCAGACGCTGCGCGAGCTGGTCGCGGTCCAGGACCCTCCCAAACGCCGCCGCCGGCGGAAGAACGCCGAGGAGCCGGCCGGGGCGGCGGCGGAGTAGCCGGATCCAGCCCGGCTCCTCCGCCTCGTCGCCATCATCCGGATCGGCCGGTCACGCCGCCTGGGAGCCGGGCGTGGCGAGCAGCTCGCGGACGCGGGGGATGACGGCGCGCCCGTAGAGCTCGATGCTGCGCATCATCACCCCGTGCGCCAGGGTGCCGGCGCTGTACTTCATGTCGAAGCGCTGCACCCCCAGCGTCCCCGCCGTCCCTGCGATCTTGCGCGCCACCGTCTCCGGCGAGCCCACGTACAGCGAACCCGCCTCGATCTCGCGCTCGAACTCCGCCGCGGTGGTGGGGGGCCAGCCGCGCTCCGCGCCAATGCGGTCGCGCATCTCGCGGTACGCCGGCCAGAACTCCTCGCGCGCCCGGGCATCCGTCTCGCCCACGTGGCCGGGGGAGTGCACGCCCACGGGAAGGACGGGCGCGCCGCGCTCCCGCAGCGCGCGGTGGTACAGCTCCACGTACGGCGCAAACCGCTGCGGGCTGCCGCCGATGATGGCCAGCATCAGCGGAATGCGGTAGCGCGCGGCGCGGATGACGGATTCCGGGCTGCCACCCACGCCGATCCACGTCCTGAGCCCGCCGTGCCCCGTCCGGGGGAACACGCGCTGGCGGGTGAGCGCCGGGCGGATGGTTCCGCGCCACGTCACCGGCTCGCCGGTGCGGTCCGCCTCCAGGATGGCGGCGAACAGCTCCAGCTTTTCCTCGAACAGCGTGTTGTACTGGTCCAGCGGGTACCCGAAGAGCGGGAACGACTCGGTGAACGAGCCGCGCCCCAGGATGACCTCGGCCCGTCCGCCCGACGCGGCGTCCAGCGTGGCGAAGCGCTGAAACACGCGCACGGGATCGTCCGAGCTGAGCACGGTGACGGCCGAGCCCAGGTGGATGCGCTCCGTCCGCCCGGCGATGGCGGCCAGCACCACCTCGGGCGAGGAGATGGCGAAGTCCTCCCGGTGGTGCTCCCCCAGGCCGATGAAGTCGATCCCCAGCTGGTCGGCCAGCACGGCCTCGGCGATCACGTCGCGGATGACCTCGGCGTGCGAAAGAAGGCGGCCGTCCTCCGCGCGGGTGACGTCGCCGAAGGTGTCCAGGCCAAGCTCCAGGTGCGTGTTCATCGAAGTACCGTCCGCGTCGTTGGCGACCCCGACGGGATCTCCGTGATCCCGAGCGAGAATCGCTTGGCTATAAGAATCTAAGTACTAAGATATATGTCTGCAAGCCCTTGCTCGCTCTGGGATGCGCGTCGCTCGGCCTTTTCCCGGGCGGGTAACCCGCGGCTGCAAAAGCGGGAAGCCCCGCAAACTGCGCGGGGCTTCGCGTGGGCCAGGGATGGGCGTCGATCTCGATCCAGATTCTCGTCGAGCTTCTGTAGCCCGCACCCTCGGTCCGGCTGGGTGTCGCCGGCGGGTGCGATCCTCATCCCTCTTCACCGGTGCTCGGTCACGCCCACCTGGCGGCAGTATGCGAGCACGGGGCAGGTGCTGCACTTCGGCAGGCGGCCGGTGCAGATGTGCTTGCCGAAGGGGACGAGCAGCCGGTTGATCTCCACCCAGTAGCGCCTGGGCAGCACCTGCATCAGCGCCGCCATCGTCGCCTCCGGCGTGGGGGCGGCCGCGTAGCCCCAGCGGTTGGTGATGCGGTGCACGTGGACGTCCACGCCGATGCGCGCCTCTCCGCACGCGACGCCCATCACCAGGTTGGTGCACTTGGGCCCGACGCCGCGAAACGACAGCATCAACGCCTCGTCGCATCCCAGCTCGCCGCCGTGCTCCGCCACCAGCCGCTCCGCGATCTCCCGGATCTGCCACGCCTTGCCGTAGTGAAAGGCGCAGGTGCGGATGAGCGCGTCGATCTCGTCCACGCTCATCCGCGCGATCCCGGCGGGGGTGGCGGCGTGCTCGAAGAGGTGGATGGCGGTGGGGAGCATCACCTCGTCCGTGGTGCGGATGGAGATGATGCACGCCACCAGCTGCTGGAACGGCGTGCGGAAGCCGCGGTCCGCCAGCTCGAACATGGCGGCCCTGGGGAACGGCTCCACCGCCTTGCGGATGCGCCGGATGACGACGTCGATGTCGAACGGGAACTTGTCGGGCACGGTCGCCGGGGCGGAAGTGCGCGGAGTGAACTGCGTGGGGACAGGTTATGCGGTGAGGGTCCGGCGGGCAACGGCGGGGGAGCAGGACCGGGGGACCGGGGAACAAGGGGACAAGGGGACAAGGGGACAAGGGGACGGGGTGAAGGATGGATGGAGTGGTGGAGTGATGGGAGTGATGGAGTGATAGGCGGATGCGTCTCGAGCGGATGTTCGCGTGAGGCGGGGGATCGAGTCGGGCGGGGGGGTTGGTCTCGGGCGGATGAATCCGCGGCTGGAAAAGCGGGAAGCCCCGCAAACTGCGCGGGGCTTCGCGTGGGCAGGGTCCGGTGGGTCAGGGCAGGCTATTCCCTGTTTCCTGTTCCCTATTCCCTATTCCCTATTCCCTATTCCCTATTCCCTCAGTCCGGCCGGGTGCCGCCGACCGCCGGATCGCCCTTGCTCTCTCCGCCGCGCTCGTGCACCACGACGTTCTCGCTGTCGGGGCGCTGCTCGCTGGGCGAGTTGACGATGCGCTGCCGGTCTTCGGGCACGCCGGCCACCTTCTGCCCGTGGCCGCCGGGGCGCTTGTCCTCGTCCTCCATCCCCGGCGCGGAAAAGGCGGGGCCGCCATCGGGGCCGTCCTCGAAGCCGCCCTCGGCGAACATCTGCTCGCCGAGCGGGTCGTCGTTCTCGATCTCTTCCGGGTCGAAGCTGGGATCCAGGTTGCGCTTGGGCATGTGCGACTTCCCTTCGGTTGAAAGTTGGTGCTGCGATCAGCGCCGCGGCAGCCGCGGCCGGATGGTGTGCTCCACGTCGTAGCCGCGCTGGCGCGCCCACTCGCGCAGGGCGCGGTCGCCGCCGTGGCCGTACATGGGGCTCTGCCGCGGCGGCACGCCCCGCTGCGGGCCGTCGTAGCCGCGCGCCGGGCCAAAGTCGCGGCCGTAGCCGGCGCTCCGGTAGTCGCGGCCGTATCCGCCGGCGGTGTTGCCGCGGTAGTAGTCGTGCTCGTAGCGGCGGTAGTCGCCCTCCAGCCCGTACGACCACTCCCGCGGCGTGTCCTGGTACGGGACGAAGCCCATCAGCGGGTCCCACCCGGACCAGCGCATCATGGGGTCCCAGCCAAAGGGCGTGAACGCCCCCGGCCCGCCGCCCATCATCCCCGGCTCGCGGCCGTACGCCATCTCCTGGTTCCACCCGCGGTCGTATCCGCCGCGCACCCCCGCGTCGTAGCGTCCGCGGCCGGGCGGCCCGCGGTGCGCGCCGTACTCGCGTCCGTAGCCGCGGCTCCCCATCCACCCGCGGTCGTAGCGGTTGCCTGCCATCCCCTCCTCCTTTCGGCATCGCGTTCCAGGCACCCTCTCGCAAGCTCCGTGCGTGCGCGGGAGGGTACGGCCGTTGCACAGGCCTTGACCACGGCCATTCGTCCGGCGGCCGCGGCGGGTGATGTAAAGGAGGTCCGTGGCTGTGACGATCCCGATGGTGGTGACGATGGCGATTGCGATGGCGGTGCTGCTGGGCGCGAGCTGCCTGGCGGCCAACTACCTGTGGAGCCTGCCGTACGCGCCGGAGTGCCCCGCCTGCAAGTGCGTCACGGCCCAGCCCGCCCGCAGCAGCCGCGTGGACCGCCTGCTGGCCCGCGGCGCCTCCGTGAGCGCCCGCCACTGCCCCCGCTGCGGGTGGTCCGGCCGCATGCGGTGGCGGCTGGCGGCGGAGCGGGTGGCGCGGAAGCAGGAAAGGTGAACGGGTGAACGGGTGAACGGGCGGGACGTCGCCGGACGGGGTGGCGCCGGGTAAAAACCGGGTTGAAACCCGGGGCTGGAAACGCCATAAGCCCGGTCTTTGCTCGTTCCTCGCAAAACCGGGCTTCACCTGCTCGTGAGGTCGAGCCCGCCGCGACCGGCGGCCGTCGTGTAGTTGAAGCCCCGTTCGGCGAGCGCAAGCGAGCCGAGACGGGGCTTCTGGCATTTATAGCCGCGGGCTTTAGCCCGTGCCGTGTCGGAGGCGTGGATCCATCTTGTCGATGTGCCGGAACGTACCCGCCTATCTCCATCACCCGTTCACCCGTTCACCCGTTCACCTCCGCCGCCCTTCCTTGCGGCCCGCCGGACCCCGGTCTATGTTCTCCCGCCAGCCGAAACCGCCCCTTCGCAGCCCTTTGGAGCCTGTTGTCCATGAGCAGGAACGCCGCCCTTTCCGGTACCGGACACACCTACGTCGAACGGCGTCGCGCGCGCATCTGCGCGGGGCTGGAGCGCCCGGCGAAGGTGGTGGCGGCGGACGCGGAGCCCCTGTCGGCAGAGCGGCTGGGGTTCATTCGCCGCGAGGCCGAGGAGCTGTACTGGAACGAGCTCTCCTGGGAGGAGCTGACCGACGAAGAGGCCATCCCCGGCGGCCACCTGACGGAGATGGTGTTTCCCGCCGTGCTGGCCTTCGTGGAGGGGCTGCTGGTGGACCGGGTGCCCGCGGATGCGCTGGCCCCCGCGCGGCCGCACCCCGACGCGGTGGAGGAGATCCTCGTCTTTCTGGGCGAGCGCTTCGCCGAGGCCACGGCGGAGATCGAGGCCGGCGCCGACTCGCAGAAGCTGGTGTGGGCGCGCCACATGACGGCGCGGCTGATCGACCTGGTGCTGTACCGGCTGTACCGCCTGACCCCGGCCGAGCAGGAGCGGCTGGAAGCCGCGGCCTGACCCC
>DASUVG010000203.1:0-20082 GCA_036379135.1 Longimicrobium sp.
CGACATCAGCGCCAGGAACAGCGCCATCGCCAGGTCCTCGTACACCAGCACGCCCAGCGCCGACTCCGTCTCGGGGTTGGCGGAGCGGCGCATCTCGATGGTCGCCTTGGCGATGATGGCGCTGGACGAGACGTAGAGCGCCCCGCCCAGGAGCAGCCCGCCCGTCCATCCCCATCCCAGCAGAAGCCCCGCGAGCAGGCCGGGGGGGAAGCAGACCAGCAGGTCCACCGAGCCGTCGCGGACGATCCTTCGCCGGTTGCGCAGGAGGGCGCCCAGCGAGAACTCCAGCCCCATGAAGAAGAGAAGAAGGACCACGCCCAGCGTGGCGAGCACCTCCACCAGGTGCTCGTCCAGCTCGGCGCCGCGCAGCCCCATCCCCATCAGGATGTAGGCGGGGATCACCGACTGCCCCAGCACCCGCGCGCCCATGCCGGCCAGCGCGAGCGCCAGCAGCACGGCCCCCGCGCCCAGCAGAAATCCGCCGTGCACCGGTCAGCCGTCCCGGGGCCCGCCGCCGCGCACCGCCTCGCTGGCGCGCCGCACCTGGTCCCTGCTGCCGACCACCATCAGCGTGTCGCCGGCGCGCAGCACCTCGTCGGGCTGCGGGTTGGGGCGGGCCTCGCCGCCGCGCAGGATGGCGATGATGCTGGCGCCCGTGATCTCGCGCATCCGCGTGTCCGCCAGCGACTTGTCCGCCAGCGGGGAGCCGGCCTGCAGCGGCAGCCACTCCACGGAGAGCTGCCCCAGCACCATCTCCATCGACTCGGCCACGGCGGGCTGAAAGTAGGCGCCGCCCATCAGCGCCCCCAGCTTGCGGGCCTCCGCGTCCTCCAGCCGCAGCGCCTGGGTGGGAAAGTCCTCCCCGCGCTCGAAGAAGTAGAGCTCGCGGTGGCCCGTGTTGTGGATGATGAGGGTGAGCCGGTCGCCCTCGTTGGTGGTGCAGGCGAACTTCTTTCCCACCCCCGGCAGGTCGTGCTCCTGTACGTTCATTCGCTCTCCCGTGTCGCGGCGGCGGCCGCGTGGTCGCGGCGCCCCGTATCGGCGAGCCGCTGGTAGTTGTCCCGCCGCATCTCGTCCAGCGCGGCCTCCACCGCGTCTTCCGGCTCGCCCAGCGCCAGCAGCAGGCGCCCGCCCAGCTGCAGGCTTCCCTCCACCAGCTCCGGCACCACCGCGGTGGCGCCGGCCTCCCGCAGCGCGTCGTGCGCCGCCGTGTCCCGCGCGCGGACGATCACGGGGACGTCGTGGTCCTCCGCGCGCACCGCGTGCAGCGCGCGTGAGGCGGACGCGGTGTCGTCCAGCGTGATGACCACCGCCGACGCGCGCCCCACCCCCGCCGAGCGCAGCACCTCCGGCTGGCTGCCGTCCCCGAAGTAGACCGAGGTGCCGAGCGCGCGCCCCTCCGCCACCGCCTCCGGGTCCCGGTCCAGCGCCAGGTACTCGCGCCCCGTCGTCTCCAGCAGCTGCACCACCGTCCGCCCCACGCGGCCCAGCCCCAGGATCAGCGTGTGGCTGCGCAGGTCGCGCGCGTCGCCGCGCAGCTCCGCCTCCGCGTCCCCTGTCTGGTGCACGCGCCGCGCCGCCACGTGCCCCGCGCGCATCAGCAGCGGCGTGGCGGCGATGGAGATGGCCACCACCAGCATCGCCAGCCCCCCCGTCTCCGCCGAGAGCGCGCCGGCCGTCGTCGCCAGGGTGACCAGGACGAATCCGAACTCCCCCGCCTGCGACAGGGCGAATCCCAGGAACACCGCCGTTCCCCACGGCTGCCCGAACGCGCGCGCCAGCCCGGCGACCACCACGGCCTTCACCGCGAGCACGGCAACCACGCCCGCGGCCACCACGTGCCAGCTGCCGGCCAGCATCCCCACGTCGATCCCCATCCCGATCGCCATGAAGAAGAGCGCCAGCAGCAGCCCGCGGAAAGGGGCGATGTCGGCCTCCACCTGGTGGCGGTACTCCGTCTCGGAGATCAGCAGCCCGGCCAGGAACGCGCCCAGCGCCATCGACAGCCCCGCCAGCGCCGTGGCCCAGCTCACCCCCAGCGCCAGGAACAGGGTGATGCCCGTGAACAGCTCCGGCGTCCGCGCCGCCGCCACCGCCCGCAGCACGGGGCGCAGCAGCAGGCGCCCCGCGGCCATGATGATCCCCAGCGCCGCCGCCGCCTTGAGCGCGGCGATCCCCAGCTCGCGGAAGAGGGAGCCGCCTTCGCCGCCCAGCAGGGGGATCACCGTCAGCAGCGGGACCACGGCCAGGTCCTGCAGCAGCAGCACGGCCAGCGCCATCCGCCCGGCGCGGGTGTGCACCGCGCCGTCGTCCTGCAGGGTGCGCATCACCACGGCGGTGGAGGAGAGCGCCATCGCCCCGCCCAGCACCAGCGCCTCTGCCGTGGTGAGCCCCGCCAGCCGCGCCAGGGCGGTGATGATGGACGCCGAGAGCGCCACCTGCAGCGTTCCCATCCCGAACACGTGCCGGCGCATGGCCAGCAGCCGCCCGATGGAAAGCTCCAGCCCGATGGCGAAGAGAAGGAAGACGACGCCGAACTCGGCGATCGCCTCCACCGCCTCCACCTCTTTCACCAGCCTCAGCCCGTGCGGGCCGATCAGCACGCCGGCGAACAGGTAGCCCACCACCGGGCTCACCTTCACGCGCCGGAACAGCGACACCACCGCAATCGCCGCCGCGAGGATGACGAGGACCGTCCCCAGCAGGTTCGCCTCTTCCATGGTGCCGCGCCGGTTCCGTGCTGGGGGAAAGCGGTGTGCCTGGTCCGATGATAAGACTTCGTACAGGCTTCGCACAACGCGAGTGAGAGATCCGGCGCGGCTCGGCCAGCATCGGTCTGCGTCCGCGGGCGCCCCCCTCTCCCGGCCTCTCCCCCATAACCAGCATGGGGGAGAGGTGACGCGACCCGAAATCTTCCGCGCGAACGACAGCGGGTCGAAGCGCGATCGAATTCTCCCTTCCCCCACGCCGTTTGTGGGGGAAGGGCCGGGGATGGGGGGCGGCCCACCATCCCGCACCAACCCCATCCACGATGCACTGCCCTCGGCCTTACCCCACCCGTCCGTCTCGGCCGACATCCAGCTGCGTCCGCCAGCCGCCCCCCTCGCCCGGCCTCTCCCCCATAAACAGCATGGGGGAGAGGTGACGCGACCCGAATATTCCGCGCGAGCGACAGCCGGTCGAAGCGCGATCGAATTCTCCCTTCCCCCACGCCTTTTGTGGGGGAAGGGCCGGGGATGGGGGGCGGCCCACCATCCCGCGCCAACCCCATCCACGATGCACTGCCCTCGGCCTCACCCCACCCGTCCGTCTTGGCCGACATCCAGCTGCGTCCGCGGGCGCCCCCCTCTCCCGGCCTCTCCCCCATAAACAGCATGGGGGAGAGGTGACGCGACCCGAATCTTCCGCGCGAACGGACAGCCGGGCGAAGCGCGATCGAATTCTCCCTTCCCCACGCAGTTTGTGGGGGAAGGGCCGGGGATGGGGGGCCGCCCACCATCCCGCGCCTACCCCATCCACAACGCACTGCCCTCGGCCTTGCCCCACCCCTCTCCCGCGGTCTGGGGGAGGCGGTCGCCAGCCGTCCCGAGGAACGAGCGAAAGACCTGGCGGGGGAGAGGGTCCCCGCGCAACCCCTCCAACCCCCCTCCTCCAAAGCACTTCCGCCACATCATCCTTGACTGCGGAACGGGAATTGTATACCTTTCCGCTGTGATGAATAATTATGCTTCGGCACGGATCGGGATCCTGGGGGCGGGCGGATACACGGGGCGCGAGCTGGCACGGCTCGCGTCGCAGCATCCGCGGGCGCGCATCGCCTGGGCCACGTCGGAGTCCGACGCGGGAAAGCCGCTGGGGGACGTGATCCCCGGCGTGGAGGGTCCGGCGCTGGTGAAGGCGGAGGATGCGCCGCTCGGCGCGGTGGACGTGGTCGTCAGCTGCCTTCCGCACGGCGACAGCGCGCTGTGGATGGAGCGGGCGCGGCAGGCCGGCGCGCGGGCCATCGACCTCTCCGCCGACCTGCGCGTCCCTGGCGCGGCGACGCCGGGCTGGGCGCGGGGCGCGGTCTACGGGCTCCCCGAGCTGCACCGGGCGCGGGTCTCCGGCGCGGAGCTGGTGGCGAACCCCGGGTGCTATCCCACCGCCGCGCTGCTGGCCCTGGCGCCCCTGCTGCGGCGCGGGCTGGTCGCCGGCCCGGTGATCGTCAACGCGGCGTCCGGCGTCACGGGCGCGGGGCGGACGCCCAGGCGGGAGCTGATGTTCGCCGAGGTGGCCGAGGGGTTCAGCGCCTACGCCGTGGGCAACGTGCACCGCCACCTGTGCGAGATGAAGGCGCAGGCCGCGGAGCTGTCGAACGGCGCGGCGCCGGAGCTGGTCTTCACCCCGCACCTGCTGCCGGTGAAGCGCGGCATCCTGGAGACCATCTACGTGCCGCTCGCGGAGCCGCTGGACGAGCCGGTGGGGATGTGGCTGGATGATTATTCATCCGAGCCCTTCGTGCGGGTGATGACGGGGCGGATGCCGGCGCTGGCGGACGTGGTGGGCTCCAACCGCGTGGCGATCGGGGTCGTCCCGGTGCAGAACGTGTCGGCGCCGATGCTCACCATCGTCTCCGTGATCGACAACCTGCTCAAGGGCGCCGCCGGCCAGGCCGTGCAGAACCTGAACCTGATGATGGGCTGGGACGAGACGGAGGGGCTGGCGTGACGGCTCGCGTGGTCAAGGTGGGCGGCAACCGCGCGGAGGACCTGGGGTGGATCCGCGAGGTGGCGCAGGGCCTCGCCGCGTCCGCCACGCCGACCCTCCTGGTCCACGGCGGCGGCAAGGAGGTCAGCGACCTGCAGCGCGCGCTGGGGATCGAGCCGGAGTGGAGCGACGGGCTGCGCGTCACCACGCCGCGGGTGCTGGAGGTGGTGCGGATGGTCCTGAGCGGCGCGGTGAACAAGCGCTGGGTGGCCGCCCTGCTGGACGCGGGCGTGGACGCCCTCGGCGTGAGCGGCGAGGACGCGGGGCTGCTGACGGGGGAGATCTCCCGCGGCGGCGCCATCGGCCGCACGGGCGAGGTGACGCGGGTGCGCACCGCTCTCCTCCGCGGCTGGCTGGCCGCGGGGCTGACGCCGGTGATCAGCCCGCTGACGCGAGGGCCGGACGGCGGCGGGCTGAACGTGAACGCCGACGACGCCGCCAGCGGGATCGCCGCGGCACTGGGCGCGGCGGAGCTGCTCTTCGTCAGCGACGTGCCGGGCGTAAAGGCGGGCGGCGCATGGATCCAGGCGCTGGACGCGGTGGCGGTGGACGGGCTGCTGGAAAGCGGCGAGGCGGCGGGCGGCATGCGCCCCAAGCTGCGCGCCGCCCTCCGTGCCCGGGCCGAGGGGGTGGGGCGGGTGAGGATCGGGGACGTGGGGATGCTGACGGACGACCGCGCGGGAACGCGCATCGGGAACCTTGAGGAGGCGGCGCATGCTGGCTGAAGCGAAGTCCATCGACACCACGATCCCCGCGGATGCGAAGCCGGCGGATCCGGCCGCCTCGCTGCTGGGCGTCTACAAGCCCGCCGCGCCGACGTTCGTCGGCGGCGAGGGGTGCGAGCTGATCGCGGACGACGGCCGCCGCTACCTGGACTTCACCAGCGGCATCGCGGTCAACGCGCTGGGCTACGGCGACCCGGACGTGGCCGCCGCCATCCGCGGCGCGCTGGACACGGGCGTCATCCACACCTCCAACCTGTTCCGCACCGCCCCGGCGGCGGAGCTGGCGGCGTGGCTCACGGCCCACTCGTTCGCCGACCGCGTGTTCTTCTGCAACAGCGGCACCGAGGCCAACGAGGGCGCCATCAAGTTCGCGCGGAAGTGGGCCGGCGCGGAGAAGCGCGAGATCGTCGCCTTTCGCGGCGGCTTCCATGGGCGGACGATGGGCGCGCTCGCGGCGACGGACCGCCCCGCCTACCAGGAGCCGTTCGCCCCGCTGATGCCGGGCGTGCGCTTCGCCGAGGTGGGCGACGTGAAGGGGCTGGAGGCGCGGCTGTCGTGGGGGAACACCGCCGCCGTCATCATCGAGCCGATCCAGGCCGAGGGCGGCGTCAAGCCGGTCCCCGCGGAGTTCCTGAAGGCCGTCCGCCACCTGTGCGACCAGGCGGGCGCCCTGCTGATCCTGGACGAGGTGCAGACCGGCCTCGGCCGCACCGGCTGGCTGTGGGCTCACGAGGCCGCCGGCATCCGCCCCGACATCATGACGCTGGCCAAGCCCCTGGCGGGCGGCCTGCCCATGGGCGCGGTGCTGGTGACGGAGCCGGTCGCGGCGGCCCTGCAGCCGGGGGACCACGGGTCGACGTTCGGGGGCGGGCCGGTGGTGGCATCCGCCGCGCTGGCGACCTGCCGCAAGATCGAGTCGATGCTCGGGGACGTGCGCGCCAGGGGGACGCTGCTGGCGGACCTGCTGGGTGCGCTGGCCCTGCGCAACCCCGGCGTGCGCGCCGTGCGCGGCGCGGGGATGCTGTGGGGGATCGAGGTGGACGGCGCGGCGGGGATCGTGTCCCGCGCGCTGGAGTCGGGACTGCTGCTCTGCAGCGCGGGGGCGGACGTGGTTCGTCTGCTGCCGCCGCTGGTGATCGGGGACGACGAGCTGCGCCGTGGCGTGGCCATCCTGGAGGAGGCGATCGGATGCTAGTACAGATTGCGCCCCCCGCTCGCGCGGAAGAGCTCGCGGACCTGCCGCCGTTCGACCCGTCGGGGCCGGTGTTCGTGCGCCCCGCGACGATCGCGGACATGCTGCAGGTGGAGCCGATGATCAACGGCTTTGCCGCGCAGAACCTGATGCTGCCCAAGACGCGCGAGCAGCTGGTGCGCCTGTTCCGCGAGTTCGTGGTGGCGTCGGACGAGCACGGCCGCGTGGTGGGATGCGGCGGCCTGCGCATCTTCAGCCCCACGCTGGCGGAGGTCATCTCGCTGGCCGTGGACCCGGTGACGCAGGGGACGGGGATCGGCGGGCGGATCGTGGAGCGGCTGGTGGAAGACGCGGAGACGCTGGGGATCACCACCGTGTTCGCCCTTACGCTGCGCGACGGCTTCTTTCACCGCCTGGGCTTTCGCACCGTGCCCAAGGAGATGTTCCCGGCCAAGGTGTGGAGCGACTGCCGCAACTGCCCCAAGCTCACGGCGTGCGACGAGATCGCCGTCGTCAAGGAAGTGCGCGGGATGTCGGGAGTGTCGCACTGGGAGTAGGGAAGTGCGTGAGTGCGTGAGTGCGGAAGTGCGTGAGTGGGTGGATGGACGATGGTTATGGGGTGCGGGCGTGCACGGGCGTGGGACAAGGGAAGCTGGATCGTGCCATTGTCCGAGAGGATGCCGCCCGCACCCCAGCTAACGCACTAACGCACTAACGCACTAACGCACTAACGCACTCACGCACTGTTGTTCGATCGATCGTAGTCCGCGGAAACGCGGTGCAAGCTGACAGAACCGAAAAACCCCGGACCCGGAGCACCCAAGATGCAGAAGCCTCGCGTCGTCCTTGCCTACTCGGGCGGACTGGATACGTCCATCATCGTTCCCTGGCTCAAGGAGAACTACGGCGCCGACGTCATCTGCGTGGCCGCCGACGTGGGCCAGGGCGAGGAGCTCTCGGGCCTGGAGGACAAGGCCCGCGCGTCGGGCGCGTCCGCGTGCTACGTGGAGGACCTGCGCGACGACTTCGTCACCGCCTTCGTGTGGCCCACGCTGCGCGCCGGCGCCGTCTACGGGCGCAAGTACCTGCTGGGCACGTCCATGGCGCGCCCCATCATCGCAAAGGCGCAGGTGGAGATCGCCCGCAAGGTGGGCGCTACACACCTGGCGCACGGCTGCACCGGCAAGGGCAACGACCAGGTGCGCTTCGAGCTCACCTACGCCGCGCTGGCGCCGGAGCTTCCCGTGATCGCCCCGTGGCGCGAGTGGGACATCCGCAGCCGCGAGGACGCGCTGGCCTACGCCGCCGAGCATGACGTGCCGGTGACGGCCACCAAGGCCAAGATCTACTCCCGCGACCGCAACCTGTGGCACGTGAGCCACGAGGGCGGCCCGCTGGAGGACCCGGCCTACGAGCCCACGGAGGACCTGTTCCTGATGACGCGCTCCGCCGAGGACGCGCCGCCGGTGCCCGCGTACGTCACCATCGGGTTCGAGGAAGGCTATCCCGTCTCGGTCGACGGCGAGCCGCTGGGCCCGGTGCAGCTGATCGAGCGGCTGAACGGGATCGGCGGGCTGCACGGCGTGGGGCGCATCGACCTGGTGGAGGACCGGCTGGTGGGGATGAAGTCGCGCGGCATCTACGAGACGCCCGGCGGCACGCTTCTCTACGCCGCGCACTCGGAGCTGGAGCAGCTGGTGCTGGACCGCCGCACGCTGGCGCTCAAGGACGCCATCGCCCCGCGCTACGCGGACCTGGTGTACGAGGGCCGCTGGTGGACCACCGAGCGGGTGGCCATGGACGCGCTGGTGGACGTGACGCAGAAGAGGGTGACGGGCGAGATCCGCCTGAAGCTGCACCGCGGCAACGTGACCGTGGCCGGCCGCTGGAGCGCGCAGTCGCTGTACGACGAGCGCTTCGTGACGTTCGGGGAAGACGACGTGTACGAGCAGTCCGACGCGGCGGGCTTCATCCGCCTGTTCGGCCTTCCCAGCCGCGTGGCCGCGCTCAAGGAGCAGGAGGCCGCGCTGGCGCCCACCCTTCACGCGGCGGACTGACCATGCCCTGCACCCCGATCATGCCGGCGCAGACGGCGCCGGCCGTGCCCGGCGCCCGCATGTGGGGCGGGCGCTTCACCGCCGGCCCGGCCCCGGAGATGGACCGGCTGAACCGTTCGCTCCCCGTGGACCGGCGGCTGTGGCGGCAGGACGTGGCCGGCAGCCGCGCCTGGGCCGCCGCCCTGGGCGCCGCGGGCGTCATCGACCCCACCGAGGCCGCCGACCTGCGCGCCGGCCTGGACGCGGTGGAGACGCGGCTGGAGTCGTGGACCGAAGCCGACTGGGCCGCGGCCGAGGACGAGGACGTCCATACCCTGGTGGAGCGCCTGCTGGGCGAAGAGGCCGGCCCCGTCGCGGGCAAGCTGCACACCGGCCGCTCGCGCAACGACCAGGTGGCCACCGACTTCCGCCTCTGGGCGCTGGAGGCGGCCAAGGGGCTGGAGGCCGGCCTGCGCGACCTGCAGGCGGCGCTGGTGGAGCAGGCGCAGGCCCACGGTGACACCGTGATGCCGGCGTACACGCACCTGCAGCGCGCGCAGCCGGTCTCGGCCGCGCACTGGCTGCTTTCGCACGCGTACCCGCTGGAGCGCGACCGCGCGCGGCTGACGGACGCGCTGCACCGGGTTTCGATCCTTCCGCTGGGCTCGGGCGCCATCGCCGGCTGCCCGTTCCCGGTGGACCGCGTGCTGCTCAAGGAGTCGCTGGGCTTCCGGGCCATCAGCGGCAACTCGATCGATGCCGTGGCGGACCGCGACTGGGTGGCGGAGCTGCTCTTCGTGATGTCGATGGCGGGCGTGCACCTGTCGCGGCTGGCGGAGGACCTGATCATCTTCGCCACCAGCGAGTTCGGGTTCGTGCGGCTGAGCGACCGCTTCAGCACCGGCTCGTCGCTCATGCCGCAGAAGCGCAACCCGGACGCGATGGAGCTCGCGCGCGGCAAGGCGGGGCGGCTGATTGGCGAGCTTACGGGCTTTCTCTCGCTGCTCAAGGGGCTGCCCAGCGGCTACAACAAGGACCTGCAGGAGGACAAGGCCGCCCTGTTCGCCGCTTTCGACGCGCTGGGCGACGTGCTCCCGGCCGTGGCGGGGACGGTCCGGTCGATGGAGATCGATGCCGCCCGCTGCGCCGCCGCGGTGGATTCGGCGATGCTGGCCACGGACGTGGCGGACTTTCTGGTGCGGCGCGGCGTGCCCTTTCGCGAGGCGCACGGCGCGGTGGGCAAGCTGGTGCGCGCGGCGGAGGGGATGGGGTGCCCGCTAAGCGCCCTGCCGCGCGAGCTCTTCGTGCAGGTGAGCCCCGAGTTCGCAGACGCGGACCTGGAGGCGATGTTCGACGCGCGCGCTTCCGTCGAGGCCCGCGCCGCCGCCGGCGGCACCTCGCCGGCCTCCGTGCAGGCGCAGGTCGCGGAGCTTACGGCGCCGCTGCTCTGAACCATTCGCGGGGCGTGGCCGCCGGCACGGCTTACGCGTTGCTCTGACCCTGGCGCCGGGGGGCGCCGAAACGGGAAGGGGCTGCGGAAGACACTCGTCTTCCGCAGCCCCTTTCCTTTGTGCGTTTTCATCGATTTCCCGCCCAGATCGCGCCAGCAGCCGAACGTCCCTGTGCGGCCGCTGGCGGTGTTCGCACGCGGTCTTCCTGAGCCGGTTTGCGCGCTGATAGCTTCGCGCGCATGCCAAAGCCACGCATCTACGTCGAGACCACGATCCCCAGCGCGTACCACACGGATCGAACGGACCCCGAGAGCCTTGAGCGCCGCGCCGCCACCCGTACCTGGTGGGATGCCGCGATCCTCTCGTCAAAAGTGGTGACCAGCGATGTCGTTCTTCAGGAGCTCGCCCGCGGACAGCCGGAGCAGTCCCGGCTGCGGCTGGCGCTGGCGAAGAGCCTGCACGTGATCGATTCCGGAACGGCCGAGCTGACGACCGCACTCACGTACGTGCGCTTGAAGGTGATGCCCGGGAATCCGCTCGCTGATGCGCTGCATCTGGCCATCGCCTCACACCATCGATGCGATGTTCTTCTGACGTGGAACTACCATCATCTGGCGAATCCGAACAAATTGTATAGGATCAAGAAGCTGAACGAAGAACTCGGGCTCTTTGTTCCGCGTATCCTGTCGCCGCTGGCTCTGATGGAGGAGAGCTCATGACTGACGAATTGCAGCCAGATCCGCGGGATGAGTTCGATCTGCGCAAGGCACGGGAGCGTTATGACGCGTTCGTCGAGCGCGCCCTGGAGCATCACGCACGAACCGGCGAGTGGCCCCCTGATCCGCTTCTCGATGAGGTAGCTGAGATGCGCCGCAGCGTCCTGGCCGAGCACGGAAACGACTACCACAAGCTTTGGGAGTGGTACGTCGAGCTCGATCGGCAGGCAGCGGAGCAAGAAGCCGGTGCGCGACTCGATGGAAAGCAGGAGAGGCCCGCAGCGTGAGCCGCAGGGGGGGGGCCGAACAGGAAAGGGGCTGCGGAAGACGATGTCTTCCCGCAGCCCCTTTCCTTGTGCGTTTTCATCGATTTCCCGCCCACATTGCGCCAGATGCCGAACGTCCCTGTGCGGCCGTTGGCGGTGTTCGCACGCGGTCTTCCGGAGCCGGTTTGCGCGCTGATAGCTTCGCGCGCATGCCAAAGCCACGCATCTACGTCGACACGACGATCCCCAGCGCGTATCACACCAGGCGTACCGATCCGGGTTCGGTTGAGCGCCGCGCCACCACGCGCCGTTGGTGGCAGTCGGCAGTTCGCACATCCGAACTTCTGATCAGCGATGCCGTGCTGCAAGAACTTTCCGACGGCATCTCCGATCAGGTCGTGCTCCGGCTGTCGCTGGTCGAAGGTCTGGAAGTGTTGCCTGCCACCGATGACATCGCTCGGACCGAGGCCGTGTACATGCAACAAAAGTTGATGCCGCAGGATCCAGAGGGAGACGCGCTGCACCTGGCGCTGGCGTCACACCACAGATGCGATGCCCTCGTCACGTGGAACTACCACCATCTGGCGAATCCTAACAAATTGGATAGGATCAGAAGGCTGAACGAAGAACTGGGACTCTTCGTTCCACGCATTTGTACGCCGAAGGCGTTGCTGGAGGGACACCATGAATAACAACGGGTCGCAACCAGATCCTCTGGTTGACTTCGAGCCATGGCGGGAAGGGGAGGACCACGATGCGTTCGTCGAGCGCGCCCGCGAGCATTACGCGCGAACCGGCGAGTGGCCGCCGGACCCGCTTCTGGATGAGGTAGCGGAAATGCGCCGCCGTGTCCTGGCCAGGCATGGCAACGATTACCAGAAGGTGCTGGAGTGGTACGTCGAGCTCGGCAAGCAGCGCGCAGCCCAGAACGGCGCCGCGGAGGACGGTGCAAATCAGGGCGGGGTTGCCGGCGTGAGCCGGCCGTGATCGCACGCCTGCTGCTGGTTGCTCTGATCCTCGCCGCCGCCCCAGCGTTCGCACAGGCCGGCGAGCCGCGCGCGTGGGACTCGCGGGCGGGGCGGTGGGTGGCGTGGGGGACGATGGCGGACTCCCTGGCGCGGCACGACATCGTGGTGGTAGGCGAGCAGCACGACGACCCGGCCACGCACCGCGCCGAGGCGATGCTGCTGGACGCCATCGGCCGGCGGCGGGGGCGTGTGATGGTCTCGCTGGAGATGTTCGAGCGCGACGTGCAGCCGCTGCTGGACGACTACGGCGTGGGACGCGTGACGGAGGCGGACTTCCTGGCGGGGTCGCGGCCGTGGGGCAACTACGCGTCCGACTACCGCCCGCTGGTGGAGCACGCCCGCGCCCGCCGCTGGCCCGTGGTCGCGGCCAACGTCCCGCGGACGCTGGCCTCCGCCGTGGCGCGCGGAGGGATGGCGGCACTCGACACGCTCCCCTTTTCGCACCGCCGCCTGTTCGCCGCCGAGCGCCGCTGCGCGCCGGAGGGAGAGTACTACCGCCGCTTCGGCGAGGCGATGGGCGGGATGGGGGGGCACGGCACCGGGACGGACTCCGCCGCGGCGCGCGCCACGCTGGGGCGCTTCTACGAGGCGCAGTGCCTCAAGGACGAGACGATGGCGGAGTCCATCGTCCGGGCGCGCGACACGTGGCGCGGGTGGATGGTCGTCCACTACACCGGCGCCTTCCACTCCGACCACCGCCTGGGCACGGTGGAGCGCCTGGCGCGCCGGCTGCCGGGCGCACGCATCGCCGTCGTCTCCATCGTCCCCGTGCCGAACCCCGCCGCGGCCGCCCCCACGGAGTTCGCGGACCGCGGCGACTACGTCGTGTTCGTCACCGCGCCGCCCGCCCCCGCGACTCCGCAGCCGTGACGCGCATCGTCGCGCACCGCGATCCGTCGCTGCGGGCCCGCATCGTCCGCACGGTGCCGCTGGTGTACGCGGACGGCGCCGACGCCGCGCTGGACCGGCCTGCGCACGTGCGGGCGGGCTCCGGGCTGGCGTGGATCGGCGGCGCGCTGGCGGTGATGCAGGACGACGCCAGCTTCGTCGCGCTGGCGGACCCCGCGACCGGCCGCTGCCGCGCCGTCACCCTCGCGGCGGGCGAGGGCGGCCTGCGCCAGTTCGACGACGAGCGCGGCAACAAGCGCTTCAAGCTGGACCTGGAGGCGTGCGCGGCCGTACCGGACGGGCGCGGCGGGGAGATGCTGATTGGCTTCGGATCGGGGTCGTCGGCGCGGCGGGAGCGGGTGCTGCTGGCGGAGCGGCTGGGGGATGGAGATGCGCGGGTGGAGTTGCGGGATGCGTCCGGCTTCTACGCACGGCTGCGAGCGGCGGCGGAGTTCGCTGGGAGCGAGCTGAACGTCGAGGGCGCCGCGTGGCGCGGCGGGCGCCTCGTCCTGCTGAACCGCGGCAACGGCGCCGCGGCGGACGACCGGGAGCCGGTGGATGCCCTCTGTGAAGTCGACTGGCCCGCCGTGCGCGCGCACTTGGCCGATCCCGCCACGCATCCGGCCCCATCCCCCGAATCAATCGTCGCGTACGACCTGGGGACGATCGACGGGAGCCCGCTCGGCTTCACGGATGCGGCGGCGTTCGGCGGCGTCCTCATCTACACCGCCACCGCCGAGGCCTCGCCCAACGCGGTGGATGACGGACCGGTGACCGGCTCCGCCGTCGGCATCATCGACGCGGAGGGGGCAGCGCGCTTCACGGTGTTCGAAGATGCGGACGGCCGGCGGTTCGATGGCAAGGTGGAGGGCGTGGCGCGCGGTCCTCGCCCCGGCACCCTCTACGTCGTCGTCGATCGCGACGATCCGCACTGCCCGTCCGAGCTGTGCGAGGTGGAGGTGGCGGGCGAGTGGCCGGCTTGACGAACGAGAGCGGGGCCGCGGATGGAGGTCCGCGGCCCCGCTTTCTTCCTCATCACCCGCGGCTCACGGGCACGCCCACGGCACGTTGCACGTCTGCCACTTGCACGTGCCGTAGCACGACTTCTGGCAGGTATCCTGGAACGTTTCCCCCGAATCCTCGCCGAGCACCGTCCCGCGCACGCCATCCGCCTTCGTGGCTTCGAACGACTCCACCGTCAGCTCGTCCGGGCTCAGCCGCAGCTTCTTCATGGCCGGTCTCCTGTTCGGGATGCAGGGATGGCGGGCGGTGTCGATGATGCCGCATGATGGATGCCGACCCGAGCGAGACGATGCGCCGGGGACGCGGAGCAAATGGATGATATCAAATCGGGCAATGGAGTGCATGACTTCCTGAGAGGGTGTTGCCAAACCTCGGGAAAGCAGCGTGTCATCCTGAGGGAGCGCACGCTCGTAATCAGAAGTAACACAATTGCTTGCGCGCGACCGAAGGACCTCGCCAGCGAACGAAGGGGCCGGTTCCTCGTCCTGATCCGGCCCATGCGCAGCCGAGAAGAGGTCCTTCGGTCGCGCGCCGGAGTCAGTGCAGCCGGCAGGATCTGCGCGTGCGCTCCCTCAGGAAGTCACATTCTTTTCCCGGATTGGTATGAGCCGCGGAGGAGAAATCCCCTCCGCGGCTCATCTTTCAGCGCGTCACCGCCAGGGGCAGAAGGCCGCGGTTACGCGGGGCCGCCGTCGAGCACGGCGAGGGCGGCGGCTTCGAGCACGTCCACGGCGACCGGCATGCAGTCTTCGCACAGGTCGAAGCGCGGCGAGTGGTGCGGGTGCGTCATCCCCCGCTCCTCGCTGCGCCCGCCGACGAAGAAGTAGCAGCCGGGGACGCGCTTCAGCACGTCGCCAAAGTCCTCCGCGGCCATCGTCCGCACGTCCGGATCCGTCCGCACCCGCTCCGCGCCCACGATGCGCTCCGCCTCGCGCGCCACGATCTGGGCGATGCGCGGGTCGTTCACCGTCGGCGGGCCCTCCCACCGCCAGCGGAACTCGTAGGTGGTGCCCAGCGTCGCGCAGACGCCCGCGATCACCCGCTCCACGTGCCCCGGCAGCGCCTGCAGCAGCGCGGGGTCGAAGGCGCGCACCGTTCCCGTGAGCCTGGCCGTCTCCGCGATCACGTTGTGCGCCGATCCGGCGTGAAAGCTGGCGACCGTGACCACGGCGGGCTCCAGCGGCGGCACCGTGCGCGAGACGATGCTCTGCAGCGCGACGACGATCTGGCTGGCCGCGTACAGCGCGTCCACCGTCTCGTGCGGCATGGCGCCGTGCCCGCCGCGCCCCTTCACCTCCACCGACCATTCGATGGCCCCCGCCATCTGCGGCCCCTGCACCACGCCGACGATCCCGCTGGGCAGCCCCAGCCACACGTGCAGCCCCAGCGCCGCGTCCACGCCCTCCAGCACGCCGGCCTCGATCATCCCCACCGCCCCGCCCAGCCCTTCTTCCGCGGGCTGGAACATGTACTTCACCGTGCCGCGCCACTGGTCCCGCGCGCGCGCCAGCCGCTCGGCGACCGCGAGGCCGATGGCCACGTGCGCGTCGTGCCCGCAGGCGTGCATGACGCC
This sequence comes from Longimicrobium sp., assembly GCA_036379135.1. Classification (GTDB taxonomy): domain Bacteria; phylum Gemmatimonadota; class Gemmatimonadetes; order Longimicrobiales; family Longimicrobiaceae; genus Longimicrobium. The sequence continues at coordinate 15,645 of DASUVG010000203.1, forward strand.
CGCGGTGCCGGAGACGAAGTCGTGGGCGCACTCCTCGGTGATGGGGAGCGCGTCCATGTCCGCGCGCAGCAGCAGCGTGGGCCCGTCGCCCGCGCCGCCGCGCAGCGTGCCCACCACGCCCGTGACCGCCAGCCCCGTCTGCACCTGGTACCCCGCCGCGCGCAGCCGCTCGGCGGCGATGCCGGCGGTGCGGTGCTCCTGGAATCCGATCTCGGGGTGGCGGTGCAGGTCGCGGCGGGTGGCGACCAGCAGCTCCGTCTCTTCGGCAATCGTCATCGTCATGGCATCCACAATGGTGTAGATGCAGAAGATACGCGGCGCGGGAGAGGATCGAAACCGCCTGGACGCAGAGTACAGGGAGGAAAAAACGGGTTCATCGCGGATTGGGTTGCAAACTGCGGTCGCGCTCTCCAGGGGCGAGATGACCCGCGATGCAGTGGAAGGGTGTCAGGGCACGGCGGCGGGTGGGGGTTGCTCCACGCGTGTGTGGACGCGTCGGGAACGGCGGAGGGAGGGAAGCGCGGCAGGGGGCCATGAGAATTTTCTAGAGAGATACCTATCCCGCCATCCTCGTCCCCAGCCTGGCGCCGACCTCCTGCCGCAAGCGCACCGGAGCCGGCCTCTACGGACACCCGATGCGCGATCCTGCGAACCGTCCCCCTCGCGCGAACTTCTGCGGGAACGCCCCGGCCTTCTCATGGACCCAGGCTTCGCCAGATCGCGCATCGGGTGCAGCCGGAATGGTGGGCTGCGGGGCGCTGCGGCGGGAAAGGTGTTCCAGAGAAAAATGCGGATGGCTCCCTGCCGGGCGTCCATCTGCCTGCAGTTCCCGACGTCCTCAGGGAAGCCCGGTGTGCCCCGCCCCTGCCGACGCGCAGGACACGGTGGTCGCGCATGGTGAACCCGCCACCGCTTCCCGCCAGGCGTGGCACGCAACCAAATCCGCGATGAACCAAATTTGTGCCCCCCGTGGCCGAAAACAAACGATAAAAAGAAACAACCGTCGTCCTCCCAATCGGAGAACACGAAACGAGGCCTACGCGGCCCCGTTCCACGTCTGCCATCCTCGGCGAGCGTCAGTGCGCGTCCGGGTCCTCGATCAGGTAGATGGGGGCGAGCGGCTGTTTGGCCTCGCCCACGGTGAGCTCGAACTCGTAGACGCCGGCGCGGGGAAAGATGAGCTGGTCGATGGGGATGGCCATCTGCGTGCGCGCCGGGCGGTGGACGGCGTACTGGTCCTCCACCTGGGTCTGCGCGTTGATGGTGAGCACCGGCCCGCGGTCGGGGTCCAGCAGGTTGACGGCGAAGTCGATGGCGCCGCGCTCGCTGGCGTCCCACTCGATGGTGGTCACCAGCGTGAGCCGCTCCTGCTGCGCAGGAAAGCCGCGCGCGTACAGCTCGTGAAAAACGCCGTGCACGTCCATGCGCCCGTCGCCGCGCAGCTGCGCGTCTTCGGCGATGACGGAATACAGAACCTTCACAGGATCCTCGAAAGTCAGTAGAAGATTGCGAAAGTGCGAGAGTGCGAGAGTGCGAGAGCAACGGCGAAAACCACTTTCGCACTCTCGCACTTCCGCACTTTCGCACTTCCGTTCAAAGTCTCACCCGCACCGCCTCGGCGTGCCCGAACAGGCCTTCGGACTCCGCCAGGCGGATGACGTGGTCCGCGTCGCGGCGCAGGCGGGCGGCGGACAGGCCGATCAGGCTGGTGCGCTTGACGAAGTCGTACACGCCCAGCGGGCTGGCGAACCGCGCAGTGCCGCCCGTGGGCAGCACGTGGTTGGGCCCCGCGAAGTAGTCGCCCATGGGCTCCGGGCTGTTCGCGCCCAGAAAGATCGCCCCCGCGTTGCGGATGCGGCCCGCCAGCAGCAGCGGCTCCGCCACCAGCAGCTCCAGGTGCTCGGGCGCGCGCAGGTCCGCGACGGCGGCGGCATCCTCCAGCGAGGCGACGACGATGATGGCGCCGTTGGCCTTCAGCGCCGCGCGCGCCACGTCGCGCCGCGGGTTGCGCTCCAGCAGGCGGTCGATCTCGCCCGGGACGCGCGCGGCGAGCTCCGCGGAGGTGGTCACCAGCCAGGCGATGGCGTCAGGATCGTGCTCCGCCTGGCCGATCAGGTCCGCCGCCACGTGCACGGCGTCCGCCGCATCGTCCGCGATCACCAGGATCTCGGACGGCCCGGCCACCATGTCGATGTCGACGGTGCCGAACACCTGGCGCTTGGCCTCGGCGACCCACTTGTTGCCGGGGCCCACGATCTTGTCCACGCGACCGATGGATTCCGTGCCGTACGCCAGCGCCCCCACCGCCTGCGCGCCGCCGATCCGCAGCACCTCCGTGACCCCCGCTACATGCGCCGCGGCCAGGACCACGGGGAGCACCTCGCCGCCGGGGGTGGGCGTGACCATGGCGATCTCGTCCACGCCGGCCACGGCGGCGGGGATGGCGTTCATCAGCACGGAGGATGGATACGCCGCTCGGCCGCCGGGGACGTAGATGCCCACGCGCCGCAGCGGCGCCACGCGCTGGCCCAGCACGGTGCCGTCGGGGTCGATGTCCAGGAACCCGTGCTCGCGCTGCCGCTCGTGAAAGCGGCGGACGTTCTCCGCCGCGCGTTGCAGCGAATCGAGCAGCGCCGGATCGACGGACGCCGCCGCCCGCGCCAGCGCGTCCGCGCCGATGCGCAGCCCCGCCGCGTCGCCGGCGTCGAAGCGGTCGAAGCGCGCCGTGTACTCCAGCAGCGCCGCGTCCCCGCGCCGGGCGACGTCACGCAGGATGCCGGCGACCGCGTCGCGCAGCGCGGGATCGTCCGTAGAAGCAGCCGCCGCCATCTCCCGCAGCTCGCGGAAGGGCGGCGCAACGCGCAGGGTCCGGAAATCAGGCAAGATCTAAAAAGTGCGTGAGTGCGTGAGTGCGTGAGTGCGTGAGTGCGTGAGTCGGCGGAAACGGGTCACTTCCGCACTCACGCACTGACGCACTAACGCACTTCGTTTCGTTCCAGCGCGTCCGCCAGGTCAGCGATCAGGCGCTGGTGCTCCTCAAGCCGCAGCTTGTGGCTGGCGCGGTTCACGATCAGCCGGGCGCTGGAGCGGGAGATCTCCTCCACCACCACCAGCCCGTTCTCCGCCAGCGTGCGGCCCGTCTGCACCAGGTCCACGATCCAGTGCGCCAGGCCCAGCAGCGGCGCCAGCTCCACCGAGCCGGAGATGTGGATCAGCTCCACCTGCATCCCCTTCCCCGCGAAGTGGCGGCGCGCGCTCTCCACGTACTTGGTGGCCACGCGGGGCATGCCGCCGCCGGGAAGGTACGGATACGTGGCATCCCTGGGCGCCGCCACGGCCAGCGCGCAGCCGCCGAAGCCCAGGTCCAGCGGGCGCAGCACGTCCGGCTCGCGCTCGTCCAGCACGTCGCTGCCGGCCACGCCGGCGTCCGCCACGCCCGCCTCCACGTACACCGGCACGTCGCCGCTCTTCACCGGCAGGAACTCGAAGCGCCCGTCCGCGCTGGGCAGGATGAGCCGGCGCGAGTCGCGGGCGGCCGGGTCGATGACGGAGCCGATGCGCTCGAACACCGCCAGCGCCTGGTCCATCATCCGCCCCTTGGGGAGCGCGATGCGCAGCGGGCGGCTCACGGGGCGTCCCCCAGCAGCTCGGCCAGCGCGTCCGTCTCCATCGCGAAGCCCACCGCCGGCCGGTCCATCCCGTACAGCGCCAGCAGGTCGTCGTACCTTCCGCCGAACGCCACCGCGCGGCCAGCGCCGCCCACGAACACCTCGAACTGGATCCCCGTGTAGTACCCCAGCCCGCGGATCTCGCCCAGGTCGTAGACCACGTGCGCCCGCTCGTCCTCCGCCAGCAGCGCGTCGATGGCGCGCAGCCGCTCGATGGCCGCCTCGGCATCGGGGCCGCTTGCCAGCGACCGCGCCCGCAGCAGCACCTCGCCCCGGCCGATGAGCTCCGGAAGCTCCACCAGCGCGCGGGCGACCGCGGCCGGCGCCCCGTAGCGCCGCGCGCCCTCGGCCAGCGCCGCGCGGTCCTTGCGGTCGATGGCCGTCCGCAGCGCCTCGGCCTCGTCCGGCTCCAGCCCTGCCAGCAGCGGGCGCACGAAGCGGATGTCGCCCAGGTTGATCTGGAACTCGCCGATCTCCAGCGCGCGCAGCAGGGCGATCACCGTCCGCAGCACCTCCACGTCGGCGTCCGCCCCCGCGCTTCCCAGCAGCTCCGCGCCCAGCTGAAAGGTCTCGCGCGCGTGGCCGCCGCCTTCGGGGCGCTGGCGGTACACCTTGCCGGCGTACGACAGGCGCAGCGGCGGCGGCTCGTCGCGCAGGCGGGTGGCGGCCATGCGCGCGATGGCGCTGGTGAAGTCCGCCCGCAGCGCCACCAGCCGCCCGTCGCGGTCCACGAAGCGGATGAGCTCGCTGGCCAGCTTGGTGCCGGCGCG
>DASUVG010000204.1:0-6557 GCA_036379135.1 Longimicrobium sp.
CGGCGATCATCGGCCCGCGCATGATGGCCGCCTGCCCCTCGTCCAGCAGGAACCCCAGGCTCATCAGCTGCACGCCGTGCGCCTCCAGCGGCTCCATCTTCTCCTTCCCCCGCTCGCCCACCACCCGCGGCTTGCGGCGCTCGCCGAACATGGTGGGGACGTTGGGGCCGTAGATGTCGGCGTCCAGCAATCCCACCCGGCGGCCGGCCTGGGCCAGCGCGGCGGCCACGTTCACGGCCACGGTGCTCTTGCCCACGCCGCCCTTGCCGGAGCTGATGGCGATGATGTGCCGCGCGCCGGGGACCAGGCTGGCGTTGGGCGTGGGCGCGGGAACGTTGCCCGCCCGCAGCGGCGACTTGCTCTTCGGCAGCGGCGCGCCCGCGGAGGGGAGCGAGATGTCGATCTTCACCTTCTGCACGCCCTCCACCTTTTCGGCGGCGGCGCGCGACTGGCGGACCAGGGTGCCGGGATCGTCCGCCTGCAGCGCGAACTTGAAGCGGACGGTACCGTCTTCCATCACGTCCAGCTCCCGCACGCGCCCGGACGACACCACGTCGTCGCCGGTGGTGGGGTGCAGAACAGTGGTCAGCGCGGCGGCGACGCGGCGCAGCACGGCGTCGCGCTCGGATGGTTGCATATCAGTACGAAAGTACGAGAGTACGAAAGTGCGTGAGTGCGTCAGTGCGTCAGTGCGTGAGCGCGGGAGTTGATTCCGCGACCTCGGCTGCTGGATGATACACCCAAACGCCCCGCGGTGCGAGGCGGCGGGGGGCTGGATAGGTCGGCGGGTGGATGTGGGACGGCTGATGGAGGATAGATATGTGATCCCTCGGGCCGTGTAACGTCCACGGACGGCAGTTTGCCATTACACCCGGCGGGAGGGACGACTTAGATGTACAGCGATTTCTCCGCGTCGGCCCGGAAGGCGGCTGGGCCGGCGTCGTAGACGGCTTCCAGGGCCGACAGGGCTCGCGTCACTGCCGCGAGACCCGGGTTCATCCAACCAAGCACCTCGATCGCGCGCGAATGCCAGCCAACCGGGTCACGATCCCAGATGGGATGGTAGTGCGCAATCAGATTCCGGTACTCGCGAAGATCGTTCAGCGCGCTCCAGATTGCCGGCCGATTCCTGTCGTGCTTTGGCGCGTTCTGGAAGCGTTTGACGGCCCTGGGCCACAGTTGGGGGCCGCTCGTCCGCCCGTGTTCGTAGGGCCGCTCACAGAGGCCATCCCAGAAGCCGAATCCGAGTTGCCCCACAAGGTGACCGGGGGTGTGCCGTCCCCGACCGAGCCGCCGGACAGCCTTGACGACCTCCGCCTCTTCCCGGGGTTGCAACAGGGTAGGGACCGCGTCCAGCCAGCACGGCACCGATCCAGTCCTCAACCCTCGCCCTGCGGTGGTTTCACAACCCACCTCGTAGATGGCATTCCTGCACGAAACCTCGACGAGATGAAGGACCGGCGTGATTGCAGCCCCCAACGCCATGTTCCACAGGTAGCGAGCCGCGGCGTCTACCGAGTCTCCGTCGCTTTCAAGGCTGTAGGCCTCGAAGCGCCTGAGTGACAAGCTGCGAAAGAGAGCCCTGTAGGAGACGGTGGGCCGGACGTTGAGCGCAGGGATCGGCATCGGGCGAGGGTTGCATGCGAGGCAGTTTTGTGAGTATATTTGCTGCATAATTCCTCAGGTCGTCCTATACCGCTGGCTTCCCGCCAGCGGCAAGTCGCTGAGGTGACGGACTCCCGGTACCGCTTCTTAGTGGGCCGGGAGTCTGCGTTTGCAGGGGTCCGCCTCGCTGATTGTCGAAGCTCCGCTACACGCGAGGGCACAAGGTAAGCGGATGTCGCCGAACTGGCGAGCCCACCCCGTTCGGCACGTCGTCCTCCTCATTCGACCCATGTGGGGCTCGGCCGCGCGGCGCCAGCCCTAGCGGTGGGGATCGCCCCAGGTGAAGGGGGTGGCGCCGCGCAGGAAGGCGGACTCGAACTCGCCGGCGGGGAGCGGAGGGGAGATGAGGAAGCCCTGCGCGTAGTCGCACCCCAGCGCGCGCAGGGCGGCCAGCTGCTCGCGCGTCTCCACGCCCTCGGCCACCACACGCACCCCCAGGCTGCGCGCCATGGCCACGATGGTGCGCACGATCTCGGCGCCGCGATAGGCGCCCGTGCTGGAGCCGTCCATCTCGCTTACGAACGAGCGGTCGATCTTGAGCGCGTCCAGCGGCAGGCGGTGCAGAGAGCTCAGGCTGCTATAGCCGGTGCCGAAGTCGTCCAGGTACACCTGCACCTCGCGCCGCTTGAGGGCGCGCAGCACCCCGGCGGCGGTGTCGGGGTCCTCCACCAGCGAGCTTTCGGTGAGCTCCAGCTTGAGCGCGGCGGGGGGCAGGCCGTGCTCGCCCAGGGTGGTGGCCACGGCATCCACCAGCCCCGGGTCGCGCAGCTGCCGGGGCGACACGTTCACGCTCACCTCCAGCCCGGCGGCGCCCGGCAGCTCCGCGCGCCACGCCGCCAGCTGCCGCGCCGCCTCGCCCATCACCCACGCCCCCAGCGCGCCGATGAGCCCGGTGTCTTCCGCCAGCGAGACGAACCGCTGCGGCGAGACCTGCCCGTGCAGCGGGTGGTCCCAGCGCACCAGCGCCTCGGCGCCCACGACGGCGCCGGTGGCCAGCGCCACGATGGGCTGAAAGGCCAGCCGCAGCTCCTGCCGCGCCAGGGCGGCACGCAGGTCCGTCTCCAGCCCCAGGCGCTCCATCACGGCGCGGTGCATGGCCGCGTCGAAGACGGCCAGGACGCTTCCCACGGCCTTGGCGTGGTACATGGCCATGTCGGCATTGCGCAGCAGCTCGTCGGGCGAGCCCCCGGGGCCCTCCGCCAGCGCGATGCCGATGGTGGCGGTGGTGTAGGCCTGGTAGCTCCCCAGCTCCAGCGGGGCCTCCAGCGCCCTGCGCACCTGGGCGGCGACGGCGAGCGCGTGCTCGCGGCCGGTGGCGCGGGGGAGGAAGATGATGAACTCGTCGCCGCCGAAGCGGGCCACGGTATCCGCGGGGCCGGCGCACGAGGCCAGCCGCCCGGCCACCTGGCGCAGCAGATCGTCGCCCACGCCGTGGCCCAGCGAGTCGTTGACGTTCTTGAAGCGGTCCAGGTCCAGGAACAGCAGGGCGCAGCGGGCGCCGGGCTCGTGCGCCAGCGAGTCCACGGCGGCCCGCATCCGCTCGGCCAGCAGCACGCGGTTGGGAAGCCCCGTCAGCGGGTCGTGCAGCGCCAGGTGGCGAAGGCGCTCCTCCAGCCCCTCGCGCTCGGCCTCGGCGCGGGTGCGCTGGGCCAGGTCGTCGATGATGGCGACGCAGAAGCGCGGGCCGCCGCCGTCATCGCGCACCAGCGAGACCGTGAGCCGCGCGGGAAAGGTGCCGCCGTCCGCGCGCAGGTAGCGCAGCTCCAGCTGGTAGCTGGAAAGGCGGCCCGTCACCAGCCGGTGAAAGAGCGAGGCGCCGTGCTCGCGCTCGGCGGGATGGCCCAGAGTGACGAAGGGAATGCGCCGCAGCTCGTCCACGGTGAGGCTCACCATGCGCTGGAACGCGCCGTTGGCCTCCATCGCGTGCCCCCGCAGGTCCACCACCGCGATGCCCAGCGCGGAGCTCTCGAACACGGCGCGGAACCACTCTTCGCGCTGCTGCACGGTGTGCGGCGGCTCGTCGTACGGACGGGCGATCAGGTGCGGCTGGGAGATGGGCATCGGCCGCCGGGGTAGAAGGCGCACGCGTGGGAGCGGCGACCCACCGCTCTCCCGGAGCCACTTTTGGGATGATGCGATCCCTGTGCAAGCCCCGCGCCCTCTGTTTCCGAAATACGTCGCAGCGGACGTCGGCCCGGCTCTCCCGATCGCGCTGACACATCCGTTTCTGATCCTCCGTATCCCTCCACGGGCACTGGCGCTGCGGCGGGTTGCCCCGCGGGGCGGATTGCGGCAGCTTTGCCTCCATCCAACCGCGCGTTCCCGCCTCTTTCCCCGATTCACGCGTCCGAATGGCACCAAAGCCCACCGGCTGGAACCGGATCATCGCGAACCTGCAGGGCGAAGTGCCGGCGGAAGAGCTGGAGGCGTTTCGCCGCGCGCGCGCGACCGTCTTCGAGCTGCTGGAGCGGATGGAGCATCGGCGGCTGGAGTGCGGCATCGACGGGCTGGACCCCTGGAGCGTTCCGCCGGCCACGCGCACCGCCTTTCTCTGTGCGTGGAACGCGTTCGTGCTGCAGACGGTGGGCGACGAGCTGCTGGAGGCCGACTACCGCGCCGAGCCGAGCACACCGGGCTACGTTCCACCCACGACGGCGGAGGAGGCGCTCCGCTTCTACGAGCCGGTGGAAGGGTGGGTGAACCGCGCCTGGCAGGCAGAGGCCAACCCCGACTACCGGCTGGACGTGGACGTCCCCGCGCCGCTCCCCTCGTGGCTGGATGTCGACACGGCTACGCCCGCGCACCTGGACGGGCTGCTGCGCGCCATGCGCGCGGTGCGCAGCCACGCCGAAGCGGCGCTGGCGCCGCTCCCCACCGCGCCGCAGAAGGGTCAGCGGAGGCAGGCGCAGCTCAACCACATCCGCCAGGTCTGCGCATCCGCCCGCGCGCACTTTCGCTACGCGGAGCACCTGGGTGGCAGCGATGCGGGGCCGGAGGTGCGCGCGCGGGTCTGCGAGCGCGCACGATCCTGCATCGAGCAGTTCCATCGGGTCGGCCAGCTGGCGTGCGACCCGGAGCTGGCGCAGGGTGCCGCGCCGGCCGGGCCGCAGCCCCCGGAGCCGACGCCGCGGCGCCCCGCCACCCTCCCGCCGTCCCGTCCCGCGGTGCAGCATGCTCCCGCGCGCGAGCCGGAGGCCCCCGCCGCCGCGCGGAGCAGCACGGGCCCACCAGGCGCGGTGGAGTTCATCGACGACCGTACGGGCGTCTCGTACCAGCTGTCCCTGAACGCGGTGCGCAAGCAGGGGACGCAGTTCGTGGTGCTGAGCATCGTCGCCCGCAGCCGGCAGCAGTACACCATGCTCCCGCTGGCCACGGTCACCCTGCGCGCCGGCGGCGAAGGCGAGGTGCTGCCGGTAATGCCGGGCCACACCTCCCGGGTCTCCCGCTGGAAAGGCGGCTCATGGTTCGAGGAGCGGGCCGGATTCGCCCTTGCCACCGGCCTGCTGGACGAGCTCTGCGACGCGGAGGACGTGGAGCTCAGCGTCGGCACCTATCGCGCACTGCAGGTGAACGCCGACGCGGTCGCGGCGCTGCAGGCGTACGCCCGCGAGTTCCGGCGCGGGCTGCGGAGGTTCGCGGGACCGCCCGACGATGACGACCCGAAGCCGGAGCGCCCTCCGCGGCGGCGTTCCTGACGACGTGGGGATGACCGTGTCTCATCTCCTGGGACGCAAAACAGATGCACCCTTCGGACGGGCTGGGGTGTAGTCTGCCCGTTCAGCCCGTCCTCCCCACCGCCCACCGCGACTCTTCGATGCGAACCGCCTTCCTGCTGCTGGCCCTGCTGCTCTGCCGCGCGCCCGTCCTTGCCGCGCAGACCTCCCTCGCCGCCGCGCCGATGGACCCGCGGCTCGTCCCGGCTGCCGTGGAGCGCTCTGCCGCGCCTTCGGCGGCGCTGCGCCGCGACCACCTTGCCGGCGCGGTGCAGGGCGCCGCGCTGGGGGCGGTGGTCGGCGGCCTGGGGTTCGCGGCGGTAACCTACCTGGGCAACGCGGGCGACACCGGATACGCGGTGCTGGCCCTCATGGTCGGCGGGGTGGCAGGCGGCGCGGTGGGGCTGGTCGCCGGCGCCATCATCGGCGCCCCGGACCGCGACGAGGAACCCCGCGCGCAGGTGCTGGTGTCGCCCGGCGCGGCCCGCGGCGTCACCGCCGCAGTTTCCCTCCCCTTCGACCCGCGCCCGCGCTGATCGGAGGCACCGGCGGTCGAGCACAAAAATACGGGCTGGGCGAATCGCTCGCCCAGCCCGCTGTTCCTTCCGTTGTCCTCCGGGGAGCCCGTGACCGGGCGCAAATCCGAAGGCACACGCGTCAAACTTCACACCAAGCCCACCGCGAGTCAACTCGACGTTAGCCGGACAGGCGGCGTATTCCCACCAGCCGCATAGGAACCGGCGACCCGGCGACATCAACGGCCTGGTCCTTTCGAGCGACAAGACACGGGAGCGGAGCGGTGGCGTTTTCACCCGCTCCGCTTCTTCGTTCACTGCCAGCCCGGGCAGAGCGCACGCATCCGGCGGCACCTGTTGCCGATCCGGGTAGCGCCTCGCCTCCCCATCTCCTAACTTCCCGGCCCTGTCCACGAGCCGACGAGGAGAAGGGTGATGAATAGTGTTCCGCAGGTCCCGGCGCCGATCAACGAGCCGGTCCTTTCCTACGCGCCGGGGTCGCCGGAGCGCGCGCTGCTCAAGGAGACGTACGCGCGCATGCACGGCGAGGAGATCGAGATCCCGCTGATCATCGGCGGGCGCGAGGTGCGCACCGGCAACACCGACGTGCAGGTGTCGCCGCACGAGCACGGGCACGTGCTGGCCCGCTACCACAAGGCCGGCG
>DASUVG010000205.1:0-9162 GCA_036379135.1 Longimicrobium sp.
ACCACAGCCCCTGCTGCGCGAACGACAGCGGCAGCCGCTCCGCGCGGGAAACGGGCTCGATGGGCGCGAGCTCCGACTCGCCCCGCACCAGGTCGCGGGCGCGCGCCATCTGCAGGAGCTTGCGGCGCTCGGCCAGGGTCAGTTCCATCACGTCGGACTTCATCGGTTGTACGTCCCGTTCGGTCGGGTGGATCGAAAAAGCATGAACGTCCCCGCGGCCGCGTGCCGGGCCGGGGGAGCGTGGTCGTTCACGTCGCGGGCGGATGCGGGGCGGCGCCCCGCGCGGTCGCGGAGCGTCATGGGGCGGCGGACTCGCGGAGCAGGGCCATCAGCTGCGCCATCTCCTCCGGGTCCACCTGGGCAAGCTGGGCGTCCAGGATCTCCTGCGCGAAGTCCTTGAGCACGGGGCGGGTAAAGATGTCGCCCAGGGCGACCTGCACCTCCAGCACCTGCCGCACGCGCGAGATCACCTGCACGGCGGAAAGCGAGTGCCCGCCCAGCTCGAAGAAGTTGTCCCAGCGGCCCACCCGCTCCACGCGCAGCACCTCGGCCCAGATCTCGGCCACGGCCTGCTCCGTCTCGTCCGCGGGCGCCTCGTAGGCCCGGGCGGCGTACGCGTCCCCCTCGGGAGCGGGGAGCGCGCGGCGGTCCAGCTTGCCGTTGGGCGTGAGCGGCCACTGCTCCACCCGCACGTACGCCGCGGGGACCATGTACGCCGGCAGCGCCTCGCCCAGGTGCGCGCGGAGCGTCTCCGCCTCCACGGCCTCGCCCAGCCAGTACGCCACCAGCCGCGGCTCCCCCTCCGTGTCCTCGCGGACCAGGACGACGGCCTCGCGCACGGCGTCGTGCGCGGCGAGCCGCGCCTCGATCTCCCCCGGCTCGATGCGGTAGCCGCGCACCTTGACCTGTGTGTCCAGCCGGCCCAGGAACTCGAGGGTCCCGTCCGGCCGCCAGCGTGCCCGGTCGCCCGTGCGGTACAGCCGCGCCCCCGGCTCGCCGCCGAAGGGATCGGGGATGAACTTCTCCGCCGTCTGCGCCGCGGCGTTCTGGTAGCCGCGCCCCACGGGCGTGCCGCCGATGTGGAGCTCGCCCGCCACCCCGATGGGCACGGGGCTCCCCGTCCGGTCCAGGAGGTAGATGCGGCCGTTGGGGATGGGCCGGCCCACGGGCACCGGCTCCGCCAGGTAGACGGACAGGTCGCGCGCCATCCGGTGGAACGTGACGATCCCGGAGCACTCCGTGGGACCGTACAGGTTCACCAGCGCCGGCCGCGGCTCCGGCAGCTCCATCAGCTTGCGCGGCTGCACCGCCTCGCCGACGAGCACTGCCGTGCGCAGCCCCGCCAGGGCGCCCTCGCCGTCCGCCTGGGCCAGGGCCTGGAACGCGGAGGGCGTGCAGTTCACCAGGCAGATGCCGCCGGCCGCGATCTGCGCCACGATCCCCGCGGGGTCGAACGGCTCGCCGGCCAGGTGCAGCTGCCCGCCCGCGAACAGGGGGGCGAACAGGTTGCGGTACGTCCCGTCGAAGCTGAACGACATCACCAGCAGGACGGAGTCGCGCTCCGTGATCCCGAACTCCCGCCCGTACCAGTGGATCAGGTTCAGGACCTTGTGGTGGATGGACGGAACGCCCTTGGGCCGCCCCGTGGAGCCGGAGGTGTAGGTCACGTACGCCGGGTGGCCGGGCGTCAGCGCGCCGCGCCCCGGATCGGTCTCCGGCGCGTCCGCCCAGGCCGGCGCGGCCGCGTCCAGCTCCAGCACGGGGACGTCGCGCCCCAGGGCGGCCAGCGTGGCCTCCACGTTCGCCAGCACCGAGCCCTGCGCCAGCACGGCCGCCGGCTCGCTGTCCGCCAGCATGTACTCCAGCCGCTCGCGCGGGTAGCCGGGGTCCAGGGGGACGAACACGCCGCCCGCCTTGAGGATGCCCAGAAGCCCCGCCACCATGGCCGGGCTGCGCTCCACGCACAGCCCCACGCGCACGTCGGGTCCCACGCCCCGCGCCCGGAGGTGGTGCGCCAGCCGGTTGGCCCGGCGGTTCAGCTCCCCGTAGGTGACCCGCTCCCCCGCGGCGGAGACCAGGGCCACCGCGTCCGGCGTGCGCGCCGCCTGCGCCTCGAAGCGCTCGTGGATGCACGAGTCCGCCGGGTACGCGGCCTCCGTCCGGTTCCATTCCTCCACGACGAGGGCGCGCTCGCTGTCCGGCATGATGGGCAGCCGGTCCAGCCGCCGCGCCGGGTCCGCGGCCATCTCCCGCAGCACGCGCCCCAGGTAGCCCACCCAGCGCTCCACGGTGGCGCGCTCGAAGAGCGCCGCCGCGAATGTCACGCCGCCCCTGATCCCGTCGTCCGCCTCCCACAGGGTGAGCGACATGTCGTACTTGGCCTGCACCTGCACGGGCCCCGCCGCCACCCGCTCCGTCCGCAGCCCGGGGAGCGACATGCCGCTGCCGCCGGGGGCGTTCTGCCACGTGAACATCACCTGGAAGAGCGGGGTGTGCGCCAGGCTGCGCACGGGATCCACCAGCTCCACCACCTGCTCGAAGGGGATGTCCTGGTGGTGCTGCGCCTCCAGCGCCCGCGCCCTGGCCCGCCCCAGCAGCTCCGCCACCGTCTGCGACCCGGACGCGTCCAGCCGCAGGGCCAGCGTGTTGACGAAAAAGCCGATCAGCCCCTCGATCTCCCGGCGCCCGCGCCCCGCCATGGGGCTGCCGATCACCACGTCCTCCTGGCCGGAGAGCCGGCTGAGCACCACGGCCCACCCCGCCAGCAGCGTCATGTAGAGGGTCGTGCCGTGCCGCCGGCCCAGCGCCTTGAGGGACGCCGTCGTCTCCGCGTCCAGCTGCAGGGGCATCCAGTCGCCCGTGAAGTCCTGGGTGCGGGGGCGCGCGTGGTCCGTGGGCAGCTCCAGCAGCTCCGGCGCGCCGCCCAGCGTCCGCGTCCAGTAGTCCGCCTGCTCGCGGAGGACGTCGCCCTCCACCCAGCGCCGCTGCCACGCCGCGTAGTCCGCGTACTGCGTGGGGAGCGGGGGAAGCGGATCGCCCCGGCCGGCGTGGAAGGCCGTGTACAGCGCGTCCAGCTCGCGGACGAGCACCCCCATGGACCAGCCGTCGGAGACGATGTGGTGCATGGTGATGAGCAGGACGTGGTCGTCCGCCCCCATGCGGACCAGCCGCCCGCGGACGAGGGGCCCGTTCGCCAGGTCGAAGGGCGCGTGGGCCGCTTCCATCAGCAGCGGCGCCAGCGCGGCGTCGGGATCGGCTTCGGCGCCCAGGTCGTGCTCCACGAGGGCGAACCGGCTCCCCTCCGCGGGGGCGATGCGCTGCTCCGGGACGCCGTCCACCTCCGCGAACGTGGTGCGCAGCACCTCGTGCCGCGCGACGATCCGGTCCAGCGTCCGCACGAGCGCGTCCCGGTCCAGCGGGCCCCGCAGGCGCAGGCGGTGGGGGATGTGGTAGGTGCTCCCCAGGTTCCCCAGCTGCTCCAGGAACCACAGGCGCTGCTGGGCAAAGGAGAGGGGAAGGCGCCCGCCCCGGTCCGCGGGCTCGATGGCGGGGAGCGTGGCGCGCGTGGCGCCCTCGACGGCCCGGGCCAGGTCCGCCAGCACGGGGGATGCGAAGATCTCGCGCAGCGGGATCTCGGCGCCCAGCGCCTGCCGCACGCGCGAGCCCACCTGCACGGCGAGGAGCGAGTGCCCGCCCAGGTCGAAGAAGTTGTCCCAGCGGCCCACCCGCTCCACGCCCAGCACCTCGGCCCACACGTCCGCCAGCGCCTGCTCCGTCTCGCCCACGGGCGGCTCGTAGCCGCTGCGGGCGTAGGCGTCGCCCTCGGGCGCGGGGAGCGCCTTGCGGTCCACCTTGCCGTTGGGCGTCAGCGGAAGCGCATCCAGCCCCAGGTACGCGGCCGGCACCATGTACTCCGGCAGCCGCTCGCTCAGGTGCGCCCGCAGGGCCTCCACCGGGACGGCGCCGTCCGCCACGTAGTAGGCCACCAGCTGCGTGCCGGCCGCGGCGTTCTGCCACGCCGCGACGACCGCCTCGCGGATGGCGGGGTGCTCCACGAGCCGCGCCTCGATCTCGCCCAGCTCGATGCGGAAGCCGCGCACCTTGACCTGGTGGTCGTTGCGCCCCAGGAACTCCAGCGTGCCGTCGGCCCGCCAGCGGACCAGGTCCCCCGTGCGGTACAGCCGCTCCCCCGCCCCGCCGCCGAACGGGTCGGGGACGAAGCGCTCCGCCGTGAGCCCCGGCCGGCCCAGGTAGCCGTGGGCGACACCCGCGCCGCCCAGGTGCAGCTCGCCCGCCACGCCCACGGGCACCGGCTCGCCGCGCGCGTCCAGCACGTACGCGCGCGTGTTGGCGATGGGACGGCCGATGTCCGGCTTCCGCTCCGGATCCGCGCACTCCGCCACGGTGCTCCAGATGGTGGCTTCCGTGGGGCCGTACAGGTTCAGCAGCCGGTGCCGGGCGCCCCAGCGGGCGACGAGCTCCGCCGGGAGCGCCTCGCCCGCCACGGTGATGGTCCGCAGGGCGGGAAGGTCCTCCACCGGCAGCGCCGCCAGGGCGGAGGGAGGCAGCGTCACCGTCGTCACCGCGTGCCGCCGCAGGAGCGCGATGAGCCCCGGCCCGGGGAGCAGCTCCTCGCGGGGCGCCAGGCAGAGCGCGCCGCCGGCCGCCAGCGCCATCACCAGCTCGAAGGTGGCCGCGTCGAAGCTGAACGAGGCGAACTGCAGCACGCGGTCGTCCGGGCCCACGCCGAAGCCGCGCTGCTGCGCGGCGGCCACGTTGCACAGCCCCCGGTGCGGCACGAGCACCCCCTTGGGGCGGCCGGTGGAGCCGGAGGTGTAGATGACGTACGCCGGGTGCTCCGGCGTCAGCGCGCCGCGCTCCGGGTTCGTCTCCGGCGCCCCGGCCCAGGACGCCGCCTCCGTGTCCAGGGCGACGACCGGCGCCGCGAGCCCGTCCAGGGGCCCCTGGAGCCGCTCGCCCAGGTGCGACTGGACGAGCACCACGGCGGGGACGCTGTCGTGCAGCATGTGGCGCAGCCGCTCCGCCGGGTACGCCGGGTCCAGCGGCACGAACGCGCCGCCCGCCTTGAGGGTCGCCAGCAGGGCGACGACCATCTCCGCCCCGCGCTCCGCGCAGATCGCCACGCGCACGTCGGGCCCCACGCCCCGGGCGCGGAGGTGGTGCGCCAGCCGGTTGGCCCGCGCGTTCAGGTCCCCGTACGTCACCCGCTCGGCGCCGAAGAGAAGCGCCTCCGCCTCCGGCGCGCGCCGGACGTGCGCTTCGAACAGCTCGTGGATGCACGACGCGCGGGGGAAATCCGCCTCCGTGCGGTTCCACGCGTCCACGACGAGCGAGCGCTCGCTCTCCGGCATGATCGGCAGGTGCTCCACGGGGCGCTGGTCATCCGCCGCCATCTCTTCCAGCACGCGCCGCAGGTACCCGGCGTGGCGCTCCACCGTCGCGCGGTGGAAGAGGGCCGTCGCGTACTCCAGCGCGCCCGTGATCCGCCCGTCGTCCTCCCACAGCGTCAGCGACAGGTCGAACTTGGCCGTATCCTGCGCGAGCTCCCCCACCGGCCCCGTCTCGAGGCCCGGCAGCGTAAGCCCCTCTCCCAGCGCGTTCTGCCAGGCGAACATCACCTGGAAGAGGGGGCTGTACGCCAGGCTGCGCACGGGGCGCACCCGCTCCACCACCTGCTCGAAAGGGATGTCCTGGTGCTGCTGCGCCTCCAGCGCCCGCGTGCGCACCTGGGCCAGCACGTCCGCCACGGTGGGCGCGGCGGACAGGTCCACGCGCAGCGCCAGCGTGTGCACGAAGAAGCCGATCAGCCCCTCGATCTCCCGCCGGTCGCGCCCCGCCGTGGGGGTGCCGACCACCACGTCCGCCTGCCCGGAGAGCCGGCTGAGCACGATGGCCCACCCGGCCAGCAGCGTCATGAAGAGGGTGGTCCCGTTCCGCCGCGACAGCGCCTTGAGCGCGGCGCTCAGCTCTGCGTCCAGCGCCAGGGGGACGGAGTCGCCCGCGAAGTCCTGCCGCGCCGGGCGGGGGTGGTCCGCCGGGAGCTCCAGCAGCTCCGGCGCGCCGGCCAGCGTCCGCTCCCAGAAGCCGGCCTGCCGCTCCAGCAGCTCGCCCTCCACCCGGCGGCGCTGCCACGCCGCGTAGTCCGCGTACTGCGTGGGGAGCGGGGGAAGCGGGTCCGCCTCGCCCGCGCGGAAGGCCTCGTACAGGGTGCTCAGCTCGCGGCCGAAGACGCCCATGGACCAGCCGTCGGAGACGATGTGGTGCAGCGTCACCAGCAGCGCGTGCTCGTCGTCGGCCACGCGGACCAGGGTGCCGCGGATGAGCGGGCCCGCCGCCAGGTCGAAGCGCTCCGCCGCCTCTTCGCGCACCAGCGCGTCCAGCGCGGCGCGGGGGTCCGGCGCGCTCCGCACGTCGTGCTGGGCGAGGGGAAAGCCGCCGGGCGTGGGCGCGGAGACCCGCTGGACCGGCTTTCCATCCACCTGTCCGAACGTCGTGCGCA
Source organism: Longimicrobium sp. (assembly GCA_036379135.1). Lineage (GTDB taxonomy): Bacteria > Gemmatimonadota > Gemmatimonadetes > Longimicrobiales > Longimicrobiaceae > Longimicrobium. Next base: position 6,521 of record DASUVG010000205.1, read on the forward strand.
GGACCTCGTGCCGGGCCACGATCCGGTCCAGCGCGCGGCGCAGGGCGGCCACGTCCAGCGACCCCGTGAGGTACAGCCGCAGGGGGATGTGGTACGTGCCGCCCATCTCCTCCAGCGCCTCGAGGAACCACAGGCGCTGCTGCGAAAAGGAAAGCGGCGCGACCCGGGACCCGGCGGGCTCCTTGCGGAGCAGGGACTCCAGGAGCGCCCGCTTCTCCTCGGGAGAAAGGCTCCGCGCGCGCGACAGGTCGTTGGTCATGAGACGGTTCGGTTCGAAAGCAGATCAGCCAGCAGCGTAGCGACTCGGTCCATCAGACGGCACGCATCCACGGAAAGGAGCAAAGACCCGTCACCAGCGCGTCGACGCGGCCGCCAGGGGCGGCCGCGTTGCCCAACGCCGGGCCGGGCTCACGGGGTGAAGACGGCGCGAGGCGGCGGCGTGGTTCCCGACGGGCGGCCCCGCTCGTCGCGATCCTTTTCCCACGGATCGCCGCACGAGTCCCGGCCCGCCCCGCGTATCGACTGTGTAGGTCCCGCGTGAAATGTCAGCAGACGAAGCGCTCGCGTCCGCGCCGCCTGCTCCCCCTGCCCCGCCCCGGCTGCGCCGGCGGCCGGGACGTGTGCGGCCGAGTCATCACCGTCCTGCTCGTACGGTTCGCCGGGCCCCGCACACGAGGGGCAGCGAACCGGCGGCTCCGCATCGGGGAGGGCTACCCACTGCGAGGGAGAGAGGATGGAGTGAAAACCTAAATATAACCGGCGGAAAACTTTCCTTCAACCTGTCCCCCCATTCCGCACGCGCGAAGGGGCCAATCCAGGCCGCCGGCCCCCCGCACGCGCTCGCCGGGCGGTCCCCTGCCCGCGCCTGGCCCCGCGTGCTCTCCGCGCTCCGTCGGGCGGACGCATGCGTGAGAGGGCCGGAACCGCCGCGGAGGCTCCACCGCGCGGAATCCTGCGTCTGCTGCAACATGGCGTGTAAGGACCGTGGATGATGATTTCGATCCCGTGGAGGCCGATCCTTCCACCGTTTCTCAGGGGTTCGTGCGCGCGGGTCGAGGTGGATGTGGCCGCCGGATACATCGAACCCCCACCGCGCGGTGCGATGGGGGTTCGATCCGACGTCCAATGCACGGCCTTCCAGCTTCTACGGATCGCGATCAGGCGGATCCAGCCCGCAGCTTCACGACGGGGAGGCGTCGTCCCCCGTCCGCGCCGTTCCGCCCGCCGACACCGCTCCACCCGCCCGCGCGCGCTCCAGCCCCCGCGACAGCGCCTGGCCCAGCACGGCCACGTTGGACGGATCCATCATGGACAGGTGCGTCCCCGGCACGGGCGTCACCTGCAGCGACCGCTCGGGAAGCAGGTCCCGCCAGCCGCGCGACGAGTCTTCCGTCTCGCTCTCCTGGGCGGCGAAGAGGTGGACCACGACGGGGAGCGGCCGTGGATCGTATTCCCGCAGCGCCTGCCGGTTCACGCGCCCGCGGTCCCGCATCTGCCGGAACTGCGGCACCGTCACGTGGTCGCGTAGCTTGCCCTCCGCGCGCAGCCGCGCCACGTACGCCTCCAGCTCCGCATCCCCGTCGCCGTCCACGGAGCCGGCCGTCTCCGGGGCCGTCTCCCCGCGTCCGCCCGCATCCGCGGCCGCATCCATCGAGAGCGCGTGGAGCGATGCGGCGTCGTCGTCCGCCGCAGCGGGCGGCTCGTCGCGGAAGTACGAAGGGGCGTACGTATCGATCATCCCCAGGAACTCCACCGTCTCGTTCTGCCCGATGAGCTGCGAGGCGATCTCGTACGCCAGCACGCCGCCAAACGACCATCCCGCCACGCGGTACGGCCCCGCCGGCTGCACCTCGCGGATCATCCCCACCAGGCGCGCCCCCATCTCCTCCACCGTCCGCGGCGCCGCGTCCGAGCTGGGCGGCGCCGGCAGCGCGTACACCGGCACTTGGCCGCCGACGTGGGGATGGAGCACCTGCGCGTAGGCGATGGACCCCGCCCCGGCGTGCGCCAGGAAGAGCGGGGGCTCCGCGCCCGTCGCGCGGACGGCGACGGCCCGGTCGGCCGAAACGGGGGCCTCCGACGCGGAGAAGCCTGCGGCGAGCGATGCGACGGTCGGATGCGAGAATACGTGCGACAGGGGGATGTCCACCCCCACCGCCTGCCGCATGCGCGCGATCACCCGCACCGCCGAGAGCGAGTGCCCGCCCAGCGCGAAGAAGTGGTCCCCGCGGCCCACCCGCTCCAGGCCCAGCACCTCCGCCCAGATCTCCGCCAGCGCCTCCTCGATCGGCCCCACCGGCGCCTCGTAGCCCCGCCGTGCGCAGGCCTCGTTCGCGGGAACGGGGAGGGCCCTGCGGTCCAGCTTTCCATTCGGTGTAAGCGGCCACCGTTCCAGCCGCACGTAGGCCGCCGGCACCATGTGCTCCGGAAGCGCCTCGCCCAGGTGCGCCCGCAGGCGCTCGGCCTCGGCCGGGCCGTCGCCCACCCAGTACGCCACCAGACGCGTGTCGCCCGGCGCGTCTTCCCGGGCCAGCACCACCGCCTCGCGCACCGCCGCGTGCTCCCGGAGCCGCGCCTCGATCTCGCCAAGCTCGATGCGGAAGCCGCGCACCTTCACCTGGTGGTCCATCCGGCCCAGGAAC
>DASUVG010000206.1:0-6133 GCA_036379135.1 Longimicrobium sp.
ACCACAGCCCCTGCTGCGCGAACGACAGCGGCAGCCGCTCCGCGCGGGAAACGGGCTCGATGGGCGCGAGCTCCGACTCGCCCCGCACCAGGTCGCGGGCGCGCGCCATCTGCAGGAGCTTGCGGCGCTCGGCCAGGGTCAACGCCATCACGTCGGACTTCATCAGTTGGGCGTTCCGGTCGGTCGGATGGACAGCAAAGGCATGAACGTCCCCGCGGCCGCGTGCCGGGCCGGGGGAGCGTGGTCGTTCACGTCGCGGGCGGAGGCGGGCACGGGCGGGTGAACAGGTCGCCCGGAGCGACCTTCACCGGGTCATGAGACGGTTCGGTTCGAAAGCAGATCAGGCGGCGGCGTAGCGACTTCGTCCATCAGACGACACACATCCACGAAAGAAAGAAAAGACCCGTTGCCAGCGCGTCGACGCGGCCGCCAGGGGCGGTCGCGTTGCCCAACGCCGGGCCGGGCTCACGGGATGAGGACGGCACGAGGGCGAAGGCGTGGTTCCCGGCGGACGGCCCCGCTCATCGCGATCCTGCTCCCACGGATCGCTGCACGAGCCCCGGGCCACCGCGCGTATCGGCTGTGTGGGATCCCGCGTGAAATGTCAGCAGACGAAGCGCTTGCGTTCACGCCGTTCGCGCCGCCTGCTCCCCCTGCCCCGCCCCGGCTGCGCCGGTCCCCGGGGCACGTGCGGTCGAGTCATGGCCTTCCTGCTCGTGCGGTTCGCCTGCCCCGGCACACAGGGGAAACGAACCAGCGGCTCCGCACCGGGAGGGCTACCCACTACGAAGGAGAGAGAGGATGGATTGGAAAATGAAATATAACCGGCGGAAAACTTTCCTTCAACCGGTCCCCCCTCCCCACGCGCGAAGGGGGCCCAGCCAGGCCGCCGGTCTCCCCCGCACGCGCCCGGCGGGCCGTCCCCCAGCCCGCGCCTGGCCCGCGTGCTTTCCGCGCTCTTCGGCCGTACGCATGCGCGAGAGGGCAGGAAGCGCCGTGGAGGCTTCACCCGCGCGGAATTCTGCATCTGCTCTAACGTGGCGTGTAAGGGCCGTGGAGTCGTGTGGATGTGGCCGCCGGATACATCGAACCCCCACCGCGCGGTGCGATGGGGGTTCGATCCGACATCCAGTGCACGGCCTTCCAGGCCAGGGCGTGCTTCTACGGATCGCGATCAGGCGGATCCAGCCCCGGCGGCTGCAGCCCGTACACGGGGCAGGACAGCTCGACGGCGCCGATCAGGTCCATGAAGCCGGTCACGCTGGTGCCCCCGCCCGGCACGCAGAAGAGGGGCGCGACGCCGGCCTTGCCCCCCGCAGCTTCACGACGGGGAGGCGTCCTCCCCCGCCCCAGCCGTCCCGCCCGCTCGCGCGCGCTCCAGTCCCCGCGACAGCGCCGCGCCCAGCACGGCCACGTTGCCCGGATCCATCATCGAGTGGTGCGTCCCCGGCACCGGCGTCACCCGGAGCGACCGCTCGGGGAGCAGGTCCCGCCAGCCGCGCGACGGGTCTTCCGTCGGGCTCTCCTGGGCGGTGAAGAGGTGGACCACGACGGGGAGCGGCCGTGGATCGTATCCCCGCAGCGCCTGCTGGTGCACGCGCCTGCGGTCCCGCGTTTCCCGGAACTGCGGCACCGTCACGTGGTCGGCGAGCGTGCCTTCCGCGCGCAGCCGCGCCATGTGCGCCTCCAGCTCCGCATCCCCGTCGCCGCCCGCGGAGCCGGCCGTCTCCAGCGACGTCGCCGGCAACGTCTCCGCGCCTCCGCCCGCGTCCGCGTCCGCCGCATCCGCCGGGGCGTACGTATCGATCATCCCCAGGAACTCCACCGTCTCGTTCTGCCCGATGAGCCGCGAGGCGATCTCGTACGCCAGCACGCCGCCGAACGACCATCCCGCCACGCGGTACGGCCCCGTCGGCTGCACCTCGCGGATCATCCGCAGCAGGCGCGTCGCCATCCCTTCCACCGTCCGCGGGGCCGCGTCCGAGAGGGGCGGCGCCGGGAGCGCGTACACCGGCACTTCCCCGCCGACGTGGGGGTGGAGCTTCTGCGCGTAAGCGATGGACCCCGCGCCCGTGTACGCCAGGAAGAGCGGGGGCTCCGAGCCCGTCGGTCGGACGGCGACGGCCCGGTCGGCCGAAACGGGGGCCTCGGGCGCGGAGAGGCGTGCGGCGAGCGATTCGGCGGTCGGATGCGAGAAGACGTGCGCCAGGGGGATGTCCACCCCCAGCGCCTGCCGCACCCGCGCGATCACCTGCACCGCCAGCAGCGAGTGCCCGCCCAGGGCGAAGAAGTTGTCGCGGCGGCCCACCCGCTCCAGGCCCAGCACCTCCGCCCAGATCCCGGCCAGCGCCTGCTCCGTCTCCCCCATCGGCGCTTCGTAGCCGTGCCGTGCCCAGGCCTCGCCCCGCGGTGCCGGCAGCGCCCCGCGGTCCAGCTTGCCGTTGGGAGAGAGCGGCAGGGCCTCCAGGCGCACGTAGGCCGCGGGCACCATGTGCTCCGGCAGCCGCTCGGCCAGGTGCGCCCGCAGCGAATCCACCTCCACCGCGCCGTCCGCCACGCAGTAAGCCACCAGGCGCCGGTCACCGGGCACGTCCTGGCGGGCGAGAACGACGGCGGCCTGCACCGCCGGGTGCTCCAGGAGCCGCGCCTCGATCTCGCCCGGCTCGATGCGAAAGCCGCGCACCTTGACCTGGTCGTCGTTGCGGCCCACGAACGCCAGCCGCCCGTCCGCCAGCCACCGCACCACGTCCCCCGTGCGGTACAGCCGTGCGCCGGCCTCGCCGCCGAACGGATCGGGGACGAAGCGCTCCGCCGTCAGCGCCGGGCGGCCCAGGTAGCCGCGCGCCACGGGAACGCCGCCGATGAACAGCTCCCCGGCCACGCCCACGGGCACGGGCTCCCCCGCCCCGTCCAGCACGTAGACGCGGGCGTTGGCGCTGGGCCCGCCGATGGGCACGGCCGCGCGCCCGGCCTCCGCCGAAAGGCGCGGCGCGGTGACCGCCGTCGCCGCCTCGGAGGGGCCGTACAGGTTGTGCAGCTCCACCGCGGGCAGAACGCGGCGGCAGCGCTCCACCAGCGCGCCCGGCAGCGCCTCGCCGCCGCAGAGGATGCGCCGCAGGCCGCGCAGGCTGCCGACCTCCTCCGCGTCCAGCAGCGCCTGCAGAAGCGAGGGCACCAGGTTCACGGTGGTGATGTTCTCGCGGCCGATCACCTCCAGCAGGTACGCCGGGTCGCGGTGCCCGCCGGGGGACGCGATCACCACCCGCCCGCCGGCCGTCAGCGGCAGCAGGATCTCGCGCACGGAGCCGTCGAAATTGAGCGAGGTCTTGCAGAGCAGCGCCTCGTCCGCACCGATCTCCCACGCGCGCCGGCCCCAGGCGAGGCGGTTCACCAGCGCGCGATGCTGGTTCATCACCCCCTTGGGCCGGCCGGTGGAGCCGGAGGTGTAGATGACGTACACCAGGTGGTCGGGCGTCAGCGCGCCGCGCTCCGGGTTCTGCTCGGACGCGTGGGCCCACGCCGCCGCATCCGCGTCGATGCGGATGCAAGGCACGTCCGCCCCGGCGAAGAGGTCCGCCAGCGACGCCTGCGTCAGCAGCACGGCGGGCGCGCTGTCCGCGAGCATGTAGGCCAGCCGGTCCGCGGGATACTCCGGGTCCAGCGGCACGTACGCGCCGCCGGCCTTGAGCACCGCCAGCAGGGCGACGATCATCTCCGGGCCGCGCTCCAGGCACAGCCCCACGCACACGTCCGGAGCGACGCCGCGCGCGACCAGGTGGTGCGCCAGGCGATTGGCGCGCGCGTTCAGCGCCGCGTAGGTGAGCGCTCCGCCCTCGTAGACCACCGCGGGCGCGTCCGGTGTCCGCGCCGCCTGCGCCTCGAAGAGCTCGTGCACGCAGGAGTCGCCCGGATAGGCCGCCTCCGTGCGGTTCCACTCGTCCACCAGTCGCGCGCGCTCCCCCGGTGGCAGGAGCGCCAGCCGCTCCACGCGCCGGCAGTCGTCCGCGACCATCTCCCCCAGCACGCGCCGCAGGTAGCCGGCCCAGCGCTCCACCGTCGCCCGCTCGAAGAGCGACGTTGCATACGCCAACCCGCCCGCGATCCGGTCCCCCGTCTCCCGCAGGGCCAGCGACAGGTCGAGCCGGGCCCGCGTGTCGGAGCTGCCCGTCCCCACGCCGCCCACCTGCAGCCCGGGAAGCGGCACGTCGCCGCTTCCCCCGGGCGTGCCCTGCCAGGCGAAGCTCACCTGGAAGAGGGGGAAGTGCGCCAGGCTGCGCGTGGGCTGGATCAGCTCCACCACCTGTTCGAAGGAAATGGCGGGGTGATGCTGCGCCTCCAGCGTCCGCGCCCTGACCCGCGCCAGCAGCTCCGCCACGGTCGGTCCCCCGGACAGGTCCAGGCGCAGGGCCGGAGTGTTGACGAAGAACTCGATCAGCCCCTCCGTCTCGCGCCGCCGCCGCCCCGCCGTCGGCGTGCCGATCACCACGTCGTCCTGGCCGGAAAGCCGGCCCAGCACCACGGCCCACCCGGCCAGCAGCGTCATGAACAGCGTGGTGCCATGCCGCCGGGAAAGCGCCTTGAGCCCCGCCGTGAGCGTCTCGTCCAGCTCCACGGGGAGCCGCGCCTCCGCGGGGTCCATCTGCGCCGGCCGCGGGTGGTCGGTGGGCAGCTCGAGCAGCTCCGGGGCGCCCGCGAGCGTCCGGGTCCAGTAGTCCGCCAGCAGATCAGCCGGCAGTGCATCGGCTTCGCCCATCAGACGGCACACATCCACGGAAGGAAGGAACGACCCGCTGCCCCGGCGTCGACGAATGCGGGGCGGAACTCACGGGCGGCGTGGTTCCCGGCGCGGGCGGCCCTGCCCGTCGCGATCCTCGTCCGGCGGACCGCTGCACGAGCCCGGGCCCGCCGCGCGCATCGACGGTGTAGATCCCGCGTCAAACGTCGGCAGACGAAGCGCTCGCGCCCACGCCGTTGCGCCGCCTGCTCCGCAGCCCCCGCGACAGCGCCTCGCCCAGCACGGCCGCGTTGGGCGGATCCATCATGGACTGGTGCGTTCCCGGCACGGGCGTCACCTGGAGCGACCCCTCGGGGAGCAGGTCCCGCCAGCCGCGCGACGGCTCGTCCACCATCGGGCTCTCCTGGGCGGAGAAGTGGTGGACCACGACGGGGAGCGGCCGTGGATCGTATCCCTGCGCCGCCTGGTCGTTCACCCGCCCGCGGGCCCGCATCTCCCGGAACTGCGGCACCGTCACGTGGCCAGGAAGCCTGCCCTCCGCGCGCAGCCGCGCCACGTACGCCTCCAGCTCCGCGTCCCCGTCGCCGTCCACGAAGCCGGCCGACTGCGGGGCCGTCTCCCCGCGTCCGCCCGCGTCCGCGTCCGCCGCATCCATCGGCGGCAGTGCGCGGAAGTACGCGGGGGCGTACGTATCGAGCATCCCCAGGAACTCCACCGTCTCGTCCTGCGCGATGAGCTGCGAGGCGATCTCGTACGCCAGCACGCCGCCGAACGACCATCCCGCCACGCGGTACGGCCCCGCCGGCTGCACCTCGCGGATCATCCGCACCAGGCGCGCCCCCATCTCCTCCACCGTCCGCGGCGCCGCGTCGGAGAGTGGCGGCGCCGGCAGCGCGTACACCGGCACATCCCCGCGGACGTGGGGATGGAGCTTCTGCGAGTAGGCCACGGACCCCGCGCCCGTGTACGCCAGAAAGAGCGGGGGCTCCGAGCCCGTCGCGCGGACGGCGATGGCCCGGTCGGCCGCAACGGGGGCCTCCGGCACCGAGAGGTGTGCCGCGAGCGATTCGACGGTCGGATGCGAGAAGACGTGCGCCAGCGGCATCTCCACCCCCAGCGCCTGCCGCACGCGCGAGATCACCCGCACCGCCAGGAGCGAGTGCCCGCCCAGCGCGAAGAAGTTGTCCCCGCGGCCCACCCGCTCGATCCCCAGCACCTCCGACCAGATCTCCGCCAGCGCCTGTTCGGTTTCCGTCTGCGGAGCCTCGTAGCCGCGCCGCGCGGAGGGGTCGTCCTCCGGTGCCGGCAGCGCCCTGCGGTCCAGCTTGCCGTTCGCCGTCACCGGCAGCCGCTCCAGCCGCACGTACGCCGCGGGCACCATGTACGCCGGCAGCCGCT
>DASUVG010000207.1:0-29149 GCA_036379135.1 Longimicrobium sp.
CGACATCACCGCCAGGTTCTCCATGGGCTGCGGCGCCACGTTCTTGCCGCCCGCCGTCACGATGATGTTCTTCAGCCGGTCGGTGATGCGCAGAAAGCCGTCCGGCGTAAGCTCGCCGATGTCGCCGGTGTGGAACCAGCCGTCGGCGTCGATCACCTCGCGCGTCGCCTGGTCGTTGCGCCAGTAGCCCTTCATCACGTGCGGGCCGCGCGTCAGGATCTCCCCGCTCTGCGGCTCGATGCGCACCTCCACGCCGGGAATCGGCTTGCCCACCGTCCCCAGCTTTACCGCGTCCGGCTTGTTGACGGCGATCACGGGCGACGTTTCGGTGAGGCCGTATCCCTCAAAGACCGGCAGCCCGGCGGCGAAGAAGAACTTGGCCACGTCCGGCGACAGCGGCGCGCCGCCCGAGACGAAGTTGCGCAGCCGGCCGCCCGTCTTCTCCCGCAGCTTGCTGAACACGAGCCTGTCGGCCACCCGGTACCGCAGCATCAGCGCGCCGCCGGGAGTGCGCCCCGCCAGCCTGGTGTCCGCCACCGCCTCGCCCACGCCGCGCGCCCAGCTCACGATCATCTTCTTTACGCCCGTCACGCCCACCACGCGCGAGTAGATCTTCTCGAACAGGCGGGGAACGGAGACGGCGATCATCGGCCGCACCTGCACCAGGTTGTCGGCCACCTTGTCGATGGACTCGGCGTACGCGATGCAGGTGCCCACGTCCCAGTACAGGTAGTCCACCATCCGCTCGAACACGTGCGACAGCGGCAGGAACGAGAGCGTGGTGTCGCCCGTCTTGATGACCTCGGTAAGCCCGTGCTGCAGCGCCCCGGCCACGTTGCTGGCCAGGTTCCAGTGCGTGAGCATCACCCCCTTGGGGTTGCCCGTCGTCCCGCTGGTGTAGATGAGGGTCGCCACCTGGTCGCGCGGCACGGCCAGCGCGCGGGCGCGGAAGTCGGTGAAGCGCCCCTCGTCCACCGCCCGCTGCCCGTCGGCCACGAACGACTCGAAGGTGGTGGTGCCGGGGGAGACGGTGTCGTCGAAGACGATGACGTGCCTGAGCTCCGGCAGGTTCTCGCGGATCTCGGCGATCTTGGCCGCCTGCGCGGAGGTGGAGACAAAGACGATCCTGGCCTCGCAGTCGCGCAGGATGTACTCCACCTGGTTGGCGGGAAGGGTGGGATACAGGGGGACGTCGATGATCCCCTGCCCCACCGACGCGTAGTCGGTGATGGCCCACTCCGGCCGGTTCTCGGACAGGATGGCCACGCGGTCGCCCGCGGCGATCCCCGCCGCGTCCAGCGCCGCCGCCACCGCCGTCACCCGCCGCTCGATCTGCGTGGTGGAAAGGCACGCCCAGCCGCTGGCCGTGGGGTACTGCATGGCCTCGGCGCGGTCGTACCGGTCGATGCCGCCGAAGAAGATCTTCGGGATGGTGTCGCGCTCCACGGGAAGGAGCGGATCGAGCGTGTTCTGCATGGCGGAGGCGTGCCGGGTGGGGATCGGATGGATTCCGGAATTCCGGGCCGTGCGCATCGTCGCAAACCCATGCACGGACTGGCGAAGTTACCCCGCGCGGCCAGGCGAAACAAGGCGCCGCACGGCGTGGCTCAAGTCTTTCTCAGGATCTGGTACGATCATGAACGCACAGACTTCGTGAGCCTGAGGGAGCGCGCATCAGGAACTTGAACTTACTTAACCGCTCGTGCGCGACCGAACGATCTCGTTTCGGTCATCGCGGGGCTGGCCACGCGGCCCTGATCCAGCTTCCAGGTACGCCGGCGAGATCCTTCGATCGGCGCCAAATTGCTTGCTTAGCAACGTCTTGGGAGCGGCGCCTCCCCCAGGAGATCAATCGGTTCAGCTGGCAACATCTTCTTCCTCGAAGAAAATCAGCGGGATGCTTCTGACGGCGACGGCTCATGGATTGCACCCGCTGGAGCGACCCATCATCCGGTTTTCGCTTGTCCGGACGTCTCTACCCTTGCTCCGGACTATCCATGCGGATCGCCTTCGTCCTGATTCTGCTGGTCGCCGTCTCCGTGCATTCCGCCCGGGCGCAGGAAACGCACCTGCCGTCCCCGCTTCAGGCGCTTCCGGCCAGCCTGACGCCCGCTGCGTCAACGGCAAGTGCCCGCCTCGACCTGGACCTGCGGCGGAACCGCGGACTGGGAGGCTTCGTCGGCGCGGTAGCCGGCGGGGTGGTGGGCGCGCTGGTGACGAATCACTACATCTGCAACGTGCCCGGCGAAGGAGGCGCGGAAGGAATCTGCAGGTTAGCGGGAATCGGGCTGGGGACCGTTCTTGGTGCGATCGCGGGCGCGATCATCGGATTGCCCGACGGTTCCCCGCCTCGCGATTAGCCCTCTGACGCGCGGGAGCGCTCCGTGCCTGAAGACGCACTCCGAGCCTGCCCACGCGAGGTCCTTCGGTCGCGCGCAAGCGGTTGTGCGGTTTTCAGTTGTACGCGGTGCGCTCCCTCAGGAAGTCAGCACTGGCACGTATCTGAAAAACGACGCCCCCGGCCGGAGATCCCGGACGGGGGCGTCTTGCATCCACCGAAAACGGCGATCAGCAGTACTGGTCGAAGGCGTTCTTCAGGTCTTCGGCGATGGCGTCGGCGGAGCGGCCCTCGATCTGGTGGCGCTCCAGCATGAAGGCCACGTCGCCGTCCTTGAGCAGCGCGATGCTGGGCGACGACGGCGGATAGCCGTGGATGTAGCCGCGGGCGGCCTGCGTGGCGTCCACGTCCTGCCCGGCGAACACCGTCGTCAGCCGCGCCGGCTTCTTCTCGTTCTCCAGCGCCATGGCCACGGCGGGGCGCGCGTTGCGGGCCGCGCAGCCGCAGATGGAGTTCACCACCAGGAGCGTGGGCTCGCTGGTGTCTTCCAGCACCTGCTTCACCTCGTCGGGCGTGCGAAGCTCCTGCACGCCCAGCCGCGTCAGGTCCTTGCGCATGGGCGCGACCATCATCTCGGGATAAGCCATCGTCGTCCTCTCAGTTGTTTATCGAAACTGCTTCCGCTGCTGCGGTTGCTTACTCCGGAACGCGTGATCGGTTCACGGGTGGCGGATTGGGAGTGTCCTGCGCCAACCCCGGTCGGTCGCCGAACCAGGTCGAGCTGCGCCCGCGAGCGCCCCCCTCTCCCGGCCTCTCCCCATAAACCCCATGGGGGAGAGGTGACGCGCTCGACACGCTTTCGGAGCGCGATCGAATTCTCCCTTCCCCCACGCAGTTTGTGGGGGAAGGGTCGGGGATGGGGGGGCCTGCCCACGCGCCACACCTTCCAGATCCCGACCTACGCCGCGGCGTCGACGGCGGTGAGCGCGCTCAGCGCCGCGGCGCCGAGGGTCCACTCCAGCCAGAGGAGGCGGCGCAGGACCTTGCGCGGGGTCCACTCCTCGCCGTCCAGCTCCAGGCGGTGGGCGCGGGCGTCGTCCGGCAGCGCGGTCAGGCGGTCGACGACGAGCGCCATGGCGGTGTCCAGGCGCGCGAGCGTCTTCTCCGGCACCTCGGCCATCGGCGTGGCGCCCAGGCGGCTGAGCGTCCACCACTGCGCGCGCGCCAATTCCTCAAGCACCTGACGCGCGGTCATCCCCCCCGGCGTCTCCGCGTCCAGCAGCGCCTCGGGGCGGCGGCGCACGCGGGCGAGCAGGCGGGCGCGCAGGTCGCCCAGGCGGCGCACGCCGCGCTCGGCCTCGTCCCGCGAGAGCGCGCGCAGGTCCTCGGCAAAGAGCGCCGTCGTCTCGCCGGCGGCGATGCGGGCGTCGGTGGCCAGCCACTCGTCCACGGCCACCTCGATCTCCGCGTCGCGCGGGGGGACGGGATCGCCCAGGGAGGCCAGGAATCGGAACCAGTCGCCCAGCGCGCGCTCGAACGCGGCGACGGCGGCTTCCGGCGATCCGCCGACGGCGGCGCAGCCGGGCAGGTTCAGCGCGTGCGCCATCACCGCGCCGTCGGCGCCCTCCTCCAGCCCGACGCGGACGCGCGTCAGGCCATCCTCCCCCATCGATCCCATCACGCCACCGCCGGCTCCAGCAGCGCCAGCGTGCCGGCGTCCGCGTCCAGCCGCGCGCGCACGCCCATCGGCAGCGTCCAGTTGTCGTCGATGTGGCCGAACGGAAAGCCCATGGCGACCGGAACGCCCAGGCCGCCGAGCGCATCCCGCACCACCTCGGCGGCGAGCGGCGCGCCGTCGATCACCGGCGACTCCGTGATCCCGCCGACCGCGATCCCCGCCACGGCGGAAAGGACGCCCGCCAGCCGAAGGTGCGAGAGGAGGCGGTCCAGGCGGTACGGGTGCTCGCCCACCTCTTCGATGAAGAGGATGGCGCCCTCCGGCCGGATGGCGAACGGCGTCCCCAGCGTCGCCGAAAGGAGCGACAGGTTGCCGCCCAGCAGCGGCCCCTCGGCCACGCCCCCCGCCACCGTCTCCGCGCGGCCGCCGGCAGACGGGAAAGGCAGCACGCCGGCGGGCTCCGGGACCGTCAGCACGCGCAGCAGCTCGTCGCGCGTGAAGTCGGGGAATTCCACCGTGTGCGGATGCGGGCCGTGGAAGGCGACGACGCCCGCGCGCTGCGCCGCCAGGTGCACGGCCGTGTTGTCGCTGAAGCCGATGAGGGCCTTTGGATGGCGGGCGAGCGCGTCCCAGTCGAGCGCGTCCAGGATCCGCATCGTCCCGTACCCGCCGCGCAGGAACCAGACGGCGCCGATGGAGGGATCGCGCAGGGCGCGGTTCAGGTCCGCCGCGCGCTCCTGGTCCGCCCCGGCGAGGTAGCCCGTCCGGCGGCGGCAGAACTCGCCCGCGACCGGTTCCCAGCCCAGCGAGGCGACGCGCGCGATCGCCCGGTCCACGCCGCCCTCGGGGAGCGGCCCGGCGGCGGCGACCAGCGCCACGCGCGCCCCCGGCCGCAGCGCGGGAGGCCGGATCATCGCGCCACCGCCCGGTCGCGCGCCGCGGTCGCCAGGATCAGCAGCGCGATGGCCGCCAGCATCGCCCCGCCCGCGTACGGCGCGGCGATGCCGATGGCGGCGAAGGCAACGCCCGCCATCCACGGCCCCAGCACGCGGGCCAGCGCGTTGATGGACTGCGTGGCGGCCAGGATGCGCCCCTGGTCCGCGGCGCCACCCTGCTGCGAGATCATCGCGTAGACGGAGGGGGTGGCGGCGGCCTGCCCCAGCGCGAACACGGCGCCGCCCGCCACCACCAGCGCCAGCGAGGGCGCCAGCGGCACCAGCGTCATCCCCGCGGCGATCAGCACCATCCCCATCATCCCCGCGCGCCGCTCGCCGATGCGCTTGACCAGCGGGCCCACCATCAGCCCCTGCGCGATCGCCGCCACCACGCCCACCATCGCGAACCCGTATCCCACGGACTCGAAGCCAAGGCCCCAGCGTCGGCCCGCCCACAGCGCCATCGTAGCCTCCGCCCCCGCGATCCCCATCGTCACCGCGAACACGGTGGCGTACAGGCCGCGCAGCCTGCCGGGCGCGTCCAGCACCGTGGCCACTCGCGCCCGGAGGCCGGCGTTGCGCGCGCTCGCGGCGCCGCGCACCTCCGCGGGGAGCGACTCGGGGAGGCGGAACCAGGCGAGGACGAAGTTGGCGGCGGCCAGCGCGGCGGCGCCCAGGAACGGCGCGTGCGCCCCCCAGCGCGACAGGAACCCCCCGATCGCCGGCCCGAAGATGAAGCCCAGCCCGAACGCGGCGCCAATCATCCCCATCCCCTTCGCCCGGTCCTCCGGCGGCGTGACGTCGGCGATGTACGCCTGCGCCACGCCCACGTTTGCCCCCATCAGCCCGTTCACGGCGCGGGCGACGAACAGCCAGGTGAGCGAGCCCGCCAGCCCGAACGCCAGGTACGAGAGCGCCGCGCCGGCGATGCCGACGAGGAGCACCGGGCGCCGGCCCACGCGGTCGCTGAGCCGGCCCCACCAGGGGGCGAACAGGAACTGCATCAGGGAGTAGACGGCCAGCAGCCACGCGGCCGCCACCGGCCCCGCGCCAAACCGCTCGGCGTACAGCGGCAGCAGGGGGATCACGATCCCGAACCCCACCAGGTCCAGGAACACGGTGACAAAGACCACCGCCAGCGGCGAACGGCCGCGGGCGGCGGGTTGGGTGCGCGCCGGGCGCGGCCGGTCAGCGGCCGAACGGAAGGCGCGTGAGGCTGCGGAGCTCGCTGATCTGCTCAATGACCGACTTGTCATCATTCCGGGTTTCGGGAGGCGGCGGGGGCGGGCGCAGCAGGTCGCGCACGTCCAGCACTGCCTCCAGGTACAGCTGGTCCCGCCTGAACTCGAAGTCCAGCCGCGCCATCTCGGCGTGGTCGGTGGCCGCCTGCGCGCGGGCGTGGGCCTCGCGGTACAGCGCCTCCAGGTTGCTCAGGATGTGCTCGCGCGGACGTGGCACGCCCATGCCTCCCTTGCTGGACTCGATGGATGCGGGGCGCTCAAGATACCGCCCCGCGCGCTCCCTGACAACGCACCCAAGTTCCACCCGCGCCGCGATTTCGCGCGGGGTCTGCGCCGCTCCCGGCCGATCCTCGCGTCAACCAGCCGGCTCCTGAAAAGATGGGCCTCACACAGAGTTAACAGAGTCAACGGAGGACTGGCACTCTGCTGATCCCGCCGCCCACGCGCGATCCGCGGGCCAGGGTAGAAGAACGTCGATCTCCCCCTTTCGCGGCGCAGTTTGCTGGGAAGAGGGCCGGGGGTGGGGAAACCGGCGCGGTTCTTCCGGAGGCGCCGCCGAGCACCTGTGTCGACGGAATCAAAACCCGAGGGAGGACGACGTGCCGGAAGATCGGATCGCAACACTTCAAAAGATGAAGGCGGAGCACCCGGACGATCCCCGCCCGCGCTTTGGCCTGGCGCTGGAGTACGAGAAGCTGGGGCGGTGGGACGACGTGATCGCGGCGCTGCGCGACTACCTGTCCATCGCCGACGACGAGGGGAACGCGTGGGGGCGGCTGGGCGCCACGCTCCGCACGCTGGGCCGCGAAGAAGAGGCGCGCGAGGCGTACCGGATGGGCATCGCCGCGGCCACGCGCCACAACCACCCCACCATGGTCGGCGAGTTCGAGGACATCCTCGAAGAGTGGTGAGCCGTCAGCGGGGCCGTACGGGACGGATCATCGGCCCGGGGATGGCTGGACGGACGATGCAACTGATACGGGTTTCGCGGGAGGCGAGCGTGGATATGGATTGCCGCGTCTCGCCTTCCTGCATCCACCCCGTACGCTGCTACAGATCCCCCGTCGATGAGCCGACCTGATCGCGCGGCACGGGATTTCCGAGCGGACGCCGCGACACGCGGGAAAACACCGTACACCCTGCAGACCACGAAGCAGCATGCGCCGCACACTCCTGACCGCCGCCCTTGCGCTCCCGATCCTCTCCGCCTGCGCGTCGGGCGGGATGAAGCCCCGGTACGACCGCGTGGCGGGCCAGACCAACCTGTCGCAGGTCATCCTGGAGTCGAACACCGGGATCATGGAGTCGGGGACGGACATGATCGTGACCGCGCGCTACAGCTGGCGCGGGCAGGGTACGCCGTCGCCCGCGCCGTATGCGTGGCTCAGCTTCACCCTGCGGCCCAGCCTGACGGCGGGGTGGCAGTGGCTGAACAACAACCAGCTGCAGATGCTGGTGGACGGCGAGCAGCGGGCCACGTACAACGGCCGCTACACCGGCGACGTCCAGTCGAGCAGCCTGTACGAGAACGTCACCTACCAGATCCCCATCACCGACCTCCAGGTGATGGCCAACGCCACGCGCATCGAAGGGCGGGTCGGCTCCCGCGAGTTCACGATGGACCGCGGCGAGCTGACGAAGCTGCGCGAGTTCGTCACCTACATCAGCGGCGGCGGGCAGTAGCGCAGGCGCCGCGGAGCGAACGGGTGAAGCGCCGCCGGTTCGCCGTGGCGATGGGTCCGTTGAAGCCCCGCGCAGCCCCCCGCCGGGGCGAATGAATTCGCGGCTGCGGCAACGCGATGTCCGCCTGCGCGGACGGCTCCTGCCGCACGGAGCGTGAGCGCCCACCCGATGGGTCCGTTGAAGCCCCGCACAGCCCCCCGCCGGGGCGAATGGATTCGCGGCTGCGACAACGCGATGTCCGCCTGCGCGGACGGCGCCTGCCCGCACGGAGCGTGACTGCCGACCCGATGGGTCCGTTGAATTGAAGCCCCGCGCAGCCCCCCGCCGGGGCGAATGAATTCGCGGCTGCGACAACGCGATGTCCGCCTGCGCGGACGGCTCTTGCCGCACGGAGCGTGAGCGCCCACCCGATGGGTCCGTTGAAGCCCCGCGCAGCCCCCGCCGGGCGAATGAATTCGCGGCTGCGACAACGCGATGTCCGCCTGCGCGGACGGCCCCTGCCGCACGGAGCGTGACTGCCCACCCGATGGGTCCGTTGAAGCCCGCGCAGTTTGCGGGGCTTTCCGCTTTCCCAGCCGCGGCTTTAGCCGCTCTCGCGAACCGGGGCTTCCGCCGCATCACACCATCACACCATCACACCATCACACCATCACACCATCACACCATCACACCGTTCACCCGTTCACCCGTTCACCCGTTCACCCCCGCCTCCGCTCCTCCAGCGCCGGCGGGCCGATCGCATCCGCCCCGCTCGCCTCGCCCGGTGTGAACGGCAAAAGCACCTCCCGGCGCGTCCGCACGATGGTCTCGATCTCGTACGCCACGTCCTCGATGGACCGCCCTTCCGCCGGCACCGACACGTCCGCCAGCCGGTACAGCGGCTCGCGCTCCGCCAGCATCTGCGCGATCATCCCGCGCGGGTCGGGGTGGTCGCGAAAGGGGCGGTCGATGGAATCGTCGCGCAGCCGCCGCACCGTCTCGTCCACGGAGACGCGCAGCCAGACGGAGAGCGTGCGCGAACCCAGCACGTCCAGCTGCTCGGGCCGCGTGATCCACCCGCCCCCCGGCGCCAGGACCAGGCCGGGCCGCTCCGCCACCTCCGCCGTGAGCGCCGCCTCCATCGCCCGGAAGGCATCCTCGCCCGCGGCGGCGATCACCTCCTTGACGGTGCGCCCCTCGCGGTGTTCTATCTCCACGTCGAAGTCCAGGAAGTCCCAGCCCAGCCGCCGGGCCAGCGCCTGCCCCACGCTGCTTTTGCCCGACGTCATGTAGCCCAGCAGCACCACGCGCTCGATCACCAGCGCGGGCGGCAGCGAATCCGGCACGGCGTTCTCCGCGTGGATGGGATGGGGGATTGGGACGGTTGACGGACGGCCCCGCCGCAGGGCAGGTTGCGGGCCGCGGCGAGCCCATCCATCTTCCCGAACAAACTCCGAACCCGGTGCCGGGCACGGTGTATCGGGCCAGCACCGCGGCCGCTGATGCCGACGTGCCGCAGCTGGAGCCCGCTATTCCCTATTCCCTGTTCCCTATTCCCTGCGGTTGATGGCGATCCTCACCTCCACGCAGCGCGACCGCATCGTCCCGCGGCTCATCGAGACCGAGATGCGCGAGTCGTTCATCGACTACTCGATGAGCGTCATCGTGCAGCGCGCCCTGCCGGACGTGCGCGACGGGCTCAAGCCGGTGCACCGCCGCATCCTGTACGCCATGCAGGAGGCGGGGCTCATCCCCACCCGGCCGTACAAGAAGAGCGCGACGGTGGTGGGCGACGTGCTGGGCAAGTACCACCCGCACGGCGACCAGTCGGTGTACGACGCGCTCGTGCGCATGGTGCAGGACTTTTCGCTGCGCTACCCGCTCATCGACGGCCAGGGAAACTTCGGCTCCATCGACGGCGACGCGGCCGCGGCGTACCGCTACACCGAGGCGCGCCTGGCCGCCATCGCCACGGAGCTACTGGCGGACATCGACAAGGACACCGTCGACTTCGCCCCCAACTACGACGACCGGCTCACGGAGCCGCGCGTGCTCCCCGCCCGCGTGCCCAACCTGCTGGTGAACGGCTCCAGCGGCATCGCTGTGGGGATGAGCACCAACGTGCCGCCCCACAACCTGGCGGAGGTCGTCCGCGCCGCCATCCACCTGCTGGACCACCCGGAGTGCACCGTCGAAGAGTTGATGGAGCACCTGCCGGGGCCGGACTTTCCGACGGGCGGCATCATCGTGGGCACGCAGGGGATCCGCGACGCGTACGCAAAGGGGCGCGGCCGCGTGGTGATGCGGGCGCGGGTCTACAAGGAGTCGCGGCGCAGCGGCAAGGAGCAGCTGGTCGTCACCGAGATCCCGTACGGCACCAACAAGTCGCGCATCATCGAGCAGATCGCCGAGCTCACCCGCGCCGGCAAGCTGAACGACATCGCAGACCTGCGCGACGAGAGCGACCGCGACGGCATCCGCGTGGTCATCGAGCTCAAGCGCGGCGCGGACGCGGCAAAGGTGCTCACCGGGCTCTTCAAGTGGACGGCGCTGCAGACCACCTTCGGCGTGATCGCGCTGGCGCTGGACAACGGCGTGCCGCGCGAGCTGGGGCTCAAGACCATCCTGGAGCGCTACCGCGACCACCGGCTCCAGGTCGTCGTCCGCCGCAGCCGCTGGGAGCTGGACCGCGCGCGCGACGAGGCGCACGTGCTGGAGGGGCTGATCGCCGCGCTCCGGAAGATCGACCAGGTGATCGCCATCATCCGCGGCTCCCGCAACCGCGAGACGGCCGCCGCCAAGCTGGAAAAGGAGCTCAAGCTCACCGGGCGCCAGTCCGAGGCCATCCTGAACATGCGCCTCTCGCGGCTGACGCAGCTGGAGGCGAAGGAGCTGCGCGACCGGCTGGCGGAGCTGACCGCGCGGATGGCGGAGCTGGAGGCGCTGCTGGCCTCGCCCGGGCAGCAGGTGGCGGTCATCCGCCGCGAGCTGGCGGAGATGGCGGAGAAGTACGGCGATCCGCGGCGGACGACGATCTTCGAGAACGAGAAGGCGGTGCGCATCGAGGACCTGCTGGCCGCCGAGCAGGTGGTGGTGACGGTCACTCGCGAGGGTTTCGTGAAGCAGATGCCCATGCCCGTGTACCAGAAGGCCGCCAGCACCGGCCGCGCCCTCATCGGCAGCGACTACGAGAGCGACTACCTGGAGCGCGTGCTGGTGGCCAGCACCGAAGACTGGCTGATGGCGTTCACCACCGACGGCCGCGCCTACGGCCTCCCTGTGCGCGACCTGCCGGAGACGGACCTGCGCTCCCGCGGCAAGCGCCTGCACCAGATGCTGGAGCTGCCGAAGAGCTCCGACGTGGCCGGCGTGCACCTGGTGAGCGAGTTCAGCGAGACGAAGGCCGTCCTCTTCGCCACCGCCGGCGGAACGGTCAAGCGCACGTCGCTGGACCAGTTCACCCGTCCGCGCTCCGGCGGCGTGGAGGCCATCTCGCTGCGCGCCGGCGACCGGCTGGCGTTCGTCGCCATCACCGACGGCGAGATGGAGGTGGTGCTCGCCGCGTCCGGCGGCCGCGCCATCCGCTTCGGCGAGGGCGACATCCCGCTGATGGGCCGCGCCACGCAGGGCGTGCGCGGGATGAAGCTGGACGCGAAGGAGCGGCTGGCGGGGATGGTCGCCGCGAAGAGCGACGCCGCGCTGGCCGCCGTCACCGCGCGCGGCCAGGGCAAGCGGCTGGGGATGGAGGATCTTCCGCTGCAGAAGCGCGACGGCAAGGGCACCCTCGTGGCGCCCGGGGGCAAGGAGTTCGGCGAGCTGGTGGCGCTGCTGCAGCTGGGCGCCACCGACCTGGCCGCGGTCGCGGCGGCGGGGGGGATGATGCGCATCCGCCGCGCCGAGCTTCCCGTCCTGGCCCGCGACGCCCGCCCCGAACCCGTGCTGGAGCTGGCGAAGAGCGAGCGCATCGCCGCCGTCACCCAGCTCGCCGAGCGCGACGCCGCCGCCCCCCTCACCACCGCCGACGAGCTGCTCGAGGAGCCGTCCCCCAACGGCGGCGAGTCGGACGACGGCGCCGGGGACGACGGGCCGGACGGCGGAGGCGGAGGCGGCGCGGCGGGCGGCGAGACGGCGGTCTCTCCCGATGGCGATGCCCCGGCTCCTTCCGCCGACGGCGAATCGCCCGAGCCCGCCTCGGACACCGCCGCGGCCGGCGACGCGCGGCGGGGGGACGATTCCGCGCCGCCGGCCCCGCTCGCCGCGAAGTCCGTCGCGCCGTCGGCGGATCCCGCCCTGTTCGCCGACACGGCGGACGCGGCGGAGGCGGGCGACGACGACTCGATCATCGAAGAGCAGATCACCCTCCCCAGGCGCAGCCGCAAGCCCGCGCCTGCCGCCGCCGCGCCTCCGCCGCCCCCCGCACCCGAGCCTCCGCCCGCGCCGAAGCGTGCGCGCAAGCCGGCCCCCGCACCCGCCCCGGCGCCCGCCGCCGAGCCGGAGCCCGCGCCCAGGCGCGCCCGCAAGTCCGCCGCGGCCGAAGCGCCCGCGCCGGAGCCCGAGCCGCGTGCGGAGCCCGCATCCAGGCGCGGCAAGAAGGCCCCTGCCGCGGAGCCCGCCCCCCAGCCGCCTGCCGCCGCCCCGCCGCAGCGCGGCAAAACGCCCCGCGCCGCCACGCCCGCGCCGCCGCCTCCGGAGCCCACGCCCCCCGCGGAAACGGGGAAGCGCGGAAAGAAGAAAGCCGACGACGAGCTGGACCTGTTCGGCGGCTCATGACACACGGAATCGGCCCGGCGACGCTCGCCGGGCCGATCGCTTTGCTCGTCCACCAGGTCCGTCCGCTGGGGACAGGGCGGCGAGTTATACCGTATCCACTAAAAGAATAAGCCTCACACAGAGTTAGCGGAGTCAACGGAGTTTTCTCGTGCCGCGCGATGAACTCCGCGATTCATCCGATCGCTGGTAAACGATCGATGCGGCACGAAGGGTGGTCATCTCGCCGAGGCTTCACTCTGTTGACTCTGTGTGAGACCCAGTCTTTTTGCGGATTCGGTATTATCGGCAGTATATCGGCATTTCATCGGAAGGATATCGGAGGCGACGCTTGCCGGGCCGATCGATTTGTTCGTCCGCCAGGTCCGTCGGCTGGGGCCAAGCGGCGAGTTATCGGAAGTTTATCGGCACTCATGGGCAGGTTATCGGAACCGACGCGGCGCCGGCGCAGCGACGCTTCCCGGCCCCGGCCTGCTTCCGGGGCCCCCCCGTGCGCGGACGAACCCGCGTCTTCCGCGGCCGCTTGCTCCGTGCCTCGTAGACGGTCGCGCTGAGCAGCAGGATCACGATGCCCCACACCACTGAGCGAAGGACCCAGGGATCGGCGCTGCCCTGCGCGCTCGTGGCGTTCCACCCCAGCAGCCCCAGCACAGCGTACCCGCTCACGTGAACGTCGTACAGGCTCCGCGCGCGCTGCCTGAGCAGTTCCTCGATCATCCCCCAGGCGTTTCTCATCTGGCTCATTCGGTTCGCTGTTTCAGGCCAGTGGACCCTCCGCTCCCGCTCCCGCCCTTGCGCCGCCTGCTGTTTCGCCTCACCCCACAAAAGACCACCGCATTCCCGATAGGAGCGGATGCAATGGTGCAGAAAACTAAATCCAAATTGCGTGTTTTGATCGATTTTCCCCTCCGCGGCGACCGCGGAAAAAGCCGCTATATCCCTTGCGAGAACAGGGGTTTGCTGATACCGTAGACACGCCGAAACGCCGTGTAATGCCAGGAGTCAAGTACGACAGAGACATTGCACTACTCCAGGTGCGCACACCCGATGACGAGGGTGGATTACGAACAAGCACATAGTGGACGAAAGAGACAATAACGAGGGGACGGGGAGGAGGCAAGGGTGAAGGACTACAGGAACGTGCCGATCGAAGTGCTCCGGGACTTTACCCGGACGCAGACGGAGATCAGCTCCATCCGCAGCGTCGCCGACGAGGTGGGGCTGGGGCGCTCCACCCTGCACAAGTTCATCCTCGGCCGCACCAGCCCCCAGCCGCGGGTGCGGCGGCTGCTGGGCCTGTGGTACCTGGACAAGATCGAAAAGGCCCACGACATCGACGTCGCGCGCCCGTACATCGCCGCGCTGCAGATCCTGCTGTCGGAAATCCCGCAGGAGCGCCGCCGCGCGGCCGAGCACGAAGTGCTCGATGCGCTTGCGCAGACGCACTCGCAGAGCGGCGCCGAGCAGCCCCGGTGGCTGGAGCTGCTGCGCTCCCACGAAGGCTGAGCGCACGCCTGGAACGACGCGGAGGACGCAGGGGAACCATCCCCCTGCGTCCTCCGCGTTCTTATGACGGCACTTCGTTTCAGTCGGCCCGCGCGACCGCCGTGAGGCTGTGCAGGCCAACCGGGTATTCGTGGAAATCGTGGCCCGGCCAATTCGGCACTCCCCGCAGGTCGCCCGTTTCGTCGATCTGGATGAACCGGGTGGATACGACCAGCCGGTCACCGGCCCGCAGGTTCAGCGCCTGCACCTGCTCCTGCACATCTACCGTAATCGCCTTGATCACCCGGTTTACGTCATGCGGATCGCCCGCCGCCACGAACCGGTCCCGGTCCAGGATCAACAGACGCGTGCCAGGCTCGACCGATATGGAGCGAACGGTGACGATCTCGCCGGCCAGCGCTTCCGTTCCTGGCAGGGGCCCCCGGTACGCACCGCTGATCCGGCCAAGCACGTCGCACCCGGTCGTCGCGAGCGCGACCACGGCGATGAGGACGAGTGCCTGCCTGTGAAGATTCCGTGTCATGGAAGCCCGCATCCTTTTACCTATCTGAAGTAGATGTACCGCGTGTCCGGCACGGACGCTTCACGTTGCCAGGCCTGCTCCGTGGTGACCGAATTCGCCCACTCCGGAATGAAAACCGCGTTGTCGGACGAGAAGTAGATGTAGTCGCGCACCCGGCTGCCCCACTTCTTCCAGTTCCAGCGGTCCCACAGCCAGTGGCCGCGAAACCGTTCGTACCGGTACCACCGGCCGACTGCATTGTTGTGAAGGTCCATCACCCGCGGTGCGCCGGTGCTTCCCCGCTCGTGCCAGTCCGCGATCTCCCTGGCCCAGAACGCGTCCACGTACCGGCGCAGCATCATGTTCCAGTAGATGTGGCGCATGGCGTCGCGCCGGGTGTCGCTGTAGCCCAGGAACGGGTAGTACTCCGCACTGACGGCCCGCGCCCGGTTGGTGGCCTGCATGGCCCGGTGCGCCTTCCAGCCGATTACCGCCAGCGACACCAGCCCGTCGAACACCAGCTGGGGCAGCACCTGGACGGTCACCCCGTCCTCCGCGGAAAGGCTCCCTCCACCCGCCGCGCGGATGCGGTCGTCGATCGAGGGGCCGTCGCCCGCGCTGGTCATCTGGATCGGCTCGCGAAAGGTGCCGGTGGCCAGCGACTCGTAGTAGTAGATGGTGTCGACCTCCACGCCCTCAAGCTGCAGCGTGTCGATCTCCATCGGGATGGTGGGGATCACGCTGTCCGCCGGGACGGCGAACTCCGCCTGCCCATCCCAGCTCGCGTCCACCAGCGGGTCCGCGTACGGATCGGGCTCTTCCTCCACCGGGTCGGGCAAGCACGACGCGGGAGACGAGAGGATCGTCATCATCTCCGTGTCGCAGTCCGCCGGCGCCAGCCCGCCGCGCTCGTACTCCCGCACGTCCCGCTCGTACCGCCGCCACGCCGCCTGGTTGCGCCGCGCCTCCGCCACCGCCTCCTGCATCATCCCCGCGTATCCGCGGCGGGGATACAGCTCGCGCAGCCGCCGCTCCACGTAGTGCTGGTACTTTGGATCATCCGGGCTCAGGCTGGTGAGGCCCGGGTTCCGGTGAAGGTACTCGCGGTACAGGATGTAGATGACGGCCGCGGGATACCGGGGGGTCGCGGCCTCCAGCATGGGCGGCACGGGGCGCCGGGAATGCGGCGCCTGGCTCGCGAAGACGGACGCCTGCTCCCCGGCGGCGGCCGGGGGGTCCACCACCGCGTCACACCCGGAGAGCAGCAGCGCCCCCAGGATTCCCAGCAGGCTCTTGATGTGCGCGCAGCGACCGGAAAAGAAAGCTCTTGCTGCAACAGACTGTCCCATGATGGCTCCTGAGCGGGGAAAAGTCAACCTGCGCCGATCTTCCGAAACAGGCAGGTGATGATCGTAATTCTGCGCGTACCTGCTGGATCATGCGGGCATGGGGGAATGGCATCCAGGATTGTTCATGTCCCGAAGAGTTCGCTCAGAATAGTCTCTTCGTTCCCGTTTTGTCAACAATGTCTCTAAACGCCACTCACAAGCAGGATGGCAGAAAGTGATTGGAGAGGACGGCATCGCCGGGTACGTCGGCCCGGTCTGCCAGGTGCCATATCCCTGAACGGCGTACCTCACGCGGAGACCGAGGAAAGGGAGATCTTCTCTCCGCTCCTCCTCGTCTCCGCGTGATATGAGGCTTTATTGGGGAATGAGCCGAAACCGGTGATCCGGATCCGGGCCGATCGATCCAGGACAAACGCAACGGACGCAGAGGAGAACCCTCCGCGTCCGCTGTCCTTCTTCTCTGCCTGCCGCGCCGTCAGCGCGGGATGGCGGGCGGTGGCGCGGTGGGGTTGAAGACGCGGTAGACCTCAGCGCCGATGCGGGCGATCAGGAGGTTGGCTGGGTTGTCGGTGGCGTACGAGGTATCGCAGTTCTCGCGCGTCATCACGCAGACGGCCACGGGCGCGTCGGGGCCGTACAGGATGCCGCAGTCGTTGCGCGACTGGTCCACGTCGCCGCTCTTGTGCGCGGCCGTGGCGCCTTCGGGCAGCCAGCGCACCAGCTTGTTCCCGTCCTCGTTGCCGCGCAGGATGGCCAGCGCAAGCGAGTCCATCTGCGGCGACACGGCGCGCCCCTCGTGCAGCAGCGCGAACAGCCGCACCGTCTCGTCGGGCGTGGTCACGCCCAGCCCGTACTTCACGGAGCTGTCCATCGCCACCGAGGTGGAGCGCAGAAAGGTCTTGCTGTGGATGCGGGTGTGCGGCAGCCCCAGCGAATCCATCTTTGCCCACACCGTCCGCATGGGCACCTTGTCCAGCAGCAGGTTGGTGGCCGTGTTATCGCTGATGACGATCATCAGCCGCGCCGCGTCCTCCACCGTGAGCCCGAGGCCGGAGTGCAGGTGCTGCAGCACGCCGCTGCCGCCCACCTGGTCCCGGGCGATCATGGTCAGCGGGTCGTCCAGGCGAATCCTTCCCCGGGCCACCTCGTCCAGCAGCGCCACCAGCACCGCCACCTTGATGAGCGACGCCGTGGGGAACGTCTCCTCTCCGCGCATCGACAGCGACTCGCCCGTCGCCAGGTTGCGCAGGCTGACGCCGACCACGCCCTGGTAGCCGCGCGTGATCTGCTCGATGGAGCGCCGCAGCCCGGCCGTGTCCGCGGGTGGTCGCGCCTGCGCGGCGGCGGGGCCGGCAAGGACGACGGCGGCGACCTGGATCGCGACCAGGAGTGCGGAGCGCGGGCGCATCATCGGCGTGGACGTGGGGATGGATGAGGAGCGGCGGCGGACGCGGAGGAGGAAGATGCGGCGGATGGGCCGCGGTGTCCAACCGCCCGCGGGGCGCGGCCCGAAGACGGGATCGCAAGCCGATGGGGTGCAACGGGATGCGGATCCACGCGCCCCGAAGGTGTTGACGGGGCTCACACCGGGGCGTAGGTTGCCGCCCCATCCAACAGCAGTGCTGCTGCATCCGTCCGGCGCCGCCGCGGTCGTCCGTGCTCCCTCGCGAGGGAAGGGACGCCACCCGGCCAGCTTTTTCCCGGCGCCGGGAACGCGGACCCGAACCCCGAGAACGAATGTCCCGGACCCACGGAACGGCGCTTCGTGCGCTATTGTTTTCCGTTCTGCTGATCCCGGCGCTCGCCACCGCCCAGGAAGGACGTCCCGTCCGCGGCAACGACGCGCCCCGCTTCGGCATGGAGGCCCGCCGCGACTCCGTCGTCGCATTCGCCCGCCAGCAGATCGGCCGCCGCTACGTGTTCGGCGGCACCAGCCCCACCCGCGGCTTCGACTGCAGCGGGTTCACGCAGTACCTGGCCCGCTCCTTCGGCGTAAACCTGCCGCGCACGGCCGCCCAGCAGGCGCGCGTGGGGACGGAGGTTCCCCGCGACCGCTCGCTGCTGCGCCCCGGCGACCTGCTTACCTTTGGCCGCGCCGGCCGGGTGACGCACATCGGCGTCTACGTGGGCGAGGGCCGCTACGTGCACGCCAGCAGCGGCCGCGGCCAGATCACCGAGAGCAACCTGGACCGGCCGCAGAGCAACCTGGTGCGCGCGTGGATGGGCGTGCGCCGCGTGTTCGGCGCCGATATCGACAGCACGGCCGCCACGGTAGCCCAGCGCGCCCCCGCGCCGCGGCAGGGCACGCCCACGGCGCCCCGCACCACGCGCCCGCGCAGCTGATCCGCCGCTCCCGGTAGATCGAGATCACGAAGAAGCCGGCTCCCGAGCGAGGGAGCCGGCTTCTTCGTTTATCATCCATCCAGGGAAATGCCTCACGCAGAGTTAGCGGAGTTAGCGGAGTTTTCTCGTGCCGTTCCCTCACAGCCTCGCTCGAGAAGAGTTTGGCAGAGGAGACGGCTCGAACGAACTCCGCTAACTCCGCTAACTCTGCGTGAGGCCCCAATCCGTTACGGGCTCCGCCGACGCGCACCCCGCCGCCGCGACGGAACAGAGTCGGACGATGCGGGCGGCGGCGCGTCATCAGGGAGCGTACGAGGAAGCGGCGTGCCGTCGGGGCGCAGCACCTCGCCGGTGTAGCGGTCCAGGCGCGCGGCGGTGGACGGAAAGTCGATGCGGCCCAGCGAGTCCGTCAGCGCGGCGGCACGGTGCGTGGCATCCACCGAGACCAGCCCGGGCAGCCGCTGCACGGTGGAGCGGAGCTGCGCGGAGAGGATGGCGCCGTCGCGGTCCAGCACCGCGCAGGCGATGCCGCCCCGGTTCAGCGGCTCGCTCATGGTGAACGGGCCGTAGGTGACCAGGTTGCCCAGCGAGTAGAAGACCAGCTTTCCATCGCGCCACTCCGCCGCGCGCATCACGTGCGGCCCGTGGCCGATCACCAGGTCCGCGCCCGACTCCACCGCCGCGCGCGCGAACGCCACCACGTTGCCGCGGTCCTCCTGGTGAAAGACCTCGCGCGCGTTGGGCGTGTTCTGCCGGCCGCGCCCCTCGGCGCCCATGTGCATGGTCACCACCACGCGCGCGTACCGCGACGCGGCCCGGCGCACGTGGCGGCGCACGGCGGCCAGGTTGCGCGGGTCCGGCCCCGTCCACTGCGCGAATCCCAGGAACGCCACCGTGTCGCCGCGAAGGGTGATCACGGGCGTGGCGATGGTGTCCATCCCCGTCACCTGCACCCCGGCCGCCTCCAGGTGGCGCACCGTCGTCCGCCGGCCGATGTCGCCGTCGTCGCGGGCGTGGTTGTTGGCCAGGTTGCCGATCACCCGCGCGCGCTCCGGCGCCGCCCGCCGCATCGCTCCCGCCGCCGCCGGCGGCGAGCGAAAGGCGAAGCACGCGGTGGACCCCGGCGCGCACTTCTGGCGGTTGATGCGCCCTTCGCCGATGGCCGCCTCCACGTTCAGCAGCACCACGTCCGCGTCCGCCAGCAGCGGCCGCAGCGGCGCCAGCAGCGAGTCGGGCGGGGGGAGCGCGGGGACGCGGCGGCCCAGCCGGGAGCGGGCGGTGTGCACCCAGGTGGTGTCCAGGTTGGTGCCCAGCGTCACGTCCCCGCCGGCGCACACGCGCACGCCCGCGGCGGTGTCCGCGCGCACGGGCGCGGGACGCGTCCGCAGCCGGTGGCGCGCCTGCGCGTCCAGCGGCCCCGCCGCCAGCGCGAGGGCCGCCAGCAGCGCGCAGAGGGCCGGTCCGCGGCGCGGGGCGCGGCGGAGGAAAGGGAGGGGATGGGATTTCACGGATGGGTCCCGCGAGAGAACGAGGGCCGCGCCGGCGGGTTCGCCGGCACGGCCCCTTGAAAGATGTACGCGCTCGCCCCACCCGCCAAGGGGGGTGCTCAGCCCGGCACGTCGTAGAACAGGATGCGGACCATGCGGGCGGTCTGCCGCCCGCCCTGCACCTGGCGCATCTCCCAGTACAGGACGCCGCGCCCACTCTCGCGCAGCCGGCCCACGGACAGGGAGACCAGCTTGCCGTCGCGCGCGTCCTGCGACAGCTCCTCCAGGCTCCACGTGCGCCCGGTCCACGCGCCGATGGCCGCGGCCGCGCCCTCGTTCCGCACCTCGCGCGAGCCGGTGACGGTGGCCAGCGGCGTCACCAGCTGGTCGGCGGCAAGGTCCACGGCCACGCCCGTCAGCTCCGGCATCGCCGCGCCCCCGTCCAGCACCAGCCGCGATCCCTCCGTCCGCACCGACAGCCGCGCCTCCGCCACCTTGCGGAGGCTCATGCTGCCGGCAAGCCGCAGGAGCTCGTCGTACTCCTCCCGCGTCAGCCCCAGCCGCGCGTCGTACGGCAGCGGCTCGCCGGGGCGGGCGCTGCGCACCTGCTGCTGCAGCCACTCCGCGTTCCGCCGCGCGGCGGCCTGGAACTTCTGCGACAGCTCCACCATACGCGGCGACGGCGCCACGTCCATCGCATCCACCCGCAGCGTTCCCTCCGGAAGCAGCGCGCGCACGGAATCCAGCGGAAACGCCTGCGCATCCGCACGCCCGCACGGAGCCAGGGCGAGCAGGGCGGCAAGGGCCAGGTACTGCAGGCGCATCGGGATACGGGTTCTCCGTGGATGAAGGGCGGCGGTCAGCGGAGCGCCGCGTGCGGATCTTGGGCGGATGTGAAGCGCAGCCGCGGCGCCTCCGGGATCTCGCCGATCTCCGCGGCCAGGCGGTAGAAGGTGGCGAGCCCCTCCAGCATCGGCGCGTCCAGCTCGTACGACAGGTCGCGCCAGTAGGCGTCCAGGAACGCGGGGGTGAAGCCGAACCGCTCCGCCCAGCGCGCCGCCAGCTCCGCGCGGTGGGCGTGGCCGTAGGCGCGCGACTCCAGCAGGGTGGCGTGCAGCCGGCGCAGCGCATCGTCCGAGCCCCCGCCCGCCTGCCACACGGCGAACGCGAAGGGCAGCCCGGTGTGCGCCCACCACTCCGCGCCCAGGTCATAGCGGTGCGGCACGTGGGGATGCAGGTCCGCGCGCAGCGCCACGTCGCCGATGAACAGCGCGGCGTCGGCGCCGGCGGCGAACGGGTCCTCGGCCGCCTGGTCGAACCAGCGAAAGCGCGCACGCACGCCCCAGCGCAGCCGCAGCAGCACCTTCAGCAGCACCACCGAGGTCGCGGACGCCGTGGGCATGGCCACCAGCGCGCCGTCCAGCGCCTCCGGCGGCCGCGTGGCCGCGAAGACGATGCTGCGCACCGCCCCGCGCGCGCCGATCACCAGGTCCGGCAGCACGCGGTAGCGGTCCGCGTTGCGCGCGAACTCGATGCTGGAGCACGGCGCCACGTCGATCTGGCCGCGCTCCAGCAGCGCGTTCAGGTGCGAGGGCACGCCCTGCACGATGTGGATCCACTCCGGCGCGCCCACGTCCAGCAGCCGCGCGTGCACCGGAAAGCAGTTGCTGTAGACGATGTGCCCCAGCCGCAGCCGCTCGCCCTGCGCCGCCACCTCTTCAGACATCCGCATCCGTCCGTGCTGATACGAAAAACGCCGGGACGCCGCACCGCCGCCCCGGACCCGTTCCCTCACGCGCCAAATGACGTGCCCACCGTCGGATTGTCAACCGCGGGCAACGGACCGTCGCACGCAGGCCTCATCCGGACACAGCCTCATTTCCCTTTCCCCTTTTACTCCGTTGACTCCGTGTGAGGCCAATCCGTAAAAGCCGGACGATATCCGATCCGACAGCCACCGGCTCTCGACAATTCGCCCAACGGGATGTACCTCTCATCGGTCATCCTCCCGAAGCCCCTGAACCCCCGCGCGGAGGTCTGGAAAGATGAAGCTCCGGAGTGCGCTCGCCCTTCTGCCGTTGTCCCTCGCCGCCACGGCCGACGCCGCGGCGCAGGCGCTGGACATTCGCGAGTGGCCCGTCCCCTGGGCCGACAGCCGCCCCCGCGACCCATACGTGGCCGCCGACGGGCGCGTGTGGTTCGTGGGCCAGGTGGGCAACTACGTGGCGTACCTGCAGCCCGGCTCGGGCGAGTTCCGCCAGTTCGCGCTGGAGGACGGCGCCCTGCCGCACAACCTGATCGTGGGCGCGGACGGCGCCGTGTGGTACGCCGGCAACGGCAACGGGCACATCGGCCGGCTGGACCCCGCGACCGGCCAGGTGCGCCGCTTCGCCATGCCCGACAGCGCCGCGCGCGACCCGCACACGCTGGTGCAGGCCCCCAACGGCGACCTGTGGTTCACCGTGCAGGGCGGCAACATGGTGGGCCGCCTCAACCCGGCGACCGGCGAGGTGCGGCTGATCGCGTCCGCCACGCCCCGGTCGCGGCCGTACGGCATCGTGCTGGACGGCCAGGGGCGCGCGTGGTTGAACCTGTTCGGCACCAACAAGCTGGCCGTGATCGATCCCGCGACCATGCGGATGGAGGAGATCGCGCTGCCGCGGGAGAACGCGCGCACCCGCCGCATCGGGCTTACGTCGGACGGCGGGGTGTGGTACGTGGACTACGCGGGCGGGATGCTGGGGCGGATGGACCCGGCCACGCGGCAGGTGCGCGAGTGGGCGCTCCCCGGCGGCGCCGGAGCGCGGCCGTACGCCATGGCCGTGGACGACCAGGACCGCCTGTGGATGGTGGAGACGGGGTCGCGCCCCAACCGCTTCGTGGGCTTCGATCCGCGGACGGAGCAGTTCATCGGCACCACGGAGATCGCCAGCGGCGGCGGCTCCGTGCGCCACATGGTGTTCCACGCGCCCAGCCGCGAGATCTGGTTCGGCACCGACGCCAACACCGTGGGCCGGGTAAAGGTGCCGTGACGACTCGATCTCTCTCGCTCGCGGCGGCCGCGCTGGCCGCCGCCGCGTCGCTGGCCGCGGCGGGCTCCGCGCGCGTCCACGGCCGCGCCTTTCCGTTCGGCGCGCCGCCCGGGACGACGGGCGGATTCGGCGAGCCCACCTGCGCCACGTGCCACTTCGGCAACGAGCTGAACGACTCCGCCGGATCGCTTGCGATCGAAGGCCTGCCCGAGCGCTACACGCCCGGGCAGGCCTACCGGCTGATCATCCGCCTGCGCCGCCCGCAAATGGGCGCCGCCGGCTTCCAGCTTTCCGCGCGCACCCCCGCCGGCGCGCAGGCCGGCACCTTCGCGACGGCAGAGGGTGAGGCGAAGGTCAGGGTGCAGACCGCCGCCGGCATCCACTACGCCGGCCACACCGAGCCCGGCTCCCGCCTCGCCGCCCCCGGCGCGGCGGAGTGGCCGGTGGTGTGGACCGCCCCCGCATCCGGCCCCGTAACCTTCTCCGCCGCCGCCAACGCCGCCGACGACGATCGCTCGCCGCTTGGCGACTACGTGTACGCGCTGGAGCGGAGCACGAGAGGCCCGTGACGCGCCGGCGGCACGCCCGGGCATTGAAGCGGAGGCGCGGAGAAGGGTTCTCCGCGCCTCCGCGTTTTCGCCTGCCGGCAGAACCACCAGCAGCCAGCCTCCTGCCGGTCATCCCACATCCCGGAAAAGAATGTGACTTCCTGAGGGAGCGCACGCCTAACTCCTGCCGCCTGCACTGACTCGGGCGCGCGACCGAAGGACCTCCTCTCGGCTACGCAGGGGCCGGATCAAGACGCCGAACCAGCCCCTTCGTTCTGCCGGCGAGGTCCTTCGGTCGGCGCGCCGGGTTCCCGGTCAAGGAACGGTGCAGCGCGGCGCCTCCCTCAGGAAGTCATGCACTCTATTGCCGGATTCGGTATCAGCATCAGCCGGACTGCGGCATGGGGGGGCTGTAGGATGCCGCAGCCTCCTGGCTGTCCGGATTGCGCACCTGGACCTTCAGATCCACGCCGACGGTCGGGGTGGCGCCCAGGTCGAAATCCAGCTGGGTCGGGCTCACGAAGGTGGTGGTTACCGCCGCGTCGTTGACCAGCACCTGCGACTGCGCCGAGAAGCCTGTGCCCTGGACCGTGAACTGGCGGGTGGCACCCCCCTGCGCATCCAGGGCCGCGCTGACCGAACCGATCGTGGGTGCGGGCGCCCCCGCGCTTCCACCGACGGTCGTGGTGGTGGTGGTCGTTGTGCTCCCCGCGCCGCCGGCCGTGGTGGAGTTGGTGCCCTGCGACACGGCGTCGGAGCCCGTCGCGGGCTTGGACAGCAGCGTCTCGGAGATCTCCTTCAGCTTGAGGATGGCCTGCTCGCTGAACAGCCCCACCAGCGTGGCAAAGGCCACGAAGCCGAACGGGCTGGTGTTCTCGAAGCTGGTGCCCGGCGAAAAGAACCCGCCACGCACCACCACGTAGAACACGAACGCCAGCCCCGACCCGGTGGTGATCAGCAGCACGTAGCGCGGCAGCCAGCTCATCACCAGCTCGCGGTTGCCCACGTACCATCCGAACGACCGCAGCACGTGCAGCAGCCCGCCCAGGGCGCCGCCCAGCAGCACCAGCAGCAGCAGCCGCTGCTCGTCCCACAGCAGGAGCTCACGGCCGAACATCCAGATGCACGCGGCGGGCGCGGGCTTGTCCTTGCTCGTCCACGCCTGCTGCAGACGCGTCCTGCAGACGTTGGACCCGCCGACCGCCTGCGACCCGTCGGAGCTCGCGGCCGCCGGGCCGGTGAGCGGCACGCGGGGCGTGTCTCCGGTCCCCCCGCGCGCCAGCATCGTGTCGTCCGGCGGCACGACGGACGGCGAGTCGGTCCCCGCGGCGGCCGCGATCACGGTGTCGGCCGCCGAGTCGGTCGCGGCGGCCGCGGACTGGCTCGCGTTCGCCTGCCCGGTGGGGGCGGGCGTCTGTGAGCCCGCGGGCAGCGTGGAGGGAGTTGGGTGCGGCCAAAGCACCAGCAGCAGGTAGAACACCACCAGCACCGTCGCGGTAAGCAGGGCGCCGAACCCGATGATGTACAGTTTGGGCACGTACCGGCGTCCCGGCCCGTCTCCAGCAGGGGTGTTCGCGGGTGCCTCGGTCGGGAGGATTCCGTTGCTCATGGTGGGGATTTCGTCGTGGATGGATGAGGGACGGATCGAAGTGCGGCCATGCACGGTTGATGCGGCGACGGGCGCGAGTCAAGCGTGCAGTGCGCTCGCCCCCTCACGCAGGTCCGCATGAGAGCTATGGAGGGGCGTGCGAAGGGGATTTCCCCTGACTGCCGACGCGGGAGAACGGCGGCCGACCCTGCGCAACCGGGTTGCGCGCCAGAACCGGGACGCCGCGGGCTCGGATGTTGGTCATGCCCGCGGCGCCCGGGATGTCGATCGCCGGTCCGGTTCCGCCGGGGTCAGGATCGCGGTGAGACGAACTCGTGCTTCATCAGCACGCCGCTTCCGGTACGCTTCCCCTCCCACCGGACGCTCACGGCATCGCCACCCGTATCGGTGACCGTCATCACACCGTACTGCCCGTTGCCGGTCAGCGGGGCGTGAGAGTACGGCCCTCCCTTGATGGAGCCCGATCGGTCCAGAGGCGACGCCTGGAAGACCGGGAATCCGCCTCCCCCGTCCGGCGCGTGGTTGTGGGAGCCGTCGTCGATGGCCAGCATGTGGGCGTCCGCGCTCAGCATGCAGAGATTCCTGATTCCCTCCTTCGTGATGAAGTCGGTGATCTCCGCACGCTCTTCGTGCCATCGATCCCAGCTCTTCTCCCCTTTCCTGGCGATCCACGGCACGGTGTTGATCCACACCACCAGGGGATGCACCCCGCGCGACCGCAGCAGCTCGCTTTTCAGCCACTCCTTCTGCGCGCTGCCCAGCATGGTTTCCCTGGTGCGCTCCGAGCGGCAGTCCGAAAGGAGAAAGCGCACGCGGCCGATGGTGAACGCCTGGTAGATGGCCCGGTCGAACCCCGGCTCCGCGATGGGATAGTGCGGAACGCACGCGACGTACATCTGCCGGGCGACGATCCTGCCGATCGCGTCGCTGGCGGCGTTGTTGTGCGAGTAGTCGTGATCGTCCCAGGTGTAGGCGATCGGCACGTTGCGGTACAGCGCCGCCTGCCGCGACTGGTTCAGCACCCGCTGGTAGGCGCGGATGTACTCGATTCCGTCGTCGTCGTGGATGTCTTCGTAGTGAAGGTCGCCCAGGTGCAGGAACAGCAGCGGGTCCTCGGCGCGGATTGCGTCGAACACGCCGTGGTTCGATCCGGTCTTTGCATCCCCCGAGGCAACGAGGCGGAACGATGCGGGCGTGTCTTCGCGGGGGAACGTCTTCAGCCGCCCCTGCGCCACCGGAGCGGCGCCCTTCCCCAGCAGGACGTCGTAATGGTACGGGGTGTTCGGCAGCAGCCCAGGGAGCTCGAAGGTCTCGATGACGAACCCCGGAGTGGCGAGTCCGTGACTCTGCGCGAGACGAGGGTCCACCAGCCCTCCCGTCGCGCTGCGCCGGTCACTGAACGCCACCGCCACCGTGTCGTCATTGCGAACCGCGACCACCACCTGCGCGCTGGAGGAGGTCACCCCTCCACTCCACGGCCCGAAACGGAGCGAGCTGGACATGATTTTTCACCCTGAAGGAGGCGGAAGCACGGCACTTCTCACGATCTGCGAGGTCACTCCGCCAGGAACCACCGTGGCATTGCCCGGCCGGCGGTCGCGATGCCGTCGGCCGATGAGCTGGTGCCTTTGCACACCGGTTGGACGAGACTCACATCCGCTGAGAATCGTCTCTGGCCTGGAGGCGTTCGAACCCGTCGGTTAGATGGGCGCGAGCTGGGAATTTCCCAGTCGGAAGCCGGCTGCCTGGCAGAGACGGCTACCGCTGCCTTCCAGCCGTCCTCTCTTCCCGACGCCAGTGCGCAGGCCGGAACTCTCGTGCCTGGACGCGGGACACGGCGCCGGTCTGCTTCTATTGCTGCGCCGGCGGAGGTTGTGGAGTGCTGCCCTTGACCTCCTCCTCTCGCTCCGTGCCCAGGATCTCGAAATTTACTCGGAACCGCGGCATCTCGTCGAAGCTGTCGGGGCCGAAAAAGCCGAGCACGCCGATCTTGACGCGATCCTGCACGACAAAGTTAAGGGCCGGAGCCAGGTACGCGAATGGCGAGTGCTCCGTCCGCCCGATGCTCTCGTGAAACTTTGCGGTGCCGAATGCTACCCCCCCGCGAAGCTGGACAACAAGGAAGGGCGCTCCGTCGTCCGTACGGAGTCGATGGTACTGGTACTCAGCTCCAATCTCGGCACCGCCATTGTCAACGTTCTCCGAAACGCCGACGGTCGGAATATTGACCCACCCGCGCGGCGTCAGGAACAAGAACTGAGCGTTGTAGTTACCGCCGCGCACCCCGATCGGTCGCACTGCCTGCAGTGACAGGTTGCCCCCGCCCGCCAGGAAAGTCTTGAACGCCTTCTCCGCGGTCGCGTCGTCTTCTTCCGCGGCTGTCTCCACATTGTCTCCCCCCTCGCCCTGCCCCGTGCTCACGCTCAGCGTACTCCCGACGCTGAATCGCCATGCGCCGGAAAGCACCGCGGCCAGCTCGCTGTGAAGCGTGGCCTCTTCCTCCGCAAAGGCGAATCGTGATCCTACGAGAAGTTCTGTGGGTTGCTGGTTCCAGAACAGCGCCCCCTCCTGATCATTGTGGATCACGATCACGGAATCGCCTGCGATCCTACTCTGCATCCGAATCAGACGCAGTCTGTCCCGCCCTGTGAATTTGGTGGTATCCGCCCGGACCAGACGGTCCAACCGCGGAACGGGGATGAGCTGCGCGTACGACGGTGAGGCGCAGAGCAACAGGCCAACCAGCAGCGCGTACCCCTTGCACGTCATCAGAATCCTCCTGACTTCGAACCTGTGCAATGCGGAGCCGAACGGCTCCATGATCGCTCCAGTCGGTGCGGCTGACCGGTGCACAAGTGATGGGATGGACGTGGAAGCGGCTTTTCTCGCGTGTGAGGCTGTCGAGCGGGATCGTATCGTAGGGATGGCGGAGCTTGCGTTCCGTGGGTGGGCACGCGGCCGGTGAGAAGGCATCATCGTGGTGGCGATCATGCGAGTCATAGCACAACCACAAACAAAACGGGCGCCCCTCGCATCGAGGAGCGCCTGTTCTCGGTCCTGATCCGTACCGTCGCGCTTACGCCTCTCTCCAGCCCTTCGCCGGCGTCCCCTGGACATGCGACGACGGTGGGGTTTGGTAAGGGTGCTGGTGTCACCGAGGGCGCGGCCTTATGGCGATGTGCTTGAGCCGGCGGCGCGTAACCTCGACAGTTCGTCTCACAGTTGGTTCCCAGTCAGAAACTCCGCCTCCACCCTGTCCCTCACCCGCATCACCGACTCCTGGTCGAAGCGGCGGCAGTAGAGGGCGGCGATCTCGCGGATGCGGCGCTCCGCGTCGGGGCCGCCCTGGTGGATGAGGATGAGCACCTTGCTGGGCTCGCGGACCAGGGGTCCGGACCCGGGCTGGTACTGGCCGTAGCCCGTCAGCACGGTGAGGCCGTCGGGAAAGCGCGGGGTCACGACCGAGTCCACGAACGCCTGCCACTC
Organism: Longimicrobium sp.; assembly: GCA_036379135.1. Classification (GTDB taxonomy): domain Bacteria; phylum Gemmatimonadota; class Gemmatimonadetes; order Longimicrobiales; family Longimicrobiaceae; genus Longimicrobium. The sequence goes on from DASUVG010000207.1 coordinate 28,484, forward strand.
CGCCTCGGTGACCAGCGTCGTGTCGGGTTTACGCATGCCGAAGAACAGTTCGTCGCGGACGTAGGTTTCGGCTGCCGGGGCCGGAGCGGCGGGTGGAGGGAGCGGCGCGCTGCAGGCGCCGAGGCTGAACAGCAGGACGGCGGTGGGCAGGAAACGGAATCGCACGGCACGGCTCCCGTGGAGAGGTGGGACGTCAGGGCTGCCGCACGATGGCGGCCGGGCGAGGCCGGTGCAATCCTGATGTCTGCGCAGGCGGACGGCGTGAGGTTGGAGCGCGACGCCGCGACTTCTTCCATCGCTCCCCCACCGCACGCCAAACAAACGGGCGCTCCGCCGTCAGCGGAGCGCCCGTTCGATCATCGGCCGTACAGGAACCGTCAGCCTTCCTTCGCCTCGTAGTCGTCCTTGAGGCGCGCGACCACGCTGGGGTCGGCCAACGTCGTGGTGTCGCCCAGGGCGCGGCCCTCGGCGATGTCCTTGAGCAGGCGGCGCATGATCTTGCCGCTGCGCGTCTTGGGAAGGTCGCCGGCGAACAGGATGGCGTCGGGGCGCGCGATGGCGCCGATCTTCTTCACCACGTGGTCGCTGAGCTCCTTCATCAGCGCGTCCGTGGCCTCGATCCCCTCCTTGAGCGTGACGAACGCGGCCACGGCCTGCCCCTTGAGC
>DASUVG010000208.1:0-2102 GCA_036379135.1 Longimicrobium sp.
GACGACGGTGTACCGGCAACTGCGACGGCGAAAGGTGCCGGAGCGGGTAGCGCGGGCAGCGGCGGCCTGGTGCCGAAGCTGGTGGAGAACCTCCAAACACGGCGCGCTGCACACCGCCTTGCCCGGCAAGCTTTTCGAGCACATGGGCCTGCCGCGGCTACAACCGCACTGACCTCAACTTTCCGAATCGCCGGATGCGGACCCGCATGTCCGGTGGTGTGGGAGGGTGGCAGCCGGGATCACCGGCTGCCCCCTATCCCGATCATCTACTGCGGACCCATGAAACCGAACACCGGCTTCCCGAGGGAGGCGCCGCGCTGCAACCTGCTGGTACGCCGTACGTTGGCGCCGACAGAAGGACCTCGCCGGCACGACTGCGGGGTTGGCACTTACGTTTTTTCCCAGGCCGGCCCCGCTCCGACCTCTGCAAGGGTCAGGTGACCTGTCTCCGTCGCGGAATGCACCATCGTCCTCCGCGGGTGACATGTGGATGTGAAGAAAGCGAATGGTATTCGGTTTTTAACTCGTTGTGCTCGAACATCTTGCAATACGTCCCCAAACCGCGGGTCCGCTTTTGCCCTGGTCTGTCCACGAAAACGCAGGTCCCCCGCAGCCTCTGTATGGAGAACTCCCGTGCGGTTCGCTTCGAAAGGTCGATCGACCCATGTATGGCGGATGCTCCGCGCCGCATCTTCTCTTCGCCAGCCCGCCCGCGGGCTTGACCGTATACAGATCCACCCTTCCACTCACCGAGGTGAGAGCATGTATACATCGCGCGATACCCGGCTCGCCGGCGCCCGGCGCACGGCGGCGCTGCTGACCCTGGCGCTGGCCGCCGCGTGCGGCGACGGCGTGACGGACGGACGCCCCGGCAGCCCCGGGCAGCCCGGCACCACGCCCCCGGACACCACCCCCGTGGTCGCGTGGGTGGAGATCACGCCGGGGACGCTGCAGCTTCCCGTGGAAGGCACCCGCGCGCTGAGCGCCACCGTCCGCACCAGCACCGGCCGCGAGCTCACCGGCCGCGTGCTGAGCTGGACCAGCAGCGATCCCGAGGTGGTCCGGGTGGACATCAACGGAAACGCGACGGCGCTCAAGGTGGGCACGTCCGTCATCACCGCCGCCATTGAGGGCAGGCAGGGCCAGTCCACCATCGAGGTCACGCCGCCCCCCGCGCCGCCCGCCGTGGCCCACGTGCAGGTGCTCGGAGACACCCAGGGGCTGGAGCCCGGCGAGACGCGCCTGCTGGCGGCGGTGCCCCGCGCCGCGAACGGCGAGGTCCTGTACGGCCGCCAGGTCACCTGGTCCAGCAGCGACAGCTCGGTGGTGCGCGTGCTTGCCGGCGGGGAGGTGCTGGGGGGCAGGGGCGGCACCGCCACCATCACCGCCACCAGCGAGGGCAGGACGGGCTCGCTGACCTTCGTCATCCCGCAGTGGCTGCAGTTCGGCCTGGCGTCCGCCGACGGCAAGGCGCTGCCGGTGGTGCTGGAGACGAGCGCCGACACCACCGACCGCACCGCGTACTCCATGGTGGTGACGGAGTACCGCCAGCGGCTCGCGGTGGGAACGCTGTGGCTCTCCACGGTGGACTGGCGGTATCGCCAGCGCTACGACCTGCAGCTGTGGAAGCGGACGGTTTCCTACCTGAACGGCAACGCGATGACCGGCCCCGAGGAGCTGATCCAGGTGCGCACGATTCGGGACGAGGGCGTCGCCGAGATGTTCGACGTGTTCACCGGCGACCCCATCTACGAGTCGACGCAGCTTGGCGGGCACAGCTTTCGGGTGTACCGCACGGAAGGCCGCGGCCGTCTGATCAGCCAGCGCCTGCCGGGTGCCACCGAGGCCGCGTACGACCTGCGCTTTACGAGGTGATCCGGCGGCGGCAGCCGCGGGACGGACGTGGGCCCGCCCGGCACTGCGCCGGGGCGGGCCCTTTCTTGGTTCATCGCGGATCTGGTTGCAAACCGCGGTCGCGCTCTCCAGGGGCGAGATGACCCGCGATGCAGTGGAAGGGTGTCAGGGCACGGCGGCGGGTGGGGGTTGCTCCACGCGTGTGTGGACGCGTCGGGAACGGCAGAGGGAGGGAAGCGCGGCAGGGG
>DASUVG010000209.1:0-37608 GCA_036379135.1 Longimicrobium sp.
CGGACGATGCATTGCATCGTCCGCCCCTTCCGCGTTCCCCCGTGGTGCGCCCGATCACCCGGCGCACCACGGATCCGTCCTTACGGCTGCGGGCAGGCCGCCCCGCCCACGAAGCCGCCGCCGGGCGGAACCGTCACCGACGCGGTTCCAGAGGCGCCGCCGTTCTGCCCCGAGACGAACGTGACCACCGCGGCCGTGTTCGTGTTGGTGTCGGCGTACCCGGGCAGCCGGACCGTCGTGGCGAAGCGCTGCCGGAGGCGGAAGTCCGTCCCGCCCAGCGCGCCTGAGCCCGTCAGGGAGTTGCCCGAGACCGCCAGGCAGACCGGATGGGCGTCACCGGTGTTGGTCCCCGCGTTGAGGTGGATGCCGTTCATCGGCAGCGAGCCGAGCGTCCCCGGGTTCGCGATGGTGTTGCCCGTGACGGTGGCGTTCAGCGCGCCGTTCCCGCCGGAGGCGGCGGTCCCTGCCGTCAGCAGGATTCCCATGTTGTTGTACTGCCGGATCTGGTTGCCGGTGATGGCGACGGTGTGCACACCGCCCCCGACCGTCGACGCGTCGATGCCCGAGCCCTGCGCGGAGCCGGAGTTGGCCACCGCGGCCACACCGATCACGTTGTTGGCGATCGTCCCGGCGAAGCTCCCCGTCCCCGCGCCCTTGCGCACCACCAGCGCGGTGCCCAGCGCGTCGCGGAACGAGTTGCCCGAGATCGCGTAGGTGAAGGTGGGGTTCGCGCCGCCGCCACTTCCCACCGTTACCCCGCCGCCGCCGGCGGTGATGGCGGGGTGCGCGTTGCTGAACGTGGTCCCGGTGATCACCAGGTCCGAGGTGGAGGTGCCCAGCAGCAGCAGCTGGAAGAGGTCGCCGCGCGCGGACGTGAACGCGCTGTTCAGGAGGGAGACGTTCACCACCGCGGCACCCGTGGCCTCGATGCGCAGGCCGTCGTCGCCCGTGAGGGTGCCGTTCGGGCCGACGGTGGTCCCGGACAGGACGATGCGGTCCAGCACGCCGCCCGTGTTCACCACGGTGACGTTGTTCTCGAATCCACCGCTCACCGTGGAACTGGTGATGGCGGCTGAGCCGGTCAGCTCGCTGAAGGAGATGCTTCCCTCGTCGACGGCGGCGCTGGTGCCGTTGGTTCCGCTCACCACCGAGTTGCCCAGGCTGAAGCCGGCCACGTTCACCCCGCGGACCGCGAAGTTGGCGAAGTCGTTCAGCTGCATCCAGTCCAGCGAGATGCTGCGCGTGCCCGACAGGTACACGCCGATGCCGGTCGTGGAGCCGTCCGCGCCCACCATGTTCTGGATGGTTCCGCCGCTTCCGGCCACGCCCGTGCCCGTCACCTGCATCCCGTTCAGCGCGCCGGTGCTGCTCAGGACGATGCCGTTCGCGCCGCCGTTGGCCGAGACGCTGCGCCAGGTGATCCCGGCCGCGCCGATGGTGGTGTTCTCCACCTGCACCGCCGTGCCGCCGGCGGAGACGACGGTGTTCCCGGCACCCGTCACAGTCACGGTGCCGCCGCCCGTCGCCGAGAAGCCGGTGCCCGTCGTGGTGGCGACCGCCAGCCCGCCGCCGCCGAAGGAGATCGACGCGCCGGCGTTGTTGGCCAGGCTCACACCCGGGTTGGCGCCCGTCGACAGCGACTTGCTGCTGCCGGTAAAGGCAATGGTGCCGCCCGAGTTGCCCTGCACCTCGATGCCGCTCCCCGTCGACGCGATGGTGCCGCCGAAGGTCAGCGCACCGCCCGTGCGCCCGGTCACCGAGACCGCCAGCGGGCCCACCACGGCGATGTCGCCGCCGTAGCTGAAGGTGCCGGCGCCGCCCGTCACGTCCACGCCCGCACCCGTCGAGCCCGTGATGGAGCCGTTCGCGGCCGAGAAGCTGCCGCCCACGCCCACCAGCCGGATCCCCGCGCCCGTGCTCCCCGACGACGACAGCGCGTCGAACGAGCCGGACACGTCACCGGACGACAGGTCCAGCGCCGGCCCGCCCACGGCCGCCACGGAGGTCGACCCCACCGTCAGCGTGCCGAAGCCGGTCCCCGCGATCCCCGCGCCCGCGCTGGAGGTCACCGCCACGCCCTGCACCACGTTGTTCGTCGCCAGCTGGATCGTCGCGCCCCCGGCCGTCTTGGTGATCGTCGGCGCGGAGCCGGCGGCCAGCAGCACCACCGTCTCTCCGTTCAGCGTGGCGGTCACGTTCGCGGGCACGCCCTGCCCCGTGAGCGACTGCCCCGTCTTGAGGACGATGCCGCCGTCGTACGGAGCCGCGCCCGTGCGGACGAAGATGGTCTCCCCCGCCGTCGAGGCGCCCTCGGCCCCGGCCAGCGTGCTGAACGGCGACGCGTCGCGCCCGTCACCCGGGCCGGCGGCCGCGTTGTCCACGTACCACACGCGGTACGCCGACGTCACCGTCGCCGTCGCGCTGACCGAGTCCTGCCCGTCCGTCACCGTGTAGGTGAAGCTGTCCTCGCCCGTGAAGCCGGCGGCGCTCAGGTAGGTGAAGCTGCCGTCGGCGTTGAGCGTCACCGTCCCGCCGCCCGACGTGGGGAAGGTGCCGGCGACCGCCTGCAGCGAATCGTTCTCGCCGTCCGTGTCGTTGGCCAGCACGCCCGGCGCCGACACAGGCACCGTCACGTTGCCGATCGCCTCGAACGCGTCATCCTCCCCCACCGGCGGCGTGTTGGGATCGATCACGGCGAGGTACGCGCTCCCCGATGCCGCCTGGCAGGTGGCCGTGATGATGGTGGAGCCGGGGGCGACGCCCGTCGCCAGCCCGTTCCCGTCCACCGTGGCCGTGGCCGTGTTGCTCGACGTCCAGGTGGCCGTGCAGGCGAGCGGGTTGCCGTGCAGGTCCAGCGTGGTGGCCGTGAACTGCTGCGTCTCGCCCACCCCGATCTCGGCGGAGTCCGGCGACACGATCACCTGCGCCGCGATCCCCGTCTCGATGCGGAACTTGATCGGCAGCGTGCGGTCGTCCTGCAGGGGGATGTACTGCTGCGTGTCGACGTTCTTGAGCTCCTTGCCGGTGGCGACCACGTCCACGTCGGCGAAGCCCAGCTGGAAGGAGCCCACGTACACCGAGATGCGGTAGGTCTTGGCCGGGTCCAGGTTGAACTGATTGGTGTGCCAGTTCACCTGGTACGACGAGGTGCCCACCTGGACCGTCTGGCCCCCGGTGCCGCTGGTGGTGGTGTACTGGGCGATCGTGGTCACGCAGACGCCGGCCGCCAGCTCGCAGATCTCCACGCGCGGCTGCAGGCCGCCGTCGAAGGTGCCCGAGTACGCGGGGCTCGGCACCATGGGCGGAAGGAAGTAGAAGCCGGGAACGGCGCCGGCGTGGGCCGCGTCGGAGATGGTTGCCAGGGGCTGGCCACCATCCGGACCCATCGGCGAGCCGGCGTCGCCGGTGCAGGCGCCGATGCCCAGGATCAGGACCGCCGCGGCGGCTGACTTGAGACGAAACATGGATGCTCCTGAAAAGCAGGGGGTGTGGGGGAGACGCCCCGGCGATCCGCCACTCGTGCAGATCGTCCGTGCGCTGGCACCAGACGAGCGGTTGCAGGAGATGTCGGATTCCGAAGGCCCGGACCGTACGCCGGGAAAGAAGCCGAGCATGCGGCGTGGGGGAACACGCGCACGATCCATATCCCGGCGACGTAGTGATTTGGCACGAAGCAGGCCCGTTGGCCCACCAAACGGAAAGCGGCGCGGGATCAGGTTTTCATGCGATTGGGATCGAGGGCGGGGAAACGTACGATGCAACGAACTGTGACAGCCCTGTCCCATCCTGTGGCAGCGGGCGTACAGGCCGCCGGAGGAGCGGGGCAGCAGGCGAACGTCCAGCCCCTGCGTCGGGGCAGGCAAACCGGCAGGAGAGACCGGCGTGTAGAAAGGCGGAAAGCATGCGCGTGAGGATCTACCGCGCTCATCGGCACCTTCCCGTGGACGAATCCCGGGCGGCTCGGGATGGCGTCCACCTCTGTCGCGGGGCTGTCCCCATGCCGTGCTCGCCGGTGGAACAGCGGACGTGAGCAGGGAGACGGAAGATCTTCTCGGCCGGGCTCCTGTCCGACGCGCGCCTGGACAGGGCGTTCGGGAGTTCCGCGCCTGCGCGCGGGGGTGCGCGGCGAGCGGAAAGAACCGCGTTTACGCGTCAGGGCAACGTATCTCCCCGTGCCGCATATGGTAGTGTAGCCGGGGGTGGTTGTCCAGCGTGATGCTCTCGGGCATCCCCAGCGGCCGAGCGGCCAGCGAGCGTGGAGCCAGACCCGGGCCGCGCGGACCGGGAATCCTGGGCTGCCACCCATCTCCCCGCTGCGACCGAAGGACCTTTATGGCACAACCGTGGGGCTGGATTTCCGCGAAAGGAGCGGACCCACCGCGGACGGCGAGGAGGCCGCCGGGTCGCGCGCAAGCGGCTGCGCGGTTTCAGCTTCCGTGTGGCGCTTCCGCACGGAGACCGGGCCTCGCGATCGGGATGGAGGGGGTTGCCGAAGCCTGTAAAGGCGCAGGGGGATCGTGACCCGGTCCTTTTCAGGCGATCCATCCGATAATTCGCAAAAATCACCCGCCGCGCGCGCCGGCAACAGGCTTGACACGCGGCGGCTTCACACCCACTTTCCTGCTCTCCACCCGCCGAACGATCGCGACGCCGTCACCCGCCTTACCGTCGTGCTCGCACTGCCTGTTCCGAGTGGCCCCGGGCTGCTCCGGCACCTCCGGACCGCCCCCTCCTCCGCCCCCGCAACACCTGCCCTAGCCATGATCATCCTGCCTGGAGAATCCGAGCGGACTCCGGAAGAGATCCAAGCCGCCAACGTGATCACCCGCCGGGAAGTGCTGCGCCGCGTGGCGTTCGGCACGGGCGCCGTGCTGATCCCGGGGCTGCTTGCCGCCTGCGTGGACGACTATCACCCGCTCGGCGTGGACGAGGAAGCGGGGCCGGCGCGTGACGTGAGCATCAACAACGCCTCGGAGTCCTTTCTGGCGGAGATCAGGATCGTCTCGTTCAACTTTGCCCCCTCGGGCTGGGCGCGCTGCAACGGCCAGCTGCTGCCCATCAACCAGAACCAGGCGCTGTTCGCGCTGCTGGGCACCACCTACGGCGGCAACGGCCAGACCAACTTTGCGCTGCCCAACCTGCAGGGGCGCGTGCCCATCCACTTCGACGCCAGCCACGACCTGGGCGAATCGGCGGGGAGCACCAGCGTCATGCTGAACATCCAGCAGCTCCCCACGCACGTGCACGGCGTAATGGTGAACAGCGCGTCATCGAACAGCGCCAACCCCATCGGCAACTTCCTGGGCAACGCCAACAACATGTACGTGGCGCCGCAGAGCCTGACCCCCGTGAACCCGGGGACCATCACCAGCGTGGGCGGCAGCCAGTCGCACAACAACATGATGCCGTACCTGACCCTCAACTTCATCATCGCACTGCAGGGCATCTTTCCCTCGCGGAACTGACGCGCCTGCTCTGCCATCGTCCCGGGGCCGGCGAAGTCCGCCGGCCCCGCCCCTTTCCTGCGTCCCCCGACCATGCCCGGCGTCGGGCCCCGCCGCGCCCCGTACCACGACGATTTCGCACAGGAGGCACCCATTCCGCACCACTCCGGCCGGCTCCGGGTCGGCATCGTCCTGGCGCTGCTCGCCCTCGGCGCCTGCGCCCGCGACCGCGCACACGACGCGGGCGAGCCCACAGACGCCGAGCGGTCCTCGTTCACCGCGCCCGTCGACAGCACGCTGGACGCCCAGCAGGTGGACCGGTACCTCCGCACCACCCTGGCGCAGCTGGACCTGCTCCGGGCCGAGGCACCGGCCGTCCGTGCGCGGATGGAAGAGGTGGGGCGCGAGCGGGCCAAGGCCGCGCCTGCGCCCAAGCTGGGTGCGCGGCCCAGGACCCCGCAGGCGCTCTGGGGCGACTTCGTGGACGCTGCCTACGTGCGCGCCGCGCGCAAGCTGCGGTACAATCCGGCCGAGCTCTGGTACGTCCGCGCACGGGTGTCGGCAGTCTCCCGTCACCTGCTCACCACCGAGATGCATGCCTCCAGGGACCAGTCGGCCACGCTCTTTCGCCAGCAGGCGGAAAGCATGCGGGGTACGCCGGGGGTCACGCAGGCGCAGATCGACGCCATGCTGAACGCCGCCGAGCAGGCCGAGCGGCAGACGGCGAGCCCGGCGCCTCCTCCGCGCGTCGCTCAGAACCTGGCAGCGCTGCGACAGGCGCGCGGCGGTCTCGGCGATGTGGAGTGGCGCAGGATCGCCAGCGTGGCGGGGGGCGTGGGATTGAGCGACCTGGGCCAGGTGCCGGAGGCGGAGCTCGACGGCAGGCTGGACGAGATCCGCACCCTCTACCTGCAGGCGCTGGAAGAGGACCATCCGCCAGGCTGACGACGCGGCGGAACCCTCGTCCCCAACGGGCGGCCCGGGCAAGGGCCGCCCGTTCTGCGTCCAGGTCCCGGCTTCATCCCCGGATCCCCGGGAGCGCGCGAAGGCGTGCGGCTGACTCTGCCGAGTCTGCGCGAGGAGAATTCCTTCGCCGGATCCGGGACCACCGAGGTCAGGTATAGATCGCCTCGAACCGCATCCCGTTCTGATCGGGGGTGATGGGCACCAGAAAGCAGTCGAACGGTTCCATCCCCGGGTTTAACAGCCGGTAGACCTGTTGCTCCAGCCGTACGCCGCGGGGGGCGTGAAAGACGAGCGAGAAGGGCTGACGGGTGCGCCGCCTGTCTCCGTCGCTCGCCAGGCGCGTGATCTCGGTGAGCAGGACCGGCAGTTCCTGCCCCTCGTCCAGCACGACGTGGAACACCTCCCCCACGTGCGGCAGGAAGCGCTCGACCGTGAACGCGTCAGACATAGGGCGGCCGGGGTGCGTGGTGCGGTGCGCACGTCATGGCGCGACCCCCGCGGCCTCTGTCACCGCTGCCGGCGGGCGCTCCATCAGCAGGTACACGCCGCGCTCGGCGGCCTGGATGAAGCCCAGCCGGTCGTACAGGCTTCGGGCGGGATTGTAGATCTCCACGTGGATGGTGACCTTGCGGCCGCTGGCGTCGCCCTCCGCCAGGACCTCGCGCAGCAGGCGCGTCCCTACACCGCCGCCGCGGTGCTCCGGCATCAGGGCGATGTCCACGATGCGGATGTCGTCGGGCCAGCGCGCCACGTACAGCCGGCCGATCGGCTCGCCGTCGAGCACGACCAGGTCCCACGAAGTGTTGGTGTAGTTCTCGTGCCAGTACTGGTGCTGCGCGTGGAACTGCTGGCTCACGAAGGCCGCCTTCTGCTCGTCCGTCCACGCCACCTGCGTGAGCTCGTCCTCGCGGGTGGTGGCGTACAGCCGGTGCAGAAAGTCCAGGTCGTCGTCCGTCGCGGGGCGCAGGGTGACGTTCATGGGGATCGGAAGGTGTTCGCGTGTGGGGTGCGTCTGCCAGAGACCGAAGCTCCCGGTTCCCGACAGAAGTGTGCTTCAGTAGGCGCGAAGGGGGCGGCCCTGGGGCCGCCCCCTTCGCGTTCGTCGACTGCCTTTCGCCTACGGCCGCTGCGGGAAGATCCCCTGCAGCGCGATGCAGAAATTGAGCGTCAGGTACGGCTGCATGTTGTTGTGCGGCAGCCCCCCTCCCGCTGGCGGAAGCGCCTGGAAGGCAAGCATCTGGCCGTCGTTGGTGGTCGCGTAGATACTGCCCCCCAACGAGCCCGCCAGCGAGATGTTGGACCCGGGCACGGTGTTGTCGCCCGGATCCGGCGCCGCCCTCATGGTGTGGGTGTGGAACGGGATCTCCGACACCAGCAGCGTGATGCTTTCCACGCCGGACATCTCGCCCAAGTCGCGCAGCGAAAGGCCCTGCCCCTGCCCCGGCTGCATCGGCGCGTTCCCCTGCATGTCGGGGAGCGCGAAGGTGCTCTTGCCGTCGCCGCCGTAGGTGGTGCCCAGGAGCGCGAAGAGAGCGGTGTTCTGGGAGATCGGCATCAGCTGCCCGTTGCAGAACGCCCATCCGGTGGGCGGAAAGTTGAACGGAAAGATGCGGATCTCGGCCAAAAATTGGTCGGACATGTCGTCGCTCTCCTCAGGTCTGGCTCGGGAAGATCCCGAACAGGGAGATGATGAAGTTGACGCAGAGGAAGGGCTGCGTGTTCTCGTGCGGCTGGCTTCCGCCCGCCGGCGTGATCGACTGCGCGTTCATCGCCGAGCTGGGAGAGTCCTCGATGTACGGCTTGATGCCGCCCGGGCTCTCCGCCAGCAGGGTGCCGGAGGGGCTGTTCTGCGTGCCGATGGTCTGCGCGGCCGTGAACGGGTGGGTGTGGCTGGGGATCTGCTGCACCGACAGCGTCTCCTGCTCCGTCCCCGCCATCTCGCCGAGCTGGTACGTCGTGCCATCGGGACCGGTACCCATGTGGATGGGGATACGGCTGGCCAGGTTGGGCAGGTTGAACGTCTCCTCACCGTCCCCGCCGTAGGTGGTGCCAATGAGCTGAAAGAGCACCTCGTTCTCCGCGATGGGCAGCGTCTGGCCCTCGCAGAACATCCAGCCGTTGGGAGCGAAGTTTCCGGCGAACATCCGGATCTCGCCCACGTAGGGTTGTGCCATGGGGGTGTCTCCGGATCAGTTGCGGGAGGGGAAGATGCCCTGGAGCGCGATGATGAAGTTCAGCACCAGGTAGGGCATCATGTTGTTGTGCGGCTGGCTGCCGCCCACGCTGGTGATGGTGCCCGCGTTCATCGTCGTCAGGTTCTGGGGCGCCGCGTACATGTTGTTGGCGTTCCCCAGGAAGTTGTTGATCGGGTTGGCGCTGTTGGCCACTGCGCTGTTCACCAGCACCGTGTGCATGTGGGTGGGCAGTTGCTGGATGTTCACGGTGACGCTGGTGCTGCCGGCCGCTTCACCCAGGTTGTGCGAGGCATCGAAGTGGATGGGGACGCGCCCGCGCAGGTTGGGCAGGGCAAAGGTGGTCTGGCCGTTACCCCCGTACGTGGTGCCCAGCAGGGCGAACAGGGCCTGGTTCTGGTTGATGGGCAGGAACTGCCCATTACAGAGGGCCCAGCCTTTGGGCGGGAAATTGAACGAGACGAGCTTGATCTCGCTCAGGAAGGGCTCCGACATTCTTCCTCCTCTCGGGAGACTGCGGGGTGGGAACGGTACCGCGCGAGACTGCAGGCCCTGCGCACGCCCGGGTGTGGCCCTGGCGTGAAACCGGCGGGCGCGTCCGTTGGGAGCGGACGCGCCCGCGGTGTCTCTGAGCTAGATCACGACGGCTGCGGGCAGGAGGCGCCCGGATTGACGTACCCGCCGCCGGTGGGGACCGTGTTGGCGGCCACCGCCGTGGTGCTTCCGGGGTTGTTGTTGCGGTTCAGCACGTACGTCTGCACCGCCGCGTCGTTGTTGTTCGCCCCGCCGTACCCCGGCAGCCGCACCGTGGTGGCGAAGCGCTGCCGCAGGCGGATGTCCTGGCCGCCCAGCGCGCCGGAACCGTTGAACGTGTTGCGGTTCGCCGCCACCGCCCCGTCGCCCACGTCCAGGCAGACCAGGTACGCGTCGTTTCCGCCGGTGGAGTTGGTGCCCGCGTTCAGGTGCAGGCCGTTCTGCGCGAACCCGCCGGCCGGCGCGATGGGCTCGGCCACCGTGTTCCCCCGGACGGTTGCGTTCAGCGTCCCGTTGTGCGTCAGCCCCGTCACCGACTGCGACGTGCCGCCCAGGTTCACGAAGATCCCCATATTGGCGTAGTCGTACACCTGGTTGTTCTGGATCAGGGTGGTGTGCGTGCCCTGCGCCAGAAGCCCCACCTCGATGCCGGAGCCCTCCGTCGAGCCGGTCACCCCCGCGCCGACGGTGCCGACGACGTTGTTGCGGATGTGACCGCTCATCGTCCCGTTGCCGGGAAGGCCGCCGAACGGCTTGTTCAGCAGCAGCGCCGTCCCCTTCGCGCCGCGGACGGTGTTGCCGTTGATGTCGTAGGTCAGGTCGCCCGACTCGGCGGCCGTGATCGTGACCCCGCCGCCGCCGCCCGAGATCGCCGGGTGGCCGTTGATCATGGTGTTGTTCAGGAAGATCAGGTCCGACTGCGCGGTGCCGATGATGTTGTGCTGGAACATGTCGCCGGCCGCGCGGGCGAAGCGCGTGTTCTGGATGGTGGCGTTCAGCGTGCCGGCGCTCGCCTCCAGCCGCATCCCGTCGCCCGAGATCCCGCTGCTGGAGCCGATGGTGTCACCGTCGAAGACGATCCGGTTCAGCGTGCCCGTGCTGTTGTCCACCAGCACCGCGTCCTCGAAGCCGCCATCGATGAACGAGCCGGTGATCGACGCCGAGCCCGTGAGCTCGGTGAAATACATGCTTCCTTCGTCGTTCGCCGTGGTCGTGCCGTTGGTGCCGGTGATCCGCGTCTTGTTCATGGTGAAGCCCACCACGCCGCTGCCGCGGATCGCCCAGTTGGCGTGGCCGCTCAGCGCCATGAAGGCGATGGAGACGGCCCGGGTGTTGTTCAGGTAGATCCCGGTGCCCTGCGTGGTTCCGTCACCGCCCGTGGTGTTGGTGATGCTGCCGCCCGAGCCGACCCCGGAGGCCAGTCCGGTCACCTGGAAGCCGTTGGTGCTCCCGGTGTTGTCCAGCACGATTCCGTTCGCGCCGCCGCTGTGCGAGACGCTCTGGAAGCTGAGCCCGCTGGCGCCGATGGTGGTGTTCTGCACGTTCACCGCGGTGCCCGTCCCCGAGTTCACCACGTTGGTGGCGCCCGTGACGTTCACCGTTCCGCCGCCGGTGGCGTTGAAGCCCGCGCCCGAGCCGGAGGTGATGCCCAGCCCGCCGCCGTTGAAGTTGATGGTGGCGTTGGTGTTGGAGACCAGGCTCACCGCCGCGGCCGTGCCGGAGTTGATGGACTTGGTCACGTCGGCCGGGTCGCTGTCGGCCGTGGTGCCGTCACCGTTGAAGGTGATGGTGCCCCCGGTGTTGCTCTGCACCAGGATGCCGGTGACGTTGTTGTTCGCCTTGGTGAGCGAGCCGGAGTAGGTGAAGTTCGGCGCGCTGTTCAGAATGCTGACGAGGTTGCCCGTGGCCGGGCTGGTGATCGACGCCGTCACCGGGAAGGTGAAGGTGCCGCCCGAGCCGTTGGTGACGTCGATGCCGGCGCTGCCGCCGTTCATGGTGACGGTGCCGCCGAAAACGTAGGTGCCGTCCGAGTTGTCGAACTGCAGGCCCGTGCCGTTGCTGGCGTTCAGCGTGCCGCTGGGGAACGACACGTCGCCGTTGTGGCCGCCGCTCACGCTCAGCAGCGGCTGAGCGTTCGCCTGCGTGACGTTGCCGCTGTAGTTCAGGTCCGCGCTGCCGCCCAGGATGGCGATCGCGATCCCGCTGGGGCTGGTGACCGCGGCCGTGTTGCCACCCGACGGCGTGACGTTCACCGTCCCCGCCGACGCCGCGGCGATGTCGATCCCCGCGTCGCCGCCGGCCAGGTTCGTCGTGCCCGTGAAGGTGTAGGTGCCGTCGGCGTCGGTGAACTGCAGGCCGGTGCCGTTGTTCGCCGACACGCCGCCGGTGAAGGTGAGCGTCCCCGTGCCGTGGCCGCCGACGATCGCCACCAGGGCAGCGTTGCCGGCCTGGCTCAGGCTGCTGGCGATGGTGCCTCCCACGGTCCCGGCGTTCACCGAGAAGGCGGGGCCCGCTGCGCCGCCGGCGATGCTGCCGGCGTTGGCGTTCAGCGTCCCCGTCACCCCCGTCAGCGACACGCCGTTGCCGTTGGTCCCGGAGGAGCTCAGCGAGCTGAACGTCGCCGACAGGGCGCCGGTGGTCAGGCTCAGCGCCGGTCCACCGGTGGCGCTGAGCGCGGTGCTGCCGACGCTCAGGGTACCGAAGGTGGTGCCGAAGAGGGGGGAGATCCCCGCCGCGCCGGTGGTGACGCTCAGGTTGTTCAGCACCACGCCGGTGGTGAGCGAGCCCAGGTTCGTGAGCGACACCCCGTGTCCGGTGGTGTTGGAGATGGTTCCGCCGCCCACCGTCACGCCCACGCCCGTCAGGTTGTTCAGAGCGATGCCGTTGGCGGCCGCGCCGGTCGACACGCTGGCGAACAGCACGCCGCTGGCGCTGGTGCCCACGCCGTTCAGCGACAGGCCGGTTCCCGTGCCGGTGCTGATGGAGTTGCCGGCGCCGGTCACCTGCACGTCACCCCCGGTGGCGGCGCCAAAGCCGGTCCCGCTGGTGGTGGTGATGGCCAGGCCGCCGCCGCCGAAGCGTACCGTTGCACCCGTGTTCCCCGTCGCGGTGACCGCCGGATTGGTCCCCGTGGTCAGCGACTTGGACGAACCGTCGAAGGCGATGGTGCCCCCGGTGTTGGTCACCACCTCGATCCCTAGCCCCGTGGAGGTGACGTTCCCGGAGACCAACACCGTGCCGCCGCTCACGCCCTCGACGTGCGCGGGACGACCGCTGCCGCTGGTGCTGATGCCGCCGCCGTAGGTGAGGTCGGTCGCCGAGCCGCCGTTCGCCACGTGCAGCGCGGTGGTGGTGGCCGTGGTGATGTTCGTGTTGTTCATGAAGTTGATGGTGCCGCTGGAGCCGTTCACCACCGCCAGCCGGGCGTTGCCGCCGTTCAGGGTGGTGACCGCGCTGATCTCGGCGTCGCCATCGGCGTTGGAGAACGAGATGCCGTCGCCGGCGGTGGCGTTCAGGGTGCCGGTGAACACCAGGCTTCCGCCCGGCTGCTCGCCGACCTCCACCAGCAGCCCCGCGTTTTCCTTGGTCAGGCTGCCGCTGTAGGTGAGCGTGGGCGAGCTGCCGTACACCGTCAGCGCCGAGCCGCTGGGGTTGGTGACGCTCACATTCGGCCCCAGGGCGATGCCGCCGTCGGAGCCGTTGGTGATGTCCACCCCCGCGTCACCGCCGTTCAGCGTGGCCGTGCCGGGAAAGCTGTACGAGCCGTCCGCGTCGTTGAACTGCAGGCCCGTGCCCGCCGTGGCCGAGAGCGTACCCGGGAAGGTCATCGAGCCGTTGTGGCCGCCCGTCACGGCCACCAGCGCCGCGTTGTTCCCCTGCGTCACGTTGCCGCCGTAGTTCACCGAGACCGAACCGCCCGCGACCGAGAAGGCCGCCGCCGCCGCGCCGCTGATGGCGCCGCCGGTGGTGGTCATGGAGCCGGTGACGTTGGCCAGGCTGATGCCGCTGGCCGGGCTCCCCGTCGACGAGATGGTGACGGTGGAGTCCGCGTCCAGGGCGCCGTCCGACAGCACCACCGCCGGGCCGGCCGTCCCGATGTTGGAGTACCACAGCTTCAGCGTGCCGAACGACGTGCCCGTAATGCCGGCCGCGCCGGCCGTGGAGGCGATCGCCACGCCCTTGATCACGTTGTCCGTACCCAGCGTCACCGTGCTCCCGGTGGCGCTGGTCAGCTCCGGCTGCGTCCCCGCGGCCAGGATGGTCACCGCCTGCTCGTTCACCGTACGCACGATGGAGGTGGGGATGCCCTGGCCGAGGATGGCCTGGTTAGCCTCCAGCGTCACGGGTCCGCTCACCGTCAGCACGCCGTTGTCCAGCACCAGGATGCTGTCACCGGCCGCGGCCGAGTCCTGCGCCTGCGCCAGGGTGCCCAGCGGGAAACGGTCGCGCCCGTCACCCGTGCCGCCCGACCGCACGTACCAGTAGTTGGAGGGGGCCACCTGCACCACCGCGTGCGCGGGCCGGCGGGTGACGCCGTCCGTGATCTCGAACGGGATGATGTCCTCGCCGGAGAAGCCCGCCTTGCTCAGGTACTCCAGGCTGCCGTCCGCGTTGAGCCAGGCCGTGCCGCCCTGCGACGTCGTCACCGTGTCCGGCACCACCGTCACCGTCTGCCCGTCGCCGTCGTTGGGGTTCTTCAGCAGCCCCGGCGCCGGCTCGGGAATGGTGACGTTGGTGATGGCCGGGAAGGTATCCACCGCGACGAACGGATTGGTGTTCACCACGATGGTGGCCGTGCCCGACTGCGCGCCGTTGGTGGCCGTGATGGTGGCCGTGCCGGCGGCGACCGCGGTCACCAGGCCGGTGCCGGCGTCGACCGTGGCCACTCCCGGAGCGTTGGTGCTCCAGGTGAGCGTCTGGCTCACGACGGGGGCCGAGTCGGCGCGCACGTCGTAGGCGATGCCGTTCAGGTCAACCGTCTCCGTGGGCGCCAGCGTGTCCAGTGGGGGCGTGACTTCCACCCAGCCGTTCTCGTACTGGACGTGCGCGACGACGTAGACCTTGAAGGCGATGTTGGTGGCACCGCCCGCAAAGTCGAAACGCCAGCGCTTGACGCCGGACGTCTGGTTCGTCTGCAGGATCGTGTTGTACTGGAAATACGGCTGCGGGTTGACGAGCAGGATGTCGGTGCCCGACTCCAGGTCCACCGTCACCGTGCCCGTGGGCTGCGCGACCGGGTCCTCGGCGAACCAGACGCGCACGCCGTTGGGGTGCAGCGTCACGCCGTCGTCGGTGCCCAGCGGCTGCCGCATCAGGCTCTTCACCGTCACGTCCATCTCCAGGCTGTTGGCCGTGGACGCGAAGTTGGACGCGGTGAGCGCGACGTACTTGTTCTGCCCACCCGTGAAGATCTGGCCGGAGGCGCTGGCGCCGCCGGCGTTCGCCCCCGGAGGCGCGCAGTGCATGGCGCCCGTGGGGATGTTCACGGAGCACTGCAGCACCTGCAGGGCATCCACCGGTCCGGGCTGCGGCTTGGGGCCGGGCTCGAGCGGATTGCCCGCGTCGCTGCAGGAGACGGCCACGAAGAGGCCCGCCAGGAACAGGGCGCGTCTGCGAAGGGACATGATGACGGCTCCGCCGAGGGTAGTGCTGGAAGAAAACAGCTGGACGGGCAACGAGGCGGGGGCCTCGTGCCGGGACGGACGGGATACGGCTGACGCCAGAACCAGAGGACAAGGCGGCTGCACGCAGGGTAAGACCGTGCGCTGCAACGGTGTAATGTCTCACCAGTTCGCACCTTAGTCAAGAGTAAAAACCCCAGGAACATGCAACGGCACCCGCGTGGCGCCACCCTCCGCACGTTTACGGCAAAGACCTGCGGGTTCGGCGGCGGCGCAGGCCTCCTGCAGGGCGATGAAAAAGGCGAGGCCGGACGCGGACGTCCGGCCCCGCCTCCCACAGTTTTTGTGGAATGCGGCGTCTACGCGGCGGCCCCGGCGCGCCGCAGCACCCGCCCGATGCGGGCCCCCGCCTCACGCAGGCGCTCCTCGGTCTCGATCAGCGCGAACCGCACGCATCCCTCGCCCTCCGCGCCGAATCCCACCCCCGGCGAGACCACCACGCCGGCCTCGCGCAGCAGCATCCGCGCGAACTCGACGGACGGCATCTCCGCGAAGGGCTCGGGAATCCGCCCCCAGATGAACATGGTGGCCCGCGGCGCGGGGACGTCCCATCCCGCTCCCCGCAGCCCCTCCATGAGCGCCGCGGCGCGGCTGCGGTACGTCTCGCGCGTCTCGGCCACGCACTCCTGCCCTGCCTGCAGCGCGTGCGCCGCGGCGATCTGGATCGGCTGAAAGATGCCGTAGTCCAGGTAGCTCTTGATGCGCGTGAGCGCGCCCACCATGGCCGGGTTCCCCACGCAGAAGCCCACGCGCCACCCGGCCATGCAGTACGACTTGGACATCGAGAAGAACTCCACCGCGATCTCCTTTGCCCCCGGCACCTGCAGCACGCTGGGCGGCTCCTCGCCAAAGCCGAAGTCCGCGTAGGCGAAGTCGTGGATCAGCAGCAGCCGGTTGCGGCGGCACACCTCCACCGCCCGCTCGAAGAAGCCCGGCGGCGCCTGCAGCGTGGTGGGGTTGTTGGGAAACGAGAGGAGCAGCGCCTTTGGAGGCCGCGCGGCCGTCCGGCACGCCGCCTCCACCGCGTCCAGCAGGGTGTCGCCGCGGACGTATCCCCCGGCGTCGCCCGCCAAGGGGATGGGAAGCACGCTGCCGCCCGCGAAGCCCGGCGCGTAGCTGTGGATGGGGTACGCGGGCGACGGCAGGATCACCGTGTCGCCGGCCTCCAGGATGGCCAGCATCAGGTGCGCGATCCCCTCCTTGGCGCCGATGGTCACCACCACCTCCGACTCCGCGTCCAGCTCCACTCCGTAGCGGGTCTGGTAGTGCCGCGCCATCCCCTCGCGAAGCCCGTAGATGCCGCGCGACGCGCTGTAGCGGTGGTGCTGCTTGTCGCGCGCGTGGGTCACCATCTCTTCCACGATGTGCCCCGGCGTCCCCAGGTCGGGGTTGCCCATCCCCAGGTCGATCACGTCCTCGCCCGCGGCGATGCGCTCCGCCTTTTCGGCGTTCACCTGCGCGAACACGTACGCCGGCAGGCTGCCGATGCGCGGAAAATCGGCGCTGGACCTGGGTGGCCAGGTGGACGCGGACGCGGGCTGCGGGACGGAAGCGGGCGACGGAACGGCCATGGCTCCTCGGTTGGTGGTACCGTGACAGAAGTAATTGTCGAGCGCCGTGGAGTATGCAGGATTCTCGCCGGGCGGGAGTGCGGGAGTGCGGGAGTGCGGGAGTGCGGGAGTGCGGGAGTGCGGGAGTGCGGGAGTGCGGGAGGGCGGGAGAGTGTGCGGCAGGTTCGGTCCTCCGGTGCCGCCAGCTCCGTGTAAGGAAAGTTCCTGCGAAGGGTCACGCGGCGGACGCGGAGGAACAAAGAGGGGAAGCGGATAAGCGCTTCATCCGCGTCCCCCTCTTCCACCGCGCCCTCCGCGTGATCCTTCTTCTCGAGAACTCTGTACGAGGCTGATTTACGCAGCGGCACAAGAACGAAGAACCGCCCCGGCAGCAGGTGCCGGGGCGGTTCTCGTGAATCCTAGAAGCGGGCGTCAGTCGGCGGCGACGGTGTCGACCACCACCTCTACCGGCTCGAACGGAATCACCGAGACGTTCTTGCGCTTCCTGTCCTTGCGGCCGAACTGCACGCTGCCGTCCACCAAGGCGAACAGCGTGTCGTCGCTGCCGATGCCCACGTTGGCGCCAGGGTGGAACTTGGTGCCGCGCTGGCGGATCAGGATGTTTCCGGCGAGCACCCGCTCGCCACCGAAGCGCTTGACCCCCAGCCGCTGCGCGTTCGAGTCGCGCCCGTTGCGGGTCGAGCCGCCGCCCTTCTTGTGTGCCATGGCTGCTCTCCTTTAGCCGAGGTTGATCTCGCCGACGCGAACCTCAGTGAACTTCTGACGATGGCCCTGCTTGCGACGGTAGTTCTTGCGCCGCTTGTGCTTGAAGATGATGATCTTCTCGCCCTTGCCGTGGCGCACGACCTCGGCCGTCACCGACGCACCGGACACTCCCGGCGCGCCGATCTTGACCGTGTCGCCGTCGGCCCCAAGGAGCACGTCCTCGAAGCGAAGCGTCTCGCCGGCCGGCGTGTCGACGGACGGAATGCGAAGCGTCTTGCCCGGCTCGGCACGGAACTGCTTGCCGCCGGTGCGGATGATGGCGTACATGTTGTCTGAACTCCGTTGCACGGACGGGGATTACCCGTATTCCAACACAAGACGGGTAATTTCGCCAAAAACGCCCGTTCTGTCAAGCCGGTCCGTCACCGGGCACCGCGTGCGGCCGGTTGGGCGCGCCGGTCACCGGGATCGCGCCCCCGCTTCCCGGCACGTCCGGGTTCAGCCAGCGCAGCTCCGTGGCGCCCGAAAGGAACGCCAGGTACACGATGCGGCCGTTGGTGGTCCACGTGGCGTACGACTCCGCCGTGACGCCGGAGGTAAGGCGCGTCACCTGGCTGTCGGACAGGCGCAGCATGTACACGTCGCCCGCGCCCGTCGCGTTGCTGGTGTAGACCAGGCGGGTGCCGTCGGGGCTCCAGGCCGGGTCCACCTCGGCCGTGGTGCCGCCGCGCAGCAGCGACGGAACGCCGCCCAGGGTAAGGTCGAACACGTCGGCCGAGCCGTTGCCGGTGGCCACCAGCGCCAGCCGGTTGGCCGCGCCCCACCACGCGGGCGACGCCTCGGGCTCCGCCTCGGAGGCAAAGCTGGTGGGCGTGGCGCGGGCGGCGCCGGTGCCGTCGGGGTTCGCCGTCCACACCTTGCTCACGCCGATGGCCACGTCGCTGGTGTACGCCAGGCGCAGGCCGTCGGCCGACAGCGCGGGGTCGCCCTCGCTGGCGGTGCTGGTGGTCAGCCGCGTCTCCGGGCCCCCCACCAGGGGGATGGAGTAGAGCTCCGGCTTGCCGTGGCGAAAGGTGGCGAAGACGACGGTGCTCTGGCTGGCCGTGGGGTTGCGGTCGTCGCCGGGGTCGGTGGTGAGCCGAAGCAGGTCGCTGCCGTTCATCGCCATGCGGTAGATGTCGCGGTTTCCGCCGGCCGCCAGGTCGAACACCAGCAGCGGCATCAGCTCCGCCTGCACGTACACCAGGAACTGAAAGTTCACCACGGTGGGCGACACGGAGAACTTCCACCGCTTCACCTGGCTCACCCCGTTGCGGTTCAGCACCTCGGGCCAGTGGAAGTACGGCTGGCCGGCACCGGTAAAGAAGCCCTCGCCGTCCGGCTCGTACACGTCCACCGCGCCCGTGGCCGACGCCGGGCCGCCGTAGAAGAACACGTTCACGCCCGACACGCTGCCGGGATCCGCCGCGCCCATGGGGGTGGCCAGCAGGTTCTGCACGGTCACGTCCATGGAGAACACGCCGCCGGCGTTGGCAAAGTTGCTGGCGGTCAGGCGCACGTTGACGTTCTGCCCGCCGAGGATGGTGGCCTGCGCCCCGCCCGCGGGGTTCATGGGCGCGCACGTCACCACCGCCGGGCTCACCTGGGCGGTGCAGCTCAGCGCGGCCAGGGCATCCGCGGGCGGTGCCGGCAGCAGCGGCGACCCGGGCCCGGAGGGCAGCGCGTCGGAGCAGGCCGCAAGCAGCAACAGCGCGAAAAGCGCCCCGCCGGGGCGGCGTGCGAACAGCTGGAACGCCACGGAAGAACCTCGGTGCTGAAAGGAGGGAGACGGACCGTGGGAGTCCGCGACGTGAAATGTACCGCGATTGGCCGGATCACGGAAGTGCCCGGGCCACGGAAGTGGTTGCGCCCAGCGAGGATGTAGCAGATAACGGCTCCCGATCCGACGTGCGGATCGGGAGCCTGCCGGCGTTCACCGCCGGCCTATGCGGCCGATCGGACCGAGACCTCCACCGTCACGCCCGCATGCGCCAGCATGTTGACCAGCGAGTCGATGGTGAACTCGTCGATCTTGCCGCGCGTGAGGTCGCTGATGCGGGGCTGCGACACGCCGAACAGCTCCGCCGCCTTCTTCTGCTTGAGCCCGCGCGCGCGGATGATGCGGATCGCCTCCACCATCAGCCGTGAACGAATCCGCAGATTCACGGCTTCTTCGGGAGGAAAGCCCAGATCCGCGAAGATGTTGCCGTCCGCCGGCGTGACATGCTCGACGAGCTCCCTGTCCACCCGCGCCGCGTCCTCGATCTTCATCACCGTCTCCATGGCAGGTCTGCCGAATCGCGATGCGCAAGCAGCTGCCGGTATCGAGCAGCCGCGACCTTGATGTTGTGCAGCGGGGTCTGCTCGGCCTTCTTCTCGAAGGCGTGCAGCACGTAGACCGCCTCGGGAAACTTGACGACGTAGATCACCCGGTGCTGCGTCGCCCCGCCGTCGAACGAGTGGATTCGGAGCTCACGCGCGCCCGGTCCCACGCTCTGCATCGGCTTCCAGTCCTCGGGCTCCAGTCCGTCCTGAACGAGGTCCAGGTTCATTCCGGCCACGCCGCGTGCCCGCGGAGGAAACGACTGCAGCTCCCGGCGCGCCGCGCCGATCCACTCCAGCTTCTTTCTGTCGGAGCTCATTATACTCCATTCCGATATTCGGGTCAACGGGATGGGAACCCGTCCACTCGGGATCAGCTGTGGCGGGTTCGGGGAGGGATGAAGCGAATCCGCCCGCGAGGGTGGTCCTCGCGGGCGGATTCGGATGGGGATCATGCGTGGGCGTTCCCTCGCCTCAGGCGGTCACGTGGCGCCGGGGGGCAGGACCTGCGTCATCACGGCGGCGAAGTGGCACACGCTGCCGGCCAGCACGAACAGGTGCCAGACGGCGTGCGCGTACGGCCGGCGGTTGTGGTAGAACACGGTCCCCGCGGTGTAGGCCAGGCCGCCCGCCACCAGCCACGCCAGCGTGGCCCCGGACAGCCGCTCCAGCATGGGGTTGATGGCGACGATCGCCATCCACCCCATCCCCACGTAGATGGCGGTGGAGATGCGGGGAAAGCGGCCGGTGAAGAAGAGCTTGAAGACGACGCCCGCCACCGCCAGCCCCCACGCCACGCCGAACAGGCTCCACCCCCAGCCGCCGCGCAGCCCGATGAGGGTGAACGGGGTGTAGCTGCCGGCGATGAGCAGGTAGATGGCGCAGTGGTCGAACACCTTGAGCCGCGCCTTGATCTCCGGCCGCCTGGCCGCGTGGTACAGCGTGGAGGCGGTGTACAGCAGCACCAGGGTGGCGCTGAAGACGGCGCTGCTCACGATCTCCAGCGTGCCGCCGTACATCGACGCGGCCACCATGAGCACGGCGGCGCCCGCCAGGGCGGCCACCACGCCGGCGCCGTGCGTGAGCGCGTTCGCCAGCTCCCAGCGGGGATCGTCGGACTCGTCCATCGTCTGCCTGTCGTGGGTGTAACGCTTGCGGCTGAGGCGCGTGCATCCAACGATAACGGCGCCCGCCGCGGCGCAACAGCCCGCGCAGGCGCTGAGCCGTACTCACATCCCTGCTCCGCCGTGACGACCATCATCCAGACCCCGCGCCTGCTGCTGCGCGAGCTGACGGACGCGGACCACGAAGCGCTGTTCGAGATGTACCAGGACCCGCGGATGAACCGCTATCTGGGCGGCCCTGCCCCGCCCCGCGAGGAGTACCGGGCGAAGGTGCGCGAGACCTGGCCGGCGTACTACGCGCGCCACGGCTTTGGCCTGTGGGCCACGGTGCGCAGGGAGGACGGGCGGCTGATGGGGCGCTGCGGGCTGCTTTCGCAGGAGGTGGACGGCGAGCGGCACGTGGAGGTGGCGTACGCGCTGGCGCCCGGGTTCTGGGGCCGCGGCTACGCCACCGAGGCGGCGCGCGCCAGCCGCGACCACGCTTTCCGTACGCTGGATGCGCCGCACGTCATCTCCCTCATCCTCCCCGACAACACGCCGTCCATCCGCGTGGCGGAGCGGAACGGGATGACGTTCTGGAAGATGGCGGACTTTCGCGGCTACCACGTGCGCGTGTACCGCATCACCCGCGCGGAGTGGGAGAAGCTCCCGGCCACGGACGCCGGCTGATCCGATCGTCCGCACCGACATCTCAGCCTGATCGAAAGCCTCGCCGCGCGATGGAACACGGGAACAAAGGATCTCGACACCTTTCGCGGGGTGAGATACTTTGACACGGGTTTTTCTCCCACCGATCCGCAGATCCCTCCCATGAGAATCCAGATTCATCTTCGCCGCGCGGGCGTGATCGCCGCGCTGCTGCCGCTGGCGGTGGCCGCCGGGTGCATGTCCGCGAACAAGCGCCTGGAGCAGGGCATCAAGCTCGAGGAGCGCGGCCGCCCGGCCGACGCCGCGCGCCGCTACGTGGACGCCCTGCGCCGCGACCCCAACCTGGCCGACGCGCGGGCCCGCCTGCAGGAGAGCGGGCGCCTGGCCGTGGAGCAGTATCTCGCCGAGTCCGGCGCCAGCGCCTCCGCCGGCAACACGAGCGACGCGGCCGAGGCGCTGCTGCGGCTGGACGACCTTCGGCGCGACGTGGCGGCGGTGGGCGTGGAGCTGGCGGTGCCCGCGGACTACGCGCAGCACCGGCGCGCCGTGCTGGACGCGGCCATCGACGGCGCGATCGACGCGAGCGCGCAGCTGGCGGAGTCGGGGCGCTACGGCGACGCGCTGGGGCGGCTGGAGCGCGTGGGCCGCTGGCACCCCTCCGCCGAGCAGCGGCGCGGCGTGGACGAGGCGCGGCTGGACACGTACTCGGGGTGGATGGCCAGCGAGGCCGCGGCCGGGCGCCACCGCGGCGCGTACCAGGTGGCGGAGCGCGCGGTCTCGTCGCTGGGCCGGCAGTTTCCCGGCATCGAGCGGCTGGTGGAGGCGCAGCAGTACGCGCTGGACGAGGGGACGCTGCGGGTGGCCGTGCTCCCCATCGCCGCGTCGCGCGCGGCGGAGCAGGCGCTCCCCGCCTCGTTTCTGCGCGACGTGGAGAACGAGCTGGAGGCCGGCGCCTGGGCGCGCCCGCCCGCGTTCGTGGAGGTGGTGGAGCCGCGCGAGGTGCGCCGCGAGGCCCGGCGGTTCGACCTGGACGACCTTGGGTACACCTCCGAGGCCGCGCGCCTGGGCCGCGCCGTGGGCGCAGACCTGGTGGTGATGCTGGAGGTGGACAGCGTGGCCATCACCGAGCCCGACCCCACGCGCGAGCGGCGCGCCGCGCGCACGCGCTCCGGCGCCGACACGGCGTACGTGGTGCGCTCCGGCCGGCGCGAGGGGTGGACGCGGGTGCGCTACGTGGTGGTGTCGGTGGCGGACCGGCGCATCGTGACGCGCGACTACGTGGCGCCGCAGGCCGCTCGCGACTTTCGGGAGGCGGAGTTCGCGGGCGACTGGCGCCAACTGATGCTGGGCGACGACGACCGGCGCCTGTTCGACCCCAGCCGCCGCGACGACGCGCGCGCCAACCTGATGCTGGACCTGTCGCGCCGGCTGGCCGAGCAGCTTTCACGCGAGGTGTACGACCGGGTGCTGTCGCAGGTGCAGTAGGCGGCGCGGACGCCGGATGCGGCGAAGCCGCGGGCCCGTCCGGGTCCGCGGCTTCGTTTTCGTCCGGTGGATGACGATCAGGCCATCGCCAGCCGCCCCTGCCCCGCGCGCTGCAGCTCGCGCTCGCGGATGCGCCCGCCGATCCACGCGTACGGCATCACGGCCAGCAGGTTGTAGACGTTGAACCAGGCGGGCGTGTCGTTCCACACCGAGATCGTCACCGGGATGCTCATCGCCAGCGCCAGGCCGCCCACGATGAGCGCGTGCAGCATGGGGCGCGACGGGGCCAGCCGCGCCGTGACGTAGCATCCCAGGATGCCGTACAGGGCCACGTACGCAAGGATCACGAAGAGCGCCGTGGTGTTGGTGTTGGGCGTGCCCGGCGGCGGAACCATCTCCGGCGCCACGCGCGCGAGGACGGTGTTGGTGCCCACGTTCAGCGCGCCGGCAAGGACGAAGCCGGCGACGATGGCGAGGATGCTGCGGCCCATGGCGGAATCTCCGGGGGGATGATGCGGGAAAGATGTGCGGAATGCGCAAACAGATGCGGAGCCGCACCGCCGCCGTCAAGATTCCCGTGATGGAACGCGCCGGAGCGGGATGAATCGCGGCGACCTCCGCGCCGGGAGCGGCTGAACACGCCGCTACGAACAGCAGAAAGCCCTGCGGACCGGTTCGCCCGCGTCCGCTTCGCCCGTCCGCAGGTCCACGGCACGGCGGCAGGTCACGAGGGGGGCGGAAGGTGGATCCTCAGTCGGCGCCAGAGTGTCGGGTGGAGGACGGTTCCATGCGGCGCCTCCTTCGGAATGACAGAGGGGCGGTGCACGGCTTCTTTCCTACACGGACCCCGGCGACACACAGCCCCGCGCAGTTTGCGGGGCTTCCCGCTGTTCCAGCCGCGGATTCATCCGCCCGACGAAACCGCGCGACGACACCACCCAACACCGCGCCAGACGCCCCCGCCCGACAACGCCACCCGACACACCACGCCCGACTACGCCACCCAACGACACCGCCCGACGACCACGGCCCGTGCACCACGACCCGGGCACCGCGGCGCAACGGATCGACTGCCGTTCTTCGCTCCCTACCCGCGCGTGATGCGCAGGCGGACGACGTAGCTTTCCGGGTCCGGTGCGGCGCCGGCGGCGGGATACGGCTGCAGATCCACCACCTCCACGATGTACCCCTCGTGGCTCACGCGGCGCGGGTCGCGGGCGGTGTTCAGCTGCACCATCCGCGTCGCCTCGCCGCGCTCCTGAAGGACCAGCCCCACCTCCGCGTTGCCGGCGGCGACGCACTGCGTGCCGGTGGGGCAGCGCGAATCCTCCAGCACCCGCCCGAACCCCACGGCCAGCCGCTCCTCGTCGAAGGTGCGCGTCTGCCCCAGCGGGATCTCCACCTCCTGGTTGGGGTCCGTCCCGGGCACCGGCCCGGTGCGGTAGGTGTTCAGGCATCCCCCCGCCAGCGGCAGCGCGAGCAGAAGCGCGCCCAGCGTGCGGCGGCGGTGAAAGGCGGTCACCCGCGGGCGCACGTCATCGGCTCGGTTCATCGTTCCAGGCTCATGGAAGGTGGTTCGCGTCTCGCGCGGTACGCGCTCCCTCGCAAAATCCCGTCCGCATCACGCCGTATCGCCGTCGTGATAGGTGATGCAGAGCGACGACAGCGCCCGGTCCGCATCGAACTCGAACTCCAGCTCCCAGCAGGGGCGCGGGTACAGCAGACCCAGCCACTCCGGCCCCTCGTCCACGTGCCCCCTGCCCAGCCGGGCGCGGATTTCGTCCGCCGTGGTCGCGGGCGTCAGCAGCATCCCGGCCCCGCCGGCCGCCAGCATCTGCAGCCGCGCGGGGACGAATCCTTCGCACACGGCCGGCGCGCCCAGAAGGCCGAACGCGTCGCGCGCCTGGAACTGCATGTCGGCGCCCGTCACCCGCTCCCGCGCCACCAGGAAGGCGATCCCCATCTCCGGATACACGAAAACTCCCGCGGGCGAAGAGCCGCGGGTTGGCGGGGCGGCCCCAGTCCTCGAGATCCGTCCACGGCGCGTTGGGGCGGATGCCGCCGAGCGCGCCGGTCTCCAGGTCCAGCGTCAGCGGCCGCGCCCTCGGCAGCGGCCAGCCGGAGGTCGGATCGGGGGCGCGGAACAGGTCCAGGACGCGATCGAACATGGCGCGGCGAACCGGGGCGGAGGAGAGCGGGCGCGCCCAATCCAGCCCGCCGCGCGCCGCGGACGCCACGTCGCCGGACGTCAGGCTTTACCGTCCACCCCGTCCGCACTAGCTTGCCGCGATGGCGCCACCATCCAGCCCCACCGCGATCCGGACTCCCGTCATGACCTCGAGATCACGCCGATTCGCCGCCCGCCCGCGGCGCCGCCTTGCCGCATCCATCGCGGCCCTGCTGCTGCTCCCGCTGGGCGCGGCGGCGCAGGGGAGCGCGGAGGAGCAGGCGGCGCGCTACTTCGACGCCGTGCGCGGCGACCCGGTGGCGCTGGAGATCTTCGTCCGCGAGATGCCCAAGGGCGGCGACCTGCACAGCCACCTTTCCGGCGCCGTCTACGCCGAGAGCTACCTGCGCTGGGCGGCGGAGGACGGGCTGTGCGTGAACACGAATCAGCTCGCCATCCTGCTGGAGAGCTGCACGCCGTCCGACACGCTGCGCCCCGCGTCGCAGATCGCGGACACGTCGGCGCTCTACGGGCGGCTGGTGGACGCGATGTCCATGCGCAACTGGGACAGCACGCGCATCAGCGGCCACGACCAGTTCTTCAGCACCTTCGGCCACTTCAACTCCACCGACCGGCGCGGCGGCGACATGCTGGCCGAGGCCGCCACTCGGGCAGCGGTCGGCGGGGTTCGGTACCTGGAGCTGATGACGACGCCGGACCGCCGCGCCGCCCGCACCCTGGGCGACCGCGCCGGGTGGACCGGCGACTTTGCGCGGATGCGCGACACCCTGCTGGCGCTGGGGCTGGCGGACGTGGGGCGCGCCGCGGCCGCGCGGCTGGACAGCGTGGAGGCGCGCCGCGACACCGTGCTGGGCTGCCTGCCGGGACGGACGCCGCAGGCGGGGTGCGAGGTGGCGGTGCGCTGGCTCTACCAGGTGTCGCGCGGAAACCCGCCGCAGCAGGTGTTCGCGCAGATCCTGCTCGGCTTCCTGATGGCGCAGGCGGACGGCAAGGTAGTGGGGCTGAACCTGGTGCAGCCGGAGGACGGCGCCGTCTCCATGCGCGACTACTCGCTGCAGATGCGGATGATCCAGTACCTGCGCACCGTGTACCCCACGGTGCGCGTCACCCTGCACGCGGGCGAGCTGGCGCCCGGGCTGGTGCCGGACGAGGGGCTGCGCTTTCACATCCGCGAAGCCGTGCGCGTGGCCGGCGCCCGCCGCATAGGCCACGGGGTGGACGTGATGCACGAGGACAGCGCCCGGGAGCTGATGGCGCAGATGGCGCGCGACGAGGTGATGGTGGAGATCGCGCTCACCAGCAACGACGTCATCCTGGGGATCCGCGGCCGGGCGCACCCGCTGCACGCGTACATGGCCGCCGGCGTCCCCGTGGCGCTGGCCACGGACGACGAGGGGGTGGCGCGGTCGGAGATGACGATGGAGTACCTCAAGGCCGTCCGCGACCAGGACCTTGGATATCCCGCGCTCAAGACCATGGCGCGCGCGTCGCTGCAGTACGCCCTGGTGCAGGGGGAGCCGCTGTGGCGCGACCTGAACACCCTTCAGCCCGCGCCTGCGTGCGCGCGCTCCGCGGGGGGATGGGACGGCGCCCGCTGCCGCGCGTTCCTGGCCCGCAGCCCCCGCGCCCGCCTGCAGCGCGACCTGGAGCGCCGCTTCGGCTGGTTCGAGACCCGCGCCGCACAGATGCTCGCCGAGCGGACTGCCCCCGCCTCCGCCCGCTGACCGGTGCGACGGATCGGCAGGCGTCCGCCGCGGGCGCCTGCATCGGACGCGGCGCCGGTGGATAGGCGTCGTCCACCGGGATCCCGAAAAGAGTATCCGCGCGCAGAGGCAGCGGATACCAGGTCCGGCAATGGAGTGCATGACTTCCTGAGGGAGGCGCCGCGCTGAACCTTGCCTTGACCGGGAACCCGGCGCGCCGACCGAAGGACCTCGCCAGCAGAACGAAGGGGCTGGCCCCGCGTCCTGATCTGGCCCGTGCGTAGCCGAGAGGAGGTCCTTCGGTCGCGCGCCGGAGTCAGTGGGGGCGGCAGGATCTGCGCGTGCGCTTCCTCAGGAAGTCAAACGTGGGACCAGTCCTTTTCCGGAGCGGGTGCGAGACGAGTCGTTTCTCGGATTCGGGATCAGCCGGCCTTTACCGCGAAGTGGATGTGGTCCTTGTGGTCGGCGAGCGTAGCGCTGCCGTAGCGGTGGGGCTTTCCCTGGTCGTAGTTCCACTTCTGCGCGTCGCTCTCCCCCGCCTCGCGCGCGTCGAAGATGAGCTCGTCGATCCCCAGCGAGGCGACGGTGGCGTCGGTGGCGACGGCCGGGAGCAGCGCCCCGGCGATGGTCTCGTTCCCCACGTCCACCGCGCGGCCGCTTCCGTGGTGCCCCTCCGTCCGCACCACGGAGCTGATGCGCACGGTCTGCAGGGTGGACAGGTGAACCACCAGCGCCTGCAGCCGCGCGGTGACCCTGGAGCCGGTCTTGTTCTCCCCCAGCAGCTCCGTTTTCTCCTCCGCGCTATCGAAGGTGATCTTTCCCGCGGCGATCTGCGCCTTGAGCGAATCCATCGTGGAGCCCGTCGGCGCCGGCACGGCCGCGGCGCTGCCCAGAAGGACGTCGATGCGGGCGATCTGCGCCGCCTCGTCGGCGTCCTCGCCGAGCCCCTGCATGGCCCGCTTCATCCGCGCCAGCACGGTGCGGTCGAACGCGGCCAGCTGCGCGTCGGTGGCAAGGCTGGCCATCTCGTATGCAACGTCGTCCGTGTCCACGTCGTACAGCTGGGCGAACACGGCGAGCACCAGGCCGGGAGCCGCCCCGGCAAAGACGTTGAGCATGCGGGCCAGGCCGCGCTCGTCCAGGCTCACGTACACCTGCGTCCACGGCAGGAAGGTGGCGTAGGCGGCGATGAGCTTCTTTGCCGCGGGAGCGTACTGCGCCGCCGCGGGGGCGGAGGGGGTCGGGGTGAGCGTGACGAACTCGGCCGACACCCACTGCCCCTCGCCGATGCACAGCCACCCCGCCGCCTGGCCGTACACGGTCACCGACGCGCCCTTCTGCAGCCTGGTCCCGGTCTTGCCGTACGTGGTGCCCGGCCCCTTCCGCACGTTGAGCGAGCTTGCCGTCACCGAGCCGGTGCCGGTCGGCTCGCCGATCTTGAACGCGTATGCGCCGCCGGCGGCGACGGTGGTGCCGCTCAGCGCCCGGAGCGCGGTCTGAAAGTCCTCCACCCGGGTGGGCGTCTGGGAGTACCACTGGCTGTCCTGGGCCTCCGTCGCCGCGTTCTCCCAGTCCTGGGCCTGCAGGTACGCCCACGTCTTCTTGTGTTTCGTGTACCAGTAGATCCCCAGCTGAAAGTTGACGGGCGTAAGCGCGTTCACCAGCCGCGCGTCCGTCACGCCGATGGTGGCCGCCTGCGAGGTGGCCGCCGCGTACGCCGACTCGGCGTCCGCCTGGGCCCACGCGTCCAGCGTCTCCACGGGCACGGTGTCGCCCACGGCGTACTGCTCCTTCTCCGCCGCGGTGAGCTTGTGGCCCATCCCCACCGTCTCGTATCCCTCCGAATCCACGTACACGGCCCCGCACCAGCCTTCGCGAAGCTTGAGCAGGTCGATGACCTCCGCGGGCACCGTCCCGGGCGCCGCGGCGGACTGCGGGGCCGGAACGCACGCCCGCTGGATCACCCCCGCCGCGCCGCCGTCCTGCTGTACCACGTGCGCCAGCTCGTGCGAGAGCAGGCGCCGCCCGGCCGCCGTCTCCGGCGCGTATTCGCCCGGTCCGAACACGATGCTGCGCCGGGCCGTGAAGGCGCGGGCGCCGATGGATGCCGCGGCCTGGCCGGCACGCGCGTCGGTGTGCACGCGCACGCCGCTGAAGTCGTAGCCGAAGCGCGGCTCCATGAACGCGCGCGCCGACGCGTCCAGCGGGTGGCCGGGCGACTGCAGCACCCGCCCCACGGCCGGCGGCGCCGCGCTCGCGGCCGCGCAGCCGGACGGAGCGCGGCGCAGGGGCGGCTCGCCGCCGGCGTGCCGATCCACGGAGTCCGCGACCGTGCTCCGGACCCGCGGTCCGGACATCCGCATCACCTCGTCCGCCGTCCGGTCCGCCGCCCGCTCCCACGGGTCGTTCGCGGGGCCCACGCGAAGGGGCACGCCGCTGAAGTCGTGCACGAAGCGGGACGGAGCGGCCGTCGCGGGGGATGGGTCCGGCAGCCGCTGCACCGTGCCGCGCGGCCGGTCCAGGTGAAACGGGGCCGCGTGGGCCGCGGATGCGCCGGGCGGACGGGTCGGGCGCCGTGCGGAATGGAGAGCGCGCATGGAAGCGGTCGTGATCGACAGGGGACGAGACAGCCTGGCGCGCGCCGGTCAGGCGGACGGAGGCGCGGGCCGGGGGCGGCGCACCGGCTCCGGCGCGTCGGCGTACCGGCGGTACCGGCCGAGCAGCCGCCCCACCGCGACCTGCACCGGAAAGACGAAGCGCCGGACGAAGGCCGGGATCTCGTGCATCGCGAACTCGTCGCGGTAGCGCCACGCCAGGAATGCCGCATCGAACGGGTCCGGACGCGCGCTCCCGGTGCGCTTCTGCGACGCGTAGATCTCGCGCAGAAAGTACTCGATGCTGCCCGGCGGCCGGATGTAGCCGGTGCACCGCAGCTCGCCCTCGCCCGCGTTCCAGAACCGGTGCGCCTCGCCGGGGGCGAACGTCACCGTCTCCCCCGCCTCGGCGTACCGCGGCTCCTCGCCGGCCCGCTGGTACCCGATCCGCCCCTGCACCACCGTCAGCGACTCTTCCTGCTGATGGTGCACGTGCATGGGCGGGCCCGCGCCGGGCCGCACCGAATTCTCGCACTCCAGCACCTCCCCCTGCGGCGTGGATACCCGCCGCAGAAAGGTAAGCCGCTCGCCCAGGCCGTTCTCGATGGTGTGGGGATACTGGAACATGGCGGTACGCGTTCGAAGGGTGACGATGATGATGCCGCCCGGACAGGTCCGCCGCGGCGAGACGCGGAGGCGGGACACGATTCCGCGGCTTCGGGACCCGGAGGTCCCGGACGAGGCCGCGAGCCGCGGCTACCGCATCACGCCGTCGTCGTCCGGCGGAACGGCGTGCGCCCAGCGCTGCGCCGGGTACATCAGCGAGGGCGGTCGCTCGTTGCTCCCCGCGACGATGTAGCCGCGGACGCCGAAGCGCGTGGCATCCACCACCGGCGCCCCCGCGGAGCCCGGCGCCACGATGGAG
Source organism: Longimicrobium sp. (assembly GCA_036379135.1). Lineage (GTDB taxonomy): Bacteria > Gemmatimonadota > Gemmatimonadetes > Longimicrobiales > Longimicrobiaceae > Longimicrobium. Next base: position 30,122 of record DASUVG010000209.1, read on the forward strand.
TCGATGCTGGCCAGCCCGCTCACCTGCCCCACCGGCGCCACCAGCATCCCCACGTCCAGGGCGGTGACGGAGCCGGACGAAACGCCCACCCGCGCCCCCGCCGCCACACTCACCCGCACCGGCAGCGGCGGGTGGATCGGCGCCGGGTCCAGGTGCAGCCCCGGCGCGTTCAGCTCCGCGGGCACCTCGAAGAACGTGGGGCCGAACGGATGCGACACGTCGCGCCACACCAGCCGCGCCCGCAGCCGGCGCCCGTCGGTGGTGATCACGGTGCAGGTGTCCGTCAGGTGGCCGCCCGAATATCCCTCCGTCACGATCAGGCGCGGCCGCGCGAGCACGAAGCCGGTGCACATGGCCGGTCCCGGCGCGTCCGCTCCCGCCGCCAGGGCCACCACGGACGCCATCACGTCATCCAGCGTCCGCTCCTTCGGAGGCTCGGACTCCGGAGAAACCGTCGCCCTTCCTGTTACACGTGCCACATCCGCGTCTGCCCACGCCGGCTCGGCGCGATGGCGGCGCCTGCCCGCCGCCGCCTCCACGTCCGGCGCCGCCACGTCTGCCTCCTCCTCTACGTCCAGCGCCTTTGCCAGCGCGGGGAACAGCTGCTCGAACCTGCACGACGGGCTCACCACGCCCCGCACGCGCTGGTTGGCGCGCAGCGACTTTGCGACCTCGGCAAAGTGAAGGTACCAGATGATGCTGTCGGGCCCGCCGGCCTTCACCACCAGCTCGCGGATCGGCTTGTCGCTCAGGCTGTAGCCGACGATGATGATGTCGCGGCCGTAGAGCGCCTTTTTGAGCTGCGGCCGGATCTCGTCGATGAACAGCTCCATCTCTTGCGGCGTCCAGGCCATGTAGCGGTGGAACAGGTCGCCGTGCAGCTTGATGATCTTTACCCGCGGGCTGGGCTCTTTGAGGATCAGGTCCAGCCGCTCGGGTCGAACGATGCCGTTCACCAGCAGCATGTAGTCCTTGCGCCACAGCCGCGCGTCGGCCAGCGCGTCCTCCAGCAGCGGGTCGAAGTTGGTGGAAAGGACCAGGTCGAAGTAGTTGTCGGCCAGCAGCGCGGCCAGCGCCCGGTAGCCGGGCGTGACCTCGGCGGGCGCCTGCGTCTGCAGAAAGCCGGAGAGGTGGATGTACCGCTCGTCGGCCGAGCGCCTGCGGATGTACTCCACGAACTCGCCGAAGTCCTTGACCCCCGTGAACTCGAAGAGCTGCTTCATGGTGCCGATGCCGGCCTCGAACGAGGCGCCCGCGCCCACCAGCAGCACGGGCGGACGATAGCCCAGCAGGCGCCGCTGCTTGAGGTAGTGCACCAGCTCGTCGAACGTCCGTTCCTCCAACGAGGCCTCCGGGGTGGATCCGGGGAAGAGATGCAGGTGGAGAGCGGCGGGCCCGGGCGTGGCAGGTGGATGGGGCCGCCGGGCAATGATACGTCCGGCCCCGTCCCGCTGAAAGAGACGGGAATCGCGTTGGACCCCACGCGCCCGATCAGCCGCCCGCCTGCTCCTGGTAGCGGCGCCGGATCTCTTCGTGAGACAGGGGCTCGCCCAGCGCGTGCCCCAGCAGCCACTCGTGCCCCCACGGGTCGCGCAGGCGGCACTGGCGCTCGCCGTGCGGCTGGTCCTCCGGGCCAAAGACGATTACGGCGCCGGCGTCCACCGCCCGACGGGCCAGCACGTCGACGTCGTCCACGTGCAGGTGCACGCGCGTGCCGGTGCCGCCGAACGCCAGCGGGCTCAGCAGGCCGCCCTCCGGGTGCTCGTCCGCCAGCATCACCGTCACGGGGCCGAACTCCAGCTCCGCGTGGCCCACGGGGCCGCCCGCCTCCTGCAGCCGGAACGTTTCCCGCGCGCCGAACACGCGCGTGTAGAAGACGATCGCGTCCGCCCCGCCGCGAACGATGAGGTAGATGAAGACTTCGTGGATGGATGACGCGCCGGGCTGCTCGCTCACGTGCACTCCTTCGCCGCGGCCGGGTGAAGGACGGTGGCCGCATCGAAAGCTCATGCGCGCGGCGCCGGCGCGCCAGAGCGTGATGGAGCGGCGACGGGCGCCGCGGCCGCGGCGCCCCTCTCGTCCCCGGGTCGCTACAGGCCCAGGTGGGTCCGGGTGAGGGCCTTGATCTGGTCCACCTTGTGGCCTTCGCGCAGCACGGACCAGTAGCGCGCCGCGCCGCGCGACTGCTTCTTGGCTCCACTGGCCACCACGCGGTCCTTCGCGACCAGCCTGGCCATGATCTTTACGGCGCAGCGCAGGTTCACCAGCGGGTCTTCCAGGCTCTTCTTCGCCCGGTCCAGCGGCTCCAGCTTGTAGTTCGGCTGGTCTTCGTAGCTCAGCTGCAGCAGGCCCACGGAGTCGATGTTCAGCGGCGCCGGCTCGTGAAAGATGACGTTGGGCTTCCACCCGGACTCGAACTTCGCCATCGCCACGATCAGCTCGCCCCAGAACTTGAGCTGCTGGTCGGCCGTGAGCTGGTTGTAGCCGGGGATGAATGCCTCGGGATTGCCCAGGTCCAGCTCCGCCTTGTGAGCGCGCACCGCGTTCAACAGCTCGGCGGACCACGCCTTGCGCGCTTCCACGGCGTCCCAGCTCAACGAGATCTCGGCCATTGCGTCCTCCGGGGATTCGGTGCACGGCAGATGGCGGTGCGTCCCTTCGGGCTGCACCGCACTCCGTTGGATGGGCATCGGCCGGTGGTTTCTCGCCGCCCATTCAGCGGAGGGGAGAAGCCCGGCGAGGGGATGCCGGACGCCGCGGCGTTCCTTCTGCGGCTGCTTCGGAGGCGCCGGCTACGCGTCGCCTCGCCTGGCCGCGAGCCCGTTGTCCGCGTTGGGAAGCGCGAGCTTGCGGTTGAACTCCAGCTCCTCCGTCAGCCGCTCCACGGAAACGCGCAGCTCGACGAGACGATCCACCTCGCTCTCGATGCGGGTCAGCCGCTGCTCCAGCCCGTGCTGGGAATCGCCCGCGCTGCGCAGGCGCACCAGCGCCTCCGCGATGGGGCGAAGGGCGAAGCGCGCGGTGAACCCGGTCACGGGGATCAGGATCGTCAGGCCGAGGATGAGCAGCTTGCCGAAATCGATGTAGTCACCAGGTGACATGGGGCAGGTCTGGTCAGAGGGGGATGCGCGGGCGGGGCCGGAGCGGCTCTACGGAAATGCGGCACGCGGGTTTCGCGGATGCGCACCGTGCGTGGTCAGTCGATCACGTAATGGTCGCAGTCGTGCTCGCCCTTCCAGTAGCGGGCGAAGAGGTACGCGCACACTTCCCCGCCGGGCGTGAGCCAGCGCTCCACCTCGCCGATGCCGCCCCGGTCGTCGAGGGTGGGATCCCTCCGCGCCGCACGGCGGGAGATCGCGGCCGCGTAGTCGGCTTCGGAAACCAGGCGGCCTCCGCGGGCAGGTGCGTCCATGATCGCGCGGTTCTCCCGATGCAGAGGGGGGCGCCGCAGCGCGCGGCGCCCCCTCATCCTGCCACGTTCATCCGCCGGGCGGAAGGTGGTGATTCACCCCCGGCGGATGAGCGGCCGCCTGGAGTCAGTAGAGCTCGCAGGACTGGTGCACCGAGTCACCGCAGGAGATGGTGACGCAGTTGTCCGGCCCCGTCATGAACGCATCGGCGCCCACCACGGTTCCGCGCGCATCGGCGCCCCGCGCGACCACCTCGAACTGCTCCACCTTCAGCGCGTCCAGGTTCAGCGTCAGCTTCCGCATGATCCCCTCCCGGTTCCAGTTTTGCCGCCGCCTCCCCAGGCGGCGATCTGTGCCCGTAACTCTTTGCAGGATGCGTACCTACACATGCAGACACTTTCATCCGCGTCTGAGATGAATCGGAAAAATTTCCGAGCGGAATCGTTCTGCGCTCTCGTTCCGCTCAGTCACTGCGCGCACCGAACAAACCGCTGACACCATACCCATCTAAGCATTTGCTATTTATGCACCTGCATCCGACAAACACCCGTTCCGCCGGATCGACGCATGTTGCGGCCTGTCCTGCGATGGCGAGGGAGCGAGAAGGGCGTCGCTGAACCCGCGGCGCCCTTCCTGGGGACGGGAGTCGTCGTACGTCAGGGCGTGGTCTTCTTCCAGTCGCCTGGCGCCGTGGTACCCGTAGAGACGTAGGCTGCCGAGCTCACGATTGCGGTCTGGTCCAGAAAGCGCGGGGCGGTGCCGATGCTCGTAAAGATCCCGCCCCCCAACAACGTCTGCGTAGCGTTCTGCAGCACTGGCCCGGTGGTGACCGTGCTGGGACTGTTGTTGACCACCGTTCCCGTGCCCTGCCCCACGATCAGGTGGCCGATCCCCGCATGCGAGGTTGTCGCCGTGATCTCCAGTGCGTCGCCCGCGCCCTGGGTGACCACCGGGAGCAGGCACCCGTCCAGCACCAGCTTGCTGTACCAGCGCGTCTGCGAAACCACCGGCTGGCGGCAGTTCGCCAGCACCATTCCCTTGCACTCTTCCAGATACAGCTGGTGCAGGCACATCGAGTCGCACCCCTCCGCGTAAAGACCGTAGCCTCCCACGTTTGCCTCGATGGTGCCGGTGATCCAGTTGTTGCCCTGGTCAGTCCAGTTTCCCGCCGACTGCCCGCTGACCGTGCGGGGACCGTTCTGGTTGCTGATGCGCACCAGGTTGTAGGTGTCCGGGTTCTGCCCCTGCGGATAGCCGTAGCCTTCGACCAGCAGCCAGAAATGGTTTGCGTTCAGCCCGCCTCTGTGCTCGTCGCTGGGCAGCAGGTGGACGTAGTCGCTCCTGGGCCGGGCGAGCGGCTGGCCCCACGTGGACGGCCGGTAGATGGGCGACGGCAGGCCGTCGTGATCGGTGGCGAAGGTGGCCACCAGCTCGAACTGATTGCACCACCCCGTACCGATCGCGAACGGATGCGAGCTGGTGCCGCCCATCGCGTGAATCCCCTTGAACCGGCTGCGCACCACGTAGCGGATGCGGACCAGGTTGTAGGCGCAGCTGGCACCGCCCAGCACCGAGAAGTCGCGCATCTCCACGCCCTGCAGAAACGAGCCGGGGTCCGACGGGTTGTTGGGCTCCACCACGAACGCATCCTTCGTAGGATCGTCCAGCTGGAACCAGAAGCCGGTCCGCGGCCCGTTGCCGGTGATCACTACGTTGTTGCTGTGCAGGTGCAGCGGACTGGTGAAGTAGTACCGCTCGGGAAGGTGAATGCGGCCGCCGCCTCCACTGGCCAGGTTGTCGTATCCCGTCTGGAACTTCTGCGCGTTGCCGGCTACGCCCCATCCGGGAAGGCAGCCGAAGTCGGAAGGGTAGGTCTTGTCCATGTGGTTATCGCGGCGGGGGACGGTTCGAGTCGCGGAAAGCGAAAGGTCCCCGGGCGTACCGGAGCCACGCCGGCGGGGTTCCGCCGGCGAATCCGCAACCGCACACCGGGTTCACATGAGTCCGCCGCGAACAGCAAAGGGCGCCGCGGTCGCGGCGCCCTTCGTTCAGGCTGGCGGCGAGGTGAACCCCGGGCTGGTTCAGTCCGCTTGGCAGGGCCGGATGTGCGAATCGCCGCAGGTAAAGGAGATGCAGTACGGCGCGATGGTGCTGCCGTCGGCGCCAAGCACGGTGCCGCGCGCCGTCTGCCCGTCGGCCGTCTGGAAGCTTTCCACCTCCAGCGCCTCCACTTCGAGCGTCAGCTTCTTCATCATCCGCTCCGCGAAACAGGTCCACTCCCATGCCGCTCCAGCAGCGGCTAGTGAGGCGCTAACCCGTTGCAGGAATTGGACCTGCACCAACTGGAGGACACGGGAAAGGGGCGCCGCAGCCCGCGGCGCCCCTCGTCATCGGCAGACCTGCTCTTTGCTCCGCCCGCCCCGAGGGGAGGGTTCAGTCGAGCTTGTCCAGCCACTCCCTGGCCTGTCCGGCAATCTTGTCGGCCGCGTCAAGCCCGTTCACCACCTTGCGCGCGTTGCGAAAGTCCTGCTTGCTCTCGTTGACGAACTCGTCCAGCCGCCGGCCCGTGTAGGCGCCCCGCATCATCCCGTCCACGATCACGTACACGGAGAGTGCCGCCCAGTTCATCAGCACGAAGGGCAAGTTTACCAGGCGGATGCCGGACCGCTTGGCGTACGCCGTGTAGTTGTTGCGGCCCGTAAGCTGAACGTAGCCGCGGCCCTTGAAGCGGCGTCCGTCGCCCGGCTGGTTGTTGCCCAGGCTTTGCCGCCCCTCGTACTGGTCGCCGCTGGCGAATTCCTCCAGCGTGGCGAACCCGGCGGATTCGTGCTCGGCCGTGGCCAGCACATAGGCAATCTGCGGCGTGGTGAGCTCCCGCGTCCTGGCCGCCTTGATGATCGCGGCGGCGCTGCGGTCGCGGTTGGCCGCGTTCTGACCGCGTCGGAACACGAAGTCGGGCTGCACCTCCACCAGCGGCTTGCCGATGAATGCGTCGCGGTCGCTGGACGCCTGCACCAGCCGCCCCGCGCTCGTGGGCCCGATGGCGTCGGCGGGCTCCAGGCCGGCGGCCTCGCGAAACAGCTTCCACGCCCCCAGGCTGCGCTTCCCGATCTTCCCGTCCACGTCATCGTTGGGGTTGAGCAGGTACACCTCGGCGAGCCCGCGCTGCACCGCCGTGGCGAGCGGCGTGTCCCACTCGGCCGTTGGGCGCGCCGCGTTCACGCCGCGCAGAATGTCGTGTGCCTCTTGGAGTTCCATGGGGGCTGCTCCTGCTGGAGTGATGCGGAGGAGGGATGGGAGATGGTGGACGGGCGATTCGCGGCCGGGAGGAGGGGACGCGGGCCGCCGGTCATGTGGAGATTGGATGGGCGGCGGAACGGAATTTCGCGGCGTGAAGGCAAGCTAATGCGGGGAGGCGCGCACGGGTTAGCCTGATGGAAGGAAAGGGTGGCCGCAACCCCGCGGCGCCCCTCGTTCGATGCTGCATCCGGTCCGACCTGGTCACGTCACCCGTACGTCAGTCGATCGCGCGCATCGGACGTGGATGCGCAGTTCCACTTCCGCAGCAGAGAGGGCGCCGTCCCACCGTGGCGCCAAAGAGGAGAAACCATGCGATCACAAACCTCCATCGAGACAGGATGACGCGAGGGGCGCCTCAACCCGCGGCGCCCCTCGTGTTCATCCACCTATCAAGCCGTCGATCAGACCAGCGGCATGGGAAGACCGACTTCTCGCCGGAGTAGTCGTAGAAGCCCTTGCCCCTCTTTCGGCCGAAGTAGCCCAGCGAGACCATTTGCTTGAGCAGCGGCGGAGCTAAATCAGGCACGCTTTCGTAATAGCGGTCGAATCGATCTCAAACCCTGCTTCCTGCAATCGTTGACATAGCTGTGGGACCGATTCGCGGACGTGTTCACGGTACTCTGCGTATAAAACTCCACTGATCCTCCGTTATTCACCTCAAATCAACTCAGAGCAGCATAGAACGAAAGAACCCATGTCGCATCTTCTTGGGCAGCAGTAGGATGGGTGTTGTCTAGGCAACCATCCGTCCACAGACCCTCGAATCCACGACATGGG
>DASUVG010000210.1:0-18511 GCA_036379135.1 Longimicrobium sp.
GCCGCCATCGCCAAGCTGTGGACGACGGAGGTGGGCTGGCGCATCATCGACGACCTGATGCAGATCCGCGGCGGCCGCGGCTACGAGACGGCCGACTCGCTCAAGGCGCGCGGCGAAAAGCCCATCCCGGTGGAGCGGATGATGCGCGACTTCCGCATCAACCGCATCTTCGAGGGCACGTCGGAGATCATGCACCTGTTCATCGCCCGCGAGGCGGTGGACACGCACCTGGCCGTCGCGGGCGACATGATCAAGCCCGGCATCGGCGCGGGGCAGAAGCTGGCGGCCATGGCCAAGGCGGGCGTGTGGTACGCGGGATGGCTGCCAAAGCGGTTCGTGGGCAGCGGGCAGCTTCCCGGCTCGTACAGCCACTTTGGCCCGCTGGCCAAGCACGTGCGCTACGTGGAGCGCACCAGCCGCAAGCTGGCGCGCGAGATGTTCTACGCCATGGGCAAGCACCAGGCGAAGCTGGAGCGCAAGGGCAAGCTGCTGGCCCGCTTCGTGGACATCGGCGCGGAGCTGTACGCCATCAGCGCGGCCTGCGTGCGCGCGCACAGCATGGCCGACCAGCCGCACGGCCGCGAGGCGCTGCGCCTGGCCGACGTGTTCGCCAGGCGGTCGCGCCTGCGCATTCGCCAGCTGTTCGCCGAGATCGGCACCAACGCGGACGACAGCACCTACCGCCTTGCGCAGGAAGTGCTGAAGGGGAACTACGCGTGGCTGGAGGAGGGCGCCCTCCTAGAGCACGACGACGGCCCCGACGCCCCCCCGTCCCCCGGGGCCGGCGCGGCCGGCACCGCGGCCAATCGCGCCCCGATCTCCGGCTCCCGCGCGACGGAGCAGGTGGGCGCCGGCGCCTGATCCGGATCGGCGCTTTCGATGGATGAAGGACGGCCCCGCGACGAAGCTTTCGTCGCGGGGCCGCTGTCTTTTAACAAATGATGGTTGGAAGGATGCCGAGTAGACCGTGGGGAAGGTGTTTGCGAAAACAGCAACGCATTTCGTATAATGGCATGACTGCCCTCTGTGAGTGGGAATTTTTATCTACGGAAGCTATGAAAGATCGAAAACGCTGGCTCATCGTCTTGGTCGATGTTACATCGCTCATCTTGTTCTTTCGAGTATGGAAGAAAGTGGATCGAGTCCGGGGAAAGAGGAGAAGGGATCCCATCTTGGGCACTGACCTCCGTCACCAGCCGGATGAAAGGCGAACCAATGAGCAAAATCGGGCTCCTACCCTGCTCGCTCCCACGTCCCCGGCTGATTTCTCCAACCAGGATCTGCGGGATCAAATTATTCCGGATATTGATCTTCAAAATGCGAATTTTAAAAATGCGATTCTTAAACGGTGTGATTTTTCAGGCCGTGACCTCTCATTTGCGGATTTTCGCGGAGCAGATCTCTACCGAGCTGATTTCCGGAATGCCAAGCTCTACGCTGCAACTTTCCGGGACGCGGATCTTACGCGCGCGGATTTCAGGAATGCAGAGCTATATGGGTTTAAGATCTACGGGGGTGACGTGACAAACACAGTATTTGACAAAATTGTATTTGACGAACGAGTCGCTCAAGGGCATGAGGATTATGAGAAAGCCTGCCAAGTAAATAATATGATCAAACGCACTCTTAAGGATCATGGAGACGTGGAACTCGCAGCACACTACTACTATAGACAACGCGTCTGTCAGAGAAAAACAAAGCAGCAGTGGTATATACGTGCTTTCGAATACGTATTCTTCGACAGTTTAACCGGCTACGGCGAGAAGCCAGCCCGGAGCATCTTCTGGGCTGCAGGTCTACTCTGCGTATTTGCATTCGCATTCATCCTCTTGCCCAATCTTGGTGCTGAGCCGATCGTTGACTCGACCGCAGTTCAGCCGAAACCTTTATCTTCTGTGGCAGATTACCCGCGCGCGCTGGAACTTAGTGTTACCGCTTTTGTGGGTGGCGAAATCGCAGAGTGGGATTTAAGCGCTCTGGGACGCACGCTGATCTCCGCTGAAGGCTTGCTTGGCTGGGTAATGCTCTCTGTGATCGTCATTGGTTTCGCCCGTAAGCTGGTACGAGACTGAACTGGATCCCCGTGACCGCATCCTCGTCTTACCGTAGCAATAGCCATGAGGTGAAGAAAAATGAGTCCTGCAAGATTCACTCATGCCTCTGACGACGCTGCTCCACGCGCACGCAGCTTAAGAGTCATACCGTCTCTAGTTGTCCCCTCAATCGATGTATACACTACCTACCGGTGTAATCTGCGGTGTGCCCATTGCTTTGTCGGTCACAATCTTGAAACCAACGCAGAATGGGATTTTGATTCGCTAGCTCAGTTGATTAGAACGTGCTCGAGGTGGCAGACGGAGGAAATCACCTTTTTAGGGGGCGAACCAACGCTGTACCCAAAATTGGTCCAAGCGATTGATCTAGCGACGAGCTTACGGCTCAGATCCCGTATTGTCACAAATGCCCACAGAGGCTTAACTCGTTTTATGGATAAATTTGGAGGTCCGCAATTACCACACTTGTGCTTTAGTGTGGATGGCCCGTCTGCGGCTGAGCACGACGCGATTCGTGGCCGCGGATCTTTCCGACAGGTGATGGAAAACGCGAGCCTAAGTTACGCGCTGGGGTACCGTCGATCCGCCATTGTCTCAGTTAGTCGCCAGAACGTTTCTTGCTTGGCTTCTCTGCTTGAACTCTGTGCGTCCCTCAAATTCGAATACATTAATATTCACTATGTTACCAACCGTGGATTTGCTTCACCCGCAACGGTGCTATCAATTGATGAGTGGATGCACGCTTGCGATCACGTGCGGGCTATTTCCTCCGGACTAGAGATCAACATCCGTTTAGAGGAAACTTTTGCTCCCCGTGTATCTGATACATGTTCAGTACGGAAGCGAAACAATCTGATGTTCTTTCCTGATGGACGGGTTTTTATGTGCTCTATGTTCATTGACGTGCCTGATGCTCATTCGTTTGTCTGGACTCGTGATGGGCTCGTCTACAACAATCCAGCCAGGAATGAGGAAGCCATTTGCGCTACCCCCAACCTAGCGCATTGCCCCGCTATGCGCTTCGTCAACCCAGCGATCTATGAAGAGGCTCGCGCTCGCTCGCTGTCAGTCGCATGTATCTTTGACAAGGTAACGCTAAATGGAGCGCGTCCCAGTGCTGAGGTTTGCGCGTGAGCAACGCTACAGTCAGTGAGTGGATGGTAACTCTTAACAGAAATTTGCTGTTAGGAGAACAGGACCTCTTTTTCCAAACGGAGTACGACAAGACAAAGCTCGCTCGGCTCCGGTTACTGAATGAGAAGATTGGATTGCCCATCAACCAACCCGTAAGTGTCGAAGGGAACAAGTTCGTGCGTGACAATCCTATAATTCGGGAGTATTTTAGTTTGCACCGAGACTGTCTCTTTTCCATCCGCGCAATCCCCAAGGATAGATCTATCGGTGTTACCATACAAAGGAGTCACGGCCTTTCAGAGGATGAATCGTTCCGGTTTGTGGAGCAACTTCCTGGTCGGTCCAACTCCTATACAATTCAACTCAACGACTATTTCGTTCCAGATCTAAGTGCGATCATGGTGGTTAATAAGCACGGGATTCTCATAGAAGCTACGAAGGCGATGCTGATGGCTCTAACCCAGCAATGGCTGGAAAGGACCGAGATCATACACGCACGACTGGCATTCCCCGGACATAGTATGACCTATACAACAGACCTTATCGACATCAGGCGTATTCTGTGGACCGCTGTGAAGATCGTGATACCAAGACACGCAAGAGCTATCAGCCCTCATAACCTTCCGCGGGTTATCTTTGGCTACTACGAATTCGTCTTCTCAGCTCGCTATGGCTACCGGTTTGTCGATTTCAACCGAACAAAACTCTTCTCTTCGTCTCTGCCGAGTGTTCCAGAGACTTCTCCCGAGTGGCTGTGTGAACCGGAGGAGTTCGATTGGTTGAAGACACTTGAACGCCTCGAGTGAACAAAAGACTCTTGTTCACCGCAAGAATCGGCTAAGCTCACCCTCCACTCTCATAGTGAATATGACCAGTGATATAGTCCACACGCTGATGTTCCACGCACGAATCGGAATGCTCCATTCAACTGGTGCCGGTCACAAATACGGTGCTTCTGTTCTAACCACCGCCGGCAATATTTATGAAGCTGGAGTATACCGGTCTGAAACACGGACTTTATCTTTGCATGCAGAACACGCTGCACTCGTTCATGCAGCCGCTCACGGTGAACCTGAAATCACCGCAATGGCCATTCTGTCGGATAAGGATCCCGATGGTCAGGCATTCACTAATCCATGTGGCCTCTGCAAACAGCTACTGTACGAAACCTCGCTACGCACAGGTAGATCAATTTCCATAGTATTAGCAAATCTAGGGGGCAACTACCGTATTGTTGATCTTTCTGAGATGATTGTTTATCCATGGCCATAGGTTGAGCACTCGCGGGTGCGCGCCCTACGCGCTGACGGCTTTCGGTGGATGAACGGCGGCCTCGCGACGAGATTTTCGTTGCATGGACGCTGGCATTGGCGCACATTCCAGGTGTCACACGCGGCGGACGCGGGCGTTCTGATGGCGGACCCACAACGCGAACCTGTCATGCCAGGACTACGCATCCTCCCGAAGCTCGTCATCCCCCTGCTGCTGGCCGCGTGCGACCAGCCGACCACCATCAGCACGCTGCCCAGCCACCTGCGCGAGGCGCCCACGCAGGTACAGGTGGAGGAGCACAGCCTGATCATGGAAACCTACGTGGGCCGCGACTTCATGCCGATATCGCCCCCGGACGGCAAGCCGATGGTGGCGGTGCTGCGCATCCGAACGGTGGATGGACAGCCGTTCCCCAGCGGCGTGACGGCGGAACGGGTGTCCGTGGTGCAGGGCGACCAGGTGTGGACCGCGCCCACGATCAAGGAACACGACAGCCAAGAGCCCCACACGCTGGAGGTGATCGCGCGCGAAGGTCCCAAGTGGCAGCCCGGCACCAAGGTGGACGTGGTCGTGTACCTGCGCGACTCCGCGGGGCGGGAGCACCTGCTGCGCGCGCCGGACCAGACGATCCAGCGCAGCGACTGATCACCGGGGATGGAACGCGGCTCGCGACGAGGGCTTGTCGCGGGCCGCGGACCGTCTGGACGTACATCCTGCGTCGCGCTACCCTGCGGATACATCGCTCCATCCCGACACGCACGCACCACCTCCCCCACCGCTCGCACGCTCTCCATGGATTTCCTGACGACCAAGGCCCGCCGCGCGTGGGCCGTGTTGATGGTGCTGGGCGCGATGTCCGGCTGCAGCGACCCCGCGGTGCCGCTGCCGGTGGAGGGGGCGCCCGACGAGTTCTCGTTCTACATCGGCGGATTCGGAAGCGGGTCCACCAGCCTGGAGATGAAGGACGGGCGCGTGATCGTCTGGCACATCCCGTGGGACTACAAACCTGGGATGCGCATCGACAGCCTGCGCGCCACACCCGCTACCGAAGACTGGGCCGCGTTCTGGACCGCCGCCGAGACGGCGGGCGTGGGACGCTGGCGGCGCGAGTACCGGGCCGAGAAGATCGTGGACGGGGTCGGCTGGTCGCTGCGGCTGGCCCGCGACGGCACGGTGATCGAGTCCGGCGGCAGCAACGCGTACCCGGACTGCCACGGCGACGAGCACGAGGGATTTGAGACGCCGGAGTTCCGCGCCTTTCTGGAAGCGCTGGACTCGCTGACCGGGTGGGACTTCCGCTGGCGCCCCCGCACGAGCGAAGACGCGGAGGGACGGGAGAGGACGCGGACGACCGCTCGATCCGCGTCCTCCCGTTTCGGCTCCGGACCAGGACGCGTCTGGACGTACACACTTCGTTTCATTACTCTCCGGATCGTTCCCCCACGCTGATGACCTCGATGGGCCCGCGGCATCCACCCGCCGCGCCCGTCCGCAGCATCAAGACGCGCCTCCCGATGACCCATCGCACGACCGATTCACCCGCGGACGAACGTTTTTCGCGCGGGCTGCTGGCGCAGACCGTGGGACTGCACCTGGCGTTGATGGCAGGCACGCTGGCGGTGTGGCGGTCCGATCTGCCGGGGCGCTGGGCCGTGCTGGCGGTGCTGATCGTGGCACAGGGGCTGTGGCTGGACCGCATGTACATCGCGGCGCACGAGGCCATCCACAAGAAGCTGTATCCATCGTCCCCGCGGCTGAACGACTTCTGGGGAACGGCGCTGCTGATGCCGGTGGCGGCGCCGTTCACCATCTACCGCCGCATCCACTACTTCCATCACGGCCACAACCGCCGCGACCACCACACGGCCAACCTGGACACCTTCGTGGTGCGCGGCGAGATCGGGGCGCTGCGGCGCGCGTACTACCAGGCAGTGTGGATCTTCTACGTGTTCCTGGGCGGGTTCTTCATCCACTCGCTGGTCTCCGTCCTCCTTTTTCTGGTCGTACCGACGGAGCCGGCGACGCGCATCTCCCCCGTCTTCAAGCACTGGGGGATGGAGAAGCGGCTGCGCGCGTGGGGCGAGCTGGGGCTGGGGATCGGGTACCACGCCGCCGTTGTCGCGCTGTTCGGCGGCGCGGGATGGGGGGTGGCGCTGGGGCTGCCGCTGGCGGTGTTCGCGTGGGTGTGGTCGCTGCTTCTGTACGTGTACCACTACGACACCAGCGTGGGCCCCGACGTACGGCACAACGTGCGCTCGCTGCCGCGGCAGCGCTTTTTCTCGTGGCTGCTGCTGAACTTCAACGAGCACGCCACGCACCACGACGACCCGACGATCCCCTGGCACCAGCTGCCGGAGCGCCGGCACGAGCTCCCCGCGGCGTACCACGAGAACCAGAAGGTGCACACCCTCTGGCAGGCGATCTGGCAGCAGCGCAAAGGCCCGCTGCTGGAGAACATCGCCGAGGTGGGCGAGTTCTCGGTGGAGCTGCGGCTGGGCCGCCGGTGAGCGAATCCGGCCGCATTCGCCGCGCGTCGCCGGCCGACGCGGAGGCGATCCTGTCGGTAAAGCGCGCGCTGGCCCTGCCGCCTGACACGCGCGAGGCACCTCGGGGCGGCTTTCTGCTGGGGGCGTCGCTGGAAGGCTACCGCGCGCTGATCGGCGCGGCGGACGTGTGGGTGCTCACCGGCACCGACGGCGCGGTGGCGGGGTTCGCGGTGCTGCTGCCGGAGCCGGTGCTGCGCGCGTCGGAGCTGTGGGCGCGGCGCGAGGCCATCCAGTGGGAGGCGCCGGCGGGGTGGACGCCGCCCGAGCACCGCGTGTGCTACTTCGACCAGCTCGCCATTCTGCCCCAGGCGCGGATGCGCGCGCCGGAGCTGGCGCTCGCGGCGTTGCGCGGCGCCGTGCGGGCGGGGCACCAGCACCTGTTCGCCACCGTGGTCGCCCAGCCGGTGCAGAACACTGCGTCGCTGGCGCTGCTGCGGGCGCTGGGCGCGCGGCGCGTGGGCAGCGTGGCCGAGGAGTACGAGGGCGTGGGCCGCATCGTCTCGGACCTGTACTACGCGCCCATCGACGGCGCCGACGAGCGGCTGGAGGAGACGCGCGCCGGCCGCCGCGCGGTGCGGTAATCCCGGATCCGGCAACGGAGTCCATGGCTTCCTGAGGGAGGCGCCGCGCTGAACCTTGCCCTGACCGGGAACCCGGCGCGCCGACCGAAGGACCTCGCCAGCAGAACGAAGGGGCTGGTTCCGCGCCCTGATCCGGCCCATGCGCAGCCGAGAGGAGGTCCTTCGGTCGCGCGCCGGAGTCAGTGCAGGCGGCAGGATCTGCGCGTGCGCTCCCTCAGGAAGTCACATTCTCGCATTGGGGAAAGATCGCCGGTTCGCTGCGTCCTCATCCGTCAGCCGGTGAAAGCGAGCGGCCCCGCGACGAGACTTCGTCGCGGGGCCGCGGGCCGTTCCGGTGGAGCGCTTCAGACGACGTGCTCGGTCGAGGCCAGGCGCTTGACCGGTCCGGGCTCCCCCTCGGTGACCTCGGGCTGCTTGGTCAGCAGCGCGGTCCAGGTCTGCCGGCCCACGCGCCCGTCGGCCGTAAGGCCGTGGGTGCGCTGGTACTCGCGGACGGCCGCTTCGGTGACGGGGCCAAAGATGCCGAAGCCCGCGTCGCCCTTCTTGGCGATCTTCAGCAGCCCGTGCAGCTTCTCCACGGCGGGGCCGCGGTCGCCGCGCTGCACCAGCGGCCACTGGTGAAAGTTGCTGGGCGTGAGCGAGGGCTGCTTGACGGTGTTCCAGTCGATGCCGGTCGCCAGATCCGCCGGGGTGCACACGATCTCGTAGTGCATGGCGTCCTTGACCGTGCGGTAGTTGCCGCCCCAGCCCCACACCTCCTTGCCGTTGTTGGTGCGGATGGCCAGGATGGCGTTCACCATGGGCCTGGGCATGTCCGTCACCAGCACGTTGTCGGCCCGGAACGGGTTGGTGTTCCAGTTCACGTCGATGGCGATGCCGTGGGAGTGCAGGCTCGAGCCGCTTCCCCCGGTGATGGCCCGGCAGTTGTACGCGCCCGTGTCCCCTCTCCGCACGGGGTACTGAAAGGCCTGCATCACCAGGCCCAGCGCGCGGACCGCCGTCGTGATCTGCTCGTGCACCTGAATGCGCACTCCCTGCACCAGGTCCGTTCCGGTAAGGGGAACACCGCACGCGTGCGGCCAGGCCTTACGCAGCTGAGCTGTGGTGAGCATCGAATGATTCTCCGGGAGCGGGATGGAAAGGAGGCGCGAACACGCCCCGTCCTGCCGGTGTGCATCCGTTAGATGGGACGGATCGGCAAATTTCCGGGCGAGACGAAATCCGCCCTTTCATGTTGGCTTCCAGTGCCCCCTGCAGCAAGCTTTTCGTTCATCCCCATCTGCCTCCTCACATCCAGGAGCCTTACCCGCCGCTGATCCCGGATCCGTAAACACCAATCTGACGCGGAGGATGCGGAGAGAAGCTTCTCTCTGCGTCCTTCGCCTCCGCGCGTGAAACCATTCGTTTTCGGGATGCGGATCGGCCCGCGGCCGCGTGGGGCGAGCGGAGATTGCCGCGGCGGCAGAGGCTTCGCAGGGGAATCAGGAGTCGGCGTAGAGGTCCGCCGGGTCGGCGGCGGCAAGCTCGACCAGAAAGCCGCCGATGCGCTCGGTGACGGCGCGGAAGAACGCTTCGCCCTTTTCCGCGGTGGCGGCGGAGGGGTCGCCGACGCCGGTGTCCTGGGAGATGGACGTCCAGCGGCGCGGCGCCCACACCCATCCCTCGCGCAGGCCGTCAATGCGGAACCGCCGCTCGCGCCCCGCGCCCGCCTGGTCCAGCGGCAGAACGAGGTCCGGGGTGACGTGCATCATCACGCTCGTCTCCAGCTCGCCCGCGTGGTCGCCGGGCGTCGCGAAGAACGGGCGCGGATCGACGCAGCTCCACCAGTTGATGGTGCAGAGAAAGAGGTCGGTCTTCGGCTGCAGCTCGCGGATGATGGCGCGGAAGTCGTTGCCGCCGTGTGCGTTGAGGATGAGGAGCTTGCGGATGCCCTGGCCCGCCAGCGCCTGCGCCAGGTCCGCGAGAATGGCGGCCTGGGTGCTGGGGTTCAGGTTCAGGCAGAGGGGGATGTCCAGCTGCCCCGTCTGCACGCCGAACGGGACGGTGGGGAGCACGATGGGCCTGGCGCCGCGCTCCCACGCCAGCCGCGCGGCCTCCGCGGCCACGTGCTCGGCCTGGATGACGTCGGTGGCGTACGGCAGGTGCCAGTTGTGCGCCTCCGTCGCCCCCCACGGCAGCACCGCCACGTCGTACGCGGTCTGCGACACCGCCCGCCAGTTCGTCTCGGCCAGGATCCACGGCCGGATGCGGTCATCGCTTCCTGCCGCGGCGCCGAGCTCGAACTCGCCTACCTGAGCATCCGCAAGATAGAGATAGAAATACGGGATCACCGCGCCGTCCGGGCCAAAGACGATCTTGCTCGGTTTTCCTCGGGTGCTGGCTGCCACAGCCCACTTCAATCCGTCGCCTTGCTGCTGCACCAGCTGAAGGTACTCACGCACACCTTCGCGCCGCGTGTCGGCATGCAGCTTGACCAGGAACGGGTGTTCAGCCACCCAGACCCAGGCAGTCGGGCCTGGCACGGCAGGATCCCCGATGATCGGTTCATCCGTGTCCCGCAGCCATGCGGCAAGGCGCTCGTGAAATGCACGTCTGGAGAGCGGGGCAGAACGGCCAGTGCGTTCCAGGGGCATACGGCGAACAGATGCTGGAAGGAGGGAGAGGCGGCGTCGGGATGGGCCCTTACGCTCGATCCACTTCGCGCGCGGCTTCAAGGAGCCCCTTCGTTACCGGGCGACCCTCCTCGCGATAAATGTCGACCACCGCTTGCAGCACCTCCTGGAGCTCGGCCAGGGCTTCCTGCGCGGTAGCCCCGAATCCCGAGAGCCGGGGGATCTCCGGGAATACCGCGACATAACCCTTGTCGGCATCGCTCCAGAAGGCGTGCATTCCGTATTTCTCCATGCTCGAGCGCTCCCTCAGTTCGCCGCGGCTTCCATCTCACGGACGCGGTCCAGGACGGAGACGAAGGTCTCCAGCGACTGGGCGCCGGAAAAGGCGTACTTGCCGTTGATCACGAAGTAGGGAACGCCGGTAATGCCCAGCTCCGCGGCCTCGGCCTGGCTCTCGTCCACCTGGCGGCCCAGCTCGTCGCCGCCCAGGAAGCGGGCCACGCGGTCGCGGTCCAGCCCCACCTGCGCGGCGATGTCGGCCAGCACGCCCGTCTTGCCGATGTCGCGGCCCTCGGTGAAGTTGGCGGCGAACAGCGCCTCGGCCATCTGCCGCCCCACGCCGGCGTCCTGCGCCAGCAGAACCAGGCGGTGCGCGTCGCGGGTGTTGGGGTGGCCGGGAATGGCCTCGAAGTCGAAGCGCAGCCCGTCGTAGGCGCCGGCGGCGGCCACCTGCTGGAACATGGTGCGCGCGCGCTCCGGCCCGCCAAACTTCGTCCGCACCACCTCTTCCCACGGCTTGCCCTCGCGCGGCAGGTCCGGCTGCAGCTGAAACGGGCGCCACACCACCTCCGCCTCTGCCTCCGCCTCTGCCTCCGGCCGCTGCCCCAGCGCGCGGTACAGCCGCGTCTCGCCGATCCAGCACCACGGGCACACCACGTCGGCCCACACCTCGATCCGCATCCCGCTCTCCATCCCCTCAAGGCTCCTGGTATCCGTGCGCGCGCAGCTCCAGCCGGTAGGCCCGCGGGTCCTGGCGAAAGAACAGGCCGCCGTGCCGCACCGAACGGCCGGGAACGTAGTCCAGCACGGCCTCGCTGCTCTCCACGCTGGAATCCGCCCGCATCAGCTCGCCTTCGATCTTTACGGCGGCGGCGGTCTCATGGCCGTCGTTGGTCGCGCGGAACTCCACCAGCCACAGGCCGCCGGACCGCAGCACCGTGTCGGCGGCCACCTGGATGGAGGGCGGCGTCTGCGGCCGGGCGACGGCATCGTACAGCAGATAGCCGACCACGGCCAGCACCAGCGCGGTGCTCACGGCCGCGGCCACCCACTCCCACCGCGACTTGCGCCCGCCGCCCTCCCCGCCGTCCCGTTCCGTCATCGCCGTCCGGCGTCAGGTGGATTTCAGATGATCAACCGCGCGGCCGCCGCACCCAGCGCGGCGGGAAATCCCAGCACCAGCGTCATCATCACGTACGTAGACATCACCCCGTGCTCCAGCCGGCCGAACGTCCACAGCACGTAGGCGCTCACCGCCAGCGCGATGGCGTACCCCACCACGGTGTTGCGCAGGAACAGGCTCCACGCCGGCGTGCCCCGCGCCACCCGCGGCGAGCCGCGGAACGCCGAGGCGTAGACGAACCCGTGCATCATCAGCAGCGACGCGGCCACCAGTGCCAGCGCGTGCCACGACGACATCACGAACGAGATCAGGATCATCTCCTCCGTGGGTGCCACGTTGAAGGCCAGAAAGACGGCGCCCGCGGCCATGATGAAAAGCTGCCCGGCGTACCCCGCGTCTTCCTTGCGCCGCTGCTCCGGCCCGTCGCCGTTCCCCGCCAGCTGGCTGTTGGCGAGCACGGCGCCAAAGCTGGCGGGGACGGACTGGATGGCCACCTTGCCCACCACCTCGCGCAGCGGCTGGCCTAGGTCCACGATGCCGAACAGCAGCAGGATGACGAGCGACGCGACCAGCCCCACGCCGTAGGCGATCATCCCGTCCATCAGGTCCTCGCGCCAGCTCGCCGTCTCTTCGAAGCCGGAAAAGTAGTCCAGCGCCACGACGACGGGAATCATCAGCACCATGAAGAGCAGCAGCTTCACCCGGTCCAGGTAGAAGCCCAGCCACCACATCTCCATGGTCATCAGCAGGGGGAGCGAAAAGAGCACGGCGCCCCCGAACGCGCGCGCCAGCCCCACGAAGAACTTGCGGTCCTCGATGCGCGATTGCGGTGCCCGGGAGAAGATCGGTGCTTTCACGCAAGCGTAGATACGCAAGTTTCGCGCTGAACTGCGGGAAACTGCGACGGGCCCTCACTCCCCGGAAGTGGCGGAGAGCAGATTCCTCAGTCGCGCGCAGACTCTTCCGTGAAGGCAGGGTGCGGGTGTGCGCTCCTTCGGAACGACGGATTCGTGGGATGTGGAGGGGACGGGCGAACGGGCGCTCAGACCGGCACATGTCTCGTGTCCGGCGGGCGGCGTTGCTCGCGGGATTGAGGCTGACCAGCACACGGCTCCTGCAGTCATCCACCGTGCACTGGCCGAGTTCTGCGAGATGCGGATGGAGAGGTCGCTGGCGGAGTGCCGCGCATCCGCCAGCTAGTTCTCCCGGCCGCCGTAGGGGGAAACGACGCGGCGGACTTCCGCGGCCAGCGCTTCGGGGGAACAGGGGAGCATGAGCACCGCCGACGCGCCGCGGGGAGGGCGTCGCACGGACGGCGCCAGCCCAGGGTCCGTGGTCAGGCAGACGATGACGAATCCGCGCGCCGCCGCCGCCGCGGCCAGCGTGTGCAGCCCTCGCCAGGTGAGCAGCCCGCATCCACCCACGCTCACCAGCGCGGCGCACATCCGCGGCGTCGCGGCCAGGCGCAGGCATTCCGCCGCCGAGAATGCGTGGAGCACCCGAAAGCCCTCGCGCTCCAGCACGGCGCCGTAGATGGCGTGCACGTCCGGGTCCCCGTCGGCCAGCAGAAGGCAGAGCCGTTCCGCGCGGGTGTCGCGCTCGGGGTCCCGGGTGCTGGGGGTGAGGAAGAGATGGGCGTGCATGGCGGCCTCTCCGGTTGCGCCGAAGTCGCGTGCGGAGGGCCCTGTCGCCGGCCGGCTGGGGTCGGATTCGGACCGCTGAGACGGCTCCGGAAGATGGCGGACGGGACCGCCGGCATCTCGCGCGGCGCATCCCCCTCCAGAGCCGTAACCCGTTGTGATACTTAAAGTTCCTTTCGCGTTCAGACGCCGGAACTCGCGCTCGCGACGAGCAGATCATGAGACCTGTCCGATCGTCTGAGGCCCACGCCACCCCTGTCCGCACGCGTACGGGCGGCTATGCGGCACGCACGTCGCGGAAGGCTCGCCCAGGACGCGCACGCGGCCATGATGCCGGAGAAGAGCAGATGACGGAGGAGCAGGCGTTCGAGGAACACTTCACCGCGCGGTGGGCGGACGTCGACGCCAACCGCCACCTGCGCAACACCGTCTTCAGCGAGCTCGCCACGCACACGCGCTTTCGCCTGCTGGAGGCACACGGCTTCGGGCAGGCCGCGTTCGAGTCGCACCGCTTTGGCCCGGTGATGTTCCGCGAGGAGGTCCGCTACCGCCGCGAGGTGCTCTTCGGGGAGATGATGACGGTCAACGTGCTCTTCGCCGGCCTTTCGCCGGACGGCTCGCATTGGCGCGTACGGCAGGGGGTCGCGCGCGCGGACGGAAAGCAGGCGGCGGTGCTCACCATCGACGGCGCCTGGATCCACATTGACACCCGCAAGCTCGTCCCGCCGCCGCCCGGGCTGCTCGACAGCATCCGCCGCCTTCCCCGCACCAGCGACTTCGAGGAGCTGCGCTCCGTCCTGCGCGGATAGCGAGGAGCCGCGCACCCAACACCGTCGCGATCCTTCGCTCCCACAAAGCCAACAGAGCCAACAGAGGGAACGGGACTCCGTTGACTCTGCTAACTCTGTGTGAGACCTCGTTTTGCCATGCCTGCATCGACGAAGCGCCTTCGGAATCGGCTGGAGCGAACTCCGTTAACTCCGTTGACTCCGTGTGAGGCCGATCGTTCACCGCAGCCAGGGCATCCGCGGCACGGTAGCGGGCTCGCTGAAGACGCCGTCGCCCAGGAAGCCAAAGGCGTTCAGCTCCGCCAGCGAGCTGTAGAAGTAGAACGAGAAGCCGTTCACCCCGCGCTGCCGGCCGATCCGCACCTGCCTGGCCATCTCGTCGCGCCCCAGCCCGGCCAGCACGCCGGCGTACACGTGCCGCCCCGTCGGTCGCATCCCCGCCACGTGGTCGGCGATCATGCAGTCCCAGTCGGGGTTGGGCTCCTGCCCGCGGCGACGCGGCACGTACGAGCAGCGCTGGTCCGCCACGTAGAAGTAGGTCATCGGCACGGCCACGTCCAGGTAGCCGCCCTGCGCCCATCCCCACGTGTCCTGAAAGAACTGCGCGATGCCGCTGGACGAGTTCCAGCCGAAGCGCGTGCGGTCGTAGATGGGCCACACGGCGGCCGAGAGCGGCACCTTGCGCACGGCGTGGATGCTGTCGTGCGTCTCGCGCACCATGCGGCTCACCAGGTCGCGGCGGAACTGCGCCCAGTCGCGCGGGTTGGCCGACGGGTCCTTGCCGAACTGGGCCAGCGACGCGCGGTCCCATCCAAAGTCCGCGCCGGGGTAGCGGATGCGGTCCAGGTGAATGCCGTCCACCGGGTAGCGCCGCACGATGTCCGCCGCCACGCGGGCCAGCTGCGTGCGCACCCCCGCGTGCGCGGGCGACAGGTAGACGTACTCGTCGCCGTTGGGGCATGCCATGGGGCGTCCGCCGCGGGTGTGCATCGCCCACTCCGGGTGATCCACCAGCACGTGGTTCGGCTGGCCGGCCTCGCTGCGGCGCAGCCCCTGGCAGGTGGTGGAGGTGTTCGATTCCCAGCCGGAAAGCCCGTTGATCCACGCGTGCAGCTGCAGCCCGCGCGCGTGCGCCTCGCGCACCGCCACCTCCAGCGGGTCCCATGTGGGGGTGCCGCCCAGCCTGCCGCACAGCCGCGGCGAGCACGGGTCCAGCCGCGACGGATAGCGCGCGTCCCACGGCCCGCGCACCTGAAAGTAGACGATGTTGAAGTTGGCGCGCTTCGCGTTCACCATCACCTGGCGGATGGTGGCCGCGCTGCCGTAGTCCCAGCGGTTCACCCACAGCGCGCGCCCCTCCTCCATCACCGCCGCGCCGGGGGGCGCGGACGCGAACGCCGGCGCGATCAGGTGCGGCGCCGCGGACCCGTCCGAGAGGTCGGCCTGCGGGCGAAGCACCGCCCCCGCCACGACGCCGCCGAGCAGCAGCACCGGCGCGGAGCCGAGCAGGATACGCGTTATTCTCTGGTTCATGCGCAGAAAGTTCGGCCGCGCCTGATGAGGGGCGCGGTGGATGTAGAGCCGGGTGTCCGCGAACGGACGTGTGCGTGGGAAGTCCTTACTAGCCAATCCGATGCCGTGGAGTTCCACAGCCGGTGGACGCATCCGGAATATGTGCGATTTCGTCCGTCAGCGGGAGACCGCGATCCCCCAGGGACGCCGCCCCACGGGGACGCGGCCGACGACACGGTGCGTCCGCGCGTCGATCACCTCCCCGCTCGGAGAGGGGAGAGGTGCCGCTGAAGTCCAGGGCTCGGCGAAGGACATCGAACTGCGTCCGAAGCGGCCCCCTCCCCCCCGCCCCTCTCCCCCGCTGCGCGGGAGAAAGGGGAGAATTCGATCGCTTTTCCGAAAAGGCCGGCGTGCGCATCCGCACTCCCGCTGCGCGGGAGAAAGGGGAGAATTCGATCGCTTTTCCGAAAAAGCCGGCGTTCGCGTGCGCCCTCCCGCTGCGCTCCGGACGTTCGGTGCGCGCCACCTCTCTCCCGCGCTGTTTGCGGGGGAGAGGCCGGGAGAGGGGGCCGCCTGCGGGCGCAGCTCGGAACCAGCCGAAGCGCCGCGGATCCAAACCTACCTTACCCCCATCGTGTCCATCCACCGCTCCATTTCGCCGGAGAACCGGCTCAACCCCGCGGCAGCATGGACTGGCACAGGATCACCGACAGGTCGTCGCCCACCGTATCCAGCAGGGCCCGTGACGACGACTCCCCGCACCGCCGAACCGGGATCTCGCCCACCACGCGGTCGGAACCTCGCCCCACCATGTACAGCGGCTGCCGCAGCTGGTGGTTGTCGCGGAACGAGAGGGGCCAGCCCTTGTGCCCGTCGAACTGCGTGTCGTCGCGTCTCAGGTACGCGCACAGCCTTGCCGGGTCCACCGTTCGCGCGCGCAGCGAAGCCTCCCACAGCACCTTGACGGCCATCCACCCCGCCCACGCCACCGCGTCCATCTCCGCGCCGAAGCGGGCGCGGAAGCGGTCGTTCAGTTGCGCGGCGCCAAAGCGCTCCAGCGACGGGTGCCACAGCACCGCGTCACCGGGGAGCTCGCCATCGTCCCCGCGGGCGGCGAGCGCGTCGTCGTACATGGACTTGCTCGCCTCGATGTGAAAGAGGGTGTGCTCGCATCCCTCCGCGCGCCACAGGTCGGAGCGGCATCCCACGTTCATCGCCAGCGCGCCGGTCCGCCACGCCACATTCGCCAGCTGACTGCACGCGTCATCGAGTCCGCCGATCAGCGCGGTAACGGAAGCGTCCGCGCCGGCTTCGGCCGAATCCACCGTCACCAGCTCGATGCGGCGGCCGATGAGCTCGCCCTTGCGCGCGGCATCTTCGGCACCCAGCGTCGCCCCGTGGGCGGCGCCGGCCGGGGCGCCAGGGCCGGCGACGAAAGCGATGCGCAGCGCGTCCTGGGCCCGCGTGCGCGGCCCGAAGCGAAAATCGCTCCCGGCCAGCAGCAGCGCCCCGGCGGTGCGGATGAACGTCCGCCTGTCCAGATCGTTTGCAGTCATCCGCAAGACGCTTGTGCATACCTGTACAAAATGACGTGGAACACCGCGCGGAAAGTCGCAAGAGCAGGGCCATGGGGATGCCCGTCCTCCGGGCTTCCCGTCATCGCCGCAGGTCCTGAATTTTCCGAAACTCCTCGCCCGAACATCGGGCCTGTGCGGGCGAGGTGCTTTCCGCCGACCCGTTCGTCCACATCACCAGCTCGCGTGAGATTTCGTGTGACCCGTTTGGATGCCACGATCAAAAGGCTTGACGGATGGGGCGGATGCCTGTACATTTGGTCTTGCGAACAAACCGCGGGGCGAAAATCCAGCGGACACCAGAGTGCAAGAGGACCTGGGACGCTTTCGCCTCCCTGGTCCTTTTTCGTTCCGGCGGGTTCGCAAACGCCTGCGCACGGGGGGCGATCAGCCCGAGCAAAGAACATGACGATCGTTGGTCGGATGTCCCGTACCTCGAGAGTCGGTCAACACAGTTTCAGGAGAGTACGGAGATGGCTACGACCGGTACCGTCAAGTGGTTCAACGACAGCAAGGGCTTCGGATTCATCACGCCCGAGGACGGCAGCAAGGATTGCTTCGTCCACCACTCGGCCATCCAGGGCAGCGGCTTCAAGTCGCTGGCCGAGGGTGAGCGCGTGGAGTTCGACGTGGTGCAGGGCCAGAAGGGCCCCGCGGCCGAGAACGTCGTGCGCCTGGGCTAATCGCCCGAGCGTCCACGTGACGGCGGGGCCGCTCCACTTCGGTGGAGCGGCCCCGTTTTTTTGTGGCCAGTGCTCAGGTTCAAGTGCCCAGGTTCAAGTGCCCAGGTTCAAGTGCCCAGTCCGCGCGCACCCCTTTCAAGAGACGCAGCGAAGGACGAAGAGGCGCAGAGAACTCCAGTTGTTCTCTGCGCCTCATCTTTATCCTCTCCGTGCCCTGCGTGCGGCGGGGGTCCTCAGCCTGCACCGGGGATCAACGGAAACGGTATCACACGTCGCAAGCGCAGGGATCAGAGCCGCAGGACGGGGCGCACGTGTTGAAATATCCGCAATACGACTTGCCGCAGATCTCCGTATCGCCGGAGTCCACGCCGGGCACGCCGGCCTGGAGATGGCCATGCACCGTCGCCCGACCATCCTCCTCGTTCCGGACCTGGAAGGACTCCACCTGCAACTTCGTTACGTCCAGCCGGATCTTCTTCATTTTGCTCCCGGAATTCGATGGATTGAAGCTTCCACGCCATGGGCGTGCAGACGAGCGACAATCATAGCGCCAGACAAATAAATTTTCAAGTAACGGCGGATTAAGGAAGCCGGGATACGAGAATCCTAACACTGGGCACTGGGCACTGGGCACTGGGCACTGGGCACTGGGCACTGGGCACTGGGCACTGGGCACTGGGCACTGGGCACTGGGCACTGGGCACTGGGCACTG
>DASUVG010000211.1:0-16010 GCA_036379135.1 Longimicrobium sp.
GCACGGTTTCGCTCCACGCTTCTTTCAGCGCCACCCTCGCGGGTGGTTCGTTTCCTCGCCTTGCGCTTCGCTAGGGTCGCTACGACCAACTCCCCAGAGGACTTTCACCTCCAAGTCTCAGCCCATGCCGGGCACACAAAAGAGAGGACGCGGGATGAAGCCATCATCCGCGTCCTCTCTTTTTTCCTCCGCGTACGCTGCGTCTCGGACCGGCCTTCCGGGAGGACGGAACGACACGGAGACGTCCTCCGGATGGACACGCGGTGCGCCGGAGAATGGGGGTTCGCGGGCGTAAGATGGTGATGGATAAACACATGGCTTTGCGCCCTTCGCTGGCCCTGGGATTGCTGTCACGAATGGTCGTTTCCCCCTTGTGACTCCCCGCCCACCCGGAGGTTTTCCATGCGCGCATACGCTTCCCTGCTCGTCCTTGCCGTGGCCGCGGCGTGCGGGCCGTCGGTGCAGTCCGCCTCGTACGTGCGCCTGCCGCAGCCGCGCGCCGAAAGCGACGCCACCGCCATGCGCATCTACGAGCACACGCGCCCGGACTGCGCGTTCGAGGAGATCGGCCGGCTGACGGGGCGCCGCCGCCTTCCCACGCACTCCCCTGACGAGATCGCCGACGCCATGCGCCGCCGCGCCAGCGAGATGGGCGGCGACGCCATCATCGCCTTCGGCGAGCAGAGCGAGGGGCCCAGCGGCGTGATCGTGCCGATCTCCGAGAACGCGTCCATCGGCTCCATCTCCAGCTCCTCCGTCTTCGTGGGCACCGTTGTCCGCTTTACCGACGCCTCCTGCGCGGGCCAGGCGACTGCGGACGACTGAGGCGTGCGCGTCCGCACCCTCGCGGCGCTCGCGGCGGTCTCCCTCGCCCTCACCTGCGCCTCCGTCGCGGTCCAGCGCGTGGGGCCGCGGCGGATGGTGGAGGGCGAAGGTTTCTGCGGCACCCCGGCGCCCTGCGCGATCCCCGCGCTGGGCGCCGGCTTTCCCCTTCCCTTCCTGGTCGACGATCCCCAGGTCTCCGTTCCCAACGCCATCGGAATCGGCGAGGACGACTTTCGCGCCGGCGCGTTCACCATCGACCTGCTGATCTGGTTCGTCCCGGGCCTGCTCGCCGTCCGGGTCTTCCGCTCCGTCCGCCGCCGGAAGACGGCCGCGCGTTGACACGGGCGGGGCCGGGGGCACAGTGTACCCTCCTCCACGGCAGGCGGCATCCCCCCCGGACGGATCTCCAGGAAACACCATGACCCACGACGCGGACGTCATCATCGTAGGCGCGGGCCTGGCGGGGCTCGTGGCCGCGGCGGAGCTTGCGGATGCGGGAAAGCGGGTGATCGTGCTGGAACAGGAGCCCGGGCAGTCGCTGGGCGGGCAGGCGTTCTGGTCGTTCGGTGGGCTGTTCCTGGTGGATTCGCCGGAGCAGCGGCGGATGGGGATCAACGACTCGCGCGACCTGGCGCTGACGGACTGGATGGGGACGGCGGGGTTCGACCGCGATGAGGACGTGTGGCCCAGGCGCTGGGCGGAGGCGTACGTGGACTTCGCGGCGGGTGAGAAGCGCGCGTGGCTGTACGAGCGCGGCATCCGCTTCTTTCCGGTGGTGGGCTGGGCGGAGCGGGGTGGATACGGCGCCATTGGCCACGGCAACTCCGTCCCGCGCTTTCACGTGACCTGGGGAACGGGGCCGGCGGTGGTGGAGCCGTTCATCCAGCGCGTGCGCCAGGCGGAGAAGGACGGCCGCGTCTCCCTGCGCTTTCGCCACCGCGTGGACGGGCTGAGCGTGACGGACGGCGTGGTGGACGGCGTGCACGGCGCCGTGCTGGACCCGTGCGACGAGGCGCGCGGGAAGCCGTCCACGCGCAACGTGGTGGGCGACTTCGCGTTGCGGGCGCAGGCGGTGATCGTCACCAGCGGGGGGATCGGCGGCAACCACGAGCTGGTGCGCCGCAACTGGCCCAGGCGGATGGGCGAGCCGCCGAAGCGGATGATCAGCGGGGTGCCGGCGCACGTGGACGGGCGGATGCTGGAGATCAGCCAGGCGGCGGGGGGCACCATCATCAACCCCGACCGCATGTGGCACTACACGGAGGGGATCCAGAACTGGGACCCCATCTGGCCCATGCACGGCATCCGCATCCTTCCCGGCCCGTCGTCGCTGTGGTTCGACGCGCTGGGGCGGAGGCTGCCACCGCCGCTTTTTCCCGGCTTCGACACGCTGGGGACGCTGGAGCACATCGCCCGGACGGGGTTCGACTACTCCTGGTTCGTGCTCACGCAGAAGATCATCGAAAAGGAGTTCGCGCTCAGCGGCAGCGAGCAGAACCCCGACCTGACGGGCAAGAGCGTCCGCAAGGTGCTGAGCCGCGTGCTTCCCGGCGCGCCGCCGCCCGTGGAGGCGTTCAAGCAGAAGGGCGCGGACTTCGTGGTGGCGCCCACGCTGGCGGAGCTGGTGCGGGGGATGAACGCGCTGACGGACGAGCCGCGCATCGACTTCGCGGAGTTGCAGGCGCAGATCGTGGCGCGCGACGGGCAGCTGGCCAACGAGTTCGGCAAGGACGCGCAGATCACGGCCCTGCGCGGCGCCCGCGCCTACCGCGGCGACCGGCTGATCCGCGTGGCCAAGCCGCACCGCATTCTGGACCCCGCGGCCGGCCCGCTGATCGCCGTGCGCCTTTCCATCCTGACCCGCAAGACGCTGGGCGGGCTGCAGACGGACCTTTCCGCCCGCGTGCTGCGGGAGGACGGCCTGCCGCTCCCCGGCCTGTACGCCGCGGGGGAGGTGGCCGGGTTCGGCGGCGGGGGGATGCACGGCTACCGCGCGCTGGAGGGCACGTTTCTGGGCGGCTGCATCTTCTCCGGCCGCACCGCTGGGCGCGCGGCGGCAGCGGTGGTGGGCTGATTCAAATCAAACTGAAGAAGATTTTTCTCACGCAGAGTTAGCGGAGTTAGCGGAGTTGTTCCGTGGTGATTCCCCGGCCGGAAGCGCGAGGGAACGGCACGAGAAAACTCCGCTAACTCCGCTAACTCTGTGTGAGACCATTCTTTTGAGATGCCGGGCACCACAGAAAATGTTGTAGAAAATGGCGATGCCGACGGGAAAAACCGCGCACCTGTCCATCGAAAGGATGCGCGGGCCGGAAGTTCGACACCCCTCCGGAGCGCGAATCCAGGACAGAGGGCGTGGCGCCCTCATCCGGTCATAACTGTGGGACTTTCGTGCCGCACTCCACCACGGATGTCTCGTCGCCGGACGCCCGCGCCGGCTCTCGCGGATGACGCAAGCGCTTCCGGCGCATGCGGTTGCGCGAGAACGCGCGGGGCCGGCCGCACCGGAACCCAACTTGCTGCGCAGTCCCGCGTCTTTCACCGGGCTCGCCGGCGAAAGGCTCCCCGCTCTGCCGCCGCGGCCACGGCCCCGGCTTCCCCACCCCTTCCGTACCTGGCCCCCTCGCCAGCAGGAGTCTCTCATGAGTGACATCGCGCCTCCCGCTCCGGTGCCGGACGCCCCCACGACGGGCGAAGCTCCCCACGGCCTTTCGATGCTCACCGACGACGCGGCGCGGCGGGCGCGGCGCCGGCTTCTGGACGATGCGCTCGTGCGCACGCCGCGGGAGCACGCCGCGTCCGCGGCGCACGACGGCAGGACGCGGCAGGGCTCGCTGCTGGTGATGGCCACCATCAGGCCCGGACAGTACGAGCCGCTGAAGAAGCTGCTGGGCCAGATCGCGCACCCGCCCGCGGGCCAGGACATCGAGCTCAACCCGGTGATCCCCTTCCTGAAGCTGCGCACCGTCCACTTCGCCCGCCTGCTGCTGCACCCGGAGTCGCCGTCGGACGAGGCACCCATTCCAAAGGTCAACGGAGAGCTGCAGATCCACGGCCCGCCGATCCCGGCCAAGCTGCTCCTGGCAACGGACTTTGACGGGCCGCTGCAGCCGCACCTGGAAGAGCTGCTGGACGTGGCGGGGCCCGGGCTGGACCGGGTGTTCGGGCACTGCAAGGGGTGGCCGGGGCACGCGAACCGTGCGGCCGCGCTGCGCTTTTTCCGCCGCCACAGCGTGCGCACGAACGTGTTCTACACCAGCACGCAACGCCGTTCGGTGGACCAGATTCGCCGCGAGGACGACCTGCGGCGGCGCATCGACGCATTTCTGGACGCCCAGGCCGGCACGCCGGGCTTTCCCACGGACGCGGTGGAAGTGCGCGAGCGCATCCGCCGCTTCGTGAAGGACGAGCCGGAGCTGGCCTGGGCGCGCCAGGAACCCGGCCCCTTCCCCACCCCGCCGATTCCCAAGGTGATCCGGGATAACCTCCCGACGGTCATCATCGCCGCCCTGCTCGCGGTGCTGGCGGTGATCGGCGTGGTGCTGGGCCTGGTGCTTCCGTGGCCGTGGTGGAAAATCACGCTGGCGCTGGCCGCCGGCCTCGCGGCGGCGGTCGTGGCCGCGCTGACGTATCTGCGTATGCTGGAGCAGAAAGACCCCGAGATCGTGCGCCCCACGGTCAAGGAGCACACCGGCAGGCTGGTGGCGACGGAGGACCGCATCATCCAGAACGAGATGAGCAGCGTGCTTTACATCAAGGAGCCGCTGTGGTTCAGGAGGATCGTGCTGTGGCTCGTTCTGGCGTTCCTGGACTTCTCCGCCCGCTACCAGAGCGTGGAGGGGAGGCTGGCGGGGATCCCTTCCATCCACTTTGCCCGCTGGGTGATGGTGGACCGCGGACGCCGGCTGGTGTTCTTCAGCAACTACGACGGAAGCTGGGAAAGCTACCTGGGCGACTTCGTGGACAAGTCGCCGGGCGGGCTGACCGGGGTGTGGAGCAACAACGTGGGCTTTCCCCGGGCCAGATGGCTGACCGGCGAGGGCGCGAAGAACGAGCAGCTGTTCAAGGCGTACGTGCGCGACAGCATGATCCCCACCCAGGTGTGGTACAGCGCCTACCGGTGGCTGGCGGTGACCGACATCAACGGCAACAGCAAGATCCGCCTGGGGCTGTACGGCACGATGGACCGCGCGCAGGCGGAGGAGTGGCTGCGGCGCTTTGGCGGCGGCGAAAAGGCGCCCCCGTCCGGGCCGCAGCCCCAGCCGGCGGCGAGCGTGCCGGCGGCGCGCCCCGTGACGGTGGCGGTGGACGACGTGCAGGGGCTGGTGGCGCGCAGCTACGCGCGCCTCAAGCACGCGTACTACGTGCCGGTGCGCCTGGGCGGCGGCGCTGCCGCGGGCCGCGCCTGGGTGGACGGGATGCGGAAAGACGTCACGCCGGCGTCGCTCGACTCCCGGGCGGTGGAGGAGGCCGGATGGGCGATGAACGTGGCGTTCACCCACGACGGCCTGCGCGCGCTGGGGCTGAGCAAGGAGGAGGCCGGCACCTTTTCCCGCGAGTTCATCGAGGGGATGGCCACCGACCACCGCGGGCGGTTCCTGGGCGACACCGGCGAGACCGGCCCCGAGCACTGGCGCTGGGGAAAGCCGGGCACGCCTCTGCACGCCATGCTCTTTCTGTTCTCCGACACGGCGGACGGACTGAAGGCGATGCTGGAGAAGGAGCGCGGCCGCGGCGCGATGCACGGCGTGACGCTGGACCCGCCGCTGGACAGCGTGATGCTGCCGGACGACAAGGAGCACTTCGGCTTTCACGACGGCATCGCGCAGCCGCGCATCGCGGGGCTCAAGCCCGATGCCGGGGAGTCGGCGGACAGGTCGCCGCCGATCCCCGCGGGCGAGGTGGTCCTGGGCTATCCCAACGCGTACGGCAGGCTGCCTGCGTCGCCGGCGGTGCGGGAGACGAACCTTTCGTCCGCGCTGCTGGGCGACGCGGTGCCGGATCCGTTCGACACCCGGGCGTCGCACCGCCGGCGCGACCTGGGAAAGAACGGCAGCTACGTGGTGTTCCGCACGCTGGACCAGGACGTACAGGCGTTCTGGCGCTTCGTGGACGGCCAGGCCGAAGGCGACGCGGAGCGGCGCAAGCGGCTGGCGGCAAAGATGGTGGGGCGCTGGCCCAACGGCGCGCCGCTGGTGTGGAACGACGAGAAGGAGCCACCGTTCGACAAGAAGACGGCCAACGCCTTTCTCTACACGGCCAACGGCGACCAGCACGGCGGCAAGTGCCCGCTGGGCGCGCACATCCGCCGCACCAACCCGCGCGACGGCATGGCGCCGGACCCGGCGGAGTCGCTCAAGGTCTCCGACCGCCACCGCCTGCTGCGCCGCGGGCGCGCCTACGGCCCGCCGCTGGCGGGCTCGTTCGACCCCGAAGCGATCCTCGCCGCCGGGGCCGAGGCTCCCGAGCCGAAGCGCGGCCTGCACTTCATCTGCTTCAACACGGACATCGCGCGGCAGTTCGAGTTCGTGCAGAACACCTGGGTGAACGGGATGAAGTTCGACGGGCTGTACGCCGATCCCGACCCGCTGATCGCCCCGCACACGGACCCCGCGAAGGCCGTGCACCCGGAGCAGATCAGCAACTTCACCGAGCAGGGGTGCCCGGTGCGGCACCGGGTAAAGGGGCTGACCCGCTTCGTGACCATGCGCGGCGGCGCCTACCTGTTCATGCCCGGCCTCAAGGCGCTGGAGTACCTGGCAAAGATGGAGTAGCGGCGAACGCCGGCGGACGCCGCGCGAGCCCCGGGGGTTGAACCCCGGGGCTCTTCGCATCTCCCCGCCTCCCTCCGCGGCCGCGGGCTCGATCCCGGTGTCTTGCAGCGCCGTCCGCGGGCGGGTAGGATGGGCGGATGCCCGCTGGACCCGCCGCTCCCCCCACGCCAGAGCAACGATGCGCCCGCGATCCGCCGCCCTCCTCTGCACACTGGCTGCCGCGCTGGGCGCGTGCGCGGCGCCCGCGGCCGGACCCGCGCCCGCGGCCGGACCCGCGCCCGCGGCCGCCGGGGCCGGACGGCACGCGCTCGCGGCGGACGCGGGGCCGCCGGCGGTGGAGGCGATCGCGGAGGAGGAGCTGCGGCGCGACCTGTTCTCGCTGGCGTCGGACGCCATGCGCGGGCGCGAGGCGGGCGAGCTGGACGAGATGCGCGCCTCCGCCTGGGTGGCGGAGCGGGCGCGCGAGGCCGGCCTGCTCCCCGCGGGCGACGACGGGACTTACTTCCAGTTCTTTCCCGTCCGCCGCGTGCGGACGGCGGCGCACAGCACCGTCAGCCTGGGCGGCACCGCGCTGGCGCTGGGGCGCGACGTGGTGGTCGCCG
Source organism: Longimicrobium sp. (assembly GCA_036379135.1). Classification (GTDB taxonomy): domain Bacteria; phylum Gemmatimonadota; class Gemmatimonadetes; order Longimicrobiales; family Longimicrobiaceae; genus Longimicrobium. The sequence goes on from DASUVG010000211.1 coordinate 7,202, forward strand.
CGCCGGTGGACGCGCGCGTGGACCTGCCGGTGGTGTTCGTCGGCGAGGGGCGGGAGGCGGACCTCGCGGGCATCGACCTGCGCGGCAAGGCCGCGGCCGCCGTCCTCGGCGCGCCGAACACCCCGATCGCGCCGGGGATGAGTCTGTGGGCGCGGCGCTACACGCAGGCGGCGGTGCGCGACCGCGCGGCGTTCCTCGCGCAGCGCGGGGCCGCCGCGGTGATCCTGGTCTCCGACTCCGTGGCGGAGACGCAGTTCGAGGTGACGGGGAGCGCCATGCTGCGCGGCCGCTACTCGCTGAGCGGCGGCACGGAGCAGCGCCCCGCCGGCCAGCCGCCCGTCCTCTGGCTGCGCCGGTCGATGATGGACGCGGTGCGCGCGCCGGGGCAGCGGCTGGCGGCCGGCATCTCCAGCGAAAGCTTCGTCTATCCCTCCGCCAACGTGGTCGCGGTGGCGCAGGGGGCGGACCCGGCGCTGCGCGGCGAGCACGTGCTGTTCAGCGGGCACCAGGACCACGACGGCGCCCGCGTCCCAGTGGGCGGCGACAGCATCTGGAACGGCGCGGACGACAACGCCACCGTCAGCGTGGCGCTGCTGGCCATCGGCCGGGCGTTCGTGCGGCAGCCGGGGCGGCGCTCGGCGCTGTTCGTGTGGCACGGCGCGGAGGAGCGCGGGCTGCTGGGCTCGCGCTGGTTCGTGCGCCACCCCACGGTGGCGCGCGAGTCCATCGCCGCGGTGCTGAACGGCGACATGATCGGCCGCAACCACCCGGACAGCGCGGCGCTGCTGGGCTCGCTCCCGCCCCACCGCTCGTCCGGCGACCTGGTCGCGATGGCGGAGCGGGCGAACGCGGAGGTGTCGCGCTTCGTCATCGACAGCTCCTGGGACGATCCCCGGCACCCGGAGGGCTGGTTCTTTCGCAGCGACCACCTGCCGTACGCCTGCGCCAACATCCCGTCGCTCTTCTTCACCACCCTGCTGCACGACGACTACCACACGCCGGAAGACGAGGCCGACCGCATCGACACCGCGAAGCTGACGCGGGCGACGCGGTGGATGTACGCCACCGGCTGGCTCGCCGCGCAGGCCGACGCCCGTCCTCGGCTGGAGCCCGGCTTTCGGTTGGAGCGTCCGTGCAACCCGTGAGCGGCGCGCCCCCTGCATCCCGCGGGCGCGGACGGGCAGCGTTCCATTGACCGTGGATCCATCATGAGAACCCATGCACCCCGGCAGGCCCGCGCGGCGGCGGAAGGCGCCGCGCCCGCACCCGTCCAGCAGGCGCTGCGCTCCCCGGGCCGTCCGCTGGACGCGGAAGCCCGTGCGTTCATGGAGCCGCGGTTCGGGCGGGACTTTGCCGCGGTGCGGGTGCACACCGGCAGGGCGGCGGCCGCCGGGGCGGCCTCCGTGGGGGCGAACGCGTTCACCACCGGCCCCGACATCGTCTTCGCGCCCGGGCAGTACGCGCCCGGAACGGCGGCGGGGCGGCGGCTGCTGGCGCACGAGCTTGCGCACGTGGTGCAGCAGGGCGATCCGGCGGTGGGACCCAGGGTGCAGCGGGATTGCAGCGACCCGCTCTTCTGCACCCCGTACGCCTCTCACCGCGAAGCGGCGCTCGCGGAGGCTGCGCTGCGGATCGCGCTGCTGCCCTCGCTGGGCGGCTGGTTCGGTTCCGAGGTGCGCGGACTGTGGGAGAGCTATCTGAACCGCAGCCCCGGCGACAGCCTGGCGCCCGTGGTCTTCAACGCGCCGGGAGGGGCGGTGGAAAAGTCGTTCGCCGGCTCCTCGGCGGTGGAAAGCGACCAGGAGGCGGTGCTGGACCTGGTGGAGGGGCGGCTTTCCAGCATGCCCGGCGGCGTTCCGCGGCCCCACGTGCGCGCCGTGGCGTCGCTGACCAACTTTCTCTCCGCCGGGGAGATGGAGAACCGGAACATCAACTTTTCCAATCCCTTCAGCATCGCCGGGAACATCGCCGGGGGGATCGGCAGCAGCGACGCGGGCCCCGACACGCGCAAGATCACCCGCGCCAACGTGGCCATGGAAAAGGTGCCGCTGGTCGGGAACAGCGGCTACATCAACCTGGAGCTCATCCCCCACTACGAGGTCTTCGACGCCGTGGACTTCTGCCCGGGAGACTGCGGCGCGTTCGTCGAGCAGAACGCCACCATCCCGCTGAGCCGCCTGGAGGCGTCGGGCGATGCGTACGACGTGCCCTTCCGGGTGGAGTTCTCGCCGGAGCCGGAGACGCGGAGCGTGTTCTTCGCCAACCTGCCCTGAGCCGGCCCGGCGCGGCAAACGTGACTCACCGCAACGCATCCTGATGAAGTACCGGCTCGCGATCTTCGACTTCGACGGCACGCTGGCGGACAGCTTTCCGTGGTTCCTTGAGATCGTGAACGACGTGGCGGACCGCTTCGGGTTCCGGCGCATCGAGGAGCACGAGGTGGATACGCTGCGCGGATACGATGTGCGCGGGATGATCCGGCACCTGCGCACACCCGCCTGGAAGCTGCCGCTGATCGCGCGGCACATGCGGGCGCGGATGGCCGCCGACATCGACCGCATCACCCTCTTTCCCGGCGTGGACGAGATGCTCCGCGCCCTGTCCGGCCACGGCTTCATCATCGCCATCGTCACCTCCAACTCCGAGGCCAACGTGCGCCGCGTGCTGGGGGCGGAGAACGCCGCGCTGGTGAGGCACTACGGCTGCGGGGCGTCGCTGCTGGGCAAGCGGAGCAAGCTGCGGCGCGTGCTGCGCGCCAGCGGGATCCCGGCCGCGGACGCGGTCAAGATCGGCGACGAGATCCGCGACCTGCACGCGGCGCGCGCAGCGGGGATGGCCTTCCATGCCGTTGGCTGGGGGTACACGCACGCTGCGGCGCTGGCCGCGCATGGGCCCGACGCGGTGTGTGCCACCATCGACGAGCTGGTGGAATCCCTCACCTCCGCCGCGCCCTCGATGGCGTCATGACCGCCGCCGCAAGGCACGGGATGTGATGCAGCGCCGCGCGAGGCCTGAACACGTCCCGTTTCCCCACCCATCCAGCCGAGCCATCCGTGACCGACCGCCAAACCACCATCGTCTGCCTGACCAGCTTCTTCAAGGGCGAGGAGTTCATCCGCGAGTGCAGGCGGCTGGGGTGCCGCGTGCTGCTGATCACCGTCGACAAGCTGCGCGACGCGGAGTGGCCGCGCGACGCCATCGACGAGATGCTGTACATGCCGGACCTGTTCAAGCGCGAGGACGTGATCCACGGCATCAGCTGGCTGGCGCGCACCGAGCACATCGACCGCATCGTTCCGCTGGACGAGTTCGACCTGGAGATGGCGTCGGCGCTGCGCGAGCACCTGCGCATTCCGGGGATGGGCGAGACCACCGTCCGCCACTACCGCGACAAGCTGGCCATGCGCATGCGGGCGCGGGAGCACGGCGTCCTGGTCCCCGACTTCGTCCCCGTGCTGCACCACGATCCAATCCGCCGCTTTCTGGAGACGGTGCCGGCGCCGTGGGTGCTCAAGCCGCGCTTCTCCGCGTCCGCCATCGGCATCCACAAGCTCAGCGACCCCGAGCAGGTGTGGCGGACCATCGAGGAGCTGGGCGACAAGCGCTCGTTCCACCTGCTGGAGCGCTTCGTCCCCGGCCGCGTGTACCACGTGGACTCGCTGGCGTGGAACCGCGAGATCGTGTTCAGCGAGGCCAACGGCTACGTGAGCCCGCCCTTCGAGGTGTACCACGGCGGCGGGATGTTCTGCACGCGCACCCTGCCGCGCGACGGCGACGAGGCGCAGGCGCTGCGTGCGCTGGACCGGCAGGTGCTGGAGGCGATGGGAATGGTGCGCGGGGCCATGCACACCGAGTTCATCCGCGCGGACGAGGACGGCCGCTACTACTTCCTGGAGACGGCGGCGCGCGTCGGCGGCGCCAACATCGTGGAGATGGTGGAGGCGGCGAGCGGGATCAACCTGTGGCGCGAGTGGGCGCGGCTGGAGGTGGCCGACGCCCGCGGCGAGCCGTACGCGCCGCCCCCGCGCCGCGAGGACTACGCGGGGATCCTGGTCTCCCTGGCGCGGCAGGAGGCGCCGGACACCTCGGCGTACGCGGATCCCGAGATCGTCTGGCGGATGAAGAAGAAGAACCACGTGGGGATGATCGTTGCCTCGCGCACCCCCGACCGGGTCGCGGAGCTGCTGGATTCGTATCTGCACCGCGTCCGCGAGGACTTCTACGCGTCGATGCCGCCGGCGGCTTCCGCCACGGACTGACCATTCGATGCTCGATGGAAACCCGGTCTCATTCAGACCGGGAAAAGATGGGGGGTACAGAGGGACAGAGAACAGCCAGAGGAACAGAGGAAGATCGGTTTCCTCTGTTCCTCTGGCTGTTCTCTGTCCCTCTGTACTCTCGCTGTTGGTTTTCCGGGCTCTGAACGGCGCGGAGCGAAGGGAGTCGCGGAGCTGAATCTTCCCCTCCGTTCCCTCCGTTGACTACCCGGTGTAAGGCCTTCTTTGTTCGTCCGCTCCGATCCGCCAACCAACTTTCCGTTGCCGGGGGCCATCGAACTGCGCGGACCACGCTGCGCCCCCTCCACTGCCATACGAGCTCCCATGCGAAACACCATCCTCTTCTTTCTGGCGGCCGTGCTCGTCGCGGTGCCGGCGCTGGCGCAGGACACCACCGTCGCCGCACGCATCCGGCGGGTGGAGAACGGGCTCACCACGCCCGTCGTCGTCGCCGGGCGGACGGACCAGGGCATGTCCATCGCCCAGCGGATGCGGGTGTTCAACACGCCCGCCGTCAGCATCGCCGTCATCGACAACGGGCGCATCGAATGGGCGCGGGCGTACGGCACGCTGCAGGCGGGCGGATCGGCGGCGGCGGACACGGGGACGCTTTTCCAGGCGGCCTCCATCAGCAAGCCCGTCTCCGTGCTGGGGGCGATGAAGCTGGTGGAGCGCGGCGCGCTTTCGCTGGACGCGGACGTGAACACCTTCCTGCGCTCGTGGAAGGTGCCGGAAAACGCGTTCACCGCGCGGGAAAAGGTGACGCTGCGGCGGATCGTGAGCCACAGCGCCGGGCTCACGGTGCACGGCTTTCCCGGCTACGCCACGACGGCCGCCGTGCCGACCACGGTGCAGGTGCTGAACGGGGAGCCACCCGCCAACACCGCCGCCGTGCGCGTCGACACGCTTCCCGGCTCGCTGACGCGCTACTCCGGCGGCGGCACGACGGTGATGCAGCTGATGATGGAGGACGTGAGCGGGCGCCCGTTCGCCGAGTACATGCGCGACGAGGTGCTGCTGCCGCTGGGGATGATGCACTCCAGCTACGGCTACGAGGTGTCGCCCGAGCGGGCCGCGCGCGTCGCGCGGGCACACCGTCGCGACGGAGCGCCGGTCGAGGGCGGATGGCACCGGTACCCGGAGATGGCTGCCGCGGGGCTGTGGACCACGCCGCAGGACCTGGCGCGCTTCGGGCTGGCGGTGCTGCGCGCGTACCAGGGGCAGGAGGGCGGCCCCATCTCCCCCGCCCTCGCGCGGCAGATGCTCACGCTCACGGGCCGCGCCGCGCCAGACGCCGGCTTCGGGCTGGGGCTGCAGATCAACGGGATCGGATCGCCGGGCGAATGGTTCGGGCACAGCGGCGCCAACGAGGGCTACCGCGCGCAGCTGATCGTCATCCCCGGCACCGGCCAGGGCGTCGCGATCATGACCAGCGGCGACATGGGCGGAGACCTGATGATCGAGATCGGCCGCGCCGTGGCGCGCGAGTACGGCTGGCCCGCCTTCCAGCCGGTGGAGAAGACGTCCGTGGCCATGGATCCTGCGGCGCTCCGCGACGCGCCCGGCCGCTACAGGACCGTGTTCCAGGGCGATACGATCGAGTACACGGTGCGCGCGGAGGGCGGGTCACTGACGTCCCAGACGCGCAGCTGGGCCGAGCCGCGCGTGCTGCATCCCGCATCGGCCACGGAGCTGCGCTTCTTCGTCCGCGAGTCGGAGCGGGAGTACACCTTCGAGCGCGACGAATCCGGCCGCATCGTCCGCATCCGCGTTACCGGCGGCGGCCCGGAGATCGTGGTCCCGCGCGTACCGGACTGATCTCGGATTTCCTCAAAAGAATGGGCCTCACGCAGAGTTAGCGGAGTTATCGGAGTTGAACTCCGCTGACTCCGCTAACTCTGTGTGAGGCCTATCTTTTCCTTTCGGCTACCGCTGAGGATCCGGAGCGGCGCCCCAGACGCGGGCGAAGAAGTCGGCGGTGGCCTGGTTGACGCGAACGGCGTTGGCGTGGCGCATCCAGTGGTGCGTATCGTCCGGGATCACCAGCTCCTCGAACGGCACGCCCGCGGCCTCCAGGCGGCGCGCCAGGTCCACCGTCTGGCTGAAGCGCACGTTGCGGTCGTCGTCGCCGTGGATCAGCAGCACGGGCGACTTCCAGCCGGCGAGCGAGGAGAGCACGGACGACTGCCAGGCACGCGCCAGCGCCGAGTCTGCGTCGGGCGCCACCTCGTAGCGCTCGCGGTTCAGGAGGCCGCGGGCGCGCTCGGTGGTCCAGTCGTGCACGCCGTGGATGTCCACGCCGGCGGAGAACAGGTCGGAGGCGCGGGCCAGCGCCATCGCGGTCAGAAATCCACCGTAGGAGCCGCCGTAGACGCCGATGCGCGCGGAATCCACCTGCGGCAGCGTGCGCAGGTACTCGCCGGCCGCCCTCACGTCCAGGTACTCGGAGGCGCCCTGCGCGCCGGCGTTGGCCGGCCGGTGAAAGTCGTGGCCGTAGCCGATCCCCAGCCGGTAGTTGATGGAGAGCACCACGTAGCCGCGGCTGGCCAGGTACTGGTTGAGCGCGTAGGCGTTGGAGTAGTAGTCCGAGTAGTGCCAGCCCAGCAGCATCTGGCGCGGCGGCCCGCCGTGGATGTAGACGACGGCCGGCTTCCTGGCCGCGCCGCCCGCCGCCTCGAAGAGCTGGGCGTGCACCTGCACCCCGTCGGCGGCGCGGTAGACCACGGCGCGCGGGGTCACCAGCGCGGCCGCCGGAAAGCCGGGCGGGACGCGGTCCTCCGCCAGGAGCCGCGGAGCGCCGCCCGCGGCCGGCATGACGGCGGGAAGCGGGGGGCGCTGCGCGGTGGCGGAGAGAAAGACGACGTTCTCCCCGTCGCCGGTGGCCACCGGGGTCCACTCCAGCCCGGTGCCGGGGGTGAGCACCTCGGGCTCCGCGCGGTCCACGGGGACGCGCACCACGTGGCGCCGGTCGATGTCGTCCGCGCCGCTTCCGGCGTTGGCGGAAAAGAGCAGGTGCCGCCCGTCGGGGCTCAGGGTGACGTGCTCGGCCATGTAGCCGCCCGGCGTCAGCAGCAGCGCCTCGCCGCCGGCCTCCGGGATGGAGTACAGGTGGGGCCAGCCGTCGTGGTAGGAGAGAAAGGCGATGCGCCCGCCGGCGGCCCAGTGCAGGTTGGTGCCCCCGTGCGTGGAGGGCACCGAGCCCGGCAGCGTGGTGGGCGCCTGCCACAGCCGCCGCGCCTGGCCGGTGGCCGCGTCGGCTGTCCAGATCCCCCACGCGGAGTGGCGCTGCGCCAGGATGGAGTCCGGCTCTCCCCCCTGCCCCGGGCGCCGCACGAACGCGATCCGCCGGCCGTCCGGAGACCAGCGGGGGCTCCCGTCGCGCGAGGTGGTGGGCGCGATCCACAGGATGGGGGTGACGCTGTCGCGGTACACGCCCACGAAGGAGTGCGTGCCGCGGCTGGATACGAAGGCCAGCCGGCTGCCGTCGGGCGACCACCGCAGGTCGCCCATCTCGCCGCGCGCGGAGAAGAGCCGCTTCGCCGGCGACGAGCCGTCGACCGGCGCCACCCACACCTGCCGGTCCTTGATGAACGCCACGCGGTCGCTGCGCGGCGACACCGCCGGCTCCGCCGCCCCGCCGTCCGCCAGCAGCTTCGGCTCGCCCCCCTCGAAGGGAACCGTCCACACGCCCACCGTCGGCGGCACCGGGCTGAACGCCGGGTTCACGGGCACGTAGCTGTCCCAGTTGGCCTGGTCGCCGCCGCGCATGTACACCACCCAGCGCCCGTCGGCGGAGAGCTCCACCCGGCTCAGCTCCTGCCCGTCGTCCTGGCTGTAATTCGTCAGCTGCCGGGCCTGGAACCGCGGCCCCTCGGCCACCCACAGGTTGCGGCGGCCCTGCTCGTTGAAGGCCCACGCCACCCGCGAGCCGGTGGCCGCCGCGGCCAGCTCGTTGGGGAACGGGTAGCTCTTGACCTGCTCCATGCTGTACTGGCCGGCCGCGAGGCCCGGCAGCCCGGCCACGAGGCAGAGCGCGGCGACCAGGCGGCGCGCGATGGCGGGGGCAATCGGCATGCTGGTTTCCTGGTGTGGATGGAAGTGGGATCGGCACAACATAGAGCGCCGTCCCGGACCTTCACAACACGGCGGGTTGCGGCAATCGTCGCGGTGCGGGCAATCGACAAACATTGATTTCCTGAGGGAGGCGCCGCACGGAATCTGGACAAATGCGGGAGCCCGGGGCGCCGACCGAAGGATCTCGCCGGCACAGCCGCGGGGCTGGCTTCATGCTTCGGATCCAGCCCCTACGCAGCCGAGAGAAGATCCTTCGGTCGCGCGCCAGGTACATGCAATCAGCATGGTTTCGCGTGGCGCTCCCTCAGAGTGTGTTTAAGAATGAGCCGAACCGGTTGATTTCCTGAGGGAGGCGCCGCTCCTGACCCGCTGCTGCGCAACCAATTTGGCGCCGACCGAAGGATCTCGCCGGCAGCACCTGGGGGCTGAATCAGTGCCGCGTAGCCAGCCCCGCGATA
>DASUVG010000212.1:0-23597 GCA_036379135.1 Longimicrobium sp.
GAAAAATTCTCATGGCCCCCTGCCGCGCTTCCCTCCCTCTGCCGTTCCCGACGCGTCCACACACGCGTGGAGCAACCCCCACCCGCCGCCGTGCCCTGACACCCTTCCACTGCATCGCGGGTCACCTCGCCCCTGGAGAGCGCGACCGCAGGTTGCAACCAGATCCGCGATGAACAAAAAATCCCCAGGCCGCCGCGGGTGCGGCGGCCTGGGGATCTCTCGATGGGCCGGGTGGGACTCGAACCCACGACCATTCGGTTAAAAGCCGAGTGCTCTACCAGCTGAGCTACCAGCCCCAACGCGGGAGAATATAGCGCCGCGTACGCCGGCGCTCAACCGGGTGCCCGATCGCGCCCCGGCTACCGCGGCGGCGAGCTCCCCTGCGCGGCGTCCTGCGTGGGAGGGGCGATCACCTCCAGCACGAACCACCCGGCGCGGCCGCCGCCAGGCGCCGAGACGCGGAGGACGTGCTCGCCGTCGCGCGCCGGCGTAAAGATCAGCAGCGCCTCCCCGTTCTCGCTCAGACCCGTTTCCACGAATGACATCGTTTGGGGGATGAGAAAGGACGGACGGGGAGGGATGCAGGCGGCTTCGCGAGTCAATCTATCGTGCGTGCCGTGTGGCGGAAGGTTTCTGATTTTTCGATATGCGCGGCAGCCGGCTCCAGGGCGCGTCCGCGGCCGACCCGTTCCGCCGGTCTCTCCCGGGGCGGTTGAAACCGCGGCTATGAAATCACGAAGTCCGCCTGCGCGGACTCGGCGGCCCAAGCGCGTGCGGCATCCCACGCACCTGCGCGTCCGCAGCCGGGCCGTTCCGCCGGCTCCTGTGCGTGTCGTCGCGCGCCGCACCCGCGGTCACAATCCGCGAAGGCGGATTTCGTGATTTTCCAGCCGTGGTTTCAACCGCCACGGACGGGACCGCCATCACACCATCTCTCCCCCGCCCTACCGGGGCAGCACGCCGAAGCGCACGTGTGACGGCATGGCGGACGGGCGGTGGCGCCCGCGGAACGGCTGGCCGTGATCTGCGGGGATGTGCAGTCGAGCCCCTCTCCCGGCGACGGGAGAGGGGCTCGAGCACGGAGGGAGGCGGGGACGCGCGGAGTCCTTCCCCCGCGCCGTACGGCCGCCTAGTAGTTCGTGAACAGGAACCGGTTCGGCGTGCCGTAGAAGATGCTGAGACGGTGCCGGCTGATCGTACCGGAAACCGAATTGGTGAAGATGGCTTTCCACACCCCCCCCGGAGACGCCGTGGGCTGGGTCTGCAGGTACTGCGCGGCCACGCCCGCCACGTGCGGCGAAGCCATGGACGTCCCGGATTTGGTGACCACCTGGTTGGTGACCAGGTAGTCGGACGAGTAGATGGCCGAGCCCGGCGCCAGGATGTCCACGCACGTGCCGTAGTTGGAGAACGACGACTCGGTGTCGGTGCTGGTGGTGGAGCCGACGGTGATCACCGTCGGTGCACCGGCGGGCGACTCGGTGCAGGCGTCGATGGGGGTGCCGGCGAAGTCGCCGTTGCCCGCGGCCGCGACCACGGTAAAGCCCGCCGCGACCAGGCTGCTCGCCGCGGTGCGCACGGACGCCAGGTTGCCGTATCCCAGGCTCATGTTCACCACCGCCGGCTTCACTCCGTTCAGGCGGATCCAGTCCATCCCCGCGATCGCCATGGACGCGGTCCCGCCGCCGGTGCAGTTCACCACGCGGCCGGCCCGGATCGTCACGCCCTTGGCCACGCCGGAGTAGGTGCCGCCCACGGTGCCCGCCACGTGGCTGCCGTGGCCGTGGCAGTCCGCCGCGCTGCCGTGCCCGTCGCCCACGAAGTCGCCGTTGCTGCCGTTGGGGATGTATCCCGCCCGCCCCACGACGTCCAGGTGGTTGACGTTGATCCCGGTGTCCAGGACGTACGCCGTGACCCCCGCGCCGGTGCTGGTATAGGTGAAGGTCTGGTCCAGGGGGAGGTCGATGTCGTCGATGCGGTCCAGCCCCCACGAGATCGGGTTGGCCTGCGTGGTAAAGAGCCGCACCGGGGCGTCTTCCTCCACGTACGCCACGTCCGGCCGGGCGCGCAGGGCCGCCAGCTGGGCGGGCGTGAGCTGCGCCGCGAACCCCTGCAGCACCCCCGAATAGACGCGGGACGGCCGCACCCGCACCTCGCCGGCGACCCGCTCCACGCGGATGCGGTTCACCGAGGGCCTGGCGTCGGCTTCGGCGTCCAGCACCACGATGTAGCCGGCGGCCCCCTGGGCGGCGCTCGCCTCCTGGCCGGAGCGGACGGCGGTGGGCGGCACCACGTCGGCGCAGGCGGCCAGGGTGAGCAGGGGGATGAAGACGAGCAGACGCGTCATCGCGGCGCCTCCTGTGAGGGTGGAGGGCACCGGGCCGGGAAGGGGTGGCCCGGGCACCGGCGGAGTCGCCGGCCCCGCAGGATAGCGGCGCCACCGCGACCGGACAAGGATCGCGTGTGGCACCTTCCTCTGCCGACCATTTTCTGCTACGAACGGTGCGGCCTGTCGGGACACAAAGAGAAACGGAGCCGGGTGTGAGGGTGTGAACGGGTGAACGGGTGAACGGGTGAACGGGTGAATTGGCCGGCGGTGGTGTTCGGCGGTTGAAACCGCGGCTGGAAAATCACGAAATCCGCCTTCGCGGATTGTGGCCGCGCGTCCGGGGCGTTGCGACACGCGTCGGAGCCGGCGGCCGCCCCGGTTGCGGACGCACCGGTGCGTGGGACGCCGCACACGGCCGGGCCGCCGAGTCCGCGCAGGCGGACTTTGTGCCCTTCCAGCCGCGGTTTCAACCGCCACGGACGGGACCGGCCCCATCACACCATCACACCATCACACATCACGATCACACCATCACACCATCACACCATCACACCGTCACACCGTCACACCATCACACCATCACACCATCTCTCCCCCGCCCTATCGGGGCAGCACGCCGAAGCGCACGTGCGACGGCATGGCGGCGGAGCGGTGGACGCGCTGCGTCGCCTTGACGAAGTCCGCCTCCGTCGCGCGGAAGATGTCGACGAACGTCTGCGGGTTGCGGTCCACCAGCGGGAACCACGAGCTCTGCACCTGGATCATGATGCGGTGCCCGCGGCGAAAGGTGTGGTGCACGTCGGGCATGGCGTACGCCACCCGCGCCGGCTCGCCGGGGACGAACGGCTCTGGCCGCTCGCGGCTGTTGCGAAAGCGCCCGCGGAACGGCTCGCCGCGGATGAGCTGCTGGTATCCACCCATCCGCACGTTGGTGGGATTGGGATCGGGGTCCGAGGTGGTGTCGGGGTAGACGTCGATCACCTTGACGATCCAGTCGCCGTCCGTGCCGGTGGTGGAGACGTGCAGCGCGACCTCCACGGGCCCCGCGATGGTGACGTCCTGGTCCAGCGGCGGCGTCTGGTAGACCAGCACGTCCGGGCGGGTGGCGGCGAAGCGCTGGTCGGCCGTCATGTACGCGTACGTCATCCCCGGCGAGATCCAGCCGATGTGCGGCACCGGGTGCGCCGGGTCGCTCACGTACTCGTCGAACGCGGTCGCGGCGGAGGGCGCCTCCCACGCCAGCGCGCCCCCCTCGCGCAGGTACAGCGCCCGCGGCTGCGCGTTTCGCGGCGGCCATGCGTCGTACCGCCGCCAGACGTTGGTGCCGGTCTCGAACGCGTGCGCCTCCGCCAGCCGCGGATCGGCCGTCCCCTCCAGGTGGTGGCGAAAGAAGGGGAGAAAGACGCTGTCGCGAAAGAACGGACCCGTCTCCCCGAAGCGCACGTCGCCCAGCTGGTCGCCCGGGCCGCTTCCCCAGCCGCCGTGGTCCCACGGGCCCACGACCAGGTGGTTGGCGATGCCGGGGTTCTGGCGCTCCGCGGCGTGGTACAGGGAGAACGGGCCGTACACGTCCTCCGCGTCGAACCATCCGCCCACCGTGAGCACCGCCGGCGGCAGGTTGCGCATGTGCGGCGCGACCTCGCGGCGCTTCCAGTACTCGTCGTAGTTCTGGTGGACGGCGAGCGAGTCCCAGAAGGCGATGCTGTCGCCGAACCACTTCGCCTTCACGTTGCTGAGCGGCCCCAGCTCCAGGAAAAAGCGGTACCCGTCGGGCGTGCCGATGTCCATCCCCGGCTTTCCCACGTTCGTGGGCGCCGGGCGCGGACGCCCGAAGCTGGAGAAGAAGTGAAAAGTGTGCGCCAGGAACAGCGCCCCGTTGTGCCGCCAGTCGTCCCCCATCCACCAGTCCCCCACCGGCGCCTGTGGCGAGGTGACCCTGAGCGCCGGGTGCGCGTTGATGGCTCCCACCGCGCTGTAGAAGCCGGGGTAGGAGACGCCGTACATCCCCACCCTGCCGTTGTTGCCGGGGACGTTTCTGGTCAGCCACTCGATGGTGTCCCAGGTGTCCGTGCTCTCGTCGACGTCGCCGGGCCCGGTGTACGAGGTGCGCTGCGGCCGCGCGTCGTCGAAGGTGCCTTCCGACATCCACCGTCCCCGCACGTCCTGCATGACCATGATGTAGCCCAGCCGCTGGAACTCCGCCCAGGTGCCGCCGGCGGGGTTGAAGCGGTGGTTGCCGTAGCGTCCCACGCTGTACGGCGTGCGCCGCAGGATGATGGGGTGCGGCGCGGAGCGGTCTCTGGGGATGTAGATGGCCGTGTACAGCCGCACCCCGTCGCGCATGGGGATGAGCGTGTCCATCTTCACGTAGTGCTCCGCCACCCACAGCGAATCCACCTCCTGCGCCGCGCCCGGCGCTGCGCTGAAGGCCGCGAGGATCAGGAGGATGCGGACGGAAAGGAGGCGTCTCATGGCGCGGTCGCGGGAGGAGGATGGCGGATGCGACTGCTGAAATTTCAGCACAACGTGCAACATCGTTCGCGGTATGGGAGGTGTCAAGCATCGCGTTTGGTTGCACGCCGGGGATGCGCCCGCCGAAACCTTCCCAAGATTCGGCGGGCGGGACGCCATGCCGCCGGCCTCCGGTCCGGGCCGTCGCGGCGTCCGAAGCGCCCACCCGTCCGCAACCGCCGCGCACAACAGGCCTCGTCCCGGGCGGTTGAAACCGCGGCTACAACGGCACAAAGTCCGCCTGCGCGGACTCGGCGGCCCGGCCGCGTGCGGCGTTCCCGGCACCGGCGCGTCCGCAACGGATGCCGTGCCGACCGCTCCGATGCGTGTCCCCCGCGCCCGGCACCCGCGGTCACAATCCGCGAAGGCGGATTTCGTGATTTTCCAGCCGCGGTTTCAACCGCCACGGACGGAGCCGGATCATCACCCGTTCACCCGTTCACCCGTTCACCCGTTCACCCGTTCACCCGTTCACCGCCTCACGCATCCGCCAGCACGATCACCTTGTCCTCGGGCGAGAGCGTGAACCGGTCCGACTTCCGCGGGTTCAGCTTTACGCCGTACGCCGCGTCGTGGTCGAAGGCCTGAGTGCACAGGCGGTAGCCGATGGCGATCTGGCCCTGGCGGCGCGCGGATTCCAGCACCGTGTAGAAGTCCACCGGCCGCCCCGGCTGCACGTAGTCGCCCGCGGGCTTCAGGTAGATCTCCGAGCCCACGGGGCTGAACAGGTCGGTGAACACGGCCGCCAGCTCGCGGTTCTCCGACACCTGCGAAAGCAGCAGGCTGATCAGCTTGTCGCTCACGATGAAGTCGTCCGCACGCGTGGCATCGGCCAGCTCGCGGTTGCGGATGTCCAGCATCTCGCTGACGATGCTGAAGTCCTGGTTCAGCCGGTCGGCGATGTCGCGCAGGTGCAGCAGGGTGATGAGGGTGCGCGCGTCCGCCTGCTGCGGATCCATCCCGTTTCCGTTGTGGTGGCCGTTCCGGTGCACGTCGCTCAGGACGATGATGTGGTCGTACGTCTCCACCTGCAGCCCGTCCAGCACCTCGCGGTCGCTGGTGTCGCCCGGGCGAAAGTAGACGCGCAGGTTCTCGAACGTCCGGATCGGCAGCACGTGCGAGCTCTGCGGCGCTTCGGGGATGGACGGCCGATCCGCCACCACCTGCACGATGGACCCCGCCCCCACGTAGTTGTCCAGCTCGCCAACGATGGTCCCCGCGCGGTCGTTCCACCCCAGGATGAGCGTGCGCTCCGGCGCCTGCGCCTGCGGCGTGCCGGTGCGGATGGCCTCCTCGTCCACCGGCGCCGCGGGGCCGCTGGAAAGGCGGATGGTGTCGTCGTCCGCGGAGATGGCGATCACCCGGTCCTCGCGCCCCAGCGCCGTGTCCATCGGCGGGTTGAGCTGGATGCGCCCGTCGGCGAAGCGCAGGCCGATGACGGCGGAGTCCGCGTAGGCGAACAGCGCGTCGCCAAAGGTCTTTCCGGCCAGCGCCGGCTCGTGCTTGAAGTAGATTTCGTCGCCGCCAAAGTCCAGCAGCTCCGTGTACGCCACCGACAGCCCCGATTGCCGGCACGTCTGCGCCGTCACCCGCGCGATCAGCTCGCCGGCCAGCACCAGCTGCACCTCGTCGCGCCCCACCATGCGCGCCACGTCGAAGTTCTTCCTCTCCCGCAGCGACGCCACGATGTGGTAGCGGTGCGACTCCGGCCGCGCCGGCGCGTTGGTGAGCGCCAGGATCACCTTGATCACGTGCGGATCGGGATCGTCCGTCTCCGGCGCCAGGATGATGACGGAGCGCGCGGCCTCGGGGTTCACGATCTCCAGGTCCGCCGGGTCGATCGGCGAGCCGCTGCGGACGACGATGCGGGTGCGGCCGGAGTCGGGGATGCGCGACCCGATCTCGTCCTGCATCTCCACCGCGTCCTTTTCCGCCAGCACGGCGATGCAGGGGCGGCGCTGGTTCTGGTTGGCCTCGATGAGCTCGGAAAGGACGGTAAAGATCTGCGGCGACCAGCCGAGAATGACCGTGTGGTCCTTTTCCGCGACGAACGAGCGGCCCTTGCGCAGCTCGTCCAGCTTGGCCTCGATCCCCGTGGTCAGGATGCCGATGAGCGTGCTGACGATGAAGATGCCGGCCAGGGTGATCGCCAGCATCAGCAGCAGAAAGGTCCAGCTCCCCTGGTCGCCGCCCATGGTGCCGGCGTCCAGCGTGCGCATGAGCCCCGCCCACGCCACCTGCACGAAGCCGCGCCGGTCGGGGTCCAGCCCCAGCGCCACCACGATCCCGGAGAGGATGGCGATCACCAGCACCGACACCAGGAACAGCCACGCGATCAGCGCGACCGGCCCCCGTGACATGGTGTTGTCGAACCAGTAGCGAAGCCGGTCGCGGCGGCTGATGGTGTGGTGCATGGGTCTCGCGGCGGGAGGGGTGTTCAGGCGCCGGGCGGGGGATGCGCCGGCTGGAGCGGGACGGGACTGCGGGTGCGCGTAATCTTCAGCGCGGAAGGAGCGGCGTCAACGATCCACGTAGCCGCCGTGGCTTGCCGGGATGTGCCGGGGTCGATCCAGGACCACGGAACGTGGAGGCGGCCCAGTCTGGTGCACGCGTGACGGGGTCGAGGCACGATTCCGCCGAACGGCAAAGAGGGTGGCCAGGCAGCCACCCCCTTTCTTCCGCTCCACGCGTGCTCGGCGCTACGGGTCCACGCGGTACTCCAGCAGCGTGGTGGCCCAGGGGAGCGCCCGCCCGGTGGCCGGGTCGGTAGTGGCCTCTCGCAGCGCGCGGAGCACGGCCTCCGCCGGGACGCTGCCGTCGTCCCGGGACGTGACCCGCAGCGGGCGCGGCGTCACGAACGCCCGCACCGCCCCCCGGCCGAACGGCTCCGCCGCCTGGTAGGGTGGATCGGGCTCGAACTGCGCCCGCAGCTCCGCGCTGGGGATGACAACGGACTGCTGCTCACGGACGCGAGGATCGTCCACCTCCGCGGGAAAAAGCACGACCACCGTGCCATCTGTTCCCAGGTCCACCAGCGTGAAGAACCCGTCGCGGCCGGCACGCGCCCGCAGCTCGACGGCGTCGCCCGCGTGAAAGCGCCCTCCCCCGCCGGCGAAGGAGAGATCGAGGGAAAACGTCTCGGCCGGCCCGCGCAGCTCCTCCAGCTGCAGCGCTCCGAGCTCCTGCACCAGCACTAGCCGCAGGGCGGCCGCACCCTCGACGGGCGACGACGCCTCGACGCGGTGGCGCACGGAGCCGTCCCGCCCCAGCACCACGAATCCATCCCGGTCCGCGGCGATAGCCAGGTGGGTCTCGCCTCCGCGGGGCGCCTCCATCACACCCGGCATACCGGCGACGGACGTCGAGAGCACGCGGGCGGCCTCCGGCGGCAGCCCCTGCAGCGAAACGCGGAGCCGCGAACCGATCTCGGCCGGCACCAGCGCCGGCGAAGACGGCCTCACAGCCGTGAACGCGCCAGCGAGAAAGCTGCCGTCCGGCCGCTGAATGCGCGCGATGGGCTCCCCGTCCACCGGGTACGCCACGATCTCCACGTCGCGCTCCAGCTCCGCCGCGGAAAGACGGCCGCTGAACCGCGTCGCGCCGCCGCCGCGCTGCTGGCGCAGGATCGCGGGCGTGCCGTTGATGGATACCTGCCGGATCCCGGAGGCGTGGTGCGCGAGCCCCTCCACGCGCACAGCCCGCCCACGCACGATCCCGCGGGCGCCCTCGCCCATCCATTCCCGCGGCTCCAGCACCACCACGTAGCTCTCGCGGGGATCCGGAAGCGTCTGGGCGGCCGCCGGCCCCGTCAGCGCGGTCGCGAGCACGAGCACGAGCACGAGCAGCCACGGCGCCTGCCTGGTCTTCATGGTGCCCCCCCTGTGCGGATGCGATGCGGTCAGCGCGGCGCGCGACGGCGTGCCTCGCGCAGCGCCGTGGCGAACCCGCGGTTGTCAGGCTCCAGACGGGCAGCCTCTTGCAGCGCCGCCAGCGAGTCGCCGTGTCGTCCCGCTTCCGCATAGAGCATCGCCAGGTCGTAGTGGTACCGTGCGGCGCCGGGCTCCAGGCGCGTGGCCTGGATCAGCTCGTCCAGCGCCTCCGCGGGGAGCCCGGCCTCGCGCAGGACTTGGCCCAGCCCGTGGCGGTACTCCGCTTCGCCGGGGGCAAGGCGGACCGCGGCGCGCAGCTCGGCGAGCGCGTTCTCTCCCTGGTCGGAGCGGGAGAGAAGCATGCCGTGGCGATAGTGGTACAGCGCGCTGGCGGAATCCAGCCGCACCGCCGCCCTGAGCTCCAGCAGGGCCTCGTACTGCATCCCGGCCTCTTCCAGCAGCTCGCTCAGCACGCCCCGGTATTCGGCGTTCGCCGAATCCAGCCGGATCGCGCGGGAGAGCGCCGCGCGCGCGCCTCCCGCGTCGCCCAGGGCCCGCAGGAGGCCGGCCATGTCGACGTGGTACACCGCGTTGGCGGAATCCAGCGAGAGCGCGTCGCGCATCTCCACCACCGCTTCGTTCACCTGGCCGTCAGCGGCCAGTGCCACGGCCAGGTCGCGCCGGTATGCCGGGGTGGCGCCATCCCGCTCCACCGCCGTGCGCAGCGACGCGACCGCGTCGCGGGTGCGTCCCGACCGGCGGAGGGCGTCTCCCAGGGAGGCGTGGTAGGCCGCGTTCGCGTCGTCTAGGCGCACCGCCCTGCGCAACGCCCCGAGACCCTCCTCCACCCGGTCCAGCGCCAGCAGAACGACACCGTACTCGTGCTGGTACCGGCCGTTCTGCCCCTCCAGCCGCAGGGCCTCCTCCAGGTGCCCGAGCGCCGCGTCCACGGCGCCGCTCTCCCGCAGCGCCAGCGCCAGGTCGGCGTGGAACGTGGCACGGTCGGGCTCCAGGCGGACCGCCTCCTGCAGCGCCTGCAACCCCTCGTCCGGCATCTCCGCCCGCAGCAGCACGCTTCCCAGCCTGCTCCGGTACTGCGCGCTTCCGGGGAAGAGGGCGACCGCCTCGCGAGCGCGGGCCAGGGAGTCCGTCAGGGACGCACGAAGCGCGGGCGTGGCGCGCGGAGCGGGTTCCGCCGCTTCCTTCGTCGACGCCGGCGGAAGGGAGGCGATCTCCTCCGCGTTCAGCACCAGGCTCATGGGGAGGTAGCGGTCGTACGTCCGGGAGCCGATGGTGGGGATCTGCGAGTTCTGGGTCTCGCGCCGCACTTGGCTGATGGTCCAGTACATCATCTCCACAAGGGTGACAATCTGGTCCCCGTCTTCATCCGCCGCACCGTTCAGGGCCTGGAGCAGGTAGTGGGTGAACACGCCGTGCCCTCCGCCCCACTGCGCGTCCTCCAGCGACACCTGGTCCGCGCCGCTGGCCGTGAACACCGCCAGTCCGCCGGTGGTGGAGCTGAGCTGCGCGAGAAAGATGTCGTTGATGGCGTTCTCGCCTCCGCGCGCGCCGGCCCCTTCCGTAATCCCGCCGCTGTGGCACGCGTCGGTGACGACCACCACGTGGCGGGCGTACAGCTCCGCCACCGCCCGGTCCACGTCCCGCATGGGGAACGCGGTGGCGGGGATCTGCCCGACGCGCGTGTCGTGGGTCAGCAGGTACAGGTCGCTGGGACGGGTGGGGTCCGGGGCGCCGTGACCGGCGAAGTAGATGAAGACGTGGTCTTCGTCCGTCGCCTGTCGGAGGAAGGAGAAGAGCGCGTTGCGCACCCCGGCGTACGTGGCCTCGCCGTTCAGCAGCAGCTTTACGTTCTCCTCCGCGTACCCGCCGCCGCCGGCCCGGGGCGAGCGGAGAAAGTCGTAGATTGCCCGCGCGTCGTCGTCGGCATACTGCAGCGGCCGCAGGGTGCTGTCGGCGTACGCGCTGATCCCCACCACCAGGGCCCACCGCCGGCCGCGAAAGCCCGCAGACGGGCTCCACGCCTCGTCGCGGCTGGTGAAGCTCTGCGACGCGGGGATGGCGTTCAGCTGGTAGCGGCCGATAACCGGGTTGCCGGAGTGGCCGCGGACCAGCACCACCACCTCGCGCGCGGCGGAGTCGACCGGGACGAATCCGACGAAGCGGTACGAGCCGCCGCCCTCCGGACGGATGGCCGCGGCGCGCCCGTCGATCTCCACCCCCGAGACGCCGCCGGGATGCGTCGCGTAGCCGGTCACGCGTACCGACCGGCGGCCGGGCACCGTAATCCCGCGGGTTCCCACCTCCGACCACTCCCGGGGCTCCAGAATGCGGATGTGCTGGTGGGCGACGTCCTCCGTGGCGCCCAAGAGGAGCGCCGGTGACACTTCGGCGCCGGGGGAGACGCCCGTCGCCAGGGACGCACCCGGCTGCGCCTCGCCGCCGGACCCGAGCAGGCGGGGGCGCAGGTTGGTGATGGCGAACGGCTGCAGGTTGGGGTAGGCGGGGTTGGGCGGGGTGGGCGTGAGCCGGTACAGCCCTTCGGACAGCTCCCCGTTCGCCGCGCGCACCACCACTGTGACGTCGCCGCCCCCCTCGCTCATCTCCGTTACGCCGGTGAACCGCACGCCCCCGGACGAGTCCGGCCGCAGCGTCGCGGCACCGCTCCCCACCGTCACCTCGGCGACCCCCGCCGGGTGCTGGGCCACCCCGCGCAGGCAGTACCACCCCTCGCCGCGATTCCTGCCGGTGCGGGCGGCCTCCTGCCGGCACGCGGTGCCGTCGTACTCCAGAATGGTGATCTGTGCGCGGCCCGTCTGCGCCTGCGCGGGCTCCGCACCCGGCGAGGCCGCCGCCGCGGCCAGGATCAGGAAAAGGCGCAGCAGTGCTGGCGGGAAGACGACATCGCGGGGATGACGGGTTCTGAACATCGAACGCCCATCCGGCCAGAGGGGGAAATGAAAGAAGGCCGCGGACGGCCTGAAGCAGCCAATCACGGTGAGACCGGCGCGTTAGCCGGCATTGCAGGATAACCGCACGGTGCGGCAGCGTCAAGCAAAAAAAGGGGACGCTGCTACACCCGTTTGCTACAGATTCGTGCTCAAAAGACTACCGTGATCCATGCGCAACGCCTATACTGCTCGCTCCGGCCCCCTTACACGCACGTCACGCCGGCCGCGGTGCCAGCCCCTCGCTCCATTCCGCAGGATTCGCAGCGTGAGATCCGCGCTCTACCAAGCCGTCCAGAGACAAGTCGGGCACGAGTTCCCGGAGATCTTGGAGCTCGGGAGCGAAGCGGGGTGGGCGGCGTTCCTGGGCCGCCCGGCCGGGGGCGGCTCGCTCGCCATCCTGCTCATGCAGGCGGAGGAGGGCAGCCGGGAGCACCGCCTGCAGGTGGTGCGCCGGCTGGACTCCGGCGTGCGGGTGGGACGCACCACCTGCACCGCCTGCGGCAAGGTCCAGGTCGGCTGGCCACGCTACTGCGACGAGTGCCGGACAGACCTGGCAGCCACGCCCGCCGACGCAGAGGCCGACCTGCTGGTGCCCGGCGGCCACCAGCTGTTGGGCACGCTCACCCGCGCCGAAGGCGGCGCTCCCGTGCACTTTGCGCGCGAGGTGGCGACAGGCCGCGTCGTCGGCCTGGCGGAGAAGGCCCGGCCGGATGGGTCGGTAGAGTTGACCCGGGCGTGGGCGCCAGACACGGCCGCCGCGTGGCCGCCGCGCAGACTGACGACCGCCCGCGCCGCCGGTCTCGCGCTGATCGCGGCTGCCCTGCTGGTCGCCGCCGTGGTCGCTGCGCGGGGTCCGCGCATTCAAGCCGACGCGGTCGCAAACGCCCCGGGCGGCGTCGATACCGCTGGGACGCAGGCGGGAAACCCGCCGGTCGTCACGCCTCCATCGACGGTCTTGGAGGACAAGGGTGGCCCCGCGGCGCCCGTGAACGACTCCTCGCCTTCCGCCGGCGCTCCGTCATCGACCCCGGCGCAGACGGAGAAATCGGCAACCGTGGCCGGAGGTGGGCGGCGAGAACAGCAGAAGGGGTCTGCCCCGGGCACACCAGCCACCGCCGGGACGCGACCCGCTCCCTCTCCGCCCTCCCCGGTTCCCACCCCGCAGGGAGTGGAGGCGACGATCGGCCGATATGCGTCCGCCGTGGCCTCAGGACAGACCAGCCGCATCACGCGCGCCTACCCGGGCATTACGCCCGCGGAGGTAGACCGCTGGAACCGCTTCTTCGCGCCGCTGGGCCCGGACGCGGGGCTGCGGGCTTCTCACGAAGTCGTAAGCGGACCCACGCTGGACGGGAATCGCGCAGAGGTGATCTTCACGCTCACCCTCTCCTACCAGAACCCCGCCGGCACCCCGGAGTACCGGTCGCTTCCGCTGCGCGCCGTGCTCCGGTGGACGGGGACCGCATGGTCGCTCCAGGAGGTTCGCCTGCTGCAGTAGTCCCGCCCAAGCGCCTCCTTCCGCTTGCCGGCCAGGGTCCGGCCGAAACCCGCCGGCGGCACGTCGTCCTCGAGCAGACCTTCGCCGCACCGAACATCACGACATCACAGGCGCCGTGAGCCACGATCTTTCCCGCACCCTCCAAGAGCACGTCAGAGGCGCGTTCAACTGGACCTGCCCCACTTTGATGGACACCGGGTTAGTGGGAATCAAGCGGCTTGGGGAAGCGACGCACGCGACGCTTCCCCAAGCCGCTCGTCAAACTCCGCCGGCGTCAGGTACTCCAGGCTGGAGTGCCTGCGGTAGCGGTTGTACCACACCTCCACGAACTCCAAGATAGCACTCCTCGCCTCGTCCCGCGTGTGCCAGTCCGCGGCCTCGATCAGCTCAATCTCCAAGGTGCCGAAGAAGCTCTCCGCTACCGCGTTGTCCCAGCAGTTGCCCTTGCGGCTCATGCTGACGACCGCCTGCTTCGCCTCCAGCAGCTCACGGTACGCCGCTTCAGCGCCGCATCCAGGGCGTTGATCGCAAGCTTGCTCTCCAGCGTCTCGCCCATCGACCAGCCCACCAGGAGCCGCGACGCGAGGTCCAGGACGATGGCCAGGTACAGCCATCCCTCGCGCGTCGGGACGTATGTGATGTCCGACACCCACACCTTGTCGGGACCGCCGATCTCCTCGATCCCGAACTTCCTGTCCAGCAGGTTCGGCGCAACCGGGTAGGTGTGCTCCGAATTCGTCGTCGTTACGAACCGCCGCCGCTTCTTCCCCCGCAATCCCTGCTGCCGCATCAAACGCGCGACCCGCTTGCGGCTCACTCGCTGGCCGCGCGCCTGCAGCTCGGCGTGCACCCGTGGACTGCCGTAGCAGCCGCGGGCCCCGCTGTGGATCACGCGCACTTCAATCCGTAGTCGCTGGTCCTCGCGTGCCTGCGCGCTCGGCTCGCGCTTTCGCCAGGCATCGTAGCCTGAACGCGTCACCTCCAGCACGCGGCACATGAGCACAACCGGAAACTCCCTCCGGTGCTGCTCGATGCAGCCGTACCTCACCGCGACCCCTTCGCGAAGTACGTGGCAGCTTTTTTTAAGAAGTCCCGCTCCTGCTTCACCTCTTCCAGCTCGCGCCGAAGAGCCCGGATCTCCTCGACCCTGCTCGTCAGCTTCCCGTTGCCGGGGAACACGTCATCCTGCTTCAACCCTGCCCGCCCTTCCGCCTGCCTGATCCACCCCTACAGGATGTCCGGACGCACGCCCAGGTCACGCGCAAGCTCCGCAACCTTCCTCTCGCCGCTCGACACCATGCGGACGGCTTCCAGCTTGAACTCCCGCGTGAACTGCCTTCGCTTCTCGGCCATGGACCACCTCCTCGCCCGTAACTTACGGGCTTATCTGGGTGTCCATCAAACCGGGGCAATCCCACAACCGACGCGGAGCGGGGGCACGGAGAGGTGTCCGTCGCCGGGCTCGTCATGGAACGCGGCGAGAAGGAGGCCAGCGTCCTAGTCCCGCGCTGGGCGATGCACCACGCGCCGCGATACGGGCAGATGGTATCTGCACTGCCTCAACGCGGGGGCGGCGCGTGACGGTGCGGGAGTGTAGCGCCCTGCAGCGGGAGGGGGATCAGGACGGCGGTACCCGCTGATCACGGGCCGTTGCGGGGTTGGGTCAGTGCGTCGTGCCGCCGATGTGTGCCGCGAACAGCCGCTCCAGCTCCGCCGCCGGATCCTCCGTCAGGCCGCTGTGGACGCGGCCGGTCTGCAGGACGTCGGAGCGGGGGGCGGTGAGCCAGTGGAAGCGCTCGCTGGTGGGGAGCAGGGCCACGGGGCCGGCGTCCGGCGCGCCCTCGGCCACAGCGCAAAGGCCGTGGAGGTAGCGGGCGAGCAGCTCCACGTCCACGCCGGGGGCGCGCGCCGACAGCTCCGCCGGGTCGGTGAGCACGCGGATGCCGATGAACTGCGCGGTGCGCGCGTGCAGGATCACGCCGACCGGGACGGCGGTGCCCAGGTGCGGATGCGGCACCACGCACAGCACGGCGAAGCTGTACGCGATCCAGCGCGGGGCCGTCGGCGCGTCGCTCATCGGCGGCTGTGCAGGCGGCGGGGCGGCTCGCTGGCGGCCTTCGCCTTCGCCGCCGTCGCCTCGGCGACAAAAGCGCGCGGGGACTGGATGCGGGTCAGCAGGTAGCCGAGGTAGCGCTCGCGGGCAGCCTCCGGCGTCGCGAAGTCCGCGGCGACGGCGGGATCGGCGAGCAGGGCGTCGGGGAGCGACGAGACGACGTCCCACAGCACGGATTCCGTCAGGCGCGCGGCAAGCTCCGCATCCGCCTCCTCCAGGTCGCCGCTCATCCGCAGCAGCACGTGGTCCTTGATGAGCGGAAACGGCGTGCGGGTGCGCGCCTCGTCCACCGTGGGCCAGTTGTGCTGCGCGTACAGCGCCGCGCCGTGGTCGATGAGCCACGGCCTCCGCTCCCACACCATCAGGTTGGGGTTCCGCGCCGTGCGGTCCGGGTTGGTGGTGAACGCGTCCAGCCAGACCACGCGCGCCGCCAGCTCCGGGGTGACCAGGTCGCCCGCGGACGCCGCCTGGAAGTTGAAGGCGCCGTCCAGGTACCGCAGCCCCACGTTGATCCCCACGCTGGCGCGCAGCAGGTCCTGGATCTCCGGATCGGGCTCCGTCTGCCCGAAGTCGGGAAGCAGCTCGATGAGCGCCAGGCCGGGCACCGGCAGCCCCGCCGCCTCGCCGATCATCCCCACCAGCAGCTCGGCGATCAGCGCCTTGGCCCCCTGCCCCGCCCCGCGGAACTTGGCCACGTACAAGCCGCCGCCGTGCGTCTCCACCACGGCGGGAAGGGTACCCCCTTCGCGCAGCGGCTGCACGTATCGTGTGGCGATGTAGACCGGCAGACCGGGCATGCGGCGGCTCGTTGAGGGGGGCTCGGGGCGCGGGTCAGCGCAGCCGGATGCGGACCAGCAGCGGGCGGTGGTCCGAGGCGTACTCCGGGAGCACGCGGGCATCCACGCACCGCACGGCGCCGGCCAGGTACAGGTAATCGATTCTTCGCGCCGGTGCATTGACGGGGAAGGTCATGCCGTCCCCCGTACCGCATTCCGGCCACGCGTCCCGGAACCCGGCCGCGCCCATCGTCTGGTGGATCGCGCTCTCCGGGAGCGCGTTCAGGTCCCCGCCGACGATCAGCGGCACGTGCGCATCCACCGTCGCCGCGGCCTGCAGCACGCCGGCGATCTCCTGCGCGCGCCAGAGATCCTCGCGCCCTGCGTCCAGGTGGGTGTTCAGCACGGCCAGCGCCCCGCCCGGCGCATCCACCAGCGCCACCAGCACGCCCCGCTGCTCGCGGCCCTCCGTGGTCCGGCCGGGCGGGGCGGTGACCGTAAGCGGAATCAGCGTGTCGCGCCGGATCGGCCAGCGCGACAGGAGGGCGATCCCGTAGTCTCCGCCCTGGAACCCGATCGTCCGCCCGAAGGCCACCGAGTACCCCGTGAGACGGGCCAGGACCGCCGGCTGGTCCACGGGACCGGATCGCTCCGTGTTGCGGTCCACCTCCTGGAGCAGGACCAGGTCGGCTTCGGTGCGGCGGACCAGCTCCGCCACGCGCGCCAGGTTGTCCTGGCGCGCCGTGTCCTTGCCCGCGTGGATGTTGTAGACCAGCACCCTCACCTCGCGCCCGCCGCGAACGCCCTGGCCGGCACCGGCGCAGGCGGCGAGCAGCGCGGCGAGAACGAGCGCCCGGAGCGGCCTCATCCGTGCCAGGCCCCGGCCGCGGGGTACTTCAGCGGCATGGCGATGCCGAGCAGCACGAGGAACGAGGCGCCTTCCATCATCCCCACCAGGCGAAGGCGGGCCAGCGGATCGTCGAGCACGACGTCGGTCCGGCACGAGGGAACGTGATGCGTTTCGAACGCGCGGAAACCTATCCGTATCCGCCGCGCGCGCCAACCCGCCTCCCCGCCCAACGATCGAGGGTGGCGAACCGCGAGGAGATCGCCGCCCTTTTTCAGCCTCCGCCGCGTGGCGTCAGCAGTTGAAGCCGTCGGTGCAGCCCTGGAACGGGTCGTTCGTGCAGCAGCCGGTCTGGCGGCGGGACCCGTAGCAAATCGGGGGTACGCACGTAACGCACGTCGGCACCTCGGTCTGCAGGCCGCGCACGGTGCCCCGTTCGCCGCCTTCCGCGTTCGCGGTGTCGAACGTCTCCACCGCCAGGTCTTCCAGCTTCAGCTTGCGCATGGTGTAGCCCTCCCCCTCAGGTTTCCGCGATCGGTCCCCGCGTGGCGCACCGTACGCAAATCGTTTGCCGACATACAACTAGCCCACGTCCGGAACGCGAGGCGCCTCTTCTTCCTCCCACTCCGGCTTCGGCCCCTGCCGGTACAGGTGGCCGCGGTTGACGCCGAGCCAGGCGCCGTCCTGCAGGCGGATGGCCCACTGCGGCTGGCCCTCGGCCGTCATGAAGGTGTGCAGCCAGCGTTTGCCGTCCAGCGTCAGCACCAGCTCGGGAAGGCGGCCCTCCAGCTCTACGGCCACCAGGGTGTGCCCCTGCAGCGACGCCACGCCGCGCGTGATTCGCGGGTTGCTGCTCCAGCTGCCGAACTGGATGGCGCCAGGGCTCTCCACGCGCCAGCTCCATTCCAGCATCAGCGTAACCTCGCCGTCCGTATGGACGACCTCGCCGCGCCTGGGATACGTGCGCGTGGTGGTGGTGAGCGTGCCCAGCTCCAGGAAGATGGCGGAGCCAAACCCCCGCCACGCGTGCGAGACGGGCATGCCGGCGAGCGGACGCGTGAGCGCGCGGAACTGCTCGCGGGTAAGGGTGGTGCGGCCGGGCGTACGGGGCATTCCGCCGTCAGGCCTCGGCTACGGACACACGCCGGAGGTGCGCGTCCAGGACGAACGGCCCGAAGGGGAGCACGGACGCGATCAGCGCCGCCAGCACCCGCCGCGGCGGCCAGCGCTTCGCCACGCTCACCTGCACCACGGCGGCGACGAACAGCAGGAAGAGCAGGCCGTGGATCATCCCCACGATCCGCACGGCCTGCGGATAGCCGGCAAGGTACTTCAGCGGCATGGCGATGCCGAGCAGCACGAGAAACGAGGCGCCTTCCATCATCCCGACGATGCGAAGGCGGTCCAGAGGATCACGGATGAGCACGAATGACGAATCCTTCAGGAGAGCAGCGGTCGATGGGAACCGCGGAAATGTACGCGCATCCAGCCGCGGCGCGAGTCCCCGCGCCAGACGCCGGCAGACGCCGTCCAGACCGACGGGGCGGCCGTCGCGCGTGAATCGAGCGGCAACCATCCCGCGGGGTCTGCGGATCCTCCCGTTGTTCCAGCCGCGGATTCATCGCCCGAGGCGGGGCCTCCGGATCCCCGTCCAATCCTCACCCGTCCAGCGGGGCCCGGGGCTTTTCGGACGGATCGGCCGGCGCCTGGTGGATCAGGCGGCCGCGGTCCACGGCGAGCCAGCTGTGGTCGCGCAGGCGGATGGCCCAGGGGGGCTGGCCCTCGCACGTCATGAAGGTGTGCAGCCAGCGCTTGCCGTCCAGCGTCAGCACCAGCTCCGGGATGCGCCCCTCAACGTCCACGTCGACGATCGTGTGCCCCAGCAGCGATGCCACCCCGCGTTCGATCAGCGGGGCGTCGCTCCAGCTGCCGAACTGGATGGCGCCCGGGCTCTCCACCCGCCAGCTCCACTCCAGCATCAGCGTCATCTCGCCCCAGGAGGCGGTGACGGGGCCGCTTCCGCGAATGATCCGCTTTCTGGAGGTGAGCGCCCCCAGCTCGAGAAAGATGGCCGTGCCCTCCCCGCGCCACGTGTGCGAGACGGGCAGGCCCACCAGCGGACGGGCGAGCTCGCGGAACTGCTCGCGGGTGATGCTGGTGCGGCCGGGCGTCCGCTTCATCCGCGTCAGCGCCTGGTGATCCGCATCCCGTTCGGCGCGATGCCGGGCTTCGGCGGCTCGGGTGCCTTCGGCGCGGGCGCGGCGGGCTTGCGATCGCGGAGGTCATCCTTCTGCGGCGCGGGCTTCCCCGCCCCACCCGGCTGCGCCGAAGCGGGCTTTCCGCCGCCACCGAACGGACGCGCGGCGCCGGGCTGCGTCTTCATCGACAGGGCGATGCGCTTGCGGGGGACGTCGACGGACATCACCCGCACCGTCACGCGGTCGCCCACCTTTACCGCCTCGTTGGGATCGCGGACGAAGCGGTCGGAAAGCTCGGAGACGTGCACCAGGCCGTCCTGGTGCACGCCCACGTCCACGAACGCGCCGAACGCCACCACGTTGGTCACCGTCCCCTGCAGCGACATCCCCTCCTTGAGGTCCTCCAGCGACTGCACGTCGTCGCGAAAGGCGGGCGCCTCGAACTGCTCGCGGGGGTCGCGGCCGGGCTTCTGCAGCTCCGCGACGATGTCCTGCAGCGTGGGCAGGCCCACGCCGTCGCCCACGTACTTCGTCAGGTCGATGCGCGACACGGCCGCCTCGTTCCCCACCAGCGTCGTCATGTCCACCGAAAGGTCCTTCGCCATCCGCTCCACCAGCCTGTAGCGCTCGGGATGGACGGCGGACGCGTCCAGCGGGTGCGCGCCGCCGCGGACGCGCAGGAAGCCGGCGGCCTGCTCGTACGTCTTCGGCCCCAGCCCGGGCACCTTCTTCAGCAGCTCCGCGCGCGAGCGGAACGGCCCCTCGCCGTCGCGCTGCTGCACGATGCGCTGAGCCACCGTGGGCCCGATCCCCGCCACGTAGCTCAGCAGCGCCGGCGAGGCCGTGTTCAGCTCCACGCCCACGCGGTTCACGCAGCTCTCCACCGTCTCGTCCAGGCGCCGCTTGAGGCGCGTCTGGCTGACATCGTGCTGGTACTGGCCCACGCCGATGGACTTGGGGTCGATCTTCACCAGCTCCGCCAGCGGGTCCTGCAGCCGCCGGGCGATGGACACCGCCGACCGCATGGTCAGGTCCAGCTCCGGAAACTCCTCCCGGGCGATGTCGGACGCGGAGTAGACGGATGCGCCCGCCTCGTTCACCATCACCACCGCGGGGCGACGGTCGGCGGGAAGGTCGCGGACGACCTCCTTCGCCAGCTTGTCCGACTCCCGGCTCGCCGTCCCGTTGCCCACGGCCACCAGCTCCACCCCCTGCTCCCGGATGATGCGCGCGAGCTCGTGCCGGGCGCGGTCCTCCTGGTGCAGGTAGACGATGCCGGTGGTCAGCAGTGCGCCGGTGCGGCTGACGACGGCCAGCTTGCACCCCGTGCGGTAGCCGGGATCCACGCCCAGCACCGTCCGTCCGCCGGCGGGCGGCTGAAGGAGCAGCGCCTCCAGGTTCCGGCCGAAGATGGTGATCGCCTCCTCGTCCGCGCGCGTCTTGAGCTCCATCCGCACCTCCACCTCCACGGACGGCGAGATCAGGCGGCGATACGCATCCTCCACGGCCGTCCCCATCTGCTCCGGCGCGCGGTGGCCGTCCAGAAAGCGGCGGCGCAGCGCGGCCACCAGATCCTCGTCCGGAGCGATGATGCGCGCCGTCAGGAACCCCTCCGCCTCGCCGCGGCGCACGGCCAGGATGCGGTGGCTGGGCATGTCCTTGAGCGGGCCGGAGAAGTCGTAGTAGTCCTGGAACTTGCTGACCTCCTTCTCCTTCCCCCGCGCCGCCCTGCTCTCCAGCACGCCGCGCAGCCGCACCTGGTCGCGCACGTACGCGCGTGCGGACGCGTCCTCGCTCACCCGCTCCGCCGCCACGTCGCGCGCGCCGGCCAGCGCATCCTCCGCGCTCGCTACGCCCTTCTCCGCATCGACGAAGGCCGCCGCCCGCGCGACCAGCTGCGCATCCGTCGTCTCCCCCGCCCACAGCAGCTCCGCCAGCGGCCCCAGCCCGCGCTCCAGGGCGATGGTGGCGCGGGTGCGGCGTTTGGGCTTGTAGGGCAGATACAGGTCCTCCAGCGCGCTCTTGGTCTCCGCGCGGTCGATCTGGGCCCGCAGCTCGGGGGTGAGCTTGCCCTGCTCGTCGATGGACTTGAGGATGGCGGCGCGGCGCTCGTCCAGCTCCGCCAGGTACTCGTGGCGGTCGCGGACGTCGCGCAGCTGCACCTCGTCCAGCTCGCCCGTGGCCTCTTTCCGGTAGCGCGCGACGAACGGGATGGTGTTGCCCGCCAGCATCAGCTCCAGCGCGGCGGAAACCTGCGGCGCGCGAAGCCCCAGCTCCGCGGCGATCTTCTGGGCGTAGAGGGAAGACAAGTGCGTGAGTGCGGTAGTGCGTTAGTGCGGAAGTACGAAAGTGCGAGAGTACGAAAGTGCGAGAGGAAACTATGGTGCGGCGGGGGTATGGTCCACTCTTGCGCGTCGAACGAAGTCCGCCGCCGCGCGGGTGCGCGCGGCGGCGGATGCAGCTACGAATGCCCTGCGGATGCGGTCAGAAGCAGTAGCAGGGTCCACCGCCCCAGTAGTAGTTGGGGTACGCCCTGCAGCACGCCGCGCAGTAGTGGGCCGAGGAGAAGTTGCCGCAATAGTACTCCATGCTGGCGCGCTCCGCCGCGCTGACGGGTGTCGCCAGGGCCGAGGTGGCGCCGAAGGCCATGGCCGTGGCCACCGCGGCGCCGAACACCACTGTGCGAAGTCGGTGCATCGTCCCCATGTCGTCCTCCCGGGTAAGGGTGGTGCCACACGACGAGAACGTCTCCGGCCGGCGCTCCCGCCGTACGGCCGCGCATCCGGCACACCCCGGATACGCCCTTACAGTACATTTACGGACCGATTGCGTAAAGAGGGATTTCGGACCGCGACGGGACGAACATTCCCCCGAAGGGCCAGCCTCACGGAGTCGCGGGAACGCAGCCCGTCACCTCCCCTGTGACGCCATCCTCGCGCCAGAACGAAGCCCCGCCCGGACCCGCCTGCGCGGGCCGAACGGGGCTCCTGTCCAGCCACGGGACGTTCACCGGGACGCGCCTCCTTGTCGACGACATCCCGGGGAAAGCCCGATCTCGCACGGCAGCGGTCGACGCCTCGGTCCCGATGGGAGAGCGGTGCCCCTACCGGTTGCAGGCGCAGCAGCCGGGCTGGCCCAGCGGGGCGTTGCAGTGGCCGCCACGGGGGAAGCAGAACTTGATGCATTCCGCCGGCGTGACGCACGCCGCCGCCGGGTTGTAGCACTCCTGCGCCGGCCGCGGCTCCGCGGCCACCGCCGACCCGCCCACCGCCATCGCTCCCACGACCGCCGCGCCGAACAGCGCCGCGCGCGCTCTCGTCCAGGTGCTGCCCATCATCATCCTCCCGGCTCGAGTGTCGGGGCCCGGACCTGTTGCCTGCCGGACCGTCAGGAGCCGCTCTACGGACGCAACCTTCACGCCCCGGGATGTACGTAAATCATTTGACTGAAACGCGATAAGCCCCGTACGGCTCTTCGTGGCCGGACGGAGCTTCACCTGCGGCGGCGCAGTCCGCGCAGGCGGACTTCGTGACGTTCCAGCAGCGGTTTCAACCGCCGGGCGCGGATGCCCACCCCCACGCTCCTCACCCGCCCTTACACCATCCACTCCCGTACTTTCGTACCTCGTACTTTCGTAACCCTCACTCACGCACTCACGCACTCACGCACTCC
This sequence comes from Longimicrobium sp., assembly GCA_036379135.1. GTDB lineage: Bacteria > Gemmatimonadota > Gemmatimonadetes > Longimicrobiales > Longimicrobiaceae > Longimicrobium. Next base: position 22,783 of record DASUVG010000212.1, read on the forward strand.
CCTCACGCGCTCAGCCGCTGCCGCCAGATCATCGCGCCGGCGGCGTCGCCCGCGACGGGGTGCGAGAAGCGGTAGCCCTGCGCGTACTCGCAGCCCATGGCGCGCAGCGAGTCGGCCTGGTCGGCGGTCTCCACGCCCTCGGCCACGGCGCGCATCCCCAGGGTGCGCGCCAGCACCAGGATCGTGCGGACGATCTGCTCCGTCTGCCCGTCGCCCAGGCGCGTGATGAACGAGCGGTCCACCTTGAGCGTGTCGATGGGAAAGCGGTGCAGGTAGCTGAGCGACGAGTATCCCGTGCCGAAGTCGTCGATGCACAGGTCCACGCCCAGCGTCTTGAGCTCCTCCAGCGTGGCCGCCGCGCCCCCCGCGTCCCCCATCAGCAGGTTCTCGGTGATCTCCAGCTTGAGGAACGCCGCCGGCAGCCCCGTCTCGCGCAGCGCCTGGGCCACGTCGGCCGCCAGCCCCCGGTCCGCGAACTGGCGCGGCGACAGGTTCACGTTCACCGAGAGCGCCGCGCCGTAGCGGCGGTTCCAGTCGCGCATCTGGCGGCAGGCCTCGCGCAGCACCCAGCGGCCCAGGGGGACGATGAGCCCCGTGTCCTCGGCCGCGGAGATGAACTCGGCCGGCTGCAGCAGCCCCCGCTCCGGGTGCCGCCAGCGGGCCAGCGCCTCGAACCCCGCGATGCGGCCGTCCGCCAGCGACACCACCGGCTGGTACGCCAGCTCGAACTCCTCGCGCTCCACCGCGCCGCGCAGGTCCGTCTCCAGGTGCAGCCGCTGCAGCGCCGTGGCCTGCATGGTGGCGTCGAACATCTC
>DASUVG010000213.1:0-44373 GCA_036379135.1 Longimicrobium sp.
GCACGGTTTCGCTCCACGCTTCTTTCAGCGCCACCCTCGCGGGTGGTTCGTTTCCTCGCCTTGCGCTTCGCTAGGGTCGCTACGACCAACTCCCCAGAGGACTTTCACCTCCAAGTCTCAGCCCATGCCGGGCACACAAAAAGGAGCGCCGCCATCACTGGCGGCGCTTTGTGTCATCGTGCCTGAGCGGAGGGGTCGCCGCGAGAAAACCCCGTTCACTCCGTTGACTCCGTGTGAGGCCAATCCGCTCCAGCGGCGTCAGCCGCGCTGCCGGGCGGCGTTCCAGCGGTCGATCTTGGCGTCGAGCACGTTCAGGGGCAACTCGTGCATCACGTGGTGGTGCAACACCTGTGTGCTCGACTTCTGCCACCATACGTGTGCCTACGCCGGGACCTGCACCGGCCCTTGCACCAACTGCTCTCTCTGATGTGAGGCCGGAAGCGCGGGCGGGCGCCCTCTTCGCGAAGGGCCGCTCGCGCGTGTCCGTCAGGAAGCCGCGCGTAACCGAAGGATCTTGAAGGCAGGCGCGTCCTTTTCGCAGTAGCCACCCGACCGCGGTTGCGGAAATCGCGGGATCGTGCCACAATTGATGTCCGCGGCGCTGACCGTAACCGATCCTCCCGCCGGTGCCCAACAAGGGGCTGCCGCCGGGATGGTCGGTTTTGTCTTGCGCCGAGAAAACCCAATGACACTGGACCCACGCCTGTCGCGCCTGGACGAAAACCGGGTGCGAATCGACAATCCGTACGGCATCGACGCCGTACTCTTCGCCAACGAAAACGTCCCGGTGGAGGCCGCGGCCGTCACGGAGCTGGTCCAGATGCTGGACCTGAGCCGGACCGTGGAGCGCTTCGCCCAAACTCAGCCGGAAAGCTTCGAGACGGAGCCGGCGGTGACGCAGGTGGCCGTGACGCCGGACTTTCACAAGGCGCGCGGCATTCCGGTGGGCACCGTGATGGCCACGCGCGGCTTTCTGGTGCCGCAATCCATCGGCAACGACATCAACTGCGGCATGCGGCTGCACCTTACGTCGCTGCAGGCGGAAGACCTGGCCGGCCACACGGAGGAGCTGGACACCGCCTTTCGCCACCTGTTCTTCGAGGGCGGCCGCAACATCCCCATGACCCGCGAGCAGCGCGCGGCCATGCTCACCCGCGGCCTCACCGGGCTGCTGGATTCCACGCCGCGCTCGCTGACGGAAGGCGTGTGGTCGCTCTTCCACGAGCTGGACATGGAGGGCGAGCTGGCGCGGGTGGACCGCCGGGGCACGCTGGAGGCCGGCCGCATCTTCGGGCTGGACGACTGGATGGGCCCGGCGGGACAGCTGAGCCGCGACAGCCAGATCGGGAGCATTGGCGGCGGCAACCACTTCGTGGAGATCCAGCGCGTCGAGAAGATTCTGGACGGCACCACGGCGCACGCGTGGGGCTTCCGGCCGGGGATGGTGACGGTGATGGTACACACCGGCTCCGTCTCCATCGGCCACCTGAGCGGCGGCTACTTTCGCGACGTGGTGCGGAAGATCTACCCACCCACGCTGCGGCACCCGGAGAACGGCATCTTCGTGCTGCCGCAGGGCCCGCGTTACGCGGAAGAGGCGGGGCTGTTCTGGGACGCGCTGCACAACGCGGGGAACTTTGCCTTCGCCAACCGGCTGTTCCTGGCGCTCACCGCGCTGGCCGGGCTGCGCCGCGTCTGCGGCGACAACGTGGACTTCCGCCTGCTGTACGACGCGCCGCACAACTTCATCTGGCGCGAGGACCGCGGCGGCGAGGAGTGGGCCGTCCACCGCAAGGGCTCGTGTCCCGCCCGCGGGTTTGCGGAGATGGCCGGCACGCCGTTCGAGTACTACGGCGAGCCGGTGCTGGTGCCCGGGTCCATGGGGGCCAGCAGCTTCGTTCTGGCGGGGCAGGGGAACCCCGAGGCGCTTTCCAGCGCCAGCCACGGCGCCGGCCGCGCCCTCTCCCGCGGCGACGCGGCGCGGGGCCACGAGGACGAGTTCCAGCGCTTTCTGGAGCGCTTTCGCGTGGTGAGCCCGCTGGACCTGCGCCGGCCGGACGTGCGCCTGCGCCGCGACATCGTCCAGAAAAAGCTGGACGAGATCAAGCAGGAGGCGCCGCATGCGTACAAGGGGATCGGTCCGGTGGTGGACACGCTCACGGGCGCCGGGCTGGCGCGCCCCGTGGTGGAGCTGACCCCGCTGATGACGATCAAAGGGTGATCCGCTCGATTCGATGAACGACGGGCCCCGGCACCAGAGGCGGTGCCGGGGCCCCGTTGCGTCCGCCCGCCGCGCGGGTGAGAATGACGGCACGGGCATCCCGCGCCGCACCGGGCTGTCCAGCCGCGCCTGCCGCTTCCGGGTGAATCGATGCCCATCTCCCCTCACGTCCGGGACCTGCGCGCGCAGATGGGCAGCGCCCGGCTGCTGCTGCCGTCCGTCAGCGCGCTGATCCATGATGATGCCGGAGCGCTGCTGCTGGTGCGGCAGCGGGACGGAGGCGTGTGGTCCACGCCGGGCGGCAGCATGGAGTTCGATGAGACGCCGGCGGACGCGGTGGTGCGCGAGGCGTGGGAGGAGACGGGGCTGCGGGTGGAGCCGCGGCGCGTGTTCGGCGTCTACGGCGGGCCGGAGTTCATCGTCCGCTACCCCAACGGCGACGAGTCGCAGTACGTGATGATCGTCTTCGAGTGCGCCGTCCTGGGCGGCGATCTGGCTCCGGACGGCGACGAGACGACGGAGGTTCGCTACTGGACCGCGGGCGAGGCGGCCGCGCTGCCGCTGACGCCGTGGCTGCGAACGATGCTCCCCACGTTCTACACGCGCCCCGAGACGGCCGACTTCGAACCGGCGCGCTGGCGGCCGGCCGGAGCCGCGTGAGCCAGCGTAGCACGATGATGTGCATCGTTGTCGTGTGATCCCCCGCTACCACGAGACCTCGATGATCTTTGATCCGCAGGCACGAAGTGGCCAGACGCCGCCGGACGTGAATTCGCGCGTCCTCGAAAAGCTCGCAGCCGTGGGCGCAGATGTCGGTGCGCCGACGGAAGTCAGCGTCTACCTTTACTTTCCCTCGGAGGAGGCGGCCTCTCGCGCCGCGGAGCAGGTACGCGGGCTCGGTTTTCCCGAGGTGCGCGTCTCCGCGTCTCTGAATGAGTCCTGGGCCTGCATCGGCACCCGCACGATGGCTCCGGAACTGAACGCGGTACGTGAGCTCGCGGCGCGTCTCGAGGAGGTGGCGAGGGCACACGGCGGCGAGTACGACGGATGGGAAGCCGCCGTCCACTACTAGCTGCCGCGCAGGGGCACAATCCATTGCACCTGGAGGATCAAAGGTGCGGCGCGGCCGATGGTCGCGGAGCTGCGCGCGAGTGGATCCGAGGAACAAGCGCGGCGTTACGGCGGCACGCTGCCGCGCGGTGGCCGTCGCCGCGTGGGTGGCAGCGGTTCGCGCGTCCCCGGGTCTGGGGCAGTCGCCTGGCGGCCGCTAGCGGGAAGCGGCCCGGGCGGTGAACGGCCGCGCGAGGGTGAAGTGGTAGACGGGCTGCTTGTTCTCCATCATCACGTGCACGGCGCCGGCCGTCCGCAGCTCCGTAAGGGCGCGGCCCAGCTCGGCCTGCAGCGCGCGGGCGTGCTCCTTTCCCACCTCCTCCAGCATCTCGGCCTCCATCTCCCACGCGCCCGCCACGGGCGCCGCCGCCGCGCCGCCGGCCGCGCGCGGACCCGCGGGGACGGCAAAGCGCTCGTGCGACACGTCCACCGTGGTGCCGAACTGGTGCGCGCTGGTGGTGCGGGCGGCGTAGGAGTTGGTCTTGCGCAGGTCCTGCTGCGCCTCGTCCGTGCGGATGGCGGAGGTGATCTTCATGCGGTAGCGCGGCAGCCCCGCACGGTCCAGCCGCGCGTGAAAGCGGCGGCCGAGGTCCTCCAGCATCGCCTTCGTATCCGGCGTGACGTAGGGCGCGGAGTGGTCCATCCCGCGCAGAATCCAGTACTCCGTGCTGTCGCCCAGCGGCACCAGGCGCCCCTGCCGCACCATCCGGTCGATGTGCCCCTGCCCGGAGACCGGCACGCCCAAACTCTGCGCGCTGGCCACCTGCTCGGCGTTCTTGTCCAGGCGCAGGTTGCCGATCTCCCGGGCCTTGAGCCGCGGCACCTTGAGGAACGCCGCCGCCACCGCCGCGCTCTCCGCCGCCAGGCGCGTCCGCACCGTGGCTGAATCCGCCGCCGTCATGGGGCGCGGCGGGGGAGGGGGCGCCGGGGGCGCGGCCTGCTGTCCCGCGCGGGCAGGCGCCGCCTTTGCCTCGCGGACGTACCCCTCGTGCTCGTCACCCCCGCACGCGCCCGCGGTAAGAACCGAGAACAGCGCCACCACCATCCAGCCTCGCGTCCCGCGCATCGAATCCCCCGTGCAAGTTGCTTGTTCGTAAGGGCTTCGGGCAGGGCCAGATGCATGCCACGGCGGCGGGGGGGGAGATTCCGCCGCAGCTCACTTGGTTGAGAGCGCGCGGATGTGCGCACGGATGGAGCTCGGCAGCGCGCGGCAGCGAGTGCCTGGCTCCGCACCGGGTTCGATTGCCCCGGCGGCGGATGCGCGGGGGCGGACTCGTCAGGAGAGCCGGACGCGTCCCCCACTCCGGCGGCCATGTCCACGCGCGCGAAGCCGGCGTCAGCCGAGGCGAAGCGGGCCCAGGTATTCCCGGCGGAACTGCTCATGCCGGGTCGCCTGCTCCGGCGTCCCCATGCCGTGGGTGGTCCCGGCCGACATCCAGACGATGTCGTCTGCCGTGTCCAGAAGCTGACGGACCTCGTGGCCGGTGATCACGATTGCGCACCCCTGCCGGGCCATGCCCCTGAATGCCTCCGCGACCACCTCGGCATCGGCGGGGTCGATGCCGGCAAACGGTTCGTCCGCGAGCAGACAGCGCGGCGCGCGGATCCATGCCGCGGCGATGTCGGCGCGCCGCCTCTCTCCTCCCGAGAGCTCGACGGGAGTCTGATCCAGCAGGCCTCTGATGCCGAGCCGCTCCAGGACCTCGCCGGTCCGGGATCCGCCGAATCGCCACTCCACGGCGTGGATCTGTTCGCGCACCGTCAGACGCCTGGAAAGGAGATTTCGATCAGGGAGATAGAAGAGGCCCCGCGATGCGAGCTCGGGGAGTCGAGGGCGCAGGTAGGCACGGCCGTCGAACAGGACCACGCCGTGATCCGGCCGTAGCTGGCCCGCCCCGATCTTGAGAAGGGTGCTCTTCCCGCATCCGTTGCGCCCGAACAGGACCGTGATCTTTCCCGGTCTGGCCCATATGGAGGCCGCCTTCAGGATCGTCCGCGATCCGAACGACTTGCCGATCGAATCCGCCGCGAAGAGTGGTTGTGCGCGCATCTCAGAGCGCCCCAAGGACCGTCTGGACACCCACGTCCAGCACCAGGGCGGTGAGCAGCGAGGCGGTCCAGAACCAGCCCGGCCAGGCACCCAGGTTGGCATGCAGGAGGAGCTCGTGAGAGCGCCGTCGGTCCCACCACACCGCGACGGCCGCGAGCGCCACGAGCACGGCCCTCGTCGCCCAGGGCGGATGCAGCACCAGGGCGATCACCTCGGCAGGCGTGAGGAGGCCCAGGAACGCCGCCCCGGCCATGAAGACTACGACGTACGCGCTCCGGACGAGCAGCCAGATCCCCACGCTGCGACGGACCACTTTCCAGAGGTAGGGCGGGTACGGGAGGCGAATCGACGTCGCGATGAGATACCAGGACAATAGGGCTGTTCGTCTGTCGACTCCCCTTGCCGTTCCGAGGAAGAGGGCATGGGTCGGCGTGTGGTCGGTCTGAACCGCCTGCTGCAGCAGGCTGGTAGAATAGCGGTCCCCGCAAGGTGGAGCTACGTCGACCGAAGCGGAAGGAGCCACCGCTCCATACCAGATCCGTGAAAGGAATGTGACTTCCTGAGGGAGCGCACGCGCAGATTCTGCCGGCTGCACGGACTCCGGCGCACGACCGAAGGACCTCCTCTCGGCTGCGCAGGGGCCGGATCAGGACACGGAACCAACCCCTTCGTTCTGCCGGCGAGGTCCTTCGGTCGGCGCGCCGGGTTCCCGGTCAGGGCAAGGTTCAGCGTGGCGCCTCCCTCAGGAAGTCATGCACTCTATTGCCGGATCTGGTATCAGAAGCGAGGTAAGCCAGTGCACGCCGGGCGAAAGGATGGGCCTCACGCAGAGTCAGCGGAGTCAGCGGAGTTTTCTCGTACCATTTCCTCTGCTTTCCGGGCTGGAAGCCTGGTCGTAGTGAGCGGAGGCATGGCGCGCCGATCGACGAGGCACGATCCCCGGGGCTGTCGGGAACGGGAGAGAGGGTGGAATGCGGCAGGGGGCCATCCGCGTTTTGGGGGAGGGATGCGGATCGGCGGATGATCTCCGCGGCGCACCGGAACAGGCCGATCACACCACCTGATGCGCGATCAGGAGAACCATCTACCCCACTCGACGATCGAGGTGGCGCCGCTACGACAGGCGGGCGACGTCCAGCACCTCGCGCACCCGGCTGGCGAGCACCTGGGGGCTGAACGGCTTCTGGATGAACTCAACGCCCGCGTTCAGCACGCCGTGGTGCGAAACCACCTCGTCATCGTACCCGGACATGAACAGCACCGGCAGTCCGGGCCGCAGCTCCCGCGCCCGCGCCGCCAGCTCGGCACCGCTCATCCCCGGCATCACCACGTCGGTGACGAGCAGGGCCACGGCACCGGGCTCGCGCGTGAAGAGGTCCAGCGCCTCCTCGCCCGTGCCGGCAAGGAGCACGCGGTAGCCCGTGCGCTTCAACACGCGCTCCACCACGTTGCGCACCGCGGGCTCGTCCTCGACCACGAGCAGGGTCTCCTCGCGCGCGCCGCCGCCGCCGGGGCCGGCCACGATCTCGTCCGCGCCGTCGCCGGGCGCTTCGGGAAAGAAGATGCGGAAGATGGTGCCGCGCCCCGGCTCGCTGTGCAGCTGGATCATGCCGCCGTTCTGCTGCACGATCCCGTAGACGGTGCTGAGCCCCAGGCCGGTGCCCTGGCCCCGCGGCTTGGTGGTGAAGAAGGGCTCGAACGCGCGCTCCTGCACGTCCTGCGTCATCCCCTGTCCCGTGTCGGAGACGCAGAGGACCACGTAGCGGCCGGGGAGCATCCCCGCGTGCTCCAGGCCGAACGGGCCGGCCAGCTCCACCGTGCTGGTCTCCAGCGTGAGGTCTCCCCCGGCGGGCATGGCGTCGCGCGCGTTCACGGCCAGGTTCAGCAGCACCTGCTCCACCTGTCCGCGGTCCGCCAGGATGCAGGCGCGCCCGGGGCAGAAGCGGGTCGCGAGGACCACGTCCTCGCGCAGCACCCGCTTGAGCAGCTTCTCCGTGCCCCCGAGCAGGGCGTTCAGGTCCAGCGCGCGAGGCTGCGCCACCGCCTTGCGGCTGAAGGTGAGCAGCTGGCGGGTGAGGTTGGCGGCGCGGTCCACCGACTGGTCGATCTCCACCAGGTCCGCGTGCGCGGGAGAGCTCTCGGGCGTATCCAGCAGCAGCATCTGCGCGCCGCCCTTGATGGCCGTGAGCAGGTTGTTGAAGTCGTGGGCGATCCCGCCGGCCAGCCGGCCCACCGCCTCCATCTTCTGCGCGTGCAGCAGTTGCTGCCGGCTTTCCTGCAGCGCCAGCTCGGCGGCCCGGCGCGCCGTCTCGTCCACGATGGCGACCACCACGCCCGTGGCCGAGCCGTCCTCGTCGCGGAGGGGCGCGGCGCACAGGCTGACGGGCACCGGCGTGCCGTCCCTGCGCCAGCGGACCAGCTCCAGCCCCATCACCGGCTCTCCGGCCAGCACCTGCTTGAGCCGCGCACGGAAATCCGGCCCGGATTCCGGGGGGACGCACGGCGGGGGCCGGTTGCGCACCTCGTCCGCCGTCCAGCCGAACATCCGCTCCGCCGCCGAGCTCCAGGTGACCACGTTGCCGTTGCGGTCCAGCATCACGATGGCGACGGGCGAGGCGTCGATCACCGTACGCAGCATCTCCTCGCTCTTGCGCAGCGCCTCCTGCGCGCCCACCCGCTCGGTGACGTCGTCCGCGATCCCGTACACCCCCACCACCTCGCCGGCGACGACCACCGGCGTGGTGGTGACGCGCAGCTCCAGCCGCCGCCCGTCGGAACGGGTGATGGCCAGCCGCAGCGTGCGCGACGCGCCGCCGACGGCCGCGTGGAAGTCCTCCGCCGCGCGCGGCAGGTGCTCCGGGACCACCAGCGCGTTGAAGGGCCAGCCCAGCAGCTCGCCCGGCGCGCATCCCGTGAGTGCGTAGGCAGCCGGGTTCACGCTGGTGAAGCGTCCCTCAAGGTCCAGCGAGAAGACGGCCGCGGGGTTGTACTCGAAGAGCGACCGGTACCGCTGCTCGCTCTCCTCAAGGCGCCGCCGCGCCTCGCGCTCGCCGGTCGCGTCCATCACGCGGGCGCCGGCGTTCGACGCCCGCGGGGGCGCGCGCTCCGCCTCAACGGCGGCCGACCTGCTCCAGACCATGCTCATCGATCTTTACGTGAAGGGTGCTTCGGGAGATCCCCAGCCTGGCCGCCGCCTCGCTCCGGTTGCCGCGCAGCAGGAAGAGCGTGCGTTCGATGTGCCGGCGCTCGATCTCGGCGAGCGGGGCGATGGCCGGATCCACGCGGGCGGCACGCGCGGCGCGGGGCACCTTGAGCGCCGGCGGCAGGTGCTCCGGCTCGATGCGCGGGGCGCCGGCCGCCAGGACCATCGCGCGCTCCAGCACGTTCCGCAGCTCGCGGACGTTCCCCGGCCACGGGTGCGCCGCCAGCGCGGCCAGCGCCTTCGGAGAAAGCTCCGCGGGCGCGCCGGGATGCTGCCGTCCCATCTCGCCCACGAAGCGGTAGACCAGCTCCAGCAGGTCCTCGCGCGAGCGCTCGCGCAGGGGCGGCACCTCCAGCGGAAAGACGGAGAGGCGGTAGAACAGGTCCTTGCGGAAGCGCCCCGCGCGCACCTGCGCCTGCAGGTCGCGGTTGGTCGCGGCCACCAGCCGCACGTCCACCCGCAGCTCGCGGGTGCCGCCCAGCCGGCGGAAGGAGCGCGTCTCCAGCACCCGCAGCAGCTTGGGCTGCAGCTCGGGCGCAAGGTCGCCGATCTCGTCCAGAAAGAGCGTGCCGCGGTCCGCCACCTCGAACAGGCCGCGCTTCATCTCCTTCGCGTCCGTAAAGGCGCCGCGCTCGTGGCCGAAGAGCTCCGACTCCAGGAAGGTGGCGCTGAGGCCCGCGGCGTTGATCTCCACGAACGGGCCGCGGGCGCGGGCGCTGCGGGCGTGCAGCATCTGGGCGATGAAGCTCTTTCCCGTGCCGCTCTCGCCCAGCAGGAGCACGCTGGTGTCGGCGGAGGCAGCGATCAGGTCCACCTGCCGCGACAGGTCCCGCATCACGGGAGAGGTGCCGAGCCCCAGGTCCGCGCCGCCGCCCGCCATGGTCTGCGCGAGCAGCTGGTTGGTGCGGCGCAGCTCCGCCTTTTCCGCCGCGTGCTCCGCCGCCGCCTGCAGGTGGGCCAGGTCGAAGGGCTTGGTCAGGAAGGTCTCCGCGCCGGCCTGCATGGCGTCCACCGCCGTCTCCACGTCCGCGTGGCCCGTCAGCATCACCACCGTCGCGCCGCGGGAGACCAGGACGTCCAGCGCGTCCCGTCCGGAGAGCCCCGGGAGCTGCAGGTCCAGCAGGACGACATCCTGACGCCGCGCGTCGTACAGCCGGACCCCGTCCTCGCCGCTCACGGCGCAGTCGGTCTCCCACGCGTTGCGCTGGAAGAACCGGCTGACGACGTCCAGCACGCCGGGGTCGTCGTCGATGATGAGGATCGAGCGCGACATCAGCCCGCTCCCGGGATCAGCGGGACGGCGGCGTTCAGAAGACGTGGATGCGAGACGGTCGCCGCGTGCCTCATCTTACCTGGGCTCCCTCGTAATCCCGGGCCAGCGCCTCCAGCTCGGGGAGGACGCGTTCGAAGAGCGCGACGACGTCGGGATCGAACTGCGTCCCGGCGCCGCGGCGGATCTCCTCCACAGCCGCCTCCCAGGGCTGCGCGACCCGGTACGCCCGCGCGGAGGTCATGGCGTCAAGCGTGTCGGCCACGGCCAGGATGCGCGCGGCCAGCGGGATCTCGGCGCCGCGCAGCCGGTCGGGGTAGCCGCCGCCGTCCCACCGCTCGTGGTGCGAGCGGACGGCGCCCACCACCTGCGGGTCGTCGATCAGGGGCGCGAGGATCCGCGAGCCGGCCTCGGCGTGCTGCCGGACGAGCTCCAGCTCCGCGGAATCCAGCCGCGCGGCCTTGTTCAGCACCGCGTCGGGAACGCCGATCTTGCCCACGTCGTGCAGGTTTCCCGCGAGGCGAAGGCGCTCCAGGTCGATCCGGCCGCTGGCCTCGCCCATCCGCATGGCGTAGCCGGTGACCCGCCGCGCATGGCCCGCCGTGTACGGGTCCTTGGCTTCCACCGCGTGCGCCAGCGCGTGCGCGGCGCGCAGAACCCAGAGCTTGCTTTCCGTGTCCCGCTGCCGCAGCCGCGCCTCCAGCAGCTCGCGCTCGCGCTTTCCCTCGATCCGGTCGCGGTACCGCGACACCGCGTCGCTCACCTCGCCCGCCATCTCCAGCAGGTCGAACGGCTTGGTGACCAGGGCGTCGATGCCGTGGCCCACGGCCGCGGCGGCGGCGTCCACGTCCGCGTTCCCGCTCATCAGGATCAGGCGCGTCTCGGGGTACGTCTCCCGAACCTCGGCCAGCACGTCCAGCCCGGAGCCGCCGGGGAGGAGAAGGTCCACCACAGCGGCCTGGAACGGGCCTCCCCGCAGGGCGGACAGCGCCGCGGGGACGGTGGCCGCGGTCCGGACCTCGAACCCGGAGCGCTCCAGGTAGCGCGCCAGTGCCTCGCGGATCGCGCGCTCGTCCTCCACCACCAGGACGCGGGCCGCGCCTCCGGTGCCGGCTACCACCCGCTCCCGTGGCTGAACGGGCAACGGCCTCAGATCGCGCATCATCTATCCATTCACCTGTAGAACCCGGTTGAAGCCCCTGGCCAGCGAGAGGCCGCGGCGCCGGAGCCGGATGGTCCACCGTGCCTCTTCCGGCGCGCGGAGATCGAAGTGCTGGAGCAGCCGCACGGCGCGCATGCTCTCGATGATCTCCACCCGCGCGTTCACCAGCTGGGGCGGATTGCTGGTGGCCTCGATGCTTTCCCGGAGCACCCGGGCGAGCGCGCCCAGCCCCGCGCTGTCGATCTCGCGCAGCGCCGCCGCGTCGAGCCGGACGCGCGTGAGCCCCGGCCGCAGTCCCCCGGTCACCGCCTCGATCAGCTCCATCCGGTTGCCGACGAGCAGGGCAGGGGGAAGCCCGATCGCCAGCGTGGTTCCCTCGACCCTGACCGGGATCCTGGCGGGACGATCGCGCATGCTGGCTCCTTTGCCGCCTTCCGGGCAGCCGAGATGACTCGTAAGTGCTTGCTTTGTCGTCGCTTAGGAAGGCAACCCGGAGACCACGGACGCGCAGTCCCCCAATCCGCACCCTTTCGGGCATGATTCGGCGGAGATCAGGCTGGGAAGGCCGGGAAGCGCACCTTTGATTGCCATAAGTAGTTCGGGTCAGCCTGGGAGACATTTGCCCTCATGCTGTACAGGTCCTGGACGCCGCACGCCGCGCCGGGACGTTAACTCCCGTTGTTACAACAATTTGGATGAGGCGTACGAAATCCGTACGCTGACGGCTGGGATCGCGCGCGCTCTCCGGGCGGCGGCGGCCGCGTCCGGCCCCGACGCGGGTGCCGGACGATTCTGGTCAGAATCACACCCCCTGGACGGATGGGAGGCGGGCGAGAGGCGGGCCGGGGAGCGGAGCCCGCGGCCCGCGCAATGCACTGGGAGCCCGAAAGAGGTTACTTCATGCGACCAGGCCAGCCCGCGCGATGATCCAGACACACCGCCGCCCGCGGACCGAGCGCGTCCCGGACCCCACGGCCGGGCCCGCGCCGGAGGCCGCGGACGAGGCCGGAGACGCCCGGGTGTTCCGCACCGTGGCCTGGATCACCGCGCTCGTGGTCACGGTGGTCATGCCGGTGATCGCGCTCGTCCAGCCCGATGCCGCCCGGCGCGCGGTGCGGGTGATCGTCCTGCTGGACGGGATGGTGCTCTTTACCCTCTGGCTCACCCGCCGCGGCCGCGTCCGGCTCGCGTCCTGGATCTACGTGCTGGTCCTGATCTCCCTGATCACGTACAACGCTCCGGCCGTCGGAGGGATCCGCAGCCCCGGAGTGCAGTCGTACTTCATCTTCGCGATGCTGGCCGGCCTGCTCCTGGGCGCGCGCGTGGGCGTGATGATGGGCGTTGTCTGCGCGCTGCTGGGCCTGGGGCTCGTCATGGCCGAAGCGTGGGGATTCGTTCCGGAGCGGATCACGGAGTACGAGCCGTTTCCGCGCTGGCTGCTGACCTGTGTGTACATGGCCATGGCGCTGCTGGTGATGCACATCGCCACCGAACGGGTGCGCGGGGCGCTGGCGGCCGCGGAAAGCGAGCTCGCCGAGCGGCGCGCCACCCGCGAGCGCCTGGACCGCGCGCTGGACGCCGGTAACATCGGGCTCTTCGAGCACGTCCCGGGGAGCGACCGCTTTCGCGTGGACGACCGCCTCCTCCTGCTGATGGGGATCGCCGCCGGCCCCGGCGGGGAGATCCGGCGCGACGACTGGCTGCGGCTGGTGCACCCGGAGGACCGGGGCCGGGTGATGGACGACCTGGCGCTGGCCGCCCGCGGAGAGTCGGATGTCCGCACCGCCTACCGCCTGGTTCGGCCGGACGGTGCGCTGCGGCACATGGAAGCCGCCGCCCACCTGGCGCACGGGGCCAACGGCGAACCCGCGTCGGTGTTCGGCATGGTGATGGACGTGACGGCCCGCAAGCAGGGCGAGGCCGAGCGGGAGCGGCTGGTGGTGGACCTGGGTGAACGGGTCAAGGAGCTGGGGCTGCTTCACGAAGCCGGGCGGCTGCTCCAGCACGCCAGCGGCGTCGACCGGCTGCTGCTGGCGGAGCTGGCGGCGCGAATGCCCGGCGCGTGGCTGCACGCGGACGATGCCTGCGCCCGCATCTCCTACGGCGGCATCGAAGTAGAGTCGCACGGCTGGTGCGTCACGCCTTGGACCCAGACCGCGGCGTTCGATACCCGCGACGGTCGCGGGGAGCTCCACGTGGTGTACCGGCACCCGCACCCCGCCGAGTACGAAGGGCCCTTCCTGGCCGAGGAGCGCGCCCTCATCGACTCGCTGGCCGAGATGCTCCGGTCCCACATCGAGCGCCACATCGTCGAGCGGCAGCGGCAGGCGATGGAGGCCCAGCTGCGGCACGCCCAGAAGATGGACGCCCTGGGCACGCTGGCCGGCGGGATCGCGCACGACTTCAACAACATCCTCACGGCCATCGGAGGCAACGCCGAGCTCGCCGCGCTCGAGGCCCCGCCCGACGGCGAGATCGCGGAGAGCATCCAGGAGATCCTGAAGGCACACGGGCGCGCGCGCGACCTGGTGCGCCGGATCCTGCTGTTCAGCCGGAGACAGGAACCCGTCCGCGAGGTGATGGCCCTGGAGCCGGTCGTGACGGAGGCGCTGCAGCTGCTGCGTGCCACCGTGCCGCGGAACATCGAGATCCGGACGTGCCTGGCGCCGCACCTGCCACCCGTGCGGGCCGACGCGACGCAGATCCACCAGGTGATCATGAACCTGGGCACCAACGCAGCCTATGCCATGCGTGAAAGCGGGGGAGTGCTCTCGGTGGAGCTGGACGCCGTCACCGTCGGCGCGGACGCCTCGGGCTTTGCCGCCGAGGTCGAACCCGGCCGGTACCTCCGGCTCCAGGTCGCCGACACCGGCTGCGGGATGAGCCCCGAGGTACGCGAACGGCTGTTCGAGCCCTTCTTCACCACCAAGGGGCGGGCCGGCACCGGGCTGGGGCTCTCCGTGGTGCACGGGATCATCCGCGACCACGATGGCGCCATTTCCGTAGCGAGCGAGCCTGGGGTGGGCACGCGCTTCGAGATCCACCTGCCCGCGGATACGGACGAAGCCGCCGGTGACGCTCCCGCGCCTGGCGGCGGGGTCCGCGGCGCCGGTCAGCACGTCATGTACGTGGACGACGAAGCCCCGCTGTGCCACGTAATGACGCGCACCCTGGTCCGGTTGGGCTACCGGTGCACGGCGTTCACCGACGCGGCGGCGGCGCTCCAGGAGTTCCGGACCGCGCCGCGCGACTTCGCCGTGGTGGTCACCGACCTGCAGATGCCTGCCATGTCCGGGCTGGACGTGGCTCGCGCGGTGCGGGCCATACGGCCGGATACTCCGATCGCCGTCGCGTCCGGGTATCCGCCCGAGCACATCGCCACCGATCCGGACGTGGGCTCGGTGGCCTGGATCTACAAGCCCGCCACCGTGGAGGAGCTCGCCGCCACCCTCCACCGCCTCGTCGAGCGAAACGAGGACGTGCGGTGAGATCCGCTGGCCAGCGCAAAAGACGGGGGGGCGCCGCCATCGCTGGCGGCGCCCCCCTCCTCCATCTCACCCGGGCCAGCGGAGCCGGCACGAGAAAACTCCGCTAACTCCGCTGACTCTGCGTGAGGCCGATCTTTTCCCGCGTCAGCGGGAAGCCTGCCGCGCCGCGATCCAGCGGTCGATCTTGGCGTCGAGCACGTCCATCGGCAGCGCGCCGTCTTCCAGAACGGCGCGGTGGAACGCCTTGATGTCGAAGCGCGGGCCCAGCGCCGCTTCCGCGCGGCGGCGAAGCTCGGTGATCTTCATCTCCCCCACCTTGTACGCCAGCGCCTGCCCGGGGATGGCGGCGAAGCGCTCCACCTCGGCCAGGGTGTTGGTCTCGCTGTTGGCCGAGTTCTGGCGCGCGTACTCCGCCGCCTGCTCCAGCGTCCACCCCTTGGCGTGGATCCCCGTGTCCAGCACCAGCCGGATGGAGCGCCACAGCTCCGAGGAGAGATAGCCGAAGTACTGGTACGGGTCGGTGTACAGGCCCAGCTCCTTGCCCAGCGTCTCCGCGTACAGCCCCCACCCCTCGGAATACGCCGTGTATCCGCCGAAGCGGCGCAGGCGGGGCAGGTGCTCCAGCTCGCGGGCGATGGAGATCTGGAAGTGGTGGCCGGGCGAGCCCTCGTGGATGAGCAGCGACTCCATGCCGTAGCGCGGCCGGCTGGGCGGATCGTACGTGTTGAGGTGAAAGACGCCGGGTCGCGTGCCGTCCAGGCTGGCCGGCGTGTACGAGCCGCCGCTGAAGCTGCGCTCGCGGAACGGCTCCACCGGGCGGATCTCGTAGTTGGCCGCGGGCTTGAGGTCGAACAGGCGGTCCGTGGAGGCGTCGATGCGGGCCTGCGCGGCGCGGTAGTCCGCCAGCATCTCCTCGCGCGTGCCGTAGCGGAACCGCGGCTCCGTCTGCATGTGGCGCATGAACGACTTCAGGTCGCCCTGCCACCCCACCTGCCGCATCACCGTCTCCATCTCGCGGTGAATGCGCGCCACCTCCGACAGGCCGATGTCGTGGATCTGCTCCGGCGTAAGGTCGGTGGTGGTGATGGAGCGCACCTGGAACTCGTACCACGCGCGGCCGTCCGGCAGGGCGGAAAGGCCCACCGTGGTGCGCGCGTGCGGCATATACTCGTCGCGGACGAAGTCGTGCAGCTTGCGGAACGAGGGCACCACGCGGTCGCGGATGGCCGCCGTGTACTCCGCCGTCAGCCGCGCGCGGTCCGCCGCGCTGAAGCTTTCCGGCAGGCTGGTGATGGGGCCGTAGAACAGGCTCGTGGTCGGGTCGTCCACCACGTGCGCCGAAAGCTGCGGCAGCACGCGCTCCATCAGCACGCGCGGCTGGACGATGCCTTTCGCCATCCCCTCGCGCAGGTTGGCGATGGTGATGTCGATGGCCGCCTCGAAGCCGCGGATGCGCCCCAGGAAGTCTTCGTAGTCGTCCACCGTGCGAAAGGGGTGGATGCCGTTGCCGGCCCCCAGCTGCGCGAACGACGCGGTGAAGTTGAAGAACTGGTTCAGCGGGATCAGGTGCGACGGAAACCGCTCGCCCTGGCGGTTCTCCTCGAGCTCGCGCCGAAAGATCTCGTAGGTGAGCTGGTGCTCCGCGTCCAGCGTGGCCGGGTCGATGGCCTGCAGCCGGCCTTCGTACTCCTGCGTGAGCGCGCGGAACCGGCCGCGGATGTCGGGGCTGAAGCCGACGGTGTAGATGTGGTTGTAGCGGTTGTCGCCCAGCGACGTGGCGCCCACGGGGCTCAGCGCCAGCGACGCCTCGAAGTACGCCTCGGCGAGCGCGTCCACCTGCTGGTTGGGATCGGCGGAGGCGGTCGGCGCCGCGGCCGGGGACGCGGGGGCGGTGGATACGGCGGCCTGCTGCGTGGCGCACGCCGCGGCGGCCAGGCAGACGGCGGCGAGGGAAAGGTATTTTCTCAACTTGGATGCTCTCCAGTGCGGGGGCGTTTTCCGTCCAGACGCGGTGTGCGAAAATATTCGCACCCGGGCGCATCGGGCAACCGCCCGGAGCGGGGTGCGGACGCGCGCAAACGCCGCACCGCGACGCGCCGCGCCACGGCCACGCCGCGCCACGGGCTGAAGCCCGCGGCTGGAAGGGCCATAAGCCCCGCCCTGGGCTCGCGGAGCTCGCCCGGCGGGGCTTCACCTGCATTGTGATCGCGGAGTTGCGCGTGAGCCGGCACATCAGCCATGCTGAACGGAGCCCCTCGTCGCCGGGCGTTCCCCCGCAAACATTCAGGCGTGGCGCGCCGGGGGCGGCGCACACGAGCGGGTGAAGCCCCGTTTGCGAGGAACGAGCAAGACGGGGCTTATGGCAGTGCCAGCCGCGGGCTTCAGCCCGCGGCAATGCTCGCGGAGCTCGCCCGGCGGGGCTTCACCTGCATTGTGATCGCGGAGTTGCGCGTGAGTCGCCACATCAGCCATCCTGAGCGGGCCCCTCGTTGCGGGAGTGTTTGCCCGAACACATTCAGGCGTGGCGCGCCGGCGGCGGCGCACACGAGCGGGTGAAGCCCCGTTTGCGAGGAACGAGCAAGACGGGGCTTATGGCAGTGCCAGCCGCGGGCTTCAGCCCGCGGCAATGCTCGCGGAGCTCGCCCGGCGTGTCTACGACGATTTCAAGGAATCCAGTGAATCATCAGGACCTTTTCGCCAGCCTGCGGACGCGCTACCGCCGCTTCGCCGACCACGAGGCGCGGGGCGTGTCGCCGCTGTACGAGTCGCTGGCCCGTTCCGTCGCGGAGTCGGATGCGCTGCTCGGCTTCATCGCGTCGCTGCCGGAGCCCAAGCAGCAACCGAACCTCGTCTTCGCCGCGGTGCGGCACCTGTACGGCACGCCGCGCGACGCGTCGCACTTCGCGGAGCTGGTCGAGCGGCACGCCGAGGCCATCCGCGCGCTGATCCTGGCGCGCAGCACGCAGACCAACGAGCCGGGGCGCTGCGCCGTGCTGCTCCCCGTGCTCGCGCGGCTGCCGCAGCCGCTGGCGCTGCTGGAGATGGGCGCGTCCGCGGGGCTGTGCCTGCTCCCCGACTACTACGCCTACGACTATGGCCGCGCGCGCCTGCGGCCGGACAGCGACGACGGGTACGACGCGCCCGTGTTCCCCTGCCGCGCCAACGACGCCACGCCGCTGCCGGAGCGGATGCCGCGCATCGTCTGGCGGTGGGGGCTGGACCTGAACCCGGTCGACGTCTTCGATCAGGAAGATGCGGCGTGGCTGCAGACGCTCGTCTGGCCCGGGCAGGAGGCCCGCGCCGAACGCCTGCGCGCCGCGATACACATCGCCCGCCGCCATTACCCGGGTGTGGGGAAGGGCGATCTGCTGCACGAGCAGATCGCCGTGGTGACGCCGCCCCCGCGCAACGCGACGCTGGTCATCTTCCACTCCGCCACGCTCACGTACGTGGCCCGCAAGGACCGGGATGGATTCGTCGAGAACGTCCGCAAGTCGGACGCGGTGTGGATCAGCAACGAGGCGCCCGGGGTGTTCCCCGAGATCGCGGTAAAGCTGGACGGCCTGCCGCCGCCGGACCGCTTCATCCTGGCCGTGAACGGCGAGCCCGTCGCGTTTACCGGGCCGCACGGGCAGTCCATCGACTGGATCCCCGGCGCGTCCCATCCTCTCATCGGCTGACCGCATACGATGCCGCGCCCGCAGGTGCGCGGCGGCGGGCACGGATCGCGCAGGCCGCTCCCCGACCCGGCTCGCCCGGAGCCGGGGAACGTCTTTTGGGAGGATGAAGGACGCAGATGCAGACACGCAGGCTGGGCAACAGCGACATGCGGATCACGCCCATCGGCTTCGGCTCGTGGGCAATCGGCGGGGCGGGGTGGGAGTTCGGCTGGGGGCCGCAGGACGACCAGGCGGGCATCGAGTCCATCCACCGCGCCCTGGAGATGGGGGTGAACTGGATCGACACCGCCGCCGTGTACGGGCTGGGTCATTCCGAGGAGCTGGTGCGCCGCGCCGTGGAGGGATGGTCCGGCGAGCGGCCGTACGTCTTTACCAAGTGCGGCCTGGTGTGGGACGAGGACCGGGAGATCCACAAGGTGCTGACGGCCGATTCCGTGCGCCGCGAGTGCGAGGCCAGCCTGCGCCGGCTGAACGTGGACGCCATCGACCTCTACCAGGTCCACTGGCCCGTCCCCGACGACCCCGCGCAGAGCGAGGAGGGATGGCGCACGATGGCCGAGCTGCAGCGCGAGGGAAAGGTGCGCTGGATCGGCGTAAGCAACTGGGACGTGCCGCTGCTGCGGATGGCGCAGGAGATCGCGCCCGTGACGTCGCTGCAGCCGCCGTACTCGCTGATCGACGACGAGGTGGAACGCGAAATCCTGCCGTTCTGCGAGGAGAACGGCATCGGCGTGATCGTCTACTCGCCCATGGGCAGCGGCCTGCTGACGGGCGGGATGACGCGCGAGCGGGCGGCGAGTCTGCCGGAGAGCGACTGGCGCAGCCGCGACAGCCGCTTTCAGGAGCCCGCCCTGTCGCGCAACCTGGCCATCGCCGACGAGCTGCGGCGCATCGGGCAGGCGCACGGCCGTTCGGCGGGCGAGGTGGCCATCGCGTGGACGCTGCGCCTTCCCGCCGTCACCGGCGCCATCGTCGGCGCGCGCTCGGCGGAGCAGGTGGAGGGCGTGATGGGCGGCGGCGACTTTCGCCTTTCGGACGAGGAGATCGCGCGGATCGAGGCGCTGCGGGGCGGGGAAGGGAGTAGGGAATAGGGAATAGGGAATAGGGAATAGGGAATAGCGGGAAGGGGATATGGGATAAAACGAAGCAAAGCGTTGACTTCCTGAGGGAGCGCCGCGCGGAACCGTCCCGCACCAGGAACCCGGCGCGCGACCGAAGGACCTCGCCTGCACGACGACGGGACCTCCGCCGAGGCTCGGACCCTGCCCACGCGAGCAGGTGAAGCCCTGCCTGGGACGCGCGAGCGGCCCGGGCGGGGCTTTCCGCAGTTGTTGCGGCGGCTTCAGCCGCTCACGCGCGGCCGCACGCACAGGTGGCTGAAGACGAGCTCCGAGCCGGCCGAAAGGAGGTCCTTCGGTCGCGCGCAAGCGGTTGTGCGGCTTACGGTTCGGCGTGGGCGCTCCTTCAGGAGGTCAATCACGGTGGGAGGTCAGCAACACCCTGGTCCCTGAGGAAGTCAGCATCCTTCTCTTCCTCCCCTCCTCCGGCGCGTTTGCCGGGGAGGGGCCGGAGGTGGGGGACACTCACGCTTCCACCAGCACCCCGCGCTGCAGGTATCGGCTCGTCAGCGAGCGCTCGGCATCCAGCAGCTCCATCGGCGTGCCCTGGAAGATCACCTGGCCGCCCCGGTTGCCGCTTCCCCCTGCGGGGGCCCTCACCCTCTTCCCCGGACGTCGTTTGCGTCTGCCGACAGATCCCGGAACAGAAGTAAAATGGTAAGACGTGTCACATTTTTGTGCATACCTTGTCTCACCTGCTGCTTCGATCCCGCAAAAAGATGTACTCCTGATCCATCCACCATCCTTAAGTGCTACGGAGCGTTGCAACGCGGCGCACCTCTCACATGTAGTCAGGCCCAATACATGCGGCTATAACTTGCCGTTACTTATCAGAATTTCATAATCCTCGGTCTCCAGCCCCGTTTCTCCGGCACCGGCCAGGATCGCCCGCGGGATCTCCGCCTGGATGGGGAGAAGGAGAAAGCGGCAGGCCGGCCGTGTGGCCGGCCCGCCGTTGGAGCGGGGCTCAAGTGGATCAGTTGTGAATCACGATGCTGCCGCCGCCGAGCGCCGTAGAGGCCGGCCCATCGTCCGCATCACCCAAGATCATTCCCCCCGGCCCCAGACCTTCAGGCGGAACCGATCCACCCCGCCGCCGCCGGGCCGCTGCCCGTCGATCACGGTGAGCAGCAAGGAGTAGCTGCCGCTTCCGTTGATGGTCCCGGTGCCCTTGTACTGGGCCCGGGCGCCGGCGAGCGGCGACGGTGTAGACCCCGGGGCCGCCGCGCAGGTATAGGTACCGCCGCCTGGCGGCTGGTAGAGTTGGCCGCAAGCGATCGTGGTGTGCGTGTTCGCCGAAGCCCCCGCCGGGTGTAGCGAGGGAACTCGTTGAACGCAATCCAGGGTGGGCGCCGACGGCACCCACCTTGGTTCTCGCGCCGCCCCGCAAGAGCGGTTGAGCTGCCCTGCTACCTGCACTCGATCGTGATCTTGTCGAAGTCCGCGGTGACGTCCCCGTCGGGGGTGACGGTGATGTGGGACGTCTGGTGGACCGTGAAGTTGTTGTCCGGCCCCGGCCCGACGAGAAGGAACTGCCGCTGTCTGCTCTCCGTCACGCCCGGCGCCAGGTGCAGGTGGGCGTTGAAGCTCCCCGTGGCGTGGTAGGTGTCGCCGGTGGTCAGGCCGGTGCCGTTGACGTCCTGCGGATTCTCATGGATGGAGATCCGAAGTCCGTTCGGCGTTTCGGTGATGTGGAACACCGTGTGGAGGGTGCCTTCGACCTGCACGATTTCTCCCGCTCCCCCGGCGGCGCACGGAACGAACTCGGTGAGGGAGAACGGAACGATCTGGCTCGTCGTCTCCGTAGAGGCGGCGTCGAGCCGCTCCGTCGGCGGCGCGAGGAGCTGGCCGGAATCGCCGCAGGCCGCGAGCACTACCAGGGAAAGAGCGGCGAAGTAAAGGCGTTGCATGGAACACTCCGATTGTCGGAAGGTGAACGGATGAGTACGGAGAAGGGCTCTTGCGGGATGGCGGTCGAGTGTTTGGGCACGATAGTCGGCGGATCGGCCGGGTACATCGCCCGCAGCTGCCCATCTTTCCTCTCCTGAAATGGCCATGACATGGCTGTGACATGGCTATGTCATGATTCGGTCGATGTTGGAAATCGCTGAACGAGCACCACCGCCTGCAGGAATCCCGTAAATGGCCGCGACAGGATGAGAGGCGTTATGACGAAAGGAGAATCAATGGAAGCGGATTACGAAGAGCGGCCCGAAGCGGATGCGGGTGAAGGCGGGATCTGCCTTGCATCGAACGGGGCCGGGGGGGACGTCCACGGCTCCGGGCAGCCGGGAGCGGAGCTCAGCCTTCGCACGCTGACCACCGCCCTGGCAAGGATGATGGATCTTGCTCCCACGGAGCTGGTCCTGTGCAGCCCCGGCGGGGCGATCCTTCATGCCAACCCCCCTGCACGCAAGCGGCTGGACGCGAGTGAAAACCGCAGGAGCATCAAGGAGGAGATCCGCTTTCTCTGTGTGGGCCTGCACCTTCAGATCGCGGAGGAGGGCGGGGGAGGAAAGGCCGAGTGCGTCCCCTGGGCGGAGCGGCGGGTAACGCTGGATGGGAGCGACGTGCACCTGCGGGCGGTGGACCTGGGCGTACCCCGGCATGGCCGCAGCCCCGTTACCCTCATCCTGCTCGATTCACAGGACCCCCTCTCCGATCAGGATCTGGAGCGGCAGGGGCTGACGCGCGCGGAGATCCGGATTGCGCGCCTGGTCATGCGGGGAAAGACCAACCGCGAGATTGCACTGGCGCTGAGCGTCAGCATCCACACGGTCCGCCACCACGTGCAGCACATCCACGACAAGGTGGGCGTCCGCTCGCGCACCCTGCTGATGGAAACCCTGCGGATGCACAAGGACCGGATCGCCGCTCCAGCGCCGTCTGCGTACCGATCCAGCCATGGCTGATCATCTCGCGGCTGACACAGCGGCGAGGGGGCGGCCGGGGGGCGGGCTCACCGGTGGACAAGGTGGCCGGGTGGCGGAGGGGCGGCGCGTGCTTGCGGACCAAACGCGAGTTGGCGCAAATTGAGGATGCTTACGTTACGCGCGGGAACATTTGGGCTTCCTATCGCTCTGCCTCCATGAATCTGCTCTATCGTGAGGAACCCGAGCTGGACCGGGACGTCAGAGCCGAGCGACGGTTTTGGACGCTGCCACCGGCGCCAGGTACCAACGCGGCTCCATATGAGGGCGCCGACATACTGGACGAGCTACGCACGGAATTCGGTCTTTTTCTGTGGCAGGCATTGCGGGACGTAGTGCTGTGGGCTTCGTGCGACGCTGCTCGGCGACAGGAGCTTTTCGCGGCCAGCGCAGGACGGCTTCCGCAATCGATTCGGTCACTCGGATCGGAGTTGATGTTGGGTGGGGCTGTTGCCGCTCTGGACCGGCTTGGGCGCGAGCCGGATAACGTCACAATAGATAAAGTTGCCGGAGCGTGCGTGGAAGTCTCCGAGTGGGCGGCTCGACAGGGGTTGGCCGCGACTGAAGTGCAATTTGCAGAGGCTGCAGCGCTGACCCTCCCCACCAGCCCGGAGATGGCGCTTTTCGCAGGTCGGGCGGCGCGGCGGCACGCGGCATACGAACGTAGTGTGCAGTGGTTCACACGTTCCTTGTCATTGGCTCGGCGTGCCAATGATCGTGCGGCTTACACGCTTACGCTCATCCGCTGGGGTACGTTGGAGTTGCAGCGATCGCGGCTGGATCACGCACGCCGGTTGTTCGTGCGGGCGTGGAAGGCGGCCAAGCGCTTCAAGCTCCGGCGGCTGGGCGCTTTCTCCCGGCACGACCTGCTTGTGCTTGGGTTTGAGACAGCCACCTTCGATGAAGGACTCGCTCACGCAGAGGCGGCTTTCCAGCTATACGGACCGCGAAACCCGAGAATTCCCTATCTCGCGCACGACGTGGGTTTCCTCTGCATGCACCATGGCTACTTCTCTGCCGCGCTTCCGGTCTTTTCGGCGGTGTTGCCGTTCGTGATTCATCCAGGCGAACGCGTCCAGGTGTTCGCTCACCTCGCGCGCACCCTGGGCGCACTGAACGATGAACGCGGCTTTGAAGAGGCGGCCGAATACGTGGCCGCCGAATTCAAGCCGACGTATCCGAACGCGGCCGCCTCGCTCCTGTACGTGGCGCGCGGTGCAGCGAGCGCCGGACAGCGGCGGCGGGCTCGATCCCTGGCCGGGGAAGCGCAGGCGCTGTCGGAGTCGCGCGGGGAAAAATCTGTGACAGCGCTGGCGACTCAGTTTGTGGATGCGCTGAATACGCGCCGAGCCGGTGCAGTTGAACGAGACAACGAGCCGCCGAAGGCCGTTTCTGAGTTCACATCCCGGCTTCTCCGGCGGCTTGCCAAGCTCTCTCCCTCGGGTCTTGCAGAGACAGACGGGCCCGACACCTAGTTTCCGGACCCGAAGCCCCCAATCCCTCGCTGCGTGGTATCCGACTGCGTGGTAGCTTCGCCGTTCCCACCGTTCGGAAAATAGCCCTCTGGTAGCACCTCGACCGAGTGCCGTTCGGCCCCCGCCCGCACGCCCATAGGGTGCTCGTTGCCGCACCCTGTGGCTGACAGGCAGCCGAACAGAATTCCGATCCCAGCCAGTCCAGTTCGCATCCGCATCCTGGTATCTCCGTAGCGCGGGGGTTCTTTCACGGACACGTCCGCCATTGGGCGTGTCCTGAGAGCGAATTTACCCATGCCCGCACCCAATACGCCACCAGACTACCCATAAACGGCGGACCGCCGTCCGCGTCCCCACGCCGCTTTCCACCTGACCCGCTCTCGGCCTCGCTCCTATTCGGACCAGTCGCCATTCCTTGGCGGTGTTCTGGTTTTCATATTGACCCAAAACAATCGCCGGCTTAACTACCTGGAGATTTGTTTCGGAAGGGGGCGCCCGCTGACGTTGGCTCTGCCGCTCTTGCGGCTACGCCAGTTCGGTACACACCGGGGGCGCGGCGCCCTCCACCTACCTTCATAACCCCCAGCGGGTGGAGCTCGGTGCACGATGAAGCCCTTTCTTCAGGGCCCTGCCGCCCAGGCGACAGCGCCGCCATTGGACTCAGAGACGGCGGTGAAACTGCCGCCACGCCCAGCCGACTACTACGACGATTACCACACGCTGCGGCCTCTGATCACGCGCCCGGAACGAGTCATTCCGCCCAAGCCGCAGAACGCCACTCCGAAGCAGTTACGCGAGTGGGCGGACCGGTGCTCGATGATCCGTTCGATGTTCGGCTCAGGCGGTTAACGGAAACCCCGCCGCCCCCCGCCGCCCCCCGCTGGCCCTCGCCGACCGCACGTACGAATTTCTAAAGCAGCATCCCGAAGTGCTGGCCCACACAGCGGCTTCAGCCAATCCGCCGTGAACCCGTTCGACGCGCGTTTCCGTTCTCCCCTCTCCGCGAGGAACGAGCGGGGAGGGGCCGGGGGAGGGGGGCCCTTGCCGCCGCGCCGCGCGCGCCTGATTCTTCCCCATCCCTCGCCCGCGACCCGCAGTCCCGCCCGCATCCCATCCCGATGGCGAACCCGACGCACGCCGCCCCCCCGCAGCCGGACGCACCGCAGCTCGCCCGCAGGCTGGGACTGTTCGACGCGACGATGATCGTGATGGGCGGCATCGTGGGGAGCGGCATCTTCGTTACGCCGTACGTGGTCGCGCGGCAGGTGCACACGCCGGCGCTCATCGTGGGCGCGTGGCTGGCGGGCGGGCTCATCGCGCTGGCGGGCGCCTTCGTCTACGCGGAGCTGGCGGCGCGGCGCCCGCACGTGGGCGGCCAGTACGCGTACCTGCGCGACGCCTATCACCCGGCCGTGGCGTTCGTCTACGGCTGGGCGCTGCTGCTGGTGATCCAGACGGGCGGGATGGCGGCCGTGGCGGTGACCTTTGCCCGCTACTTTCGCGAGGTCACGCACGTCCCGCTGGCCGAGCCGGTGGTCGCGGGGCTGGGGATCGCGCTCCTCGTCGCCGTCAACTGCCTGGGCGTGCGCTCCGGCGGCACGGTGCAGAACACGCTGATGGTGCTCAAGATCGTGGCGATCCTGGCGCTGATCGGCGCCGGGCTGATCTTCGTCGCGCCGGCGGCGGACGCGGTGCCGGCGGCGAGCCCGGCGCCGCGCTCCGGGAGCCTGCTGCTGGCCTTTGGCGCGGCGATGACGCCGGTGATGTTCTCGTACGGCGGATGGCAGACGGCCAGCTTCGTCGCCGGCGAGATGCGCAACCCGCGGCGGGACCTGGCGCGCGGGCTGCTGATCGGCGTCCTGGGCGTGATCGGGCTGTACGTGGGCGTCACGCTGGCCTGCGTGTACGCGCTGGGCGCGGACGGCCTGGCCGCGACCACCACGCCGGCCTCCAGCGTCATGCGCCTGGCCTTCGGCCCCGCCGGCGCCACGCTGATCGCGGCCGGCATCGCCATCAGCACCCTCGGCTTTCTGAGCCAGGGGATGCTGACGGCGCCGCGCGTGTACTTCGCCATGGCGGCGGACGGCGTGTTCTTTCGCCAGGTCGCATGGGTGTCTCCAAAGACGCAGGCGCCCGTGGTCGCCGTGGTGCTGCAGGGCGCGCTGTCGCTGCTCATCGCCCTCACCGGCAGCTACGAGCAGATCCTCAGCTACGTGGTCGCCGTGGACTGGGTGTTCTTCGGGCTGACCGCGGGCGCCGTCTTCCTCTTCCGGCGGCGGGGGAGGGATGCGGACGACGGCGCCGCGCGCGTCCCCGGCCATCCGCTCACGACCGCGCTGTTCATCGCCGCGGCGGCGCTCATCGTCATCAGCACCGTGCTGGAGGCGCCCGTGGACAGCCTCATCGGGCTGGGGATCATGCTCACCGGCGTCCCCGTCTACCTGCTCTGGCGCCGGCGCGCGGCATGACGGACCGTCCCTTCGGCTCGGAGTACCTGCGCTGGGCCAAGACCAAGACGGCGGCGCGCTGGGACCTCACCTCCAGCGGCGTCCCTTATCTTTCGCTCCGCGAGCTCCCCGTCACGCTCGACGACCTGGAGATCAGCGGCACCGGCGCGTACGGCTACCCGCCGCTGCAGCAGGCGATTGCGGCGCGCTATCGCGTGGACCCGGCGTGCGTCGTCGCCGCGATGGGGACGTCGATGGCCAACTACCTGGCCCTCGCCGCGCTCGTCCGGCCCGGCGACGAGGTGCTGGTCGAGCATCCCACCTACGAGCCGCTGATCGCCGCCGCGCGGCACCTGGGCGCGGAGGTGCGCCACTTCGTCCGTCGCGCGGACGACGGATTCCGGCTGGATCCCGCGGAGGTGGAGCAGGGGATGACGCCCCGCACGCGCGCCGTCGTCATCACCAACCTGCACAACCCCGGCAGCGCGCTGGCGGACGACGACGCGCTTCGGCAGGTGGGCGAGATCGCGGCCCGCGCCGGCGCGCACGTGATCGTGGACGAGGTGTACCTGGACGCGCTCTGGGAGCCCGCGCCGCGCACGGCGTTCCACCTGGGCGAGCGGTTCATCTCCACCAACAGCCTCACCAAGGTCTACGGGCTCAACGGCCTGCGCTGCGGATGGGTGCTGGCGGAGCCGGCGCTGGCGGAGCGGATGTGGCGGATGACGGAGCTGTTCAACAACATCGGCGTGCACGCGGCGGAGCGGCTGAGCCTGGCCGCGTTCCAGGACCTGGACACCATCGCCCGACGCTCGCGGACGCTGCTGGACGCCAACGCCGCCTCGCTGAACGCCTTCTACGCCGCGCGGCCGGAGCTGGAGGCGCCGCCGCACGTCCACGGCACCGTCAGCTTTCCCCGCCTGCGCAGCGGCGACGTGGACGCCCTCTGTGCGCTGCTGATCGACCGCTACGACACCGCCGTGGTCCCCGGCCACTTCTTCCGCGCGCCCGACCACATACGCATCGGCCTGGGCGTGGACCCGGCGGCCTTCCGCGAGGGGCTGGAGCGGCTGGGGAGGGCGGTGGAGGAGGTGCGGGACCGATGACGGCCGAGCACATCCGCTCGCCGCATCGCACACGGGAAATCAACGATTCCGATGCCGGATCCGAACGAGCCCTCGATTCGTGGACAGCGCTCCCTTGCCCTCACCATTCCATCCGCGGCGGCGGTGTTCGGCGTGGTGATTCCCTTCGAGCAGTGGGCGAGTGCCCGGCTCTTTGGTGATCCGGTTCCGCGCGCGCCGGTATGGCTGCGTTTCGCGGTGGTGCTGGCCGTGGCCGGCGCGTGCGCGGGCGCCGTGATGTACAGGGCCACCCGGCTCCCCCACGGATGGATACGCAGCCTGCTGTACGGATTCGTGTTCGCCGTGGTGATCACCGCGGAGATCGACAATTTCGTCAGCATGTCAGGGGCCGAGTTCATCGTGCACTGGGTGCTGGGCAGCGTGTTCGTGGGGCTGGTGCTGGGCGTGCTATTCCACGCCCTCGGCGGCGCCAACCAGCGCCGCCCGGCGCGCTGACCCGAATCGTCGGTCCTCCGCCCTGGGCATCATTATCGGCTCGTCCTTTCACGTGTCCGGTTGGCCGGGGGCCCACGCGCGACCGCCGGCGGACGAGGTGCCCTTACCCGCGCTTGTGCAGCGCCTCGGCCCCCGGGTAGGTTGGCTGCATCCATCGACCCGGACCAGAGAACCACGAGGAGCCGAATCCCCATGCGACCGATCGTGAGCTCGCTGCGCCGCGCGGCGTGTACCCTGCCGCTGCTGGCCGCCGTCTGTCCCGCCGCGCCCGCGGCGGGACAGGTGGACAGCGCGGCGCTGGTGACCGTGCTGGGGCGCGACACGCTGGCGCTGGAGCGCTGGGTGCGCACGCCGGGGCGCGTGACGGCGGAGGCGGTGGTCCGCTCCCCGCGCACCACGTACCGCCGCTACGTGCTGGACCTGGCGCCGGACGGGCGGATGCGGCGCTTCGAGGAGCGCACCTTCGAGCCCGCGAACACGGCCGGCGCACCCGTCCGCACCGACGTCTACGAGGCGGCGGACGGCGGGTGGACGCGCACCCTGTCGCAGGGCGATTCCGTCGCGACGGCGCGCGTGGAGGCGCCGGCAGAGGCGCTGCCCTGGGTGGACCTGGTGCACTGGCCGTTCGAGCTGGTGCTGATGCGGGCCCGGGGAGGGCAGGGGGGTGCGGCGCCGCTGCTCTCCGGCGGACGGCCGCTGGCCTACACGGTCGCGCCCGCGGAGGGCGGCGGATGGACGCTCACGCATCCGTTCCGCGGGCCTTCCACGGTGCGGGTGGATGAACAGGGCCGGCTGCTTTCGCTGGATGCGGCGGGCACCACGCGCAAGGTGATCGTCACGCGCGCGCCGTGGGTGGAGCTCGAGGCGCCCGCCGGCCGCTGGGCGCAGGCGGACCGCGAGGGGCGGGGGATGGGCGAGCTTTCCGGCCGCGGCCGCGAGGAGGCGATGGTCGCCGGCGCGCGCATCCTGGTGGACTACGGGCAGCCGCAGCGCCGCGGGCGCGACATATTTCCCGGCGTGGTGCGCTGGGGCCAGGTGTGGCGCACCGGCGCCAACCGCGCCACGCACTTTTCCACCGACCGCGCGCTGGTGCTGGGCGACGCCGCCGGCGGGACGATCGAGGTCCCCGCGGGCGAGTACACGCTCTTCTCGGTCCCCGAGGAGAACGGCGGCTGGCTGATCATCAACCGCCAGACGGGCCAGAACGGCACCGCCTACGACAGCGCGCAGGACCTCGGCCGCGTCCGTATGCGCCGCCGGACCGTCTCGGAGCCGGTGGAGGTCTTCACCATCGATGCGGAAACCGTCTGCGAGGACGTGGGCATGCTGCGGCTCTCGTGGGACACCTCCGAGTTCACCGTGCCGTTCCGCGTGCGGTAGCCGCGACGACGGCAGGAACCACGCGCCGCCCCCTCGCCCGCGCACCGGCATTGCGCGGCGCGGGGGCGGTGTGTGATTTTCGAGTGTCCAGACTACATGGAGGCGCGCGTGCACGTCGAAGTTCCGCAGGAGCAGATCGAGGCGTTCTGCCGCAAGTGGAAGATCCGCGAGTTCGCGCTCTTCGGCTCCGTCCTGCGCGACGACTTTCGCCCCGACAGCGACGTGGACGTGCTGGTGGAGTTCGAGCCCGACGCGCAGCACACGCTCCTGGACCGGGCGGAGATGGCTGAGGAGTTGAAGACGCTCTTCAGTCGCGAGGTTGATCTCGTACGCAAGGACCGTATCTCCAACCCGTTCCGCCGGCGGCAGATCCTTGGCCACAACCGTATAGTTTATGCAGCCTGATCCGCGTGATCCGGCGAGTCTGGCCGACATGCTCCAGGCCACGGCAAAGCTGACTCGATATCTGACGGGCAAGTCGTACGAAGCTCTCCTTGCAGATGAAATGCTGCAGGACGCGGTGGTTCGGCAGTTTACCGTTCTTGGCGAGGCTGCAGCGCGGGTGTCCGAGGCCACACGCGTACTCGAGCCGCGAATCGCGTGGACGTCGGTGGTCGGCATGCGGAACGTCATCACGCACAGGTACGACGAAGTGGATTACGGTGAACTGTGGCGCACCTTTCGGCGCGACGTACCAGAGATTCACGACTACGTCATTCGCCTGCTCGAACGCGTACAGGCCGACGATTCCGAACTTGCTTGAAGCGATTCCAGGCATCCTATGATCCTGATTATAGATAACTACGACAGCTTCACCTTCAATCTCGTCCAGTATCTGGGGGAGCTGGGGGCGGAGATGGAGGTGCGGCGCAACGACGAGCTGACCGTGGACCAGATCCGCGAGATGGCGCCGGAGCGCATCGTCATCTCCCCGGGGCCGTGCACCCCCAACGAGGCCGGCGTCTCGGTGGAAGTCATCCGCCAGCTGGGGCCCACCACGCCGATCCTGGGCGTGTGCCTGGGGCACCAGTCCATCGGCGCGGCGTACGGCGGCGACGTCGTCCGCGCGAAGCGGCCCATGCACGGCAAGACGTCGCCCATCCGCCACACCGGCGAGGGCATCTTTCGCGACGTGCCCTCGCCGCTCACGGTGGCGCGGTACCACTCGCTGGTCATCGAGCCGTCCACGCTGCCCGACGAGCTGGAGGCGATCGCGTGGACGGAGGAGGAGGGGTGGCGCGACGAGATCCAGGCGGTGCGCCACCGCGAGCATCCCGTGTGGGGCGTGCAGTTTCACCCCGAATCCATCGCCAGCGAGCACGGACACGACCTGTTGCGCAACTTTCTGAGCATCGGATGAGGGCCCTCCGGTCCGCCGCCCTCTCGTTCGTCGTGGCGCTGGCGTCCGCATCCGCGGCGCGGGCGCAGGTCCCGCAGATCAGCGGCGACGACCACAGCGAGGCCGCCCGCATCGCGCGCGAGGTGCTGGCGCGCAACGCGTACGTCTACATCGACCGCGACACCGTGCTGGGGCCGGATTTTCGCGCCCCCGGCGACCTCTTTGTCTACGACGCCGAGGTGCGGCTGGAGGGGAGCGTGGAAGGCACCGCCGTGGTGCTGAACGGCGACCTGTGGATCCGCCCCGGCGGGCGCGTGGGCGGATCGGTGGCCGTCATCGGCGGCGGGGTGTATCCGGCCGGGCTGGCGGTGGTGGACCGCGACTCCATCCACTACACCAACCCCCGCGCCAGGCTGGAGATCGAGACGCGGCCCACGGGGCGCGAGGGTGAATACGTGGCCGTGGCCGAGATCACCCATCCGCCGCGCCCGGCCCTCTTTGCGCCCAGCGTGGGCCCGTTTCCCTCCTACGACCGGGTGAACGGGCTCACCCTCTCCGCCTCCGCCAACATCAACCCCACGCGGGAAGAGGGCGGGCCGGTGCTGAACGTGTGGGGCGCGTACCGGTTCGAGCAGGAGAACAAGCTGGGCGGCGGCGTGCGGTGGCGGGTTCCGCTGGGAACGGAGAACCTGCGGCTGACGGGCGAGGCCTCGCGCGCCACGCGGACGATGGACGGATGGATCCGCGGCGACGTGGCCAACTCGGTGCGCGCGCTGGCGCTGGGCCGCGACTACCGCGACTACTGGGACTCCGACGTGCTGCGGGTGATGGTGGAGCGCCCCGTGGGCAAGCCGCTGATCGCGGGGGAAACGTGGCTGGCGCCGCGCCTGGGCGTGCAGGTGTCCAGCGACCGCGCGCTGGAGGCGAAGGGTCCGTGGGCGCTGCTGGACCGCGGCGGGCTGGAGCGCCTGAACCCGCCGGCGATCGAGGGGACGTTCGTTTCGCTGCTGGCGGGAACGGGGTACCACTGGGCCGGGCGCAGCTCGTCGTTCGTGGGCGGCGTGGACCTGGAGCACGCCCTGGCGGCGCCGGACGACGCGGAGTTCACCCAGGCGCTGGTGGAGGCGACCTACCTGTCCAGCGCGCTGCGGACGCACACCATGCGCGTGTACGTCCGTGCGATGGCGCCGATCGGGGGCGACGCGCCACCGCAGCGCCGCGGCATCCTGGGCGGCGGCGGGTCGCTACCCACGGAGCCGATCGCCCGCTTTCGCGGCGACCACCTGGTGTTCATCGAGTCCAGCTACATCATCCCCGTCAACAACATCGTCCTCCCGATCGTCGGCTCGCCGTCGGTGGAGGCGGTGCACCTGGCCGGCGCCGCGTGGACCGGCGACGACGAGCCGCAGTGGGTGCAGAACGCCGGCGGCGGCGTGATCTTCGCCCTGGCGCGGGCGCGGGTGGTGATCAATCCCGCCCAGCGGCCGCTGGTGCCCAAGTTCAGCTTCGGCTTCTACATCCCGCAGCGGTGACGAACGAAGACCGGGAGGCGGCGCTGATCTGGAGCTGGATGGCCAACGCCGACGCGTGGACGCGCGCCGTGCGCGAGGGCCGCATCCCGAGCCGCCGCCTGGCCACCGATGCCGCCATCGTGGAGGCGGTGGCGGAGCGGAAGCCGGGCCGCGTGCTGGACCTGGGGTGCGGCGAGGGGTGGCTGATGCGGGCGCTGGCGGAGCGGGGGATCTCCACCATTGGGCTGGACGTGTCGCTGGAGCTGGTGATGGCGGCGGAGGAGACGGGCGGCGGCCGCTACCGCTGCTGCTCGTACGACGAGGTGGTGGCGGACCCCACGCGCGCCGGCGGCCCGTACGACGCCATCGCCTGCAACTTCTCGCTGCTGGGGGTGGACCTGGTGCCGCTGCTGCGGGCGCTGCGGCGAAACCTGGCCCCCGCCGGCGCGCTGGTGATCCAGACGGTGCACCCCTGGACCGCCGCCGGCGACGAGGGCTACGCGGACGGCTGGCGCACCGAGACCTTCGACGCGTTCGGCGGCGACTTCGCCGAGCCGATGCCGTGGTACTTCCGCACGCTGGGGTCATGGGTGGACGCGCTCCGCGACGCCGGCTTTCGCGTTTCCACCCTACGCGAGCCGATCCATCCCGAGACCGGTCGGCCGGCGTCGCTGCTGATGGTGGCGGAGATGGATGCGGCGGGCGGATGACGCCGCGGATGGCCGTCGGGGATGGCGCCACGGATCGGCGTCGCGGGTGGGGGCCACGAATGGGCCTCGCCCGCCGGCCACCGCCGGGGTGGAACCGGGTTGAAACCCGGGGCTAGAACGGCCATAAGCCCCGCCCAGGGGTCGCGGAGCTCCCCAGGCGGGGCTTCACCTGCTCGCAGCCGGGGGTCCGAGGATCACCTCCACACCAGCGCATCCCACCCATCATCCCGAAGGAGCGCGCGCAGAACCTTCTTCGCCCCCAGACTCGCCGCGCGACTTGATATGAGGAATCCTACCGTCCGAATGCTGGTGATTCCCCGTCGCGGGCGAAACCGGCGGCTGCGATCCACGTGCACGGCGTGCGGCCGGCGGGCGTCCCCACAAAAATCTGTTGTACGCGGCGGGCCAGCCGTTTAGGTTATGCGCGGCGCCGCATCCTCCGCGGCGCAGGCGCACGAGCATCCGCATCAAACTCCCCTCCAAGGCCACACCGATGAGCGAGATCCAGTTTTCCGACAACTACAACGACCTGTCGACGGATACCGGCTTTCAGTTCGAGTTCCACTGCGAGCACTGCGGCGAGACGTGGCGCTCGGAGTTCGACCGCTACGCCACCGGCACCGCGGAGAACCTGCTGGGCGCGGCGGAAGGCATCTTCGGCGGGATCTTCGGCACGGCGCGCAACGCGGTGGGGCACGTCAAGAGCGCGGGGTGGAGCAAGGCGCGCGACGCGGCCCTGCGCGACGCCGTGGAGCAGGCCAAGCAGCACTTTCACCGCTGCCCCCGCTGCGCCAACCACTTCTGCGACAATTGCTGGAACGAGGACGAGGGCACCTGCATTAGCTGCGTGCCGCGCCTGGACCCGGAGCTGGCGGCCATCAACCGCGAGGCCAAGCTGGCCCGCGCCCGCGAGGTGGCGTACGAGACGGCGACGGTGAGCAAGGAAGACATGCAGCAGCGCGTCGTCAGCTGCCCCGGCTGCGGCGCGGCGAACGCGCGCGGCAAATTCTGCTCCGAGTGCGGCGGGCCGCTGTCGCTCACGCGGAACTGCGAAGGCTGCTCGGCGGAGATCCCGAGCGGCGCGAAGTTCTGTCCGGAGTGCGGGCAGAAGGCGTAAGCCACGGCGCGGGGGAGCCTCCTTACGGTGCAGTTGAAGCCCCGTTTCGCGAGCGCAAGCGAGCGAAGACGGGGCTTCTGGCATTTTCAGCCCCGGGCTTTAGCCGGGGATGGGGAGGACGGGACGGGGGGTGAGGAACAGGCGAGACCCCATGCGCGACCGGTTCTCCTCCTCACCTTCACCCTAGCCTCCGCGCGCGCGATCGAGTACCTTCCGTTCTACACCCAATCGCACCCGCGCACGCGCACTTCACGCCGCCGACGCGCAGTCTTTGACAACCGCGCCCGGCGGCACTATGTTGTTGGCGTGATTATTGCAAGCGATCACGCGGCTTCCCCCCCTGCGGGTATGCTGACTGCCGGTGTTCTCGGCGTCATTCCAGCCCGGCTGTCTTCGCAACGCCTCCCCCACAAACCGCTGCATTCCATCGCCGGCAGGCCCCTGATCGAATGGGTCTGGCGCCGCGTCGTGCATTTCGGTCTGTTCGACACCGTCGTGGTCGCCACGGACAGCGCGCGGGTGGCGGAGGCGGCGCGCGCGTTCGGCGCCACCGTGGCGCTTACGCGGGACGACCATCCCTCCGGCACCGACCGGGTGGCCGAGGTGGCGCGGCGGGCGGAGTACGCGGGGTTCGGCGTCATCGTCAACGTGCAGGGCGACGAGCCGTTCGTGCGCCGCGACCACCTGCAGGCGGCGATCGCGCTCGTCCGCGACGGGGAATGGGACGCGGGGACGGTGGCCACGCCGATCGGCGGGGCGGACGAGTGGCGGGAGCCGTCGGTGGTGAAGGTGGTGCGGGGGGACGACGGGGGCGCGCTGTACTTTTCCCGCGCCCCCGTCCCGTTCAATCGCGATTCCGAGCCCGGCGCGGACGACTTTGCGTCCGGCCTGTACCTGCGCCACGTGGGCATCTACAGCTACCGGCGCGACGCCCTGCTGCGCTGGGTGGCGCTGCCGGAATCCGCGCTGGAGCGGGCCGAGCGGCTGGAGCAGCTGCGGCCGCTGGCGGCGGGGATCCGCATGGGCGTGGCGGTGGGCGCGCCCGCGGAGGGCGGGGTAGACACCCCCGCCGACGCGGAGCGCGCGGAGCACATTCTGAGTCGAATGCATCAAACCCGAGAGGCACTGGCATGACCGCGATGAACACGACCCCCACCAAGTACATCTTCGTGACCGGCGGCGTGGTCTCGTCGCTGGGCAAGGGGATCGCCGCGGCCTCCATCGGCAGGCTGCTGGTGAACCGCGGCCTGCGCGTGACCATCCAGAAGTTCGATCCGTACATCAACGTGGACCCGGGAACGCTCAGCCCGTTTCAGCACGGCGAGGTGTTCGTCACCGACGACGGCGCCGAGACGGACCTGGACCTGGGCCACTACGAGCGCTTCGTGGGCGAGTCGCTTTCCATCGCGAACTCCATCACCACGGGCCGCATCTACCAGGACGTGATCCAGAAGGAGCGCCGCGGCGAGTACCTGGGCGCCACGGTGCAGGTGATCCCCCACATCACCGACGCCATCAAGGGCGCCATCCGCAGGCTGGCGCCCAACCACGACGTGGTGATCACGGAGATCGGCGGCACGGTGGGCGACATCGAGTCGCTGCCGTTCCTGGAGGCGATCCGCCAGTACCGGCAGGAGGTGGGGCGCGAGCACACGCTCTTCGTCCACCTGACGCTCATCCCCTACATCGCGGCGGCGGGGGAGCTCAAGACCAAGCCCACGCAGCACAGCGTCCGCGAGCTGATGGAGATCGGAATCCAGCCCGACATCCTCATCTGCCGCAGCGAGCATCCCATCCCGCAGGAGATGCGGCGCAAGATCGCGCTGTTCACCAACGTGGACGTGGCCAGCGTGATCGAGGCGGCGGACGTAAAGAGCATCTACGAGGTGCCGCTGGAGTACCACAAGCAGCGCCTGGACGAGCAGGTGTGCCACAAGCTGGGGCTGCAGACGGCCAAGCCCGACCTGGCGCAGTGGGAGCGGCTGGTGGAGCGCATCCGCCGGCCGAAGAACGGCACGGTAAAGGTCGCCGTGGTGGGCAAGTACGTGGCGCTGGTGGATTCGTACAAGTCCGTGCAGGAGGCGCTGTACCACGGCGGCATCGCCAACGACGTAAAGGTGCAGATCGAGTGGCTGTCGTCCGAGGACTTCGAGAACGGGCAGTCGGCCGACAAGCTGGCGGACTTCCACGGGCTGCTGATCCCCGGCGGCTTCGGGGTGCGGGGGGTGGAGGGGATGCTCTCCGCCATCGGCTGGGCGCGTGAGAACGGGCTGCCGTTCTTCGGCATCTGCCTGGGGCTGCAGACGGCCATCATCGAGTTCTCGCGCTCCGTCTGCGGGCTTACGGAGGCGCATTCGGCGGAGTGGGAGCGCGACACCAGCGACCCCGTCATCTGCCTGATGGACAGCCAGCGCCAGGTGACGGACCTGGGCGGAACGCAGCGCCTGGGGGCGTACACGGCCCGCCTGGCGCCGGGATCCAGGTCGGCCGAGATCTACGGCGGCAGCGAGATCAGCGAGCGCCACCGCCACCGCTACGAGGTGAACAACGCGTATCGCCCGCAGCTGGAGGACGCGGGGATGCGCATCAGCGGCACCTCGCCCGACGGCAACCTGGTGGAGATGATCGAGCTGCCGTCGCACCCGTGGTTCGTGGCCACGCAGGCGCACCCGGAGCTCAAGTCGCGCCCCGACCAGCCGCACCCGCTCTTCGCCTCCTTTGTCCGCGCGGCGATGGACCGCCGCGACGGGCAGGAGCAGACGACGATCGACCTTCCGTCGGCAAAGCCCGCGGCCGCGGCGCCGGCGCAGGCGGAGGCTCCCGCGTCGGAGCAGCCCGCCGAGCGCTCCGCCGGGGTGACGGCGTGACGGATTCGGGACGCATCGGGAGCGCGGACGTGAGCGCGGCGGCGGAGCTTTTCCGGCTGGACGGGCCGTTCTTTCTGATCGCGGGGCCGTGCGTGCTGGAGGACGACGCGCTCAACCTGACGATCGGCGAGGCGCTGGCGCGGATGGGGGATGATCTCGGCCTGCCGATCATCTTCAAGGCGTCGTTCGACAAGGCCAACCGCTCGTCGCCGGGGTCGCCGCGCGGGCCGGGGGTGGACGAGGGGCTGCGCAAGCTGGAGCGCGTCCGCGAGGCCACGGGGCTGCCGCTGCTTACGGACGTGCACCTCCCCGAGCAGTGCGCCGCCGTGGCCGAGGTGGTGGACGTGCTGCAGATCCCCGCCTTTCTCTGCCGGCAGACGGACCTTCTCGCCGCCGCGGGGGTGACGGGGCGGCCGGTGAACGTAAAGAAGGGGCAGTGGATGGCGCCGCACGAGATGCGCGGCGCCGTGGGCAAGGTGCGCGGCGCGGGGTCGGCCGCGGTGGCGGTGACGGAGCGGGGGACGTTCTTCGGCTACGGCAACCTGGTGGTGGACATGCGCGGGTTCGCGCTGCTGCGCGAGGCGTGCGGCGCGCCCGCCATCTTCGACGGCACCCACTCCGTGCAGCGCCCCGGCGAGGGCGGGGGGATCAGCGGCGGCGAGCCACGCCACATCCCCACGCTGGTCCGCGCGGCGGTGGCGGCCGGGGCCGACGCGCTCTTCCTGGAGACGCACCCTGAGCCGGCCCGGGGGCTGTCGGACACCACCAACATGCTGCCGCTGGACCGCCTGCGGCCGCTCGTGGAAGAGGTCCTGGCGCTGCGGGCCGCGCTGGGGATGGGGACGGAGGCCGCGCGTGCCTGAGCCGATTGCCGCGGAGCTGGCGCGGCGCATCCGGATGGTGGCGTTCGACGTGGACGGCGTGCTGACGGACGGCGGCATCTACCTGGGCGCCACCGAGAGCGGCGAGCCGGTGGAGATGAAGCGCTTCGACATCCAGGACGGCCTGGGGATCCAGATGATGAAGGCCGCCGGCCTGCGCGTCGCCATCGTCACCGGACGGACGTCGGAAGCCGTGCGCATCCGCGCCGACGAGCTGCAGGTGGACGACCTGCACCAGGACCGCACCGCTAGCAAGGTGCAGGCGCTGACGGCGATCCTGGAGAAGCAGGGGATCGGCTGGGAGGAGACGGCGTTCGTCGGCGACGACCTGCCGGACATCGCCGTGCTGCGGCGGGTGGCGCTCCCCGCCGTCGTGGGCAACGCGACCAGCGACGCGCGGGCGTTCGCGCTCTGGCACGGGACGAAGGAAGGCGGCCGCGGCGCCGTTCGCGAGTTCGCCGAGGCGCTGCTGACCGCGCGCGGCGAGTGGGCGGCGGCGGTGAAGACGTACGTCAGTGAGCGGGAGAACGCCGCGTGAGCGGGAGCGGGGTGATGGATCAGGCCGGCGCCGTGACCGAGGGCGCGCTCTCCCTGGCGGAGACGCTCGAGCGCGCGCGCCGGGTGATCCGCATGGAGGCGCAGGCCGTCGCCGCGCTGGAGGACCGCGTGGGCGACCAGTTCGCGGGCGCGGTGGAGGCCATTCTCGCCGCGCCGGGGCGGGTGATCGTCGCCGGGATCGGCAAGAGCGGGATCATCGGCCGCAAGATCGCCTCGACGCTTACGTCGACGGGGACGCCCGCCAGCTTTCTCCATCCCGTGGAGGCACTGCACGGCGACCTGGGGATCGTGGGGAGCGGCGACGTGGCCCTGCTGCTCAGCAAGAGCGGGCAGAGCGAGGAGCTGCGCGGGCTCATGGAGTACCTGGGCCGGATGGGCGTGCGGACCGTTGCCATGACGGGGCGGGTAGACAGCGCCCTGGCCCGCCACGCCGAGTTCGTCCTGGACTGCTCCGTGGCCGAGGAGGCGTGCCCGCACGACCTGGCGCCCACGTCGTCGACGACGGCCGCGCTGGCCATGGGCGACGCGCTGGCCGTCGCGCTGCTGCTGCGGCGCGGCTTCGGGCGCGAGGACTTCGCCCGCTTTCACCCCGGCGGGGCGCTGGGGCGCCGGCTGCTGCTGCGCGTGCGCGACGTGATGGTGTCCGAAGACGTCCCCGCGCTGCCGCCGCGGGCCACCATGCGGCAGGCCGTCGTCCTCCTGGCCGAGCGGCGGGGGACGGTGGCGGTGGTGGACGACGACGGGGTGCTGCTGGGGGTGGTGACCTCCGGCGACCTGACGAGGCTGATGGAGCGCGAGGAACACTTTTTCACCATCGCCGTATCGGAAGTGATGACCACCACTCCCCGAACCACCGAGCCGGACCAGCTGGCCGCCGCCGCCGTGGGCGTGATGGAGCGGCACGGCGTGATGGCGCTTCCCGTCGTGGACGGCGACGGGCGGCTGGTGGGGATGGTTCACCTTCACGACCTGATGCGGGCGGGGGCGGTCTGATGCGGATGCGCGGCGTGGCGTGGATGATGGCGGCGTGCGCCGCACTGGCGGCGTGCGAAGCCCCTCCGGCCCCTAGCGGGCCGGTGGAGGCGGACGCCGACGCCACCCAGCGCACCTACGGGATGAACCTCAAGCTCACCGAGAACGGCATCCTCAAGGCCGACCTGTACGGCGACACCGCGTATACCAAGCCGAACACCGAGGTGACGGAGCTCAAGGGCGTCAAGCTCACCTTCTTCGACTCCCAGGGAAAGAAGCCGGGAAAGCTCACGTCCAGGACGGGGGAGTACGACGCGCGGACGGGGATCATGATCGCGCGCGGCAACGTGGTCCTGATCACGCAGAACGACCGGGGCGAAGAGCGCATCATCAAGAGCGAAGAGCTGCACTACGACCAGCGCGGCGACCGCGTGTGGAGCGACCGCGAGACCATCATCGACGAGGCCGGGCGCCACGCGGTGACCGACGGCTTCACCAGCGACACGCGCTTTACCAACATGCGCGGCAAGAACGCCAAGAGCACCGGCATCAAGGTGAACGCCGGCGAGGGCGGCCTGTGACCCGTCTGCGCCGCGCCCTCCCGCTTCTGCCCGCCCTGGCGGCGGTCTTCGGCTTCTCCCGCGAGGCCGCGGCGCAGAACGTGTGCGACCTGATCTACCAGACCGGCGAGTGGGTTTCCGTTGGCGCCGAGAGCCAGCGGGTGATCAACGCCAGCGGGCCGCTCCTGGTCCGCTGCAGCAACGGCGAGGAGCTGCGCGCCGACAGCGCGGTGCTGTACGAGGCCATCAACGAGGTGCACCTGTTCCGCCGCGTGGAC
Organism: Longimicrobium sp.; assembly: GCA_036379135.1. GTDB lineage: Bacteria > Gemmatimonadota > Gemmatimonadetes > Longimicrobiales > Longimicrobiaceae > Longimicrobium. The sequence continues at coordinate 39,907 of DASUVG010000213.1, forward strand.
TACCAGGACCCCACGCGCTCGCTGACCTCGGACTACGCCACGTACAACGGCAACAACGGCCGGCTGTGGGCCACGGGGAACGTGGTATTCACCGACAAGAACCGCGGCAGCACGCTGCGCGGGCCCAACCTGGAGTACTACCGCGCCGGCGAGGGGCGTCCGGACGCGCAGGCCATCGCCACCGAGCGACCGCACCTTACCGTGGCGCCCCGCAGCGGCCGCGGGCGGGACCCCATGGAGATCGACGCGGACCGCATCACCACCGTCGGCGAAAAGTTCATGACCGCCGAGGGGAACGTGGTGATCGACGGGAAGGAGATGGACGCCTGGGCGGCGGAGGCGTACTACGACGCCGACGCGGAGCGGATGGAGCTGCGGCGGAACGCGCGCGCCAAGGGCGAGAGCTACGAGCTCACCGGCGACTACATCCAGTCCGACCTCACGGAGGGGGCGGTGGACGAGGTGCTTTCCCGCGGCAACGCCCGGCTGGTGGAAACCCGCATGCGGGTCACCGGCCCCCAGCTGCGCCTGTTCTTCGCGCGCGACTCGCTGCAGCGGCTGGTGAGCGGGCACGTGCCCGGCGGCGACAGCACGGTGGTGCAGGCGCGCTCGGTGGCGCTGGCGCGCGGGTTCCGCATGGAGGCCGACTCGCTGGAGGCGCTCACCCCCGGGCAGCGCATCCGGCGGGTGGTCGCCGTCGGCACGGCCGAGGGGCAGTCGTGGGACACGGCGCGGGTGGCCGGCCCCGACCCGGCCGACCCCGCCGCGCCCGACACGGTGGGCGGGCTGGCGCTGGGCGAGCGCGACCTGATCTACGCCGACACCATCACCGGCTTCTTCAAGGCCGACTCGCTGCAGCCCGCCACGCAGGCCGACTCCACGCCGGCCGCCCCGGCGGACTCGGCGCGCCCCGCGGGGCCCGACAGCGCGCGCGCCGCGCCGCGGGACTCCACGGAGGCGGAGCTGGAGCGAATGCTGGCGACCGGCAACGCGCGGTCCCTATACCGGATGCGCCCCAGCCGCGAGGAGGCCGCCGACACCACCCTCAAGCGCGGCATCAACTACGTGATCGCGGACACGATCGACCTTTCGTTCGCCGACGGCGAGGTGGACATCGCCACCGTGCGCGGCCTCAAGCGCGGCGTGTACCTGGACCCCATCCGGGCCGACAGCGCCGGCGGCGACTCGCTGCGCGTCGACACCGGCCAGGTGGCCGCCGCGCGTCCGGGGGCCGACTCCGCCGCGGCCGCGCCGGCCGCGGCCCCCGCGCCGGGGAACGCGCCCGCGCCGTCCGCTCCGCCCCCGGCGCCGGCGGCGACGCCCACCACGCCGGCCGCGCCCGTCGAGCGGCGCCCGGCGGCGGCGGGAGGGCGCCCATGAGCGGCTTCGACGCGCTGGTGGGCGCCACCGGGCCCGGTGACCTGAGCAAGCTCATCGCCCTGCGCGCGCTGGTGGACCGCGTGAACGGCGACGGCACGGTGGAGCGCGCCAACTGGCTTACCGGCGTGCGCGAGGAGTACCACCGCTGGTACGCGCGCCACGGCGACGGCAGCGAGCCGGAGAACTTTGCCGCCGCCGACACGCTGCACTACCTGGACGAGCACATCGTCGGCATCCTGGCGCAGGACGGCGTGCTGGAGCCGGTCGCGCGCTCCGGGGCCGGGGAGGCGCACCCCGCCGGCGAGGTGCCCTGGACGGCCGTGCGGCTGACGCCCTGGGCCGCGTCGGACGTGGGGACGCGCCGCGACGCGGTGCTGGAGCTGCTGGACGGGCGCATCCGCACCATCCTGGAGCACACCGGCGGCCAGTCCGCCCCCCCCGCGGCCGCGCTGGACCTGCCGCCCGCGCCGGCGGAGACGATGACGCCGCACGGGATGGAGATCGTGCACCCCGGGGGGATGCTGGTTCCCGGCGGCGCCACGCTTTCCGCCCGCGGGCTGGTGAAGACCTACCGCAAGCGGCGCGTGGTGAACGAGGTGGACCTGCAGGTCTCGCAGGGCGAGATCGTGGGGCTGCTGGGGCCCAACGGGGCGGGCAAGACCACCAGCTTCTACATGATGGTGGGCCTCATCCGCCCCGACAAAGGCAAGGTGTTCATCGGGGACCGGAATCTCACGGGCATCCCCATGTATCGCCGGGCCCGCGCGGGGATCGGGTATCTGGCGCAGGAGCCGTCCATCTTCCGCAAGCTGACGGTGGAAGAGAACGTGATGGCCATCCTGCAGATGATGAAGATCAAGCGCGCGGACCGAAAGGCGCGGCTGGAGCAGCTGCTGGACGAGCTCTCCATCAAGCACCTGCGAAAGACGCGGGCGTACGCGCTGTCGGGCGGCGAGCGGCGGCGGCTGGAGATCACCCGCGCGCTGGTCGGCAACCCCAAGTTCATGCTGCTGGACGAGCCGTTCGCGGGCGTGGACCCCATCGCCGTGCACGACATCCAGCAGATCGTGAGCGACCTGCGGCGCCGCGGCATCGGGGTGCTGATCTCGGACCACAACGTGGAGCAGACGCTCGACATCGTGGACCGTGCCTACATCATGTACGACGGGCGCGTGCGGGTAAGCGGCACGGTGAGCGAGCTGGTGTGGAACCAGGAGGTGGCCGAGATCTACCTGGGCCCCACCCTCACCGCCCGCATGCGCGAGCGCTACGCCAACCCCGCGGACCTGCAGTCGTCCGCGCACGACCCGCGCTTCACTGCCGACTTCGGCGCGGACGCGGAGGGCGGCGGTTCGGTGGATGGAGACACCTTCGGCTCGCCCGAGAGCTTTGCCGCGGACGCGGACGATCGCGGTTCGGCGGATACGGACGCGGGGACTGGATTCGGCTCGCCGGATCGCTTCGGCGCGGACGCGGACGATCGCGTTCCGGTGGATACGGATGCGGGGACGGGCTTCGGCTCGCCGGATCGCTTCGGCGTGGACGCGGACGATCGCGTTCCGGCGGATACGGATGCGGGGACGGGCTTCGGCTCGCCGGATCGCTTCAGCTCGGACGCGGACGATCGCGTTCCGGGCGATGCGGACGGGCGGACGGACTTCAGTTCGCTGGATGCGCTCGGCGCGGACGCGGACGTTGTGGTGGATGCGGAGGGGCAGACGGGCTTCGGCTCCTCTGATCACCTCGATGTGGGCGCGGACGATCGCGTTCCGGTGGATGCGGACGCGGGGACTGGATTCGGCTCGCCGGATCGCTTCGGCGCGGACGCGGCCGATCGCGATACGGTGGATGCGGACGGGCGGACGGACTTCGGTTCGCTGGATGCGCTCGGGGCGGACGCGGACGTCACGGTGGACGCGGAGGGGCAGACGGGCTTCGGCTCCTCGGATCACCTCGACGTGGACGCGGACGATCGCGTTTCGGTGGATGCGGCCGGGCGGACGGGCTTCGGTTCGCTGGACGCGCTCGGGGCGGACGCGGACGTCACGGTGGACGCGGAGGGGCAGACGGGCTTCGGCTCATCGGATCTTCTGGGCGCGGACGCGGCCGGCGGCGTTCCGGTGGATGCGGTTCCGGGGGAGGGCGGCGGGCGGACGTGGCCCGCGGCGGACGGTTTGGAGGACGGGACAATTTTGGCGGACCGGGATGATGCGGGCGTGCGGGCGGCGGGCTTCGGCGAGTTTGCGGCGGCCGACGGGCAGCGCGCGGCGCGGGCGGATGACGGACGGGTGGCGGACGGCGACGAGCGGGACGGGGCGGAGAACCAGCCCGATGCATCCCAGGACCATACGAGGAATCCACGAGAGGGCGAAGCGGCATGAGAACCGGCCTTTACCAGGGGACCACCCTCAAGCAGGAGATGAAGATCAATCCACGCCTGTACCAGGCGATGGATCTGCTCTACATGCCCCTGCTGGACCTGCAGCAGCACCTCAAGCAGGAGCTGCTCAACAACCCCTTTCTGGACCTCGTGGAGCCCGACGCCGAGGACGAGGCCAAGGAGCAGGAGAAGGACAAGGAAAAGGAGGACGACGAGATCGACTGGGAGGAGATCCTCCTGAACGGCTTCGAGACCGGCGGCCGCCGCGAGGAGTACGAGGAGCGCGAGTACTACGAGCCCGTCTCGGTGGATACCAAGGACCTGGGCGACCACCTGCACGACCAGCTCACCCTCCTTCGCCTTACCGAGCGCGAGCTGCTGCTGGGCGAAGAGATCATCGGCAACGTGAGCGACGAAGGGTACCTGGTCTGCGACCTGGAAGAGACGGTCGTCAACCTGAACAACTTCATCGTCGACAGCGGCGAGTTCGAGGGGCTGGAGCCGTACGCGCTGGACGAGGCGGAGCGCATGCTGCGCACCATCCAGGGCTTTGACCCGGCGGGGATCGCCGCCCGCGACCTGCGCGAGTGCATCCTGCTGCAGCTGCGCGACAGCGTGGTGCAGGAGCTGGTGCTCGAGACCGGCGAGGGCGAGCCGCCGCAGGCGGAGGTGGAAGAGCGGCTGGGGAGGAGCCTGGCCTACCGCAT
>DASUVG010000214.1:0-14934 GCA_036379135.1 Longimicrobium sp.
ATGCGGTGGCCAGCCGTCGCGGCATCGACGTTCAACCTCCCCAGGTTTGGGGAGGTGCGAGCCTGAGCGAGCGGAGGGGCGCGGGCCGCCGGCAGGATCTCAGCCAGAACCCGTTCACCCGTTCACCCGTTCACCCGTTCACCCGTTCACCCGTTCACCCGTTCACCCGTTCACCCGTTCACCCGTTCACCCGTTCACCCGTTCACCCGCTCACTCCATCACTCCATCACTCCATCACTCCATCACTCCATCACTCCATCACTCCATCACAACCGTCACCCCTTCGCCGCTTTCTTCAGCTCCGCCAGCACGTTCAGCGCCTGCAGCGGCGTAAGGCCGTCGACGTCCATGGCGCGCAGGCGCTCGACGACGGGGTGCGGCAGGCCGACCTCGAACAGGCCCAGCTGCACGTCGGGCGGGGGGGCGGCGCGGCCCTGGGCGGCGGACTGCTCCTCCAGCGCGCGCAGCACCTGCCGCGCGCGCTCCACCACCGTCTCCGGCAGGCCCGCCAGCCGCGCCACCTCCACGCCGTAGGAGCGGTCCGCGCCGCCTTCCACCAGGCGGCGCAGGAAGACGATGTCCTCGCCCACCTCGCGCACCGCCACGCTGAAGTTCACCACCCGCGGCAGCCGCTCCGAGAGCCGCGTCAGCTCGTGGTAGTGCGTGGCGAAGATCGTCTTGGCCCCGACCACGTCGTGCAGGTGCTCCGTGGTCGCCGTGGCGACGGAAAGCCCGTCCCAGGTGGACGTGCCGCGGCCGATCTCGTCCAGCAGCACCAGCGAGCGGTGCGTGGCGGAGTGGAGGATGGCCGCCGTCTCGTTCATCTCCACCATGAAGGTGGACTGGCCGCGCACCAGGTTGTCCGACGCGCCCACGCGCGTGAAGATGCGGTCCGCGATCCCCACCCGCGCCGCCCGCGCGGGGACGAACGAGCCCACCTGCGCCAGCAGCTGGATCAATCCCACCTGGCGCAGGATCGTCGACTTGCCCGCCATGTTGGGCCCGGTGAGGATCATCACCCGCGCGTCGCCGTCCAGCCGCACGTCGTTGGGGATGAAGTCCTCGCGCGGCATCATGGTCTCCACCACGGGGTGCCGGCCGCCGCGGATCTCCAGCACGTTCTCCTGGTCCACCCGCGGGCGCGTGAAGTCGCGGCGCACCGCCACCTCGGCCAGCGCGGCCAGCACGTCCAGCGACGCCACGTTGTCGGCCACCCGCTGAATGCGCCGCACCTCGCGCGCGGCGGCCTCGCGCAGCTCCGCGAACAGCCGCTGCTCCAGCGCGCCGATGCGCTCCTCGGCGCCCAGCACCTTTTCCTCCCACTCCTTGAGCTCCGCCGTGTAGTAGCGCTCGGCGTTGGCCAGCGTCTGCTTGCGGTGGTAGTGGCCGGGAACGCGCTCCGACTGGTTGCGCGTGACCTCCAGGTAGTACCCGAAGACGCGGTTGAAGCCCACCTTGAGCGTGCTGATCCCCGTCTGCTCGCGCTCCGTGGCCTGCAGGCGGGCGATGAAGTCCACCGCGCCGTCGCGGATCCCCCGCAGCTCGTCCAGGTCGCGGTCGAAGCCGGTGCGGATGACCCCGCCGTCGGCGATGGAGACGGGGGCGTCGGGATCGATGGCGCGGTCGATGGACTCGCGCACGTCCTGCAGCGGGTCCACCCCCTCGCGCAGGATCCAGAGCATCCCCCGCTCCAGACCCGACAGCGCGTCGATCAGCCTGGGCAGGCGCGAGAGGGAGGCAGAGAGCGCCAGCATCTCCCGCGGCGTCGCGCGGCCCGCGCCCACCTTGACGGCCAGCCGCTCCAGGTCGCGCACGCCGCCCAGCGCGTCGCGGACGGCGCGGCGCATGGCGTCGCCCTCCACCAGCTCCGCCACCGCCTCCAGCCGCGGCTCGATGCGCTCCGGCTCCACCAGCGGCGACAGCAGCCAGCGGCGCAGCAGGCGGCTCCCCATGGGGGTGCACGCCTCGTCCAGCACCCCCAGCAGCGTTCCCTCCGGGCCCGTCCCGCGCAGCGTCTCCACAAGCTCCAGGTTGCGGCGCGTCATCTCGTCCAGCGCCAGAAAGCCGCCCGGGCGCTCCACCTGCGGCGGGCGCAGCCCCGCGAAGCCGGCGGGCTGCACCTCGCCCAGGTAGGAGACGAGCGCTCCGCACGCCGCCGCCAGCCAGCCGTCGCCCGACTCGAAGCCGTAGCCCGCCAGGTTGGCCACGCGAAAGTGGCGGCACAGCTCGTCGCCGGCGCCGCGCGGGTCGAACAGCCAGTCGCCGCGGTAGGTGCGTGTCACCTCGTTGGTGCCGGGGATGGGGAACAGCTCCCAGGTGCGCGGCAGCAGCAGCTCCGCCGGCTGCCAGATGCCCAGCACGTCGGCCAGCTGGTCCCAGTGCACGGCCCGCGCGGTCAGCTCGCCCGTCGTCAGGTCGGCCAGGGCCAGGCCCAGCATCCCCTCCCCCGCCGCGTCGCCGGCGACGGCGGCCAGGTAGTTGTTGCGGCGGGCGTCCAGCAGCGCGTCGCTGAACACGGCGCCGGGCGTCACCATCTCCGTCACCTCGCGGCGGACCAGCCCCTTGGCCAGCGCGGGGTCTTCCACCTGGTCGCAGATGGCCACGCGCTTGCCGAAGCCCACCAGCCGGCGCAGGTAGTTCTCCAGCGCGTGCGCGGGAATGCCAGCCAGCGGCGCCTTGCTGCTGCCGTTGTTGCGCGAGGTGAGCGTCAGGTCCAGCAGCTTGCTCCCCTCGACCGCGTCTTCGTTGAACAGCTCGTAGAAGTCGCCCACTCGAAAGAAGACGAGCGCGTCGGGGTGGCGCGCTTTTACTTCGCGCCACTGCTGCATCAGCGGAGTGTCGTCCGACGCCATCGAGCGGGGGATGGAAGAGCCTGCGGGAGCGGCGCGCGTGCGGCGGCGCCATCAGAACGTGCCGGTGAGGGCGGAAATGTACCGGCGTGGACTGGCGGCGGCAACGGGACCGATTGCGCCAGCTTGGGAACAGAGTAGACGGGCGGTGGGGGACAGGGAGACAAGGAGACTAAGGGGACAAGGGGGACAAGGGATGGGCTGCTTCTCAGCCAGGGGGCCGGCGCGGCGGCCTTGATCGTACGGGAACGGCTCGGGACGGCGAAGTCGAGGAAGACTCGGGACGTCGAAGCGCCGGGATCAGGGTTCGGACGACATGCCGGCGTCGGGGGAGCGACTTTCATCCCGCGATTCCGCACATCCGCATAACTTGATGGATGACATCGGGTTGCATGGATTGATGAGCCGGCGCGCAGGAGGTTGAGAGGGCCGATTGAGGCGAACCCGGAAAGCGGCTTGATGGGCCGGCGCCATATTTCTCTCCGACCGTGCGGCCAAGGGTGCCGCCGCTGCGGGAACGACGTCCCGCCCACCCCGATTCCGGAGACACGACCATGCCAGACGCTTCGCGATCCGCCGCCGTGCCGAAGGCCCCGCTGCCCACAGACGGCCCCGCGACCCCCACCACCACCGTGACCGCGCTCGACTTCACCAAGCTGCGGCTGCTGGCCGAGTGCGCAGCCGGAATCACGCACGCGGACGCGAACTTCGTGTTTCCGCACGGCGACGCGCTGGACCGGTCCACCCGGCCGGCGGGGGACGACGACGTGCTGGTCCCCGTCCGCGCCGACGGAAAGTATCCCGCCAACTCGCTCCGGCTGCAGCCGGAGTGGCAGGGCGGCAACAAGGCCGTGCCCCTGCCCGTGCCGGCGGGGTTCGCCGACGCGCTGTTCTGGAGCGACGCGGCGGTGCAGAAGTTCCTGTTCCCGTACGTCGCCTCGTGCGCCGGCAGCCGCGCGGCCGAGGTGCTGACCAGCGTGCAGGCCGCGTGGAACTACTATCCGGCGTCGCGCGTGTCCGTGTACGCCCTGCTCCACGTGATCAGCCCGGCCAACGTCGACCTGTCGCTGGAGACCCTGATCCACGTGGTGTATGCGCCGGTGGTGTCCGGGAACGAACCGCCGAAGCTGACCATGGCCACCCTCTCCGACTTCCTGCGCGCCTACTACACGCCGCCGCCCGTCGAGGCCGGGGCGCCGACTTCCTACACGAGCCTGGTGGGGGTGAGCTACCACCGCGGCAACGGCGGAAAGCCGACCCGCGTGAAGTACGTGGCGCTGCGGGCACTCGCGGAACACGCCTGCTCGCTCCGCGACGGGCCGCGGTACTTTGTGCTCAAGGCGGGAGAGGCGGGATTCCGCAGGCGCCTGGAGAAAGAGCTGCCGCCCGTGGACGCCGGCGACATCGTGATCCCTGCCTTCACCCCGTCCGTGCCGGCGGACCGGCCGCGGCTGCGCGCGGTGGTGTGCCGGCCGCCGAAAGGGAAGCCCAGGAACCTGGCGAACCAAGCGGACGCCCTGTTCTGGAGCTCGGGCGCCATCGAACAGTTCCTTTTCCCCTACTACGCGTCCAAGGGGGGCCTGCAGGGGGGGCTGAGCGATCTGCAGGACATCGCCGTGATATGGAACAGGAACGCGCCCGAGGGGCCGCATGCGGCGACCTCCGCCGGCCTCGCGGGCCCGTCCGGGGGCAGCGCCGCCCTCGAGGACGACGTCGTGTTCGGGCTCATCCACATGCCCAGCTCGGAGTGGATGCCGGAGCTGGAGACGGAAAGGATGGAGGGTGAGATCGTCACGTCCATCTCACCCAGGCGGGGGCTCGGCGTGCTGCACGCGGACGGCCCCGCCGCCAAAACGCAGGTGAGCACGGTCCACGACTTCATCGCGAACGTGGCGGGGTGAGCAGCGCGCGCACCAGGGGGTCGCGGGCCAGGATGCCCCGCAGCGAAGGACGCTGCGCCAGGTACACCTCCATCCGAGCCCGCGCGCCCTGGACGTCGCCCATCAGCAGAAGGACGTTCGCCTCGTCATAGGGCAGCGACACGCGCGCCTCCGGGTCGCCGGCCGCGTCCAGCCGCGCCCGGTCCAGCTCGGCCCGGGCGCGCGCCGTGTCGCCCGCCCGCGCGGAGACGACGGCCGCCGACATCCTGCGGGAGATGGGCGCGTAGGCGCGCCCTTCGGCACGGGCCACGGAGGGCGGGTGCATGGCCTCCAGCTCCGCCACCAGCCGCCAGGCCAGGGCCGGGTTCGCGGGGCCCGCGGTGTCCCTGCGCAGCAGGGTGAGGCGGCACTCCACGAAGCGCCAGTCGGCGGGAAAGTCGCGGCGCCCCCGGTCGCACGCCTGGCCGGCGGTGGGAAAGTCTTCCATGGCGAGCGCCGCGTAGAAGTAGCGGCTCAGCAGCGCGTCGGCGTCAGCCAGGTACGCGTCGGCCTCCAGCGCGCGCTGCGCCGCCTGCACGCTGGCCGCGAACTGCCCCCGCGTGTACAGCAGAAAGCTGAGGTTGCCCCAGGCGCTGGCCAGCGAGGGGTCGGCGGCCACGGCGGCGCGCAGGTCGCGCTCCGCCGCCTGCACCAGCGGGTCCGCGTCGGCGCCGGGGTCCACCGAGCGGATCCACAGCGCCGTCCCCCGCGCCTCCAGCGCACCCGCGTGCGCGGGCGTCCGGGCCAGCACCCGCTCCGCGCGCGCAACCGCGCTGTCGAACCCGGCGGCGCGCGCCAGCCCCTCGCTCCACGACGCCTCGCGCACGGCGACCCACGCGCGCGCCACCGTGGGACGGGCCCAGCGCGGGTCGGCGGCCTCCGCGCGCGCCAGGAGCGCCTCCGCATCCGCCAGCGTCCGCAGCGCGGAGGCGACGTCGGCCGTGTCGCGGCTCCGGCGGAGCGCCAGCGCGTCGGCGTACGCCTGCTCGCCGCGCAGCACCAGCTCCAGCGCCCGCGCGCTGCGGGTCTCCGCCGCCGCCTGCCGCAGCCGCACCTGCTCGCCCAGCCGCTTACGCAGAAAGCCGCTCACCTCCTGCGACACCCAGCGCTGCACCTCGAACAGGTCGCCCAGGGGGCGCACCGACACCTTGCTGTCCAGGTGCGCGTGCGTGTTGGCGTCGATCAGCTGCACCACGATCCGGACGCTGTCGCCGGAGCGCTGCACGCTTCCCTCCACCACGCTCCCCACGCGCAGGTCCGCCACCATGCTGTCGAAGGGCACGGTGCCGTCGCGGTACGGCTTGACCCCGTTGCGCGAGACCACCTTCAGCGCCTGCACCTGGCTGAGCTCGTGGATCAGCATCTCCGTAAGCCCGTTGGCCAGGTACTGCAGCTCCCCGGCGGGGCTGTAGTCGTCCAGGTACAGCACGGCGATGCGGCGCGGATCGTATTCCGGCTCCGCCGGCGGGGCCCGGTCGCGCCCCGCCGCAAGGACGACCAGGACCAGCGCGGCGGCCAGCGCCCCCAGCCCCGCCGCCACGCCCACGCCGATCGGCCGTCTCCGCGGCCTGGCGGACGGCGCGTCCGCCGAGGCTCGCTCCGGCGGCGGCGCGCGCTCCCCCGCCCCGTCCGCCGCCTCCGGATCGCCGGGTGCGGCGAGATCCGCCTGCTCTTCCAGAAGGGCGGATGCGGAACGATCCACGTCATCCAGCGAATCTTCCGCGCGCGAAGGTTCGCCGGTCGACGGGGCCGGGGGCGCGGGACGGTGCGCACGGGGGGGAGGCCCGGGGGGCTCGCCGCGCAGCCCTTCCATTACCTCGGCCAGCTCCGGGTCGGGGCCCACGCCCAGCTCCTCGCGCAGCAGGAGCACGTGCGCCTCGGCCGCGCGAAGGGCGGCCGCGCGCTCGCCGGCGCGCTCCAGCACCCGCACCAGCCGCATGGCCACCCGCGAGCTGAAGGCGTCGTGCGCCAGCAGGCGGCGCCACCAGTCCGCCGCGCGCAGCGGGGCGCCGGCGGCCTCCGCGACGGTGGCCAGCTCCTCCAGCGCCCGGCCGTAGCCGCGCGCCAGCCGGTCGCGCTCACCCTCCGCCCAGCGCTCGAACTCCGGCGCCTCGGAGACGTAGAAGCCGTCCAGAAAGGGCCCGCCGTACGCCCGGACGGCATCCTCCCACCGCCCCTCGTCCAGCGCGCGCTCGAAGTCGTCCAGGTCCGTCTGCACGCGCGGGTCCAGCCCCACCTCGTCGCCCATGACGACGAAGGAGTCCTCGCCCAGGTCCTTGCGCAGGACGTACAGGCCTTCGGAAAGGTTGTGGCGGGCGGCGTCGGTGGGGTTCTCGGGCCAGAGCAGGCCGACGATGCGCTCGCGCCCCACCGGGCGCCCGCGCGCCGCCGCCAGGATGGCGATGAGCGCCAGGCGCCGCCGGTGCGCCGCGCGGCCGGTGACGGGGCCCTCGGGGCGCCGGATGACGGGGGCGCCCAGGACGTGGATGGAGATCACTTCAGAACTGCTTTACCCGGAAAGAAAAGAACGGACGGCGAAATTGATTCCCCACGCAGGTTAACCGCGCCTCTCGGGCCTACGCAAGCCACCCGGTTCGCCCTTCCCGCCACCGGCGCGCGTCCGGCGGGGCGCGCCGCCGCGGCGCGCCCCGCCACCTCCGGCTGTTCCCCTGTAAGTCGTTGATTTGACGGCCCCCCAGCGTCCGCTTACATTCCCCGGTCTCCGGTAGCTGAGGAGTTTTGAGAAGCCGATTGTCCAACGGGATCTGCAGATATGGAACTTCGTGAATTCTTTACCGAGGACGCGATCAAGCTGGACCTTCAGGGCTCGAGCAAGGACGAGATCCTCAAGGAGCTGATCGGTCTTCTGGGGCTGGACGACAAGTCCCAGGGCATCCTGTTCAAGATGCTCAAGCGGCGCGAGAACCTGGGCAGCACGGGGATCGGCAAGGGGATCGCCATTCCGCACTGCCGCTCGCTGGTGGTGAACCGGCTGCGGGTGGCGTTCGGCCGCAAGGCCGACCCCATCGAGTACCGCGCCATCGACGACCAGCCGGTGCAGTACTTCTTTCTGATCGTGGCGCCGCCGCTGGAGGTGTCGAACCAGTACCTGCCGGTGCTGGGCAAGATCGCCGGCTTCGTGAAGGAGGCCGAGGTCCCCGGCCGGCTGGCGAGCGTGCAGTCACCCAGGGAGTTCCTGGCGCTGCTGGAAGAAAAGGGCGCCTGAACGAACGGATAGACGAGAATGCATCCCCACCTTGAGACGCTGCTGGAGATCCAGGACCTCAAGACGCAGCGGCGCGAGCTGGCCGAGACGGGCGGCGACCGCGAAGTCCAGGAGTCGGTGTTCGGGCTGAGCGTGGACGACGCGCTGGCGCAGATCGACGAGAAGGTCACCGAGATGGAGGAGTCGCTCCCCCCGCAGGTGCGCGGCCGCCTGCAGCGCATGCAGGCCAAGCACCCCCGCGTGGTGGTGCCGGTGATCCGCGGCACGTGCTACGGCTGCTTCGTGCAGGTGCCCACGGCCCTCGCGTCGGACGTGGACCGCAACGAGGAGGTCCGCACCTGCCAGAGCTGCGGACGGTTCCTGTACCTGATCGACTGACGGTACGAGAGTACGAGAGTACGAAGTACGAAAGTACGAGAGTACGAAAGTACGCTGGACAGGAAGAGCCCTCCTCCGCGCCGCGGGGGAGGGCTTCCTGCGTCTGGTGAATACCCAAAAGATCAGGCCTCACACGGAGTTAGCGGAGTCAACGGAGTTTTCTCGTGCCGTTTCCTCTGCTCACGCGGCGTGGAGGCTGATTTTGTTGTGAGCGGAGGCATGGCGCGCCGGTCGACGAGGCACGAGCCGGCGTGATCTGTCGGGAACGGGAGAGCGACGGAATGCGGCAGGGGGCCATCCGCATTTTTTTGGAGAGGGACGCGGATCGCTCCATGATCTTCGCAGCGCACGGGAACAAGCGGACCGCACCACCTGATGCGCGATCCGGCGAACCATCCCCCCACTCCACGATCGAGGTGGGCGGCAGGCTTTCGAAACGAAAAGCAGAAGGCCGGCCCGAAGCATCGGGGCCGGCCTTACTCGTCGCCGCGGCGGCGGAAGAAGGGAAGGAGTCGTGACCTTCGCCGCGGCGCGGTGACGGAGAACCGCGCGTACTCCACCTGGTTGCCCACCTGCAGCACGATGAAGTAGGTGGCCGTCGGCACGCGCCTGCCCGTGAGGTCCCGCCCGTCCCAGTACGCCACCTTACGCCCCGCCTCCGTGTAGCGAAGGTTCAGCACCGGCACGTTGCTGCCGCGCGGGTGCGCGACCGCCTTGGGGACGGCGACCTGCTGGTTGAACATGTTCATCACGCGGATGGAGACCACGGGGGGTTCTCCGCCCTCGAAAAGGCCTGCCTCCAGAATGAAGGGGATGTAGGTGTCCGGGTTTGCCGGGTTGGGGTAGTTCTGCTCCAGGCGAAAGCCCCTGGACTGGGATCCCGGGGCGCCGGGGCCCTGCGCGCCGGCGCCGGGTGGAGAAAGGCAGCCGCAGACCAGCCACAGGAGGAGCAGAACAGCGGGTGCACGCAGCATCAGCACCTCTCTCTGTTCACCAGGTTTCGCGCGTGGTTGCTCCTCCGTAGACCCTTTTGAGCGTTCGTGCGTGGGGAATGCGCGGTCAACATACCCGCGCGGCGTGCGCGGGGTCAAGCGAGCGCCGCGCCCGCGTCCGCCCCGCCCTCCGCATCCTCCCCCGGCCCCTCTTCCCCGCCCCCGGAGCGCGGCGGGACGGTCGCCACGCTCTCCAGGAACAGCTCCAGCGAGCGGAACGGCCGGTCCTGGCTCAGCTGCGCCTCCAGGAACGCCCGCAGCAGCGCGCCCTGCGTCCTGGGACGCGCCACCCCGCCCTCCGGCACCTGCCCCAGCAGCATCCGGCGCAGCTCCGCGCGGCTCTCCGGGTCCAGCACCCGCCCCGCGGGGCGGCACAGGGTGCAGGCCACGCCCCCCGCGCTGGCGTCGAAGCGCACCGGCTCGTCGTCCGCCACCTCGCGCCCGCACACCACGCAGGCGCCGGCCTGCGGCTCGAAGCCCAGCAGCACCACCACGCTCCACGCCCCGGCCAGCGACCCCGCCAGCGCCTGCGCCGGCCCCCGCGCCGCCGCCACCACGTCCCACGCCTGCACCAGCGTCTCGTACAGCGCGGGGTGCGGCTCCTCCGTCCCCGTGCGCATCACCACCTCCGCCAGCAGCGACGCCCCGGCGAACCCCACCAGGGAGCGCCCCAGCCTCTGCCGGCTGCGCACCAGGTCGAAGCCGCTCAGCGTGTGCAGGTCGCGCCCCTCCTTGAGGTAGAAGGTGGCCGTCCCCTCCGTGAACGGCTCCAGCACCCCGCCGTACCGGCTCTTCGGACGCAGCGCGCCCTTGGCCATCACCGAGCGCAGCCCGTGCTCCAGCGTGTACAGCCGCAGCACCTTGCTGGTCTCGCTGTACGGAAACGACTGCAGCACCAGCGCGCGGGTGGTGGCCAGCGCCATGGTCCGCGCCCGCTCAGGCGGGGGGGGACGACGACGGGCGGCGGCGCAGCGCGAACCAGGCGCCCACCGCCAGCACGATGGCGGTCGCGAGCCCCGCCGCCAGCCGCGGGTCCACCGGCGCGCCGCCGTGCCCGCGCCAGCGCACGGACACCTTGGCGTCCGGCGCCAGCGCGGTCCCCGTGTAGCGCAGGAACTGCTCGCCCTCCGCCTCGAACGGCTCCCCCTTCGGCAGCCCCTGCACCGTCACGCCCGGCGCGGGCTGGCGGACGTAGAGCGCCAGCGTGTCCGTCCGCCCCGAGAGCGGCAGCGCCAGCGTCCCCGTTCCCGGCGGCAGGCGGTAGCGGAAGAAGAAGTCGCGCCCCCCCGGCGTCAGCGGCACCGTCGCCACCACCCGGCCCCCCATCAGCAGCAGGTCGCGCGGGCGCTCCTCCGCCGACTCCGACATCGCGGGATCGTCCGTCTGGAAGTCGGTGGCGCCCGGCGGGATCGGCAGGCCGAACACGGGCTTGCCCCCCTCGCCCACCACGGTGCGCGCCAGCGGGTTCTCCACGCGGACGACCTCCGCGATCTCCCATCCGCCCCGCTGCCCCGCCACCAGGATCACGTCCCGCCGGCTGACGCGGATGGAATCCACCGCGCCCTGTGCCGAGGTGGTGTCGTACGCCACGACTTCGTACCCCGTCCCGGGATCGCCCGGGTGGAGCGCGGGGCCGAAGTAGCGCACCCCCTCCACCATCGCCGTGGCGAAGACCACGTTGAAGCCGCCGGTGTCGGCGGGGGGGAGCGGAAGGGTGAAGCGGCCGTCGGCGCCGGTGCGGGTGCTGGCGATCAGGCCGCTGGTGTCGCGGGCCACGCGGTGCAGCTCCACGGGCGCGCCGGCCACGCCCGCGCCGCCCTTGACCACGCGGCCGGAGAGCGTGCCCTGCGCGTGCGCGGCGGACGAAAACGAAAGCGCCGCCGCGAGCGCGGCAGCGAGCAGGTGCATCAGCGAGAACGGGCGGCGCGCGGTTCTGCGCGCCGCCCGCTCCGGCGAGGTTCGATCGGTCACGGGTTGAAGCGTCCCAGGTCTTCGGGGTCCAGCTTGCGGAGGTACTCCTTGAGCTGCTCGGGGTTCATCCCCGGCTGCGGGCCCTCCGGCGTCTCGCCGCCTTCCTCGGTGACGGATGCGGAGAAGTCCGTCGCATCGCCGGGCGGCATGGTGATGGCCGCGTTGGTCAGCAGGTCCTCGGTGGTAAAGAGCTGCGCCTCGGTGCGCAGCGCGATGGCGATGCTGTCCGACGGCCGCGCATCCACCGTGAACACCTCGTCGCCGCGGGTGATGACCAGCTCGGCGTAGTAGGTGTTGTCGTGCACGCGGGTGATGAGCACCCGCGTGAGCGTGCCCCCCAGCCCGCGGATGAGCAGCGGAAACAGGTCGTGCGTGAGCGGCCGGGGAAACTTCATCCCCGCCAGCTCCATGGCGATGGCGCTCGCCTCCGCCGGGCCGATCCAGATGGGAAGGACGCGCGGGCCCCCCTCCTCCTGCAGGATCACCACCGGCGACTTGGTGTTCTGGTCGAGCCCCAGGCTCTGTACGCGTATCTTGATCATGGTCTTGCGTGGCTGCCCGGGTTCATGCGTTTACCCTTCCCGGGGCAGCAGGTTGCGGGCCGTTCGGACGACCCGGCGACCGGGAGCCGCTGGATGTATGGCGCGTCGGCGGGGTTTCTGCCAGCCGCCGACGCCCCTCCGCTCTCAGGCTCGCGCCTCTCCCGAAACGGCCGGGCGAGGCTGGGCGTGCCGCGGGGAGCGATGCGCTTCGAGAAACACCGGGCTGCGTCCGCCGCGGGGCCCCTCCCCCGGCCCCTCCCCGCTCGTTCCTCGCGGAGAGGGGAGAAAGCGATCGCGCCACGGACGGTGCGTCGCACCTCCCTCCCCCACGCAGTTTGTGGGGGAGGGCCGGGGAGGGGGGTGGCCCACCATCTCGCCCCACACCCTTCGAAGCGCCCCCAAACCTGCTTTACCCCCAACCTCCCCCAGGGTTTTTTGGGGGAGGTGGGCGGGTGGTGCCCGCCCGGAGGGGGCGCCGCCCGACGCCCCGCATCTGTCGGCGCGCCCCGGAGCCCGTGCCGTTTATCCCTCCCACCCGCGCAGTTTGCGGGAGGGGGTGGCGCGCTCTCAGGCGCCGCCGGGGGAAGGCCTCAGCCCGCCGCCTTCTTGAGCTCCGCGACGCGGTTGGTCAGCTCCCACGGAAACAGCTGCAGCTCCTGGCCGTCCTGCTGCACCTCGGGGTGCCGGCCGAAGTGCCCGTACGCGGCCGTGGGCTTGTAGATGGCCGTGCGCAGGTTCAGCGCCTCGATGATGGCCAGCGGCCGGAAGTCGAACACGCTGGCCACGGCCCGCTCGATCGCCTCCTCGTCCGCCGCCCCCGTGCCGAAGGTGTCCACCCGCACCGAGACCGGCTCCGCCACCCCGATGGCGTAGGCCAGCTGGATCTCGCAGCGCTCCGCCAGCCCCGCGGCCACGACGTTCTTGGCCGCCCACCGCGCCGCGTACGCCGCCGAGCGGTCCACCTTGGTCGGGTCCTTGCCGCTGAAGGCGCCGCCGCCGTGGCGGCCCATCCCGCCGTAGGTGTCCACGATGATCTTGCGCCCCGTGAGCCCCGCGTCGCCGTGCGGCCCGCCGATCACGAAGCGGCCCGTGGGGTTCACGTGGATGATGCAGTTCTCCGGGTCGAACAGCCCCTCGGGCATCACCGGCACGATCACGTGCTCGATCACCTCGGCGCGGATCTGCTCGGGCGTGGCCTCGGGGTCGTGCTGCGTCGACACCACCACCGTGTCGATGCGCGCGGGCTGCCCGTTCTCGTACTCCACCGTCACCTGCGTCTTACCGTCCGGCCGCAGAAAGCCCACCTTGCCGCTCTTGCGCACGTCCGCCAGCCGCCGGCTCACCCGGTGCGCCAGCAGGATGGGCATGGGCATCAGCTCGTCGTTCTCGCGCGTGGCGTAGCCGAACATCATCCCCTGGTCGCCGGCGCCGCCCGTGTTCACCCCCATGGCGATGTCGGGCGACTGCTGGTCGATCGTCGTCATCACCGCGCAGGTGTTGCCGTCGATGCCGTACTGCGCGTCGGTGTAGCCGATCCCCTTGAGCGTGCCGCGCACGATGGCCGGGATGTCGACGTAGGTGCTGGTGGTGATCTCGCCGGCCACCACGGCCACGCCGGTGGTCACCAGCGTCTCGCACGCCACGCGGCCGGCCGGGTCGGCCTCCAGGATGGCGTCGAGCACCGCGTCGGAGATCTGGTCCGCGATCTTGTCGGGATGGCCCTCGGTGACGGACTCCGAGGTAAAGAGCTGGCGGCGTGCGGCCACGGGTCTCGCCTGTGTTGCGGGGGAAAGTCGGATCGAAGCAGCCGGTCGTGCCGGCGGCGCCAAGCTACGCGAATCTCAGTTGCCGGACAAGCTGTGGCCGCCGTTGAACTTGCCCAGGTCGATCATCCGCCCCAGGCGCTCGGTGACGCCCATCGCGAGCTCGTCCGGCGTGGACGCCAGCAGCGCCTCGTCCACCGCCTCTCGCGCCTCGGCCCAGGTCACCGAACGGATGACCTTCTTGATCTCCGCCAGCGACGAGGGCGCCACGGAGAGCGAGGTGGCCTTCATCCCGATCAGCAGAAAGGCGCCCACGGGGTTGGCCGCGAACTCGCCGCAGACGCTCACCTCGATCCCCGCGTCGTTCCCGGCGCGGGTGATCACGTCCAGCAGCCGCACCACGGCGGGGTGGAACGGGTTGTACAGGCGCGCCAGCCGCGAGTTGCCGCGGTCCACCGCCAGCGTGTACTGCACCAGGTCGTTGGTGCCGATGGAGAAGAAGTCCACGTGCCGCGCCAGCTCCGGCGCCAGCATGGCCGCCGCCGGCGTCTCGATCATCGCGCCCAGCGAGAAGGTCTCCGGCACGTCGTATCCCTCCGCCCGCAGCTCGGCCAGGCACTGCTGCATCAGCACGCGGCTGCGCTCCACCTCGCTGATCTCGTTCACCAGGGGGAGCATGATGCGGATGTCGCCGTGCCGCAGGGCCCGGCCCAGGGCGCGCAGCTGGGTGCGGAAGATCTCCGGCTCGTCCAGGCACACGCGGATGGCGCGCCACCCCAGGAACGGGTTCTCCTCGCGCCCGATGTGCAGGAACGCGGGGAACTTGTCGCCCCCCAGGTCGAAGGTGCGGATGACCACGGGCTGCCCCGGGAACGCCTCCGCCACCTTGCGGTAGGCGGCGTACTGCTCCTCCTCCCCCGGCGGCGTGGCGCGGCCCACGACCAGGAACTCCGTGCGGTACAGCCCCACGCCGTCCGCGCCGTGGTTGTGCGCGCTGTCGGCCTCGCCGGGAAGGTCGATGTTGGAGCGCAGCGCCACCTTCAGCCCGTCGCGCGTCACCGCGGGCAGGTGGGCCAGGAGGACGAGCTCCTGCTCCCACTCGCGCACCAGGTAGTCACGCTGGCGGTACGCCTCCTTCTCCTCTTCCGTGGGGGCGATGACGATGCGCCCCTGCCGCCCGTCCAGGATCAGCTCGTCGCCGTCCCGCACCGTCTCGCTCACGTTCCCCAGCGAGACCACGCAGGGGATGTCGAGCGAGCGGGCCAGGATGGCGCTGTGCGAGGTGCGCGTCCCC
>DASUVG010000215.1:0-7672 GCA_036379135.1 Longimicrobium sp.
TTCCCGCGTTCCCCGGCAGTCCGTGTCCCGCACCGCACTCGCACGCCGTTACCGGCCGCGCCACTTCAGCGAGGTGGCCACCCAGGAGCACGTCTCGCAGACGCTTCGCGCGGCGGTGCAGCGCGACCGCGTGGCGCACGCGTACCTGTTCTGCGGACCGCGCGGCGTGGGCAAGACCACGCTGGCCCGCGTGCTGGCCATGGCGCTCAACTGCCCCAACCGCACGGAGGACGGCGAGCCCTGCGGTGTGTGCGACAGCTGCGAGCGCATCTGGGCGGGGCGCACCTCGCTGGACGTGGTGGAGATCGACGCAGCCAGCAACCGCGGCGTGGACGACGCGCGCGACCTGCGCGAGCGGGCAATGTACGCCCCGTCGGAAGAGGACCGCTTCAAGGTCTACATCATCGACGAGGCGCACATGCTCACGCGCGAGGCGTGGAACGCGCTCCTCAAGATCCTGGAAGAGCCGCCGCCACGCGTGATCTTCGTCTTCGCGACCACGGAGCCGCAGAAGATCCAGCAGGCGGCGCCGCCCATCCTCTCCCGCTGCCAGCGCTTCGACTTCCACCGCATCTCCACGGGGGACCTGGTCGCGCGGCTGCGGACGGTGCTGGGGCACGAGGGGATCACGGTGGGCGACGAGGTGCTGGTTCCCATCGCGCAAAAGGCGGACGGCGGGATGCGCGACGGGCTGTCGCTGCTGGACCAGGTGCTGTCGTTCACCGAGGGGGCGCCCAGCGCGGACGACGTGCGGCGGATCCTGGGCCTCGTGGGCACCGAGGTCTACCTGGACCTGTTCGACATCATCGCCGAGCGGCGCGCGGCGGACGTGTTCCGGTTCGTGAACCGCATGCTGGACGAGGGATACGACCTGGCCGAGTTCTACCGCGGCCTGGCCGACTTCCTCCGCGCGATGCTCATCATCCGGCTGGGCGGCGGCGAGGCAGAGGGGATTCCGCAGCACCTGCAGCCCACGGTGGCGGATGCGGCCTCGCGCTTCGCGCCGGGCGACCTGCTGCGCATGCTGGCGCAGGTGGCGGAGCTGGACGCCGACGGGCGGTTCCGGAAGAGCGGCGAGCAGCGCATCCTGATCGAGCTCCTGCTGCTGCGCTTTGCGTACCTGGAGAGCACCGTCAGCCTGGAGGACGTGCTCTCCGCGATGGGCGGCGGGGCGGGGCGGGGCGGATCGGGAGACGGCGGGGCACCACGGGGAAACGTCCCGGGCGGCCGGCCGGCGTCTCCTGAGGCGCGGCCCGGCCGCCTGACCGAGCCCGCACCGCAGCCCCGGGCCGCTCCTCCTGCGCCCGAGGCAGCCGCGCCGGCACCGCAGGCCCAGTCCGTGGCGCCGCCGCCTCCGCCTGCGCCCCCGGTCCAGGCCGCCGCTCCGGTGCCCCCGGCCGCGGCTCCGGCGCCGCAACCGCTCGCTCCGACCTTCGAAGCTCCGGCGCCCGAGGCTGCCGCGCCGCCGCCCGCCGTCGCGGCCCCACTGACCGCGGTGCCGGAGCCGGAGGCCGTCGTGCCCGCGCCGCCGCCGCCCGCCGCTCCGATGGAGGCCGTGGCGCCCCGGCAGGCCCCCGCGCGTCCCGTGCCCTACGACGGGCCGCCGCCGATGGACGACATCCCGCCGCCGGAGTTCGACGGATATTCGCCGGCGGACGAGGGGCAGCCGTACGCCCCGCCGGCCCGCGAGCGGTTCGTCTCGTCTCCGCCTCCCGCTCCGGTTGCGCCAGGCGTGGTACGCGCCGAAGGGGCCACCTCCGCGACGAGCGACGGGCCGCTGGACGGTCGCGCGCTGAACGACGCGTGGAGGGCGGTGCTGGCCGACACGGCGGCACTCCCGGCCGCGCTGCGCATGCTGCTGCGCCCCGTCACCCGCGTCTCGCCCGGTGCGGGCGGCACGGTGGTGGCGCCCGTCGCGCCGTCCACGCTGACGATGGACCCGGTGACCAGCCCGGCCAACCGCCGCGCGCTGGAAGAGGCGCTGGGACGCCAGCTGGGGCGGCGCGTAACGGTGAAGTACGTCGCGGCCGAGGGTATGGGGCCCATGACGGGCGGGGGCGGAGCCGGGCCGGCCCGCATCACCAATGAGAGCGCGCGGCGCGACCGGCTGCAGAGGATGATGGAAGGGGAACCGGTTCTCGCGGCGGCGGTACAAGCGTGGGACCTGGAACTGGTTGACTGAGCGCGGGTTTCGCCCCTGCCGTTCCGGGGGGAGCGGGCCCGCGCCGTGCATTGGTTATCGCGCAGTTCGCAGGCACTTTTCATTTGATCCGTACCGCAGAACGCGGCAGAGCGAGATGAACAACATCCAGCAGCTTCTCCAGATGGGCCAGCAGGTGCAGGCCCGCGTGTCGCAGCTTCAGACCGAGCTGGGGCAGAAGACCGTCTCCTGCAGCAGCGGCGGCGGCATGGTCACGGCCACGGCCGACGGGCGCGGCAAGCTGCGCGCGATCAAGATCGACCCCAGCGTGGTGCAGGCCGGCGACATCGAGATGCTCGAGGACCTGGTGCTGGCCGCGGTGAACGAGGTGCAGAACCGGGCCAGGAAGCTGGAGGAGGAGGAGATGGTGAAGCTCTCCGGCGGCCTTCCGCTTCCGTTCAACCTGCCGGGCCTCTAAAAGGGCCAGGGGACCGCTCCTTGTCGGCCATCGACGAGCTGGTGGGAGAGCTGGCGCGCCTGCCGGGGATCGGGCGCAAGACGGCGCTCCGGCTGGCGTTCCACCTGATAAAGTCGCCCGAGGACGAGGCGCGGCGCCTGGCGCGCAGCATCGTGCACGTGCGCGAGAAGGTGCATCCGTGCTCGCGCTGCGGAAACCTGTCGGAGCAGGACCCGTGCGCCATCTGCCAGAGCACGCGGCGCGACGGCTCCATCATCTGCGTGGTGGAGGAGTCGTCCGACATCATGGCTATCGAGCGCACGGGCGAGTACCGCGGCCTGTACCACGTGCTGGGCGGCCGGCTGTCGCCGCTGGACGGCATCGGCCCGGCGGAGCTGAACGTGCGGCCGCTGCTGGACCGCGTGGGCGGCGGCGGGGTGCACGAGGTGGTGCTGGCCACCAACCTGAGCGTGGAGGGCGAGGCCACCGCCAACTACCTGGGCGGCGTGCTGTCGCCGCTGGGCGTGCGGGTGACGCGGATCGCGCGGGGGCTGCCGGTGGGCGGCGACCTGGAGTACGCGGACGGCGTGACCATCGCCGAGGCGATGAACGGCCGGCGGGAGCTGTAGACGGGCGTGCCGCCGGTGGCTGAAACGGGCTGCGGATGCCGCGAGCGATCGCGGCATTTTGTTTTTTCGGTCGCGCCCCGTTACCTTGTCGGCGTTCACCCCCATCCGCCGTCCGACCCCTCATCTCCGGGTGATGGAAAGCAAGCGAATCGTACGCACCGCCGCCGTCGCTGCTCTGGCGGTCGCCGCCGCGGCCGCGGTGGGCGTGCTGCTGGTGCGCGACCAGATCAGCCGCAGCCGCCGCGACCTGTTCAGCCCCCACCCCCTGCGCCGCCTGGCCGCGCTGGAGTACCTGGGCGGCGTGCCGGCGTCGGTAGACACCGTGCTGCTGCTGCGCGACTTCCTGGCCTGGGAGCAGCGCCCCCTGCTGCGCAAGCGCGCGGCGGCGGTGCTGCAGCGGCTGGAAGAAGGCTTGGCGGCGCGGGAGGTGGGCTGATGGCCGGGGCGAGCAGCTGGAGCTTCGAGGAGCGCGACTTTCACCGCATCGAGCGCATTCTGCAGAGCTTTCTGTACGACGCCGGGGCGCGGTGCGCGCTGCTGGTGGACCGTACCGGGCAGCTGGTGACCACGGCGGGTGAAAAGCCGGAGTTCGATTCGGTGGCGTTCGCGTCGCTGGCCGCGGCCGACTTTTCGGCCAACGACCAGCTGGCCACGATGATCGGCGAGACGGAGTTCAGCTCGCTCTTTCACCAGGGCGAGAAAGAGTCCATGTACCTGGCCGACGTGGTCAGGCGCGTGATCCTGGTGGTGCTGTTCGACAACAGGACCACGCTTGGAATGATCCGGATCAAGGTGAAGGCCGTAGTGCGGGAACTGTCGGAAGTGTTCAGCGAGATGTTTGCGCGCTCGGCGGCGGGGCCGCAGGGCCCCCGGGTGGAGGCCGGCTTCGCCGACGAGGCGGAGGACGAGATCGACCGCCTCTTCGGCGATCTCTAGGAGGCCCGCCCATGTCGATGATCAACTACGCCTCGCGCGAGATCAACTGCAAGATCGTGTACTACGGGCCGGGTCTGTGCGGCAAGACCACCAACCTGGAGTACGTGTACGAGAAGGTGGCGCCCAACACCCGCGGCAAGCTCATCTCGCTGGCCACGGAAACGGAGCGCACCCTCTTCTTCGACTTCCTGCCGGTGGATCTCGGCGCCATCCGCGGCTTCAAGACGCGGTTCCACCTGTACACGGTGCCGGGGCAGGTGTACTACAACGCCAGCCGCAAGCTCATCCTCAAGGGGGTGGACGGGGTGGTGTTCGTGGGCGACAGCCAGGTGGAGCGGCTGGATGCCAACATAGAGTCCATGCACAACCTGTACGAAAACCTGGCCGAGTACGGGCTGGACCTGCGCGAGATCCCGTTCGTCATCCAGTACAACAAGCGCGACCTGCCCAACATCTCGTCGCTCGACGAGCTGCAGCGCGAGCTCAACCCCAACACGGTGCCGCACTTCGAGGCGGTGGCGGTGCGGGGGATCGGCGTGTTCGACACGCTGAAGGCGGTGAGCAAGCTGGTCATCAAGTCCCTCAGCTAACCACACGCGGCGACCCCATGGCCTGGCGCAACCTTCCCAACGCGATCACGCTGGGCCGCATCGTACTGGCGCTGGGGGTGGCGCCCATGCTGATGACGGACCACTCCGGCTGGCGCATCGGGGCGTTCGTCGTCTTTCTCGCCGCCGCCTTCAGCGACCTGTGGGACGGGCACCTGGCGCGCTCGCGCAACCTGGTGAGCGACTTCGGCAAGCTGATGGACCCGCTGGCCGACAAGCTGCTGCTGGGGCTGACCTTCGTTCCCTTCTACGTCCTGAACCACTACACGGAGCGGGAGACGCCCTTTCCCTGGCTGGGATGGACGTTCCCGCTGTGGATCGTGCTCATCATCTTCGGCCGCGAGGCGTTCATCACCGTCTTTCGCGGCTTCGCGGCGCGGCGCAACGTGATCCTGGCGGCGGGAAAGGCGGGAAAGCTGAAGGCGGTGTTCCAGAACATCTTCATCGGCGCCGCCATCCTGTGGTACGCGCTGCAGTCCGCCGCGCGCGAGCGGGGGTGGAGCGGGGGGACGTGGGGCGCCTGGGAGTGGTTCCACGCCGCCTTTACCGCGGTGGCGCTGGCGATCGCCGTGGTGCTGACGGTCTACTCGCTGTACGTCTACCTGCGCGACTTCAGAAAGCTCTCCACCGGGCGCAACGCGGCGTGACGTCCCATCCAGCGGGCTCGCGGGGCAGGAGCGCGGCGCGGGAGCGGACGGGCGAGCTTCGCGCGGAGGACGGCGTGCGGCTGCACTACCGCTCCTGGCCCGCCTCGAACGAGCGCGGCGTCCTCCTCGTCTCCCACGGACTTGGAGAGCACGGGGGACGGTACGCGGAGGTGGCGCAGGAGCTGGCGGAGAGCGGCATCACCGTGCACGCCGTCGACCACCGGGGGCACGGGCGCTCCGGGGGGCGGCGCGGACACGTGGCGCACTTCGGCGAGTTCGTGCGCGACTTCGAAACTTTTCGCGCCGAGATCGCGAAGGAGCATCCGTCGGCCGCTCCGCTCTTTCTGCTGGGGCACTCGCTGGGCGGCTTGATCGCCATCCACCACCTCCAGACGCACCCGGAGGCGCCCTACCGCGGCGCCGTCCTTTCCGCGCCGCTGGTGGGGATCGCCGTGCAGGCGCCGCGGTGGAAGGTGGCGCTCTCCGGCCTCCTGTCGCGCCTGGTTCCCTGGCTGCCGCTCCACAACGAGATCGAGACGGAGATGCTGTCGACGGCGCCCGGCTACGAGGCGTCGTACCGCGCGGACACGCTGCTGCACAACACCATCACGCCGCGCCTGTACACGGAGATGGTGGCCGCCATCCGCGGCGCGTTCGAGCGGCCCGACGGCATCCGCGTCCCTCTCCTCGTCCTGGCACCCACCGCGGACCGCGTGGTGCTGCCGGAGGCGGTGGCGCGGTTCGCCAGCGCCTGCCCGGGCGACGTGGAGGTAAAGCGGTACGAGGGCTTTCAGCACGAGTCGCTGAACGAGAAGGACCGTCACACGGTCGTCGCGGACGTGGCGGCCTGGCTGAACGCGCGGATCGGGTGAGAGGACAGGTTCACGTGCCCGGGATCAGGGTTCAGGTAGCGGATTGCCAGGCCCGCTGACCTGAATCCCGGCACCTGGCACTCTGAACCAGGTTTCTGCCACATTGGCGGGAGGGGGATGGCACCTCGCTTGCCCCTATGGAGCGCGGCAGACGCGGCGGGGATTGGCAGAGCGCCCGCCGGCCCCGCAGGGGGTTCGGCGGGGCGCGCATTGTACCAGGCTGGTTACCGATTTTGGGGATGATGAGCGAGCACGACGACAACGGTTCCGCGGAGCGCCCGGAAGACGCGGCGCAGGCGGTGGAGAACGGCGAGGCCGACGGCGGCGGCCAGGCGGACGGCAAGGCCAACGGCCAGTCCAATGGCGTGGGCGGAGACGGGCCCGCGTTCGCCGAGGCGTCCGCGCCCGCCGGCGGGGGCGACGAGATGTCGGCCCTGCGCGAGCGGCACCTGCGGCTGGCGGCGGAGTTCGACAACTACCGCAAGCGGGTGGAGCGCGAGCGCGGCGAAAGCTGGGTGCGCGCCCAGGCGCAGCTGCTGGAGCGCCTGCTGGAGCCGCTGGACGACCTGGCGCGCGTGGCGGACTTCGACCCCGCCACCACGCCGGCCGGCGCGCTGCACGAGGGGTGCGAGATGGTGGAGAAGAAGTTCCTGCGCGCCATGGAAGCCGCGGGAATGGAGGAGATCGAGGCCGACGGGCGGCCGTTCGACCCCACCATCCACGAGGCGCTGACCACGGTGCCGGCGGAGAGCCCGGAGGAGGACAACATGGTGGCGCAGGTCTACCAGAAGGGCTACCGCCTCAAGGGCGTGCTGCTGCGCCCCGCGCGCGTCGTCGTCAAGAAGCACCAGGGCTGATCCCGCGCCCGCCCGTCCACACCTGCGGGCGGGCGCCGTTCATCCGAGTCAGGTTCCGATGGCGACACAGACCAAGGACTTCTACCGCGTGCTGGGCGTGGCCGAGAATGCCAGCGCGGACGAGATCAAGAAGGCGTACCGCAAGCTGGCCAAGCAGTACCACCCGGACGCCAATCCCAACGACGCGGCCGCCGCGGAGCGCTTCAAGGAACTGTCCGAGGCCAACTCCGTGCTGTCCGACGACGACAAGCGCAAGCAGTATGACCAGATGCGCAGGCTGGGCGCGTTCGGCGGCATGGGGGGCTTTCGTCCCGGCGCCGGCGGGCGGCCGGGCGGGTCCGGCGGCGCGCAGACGTTCACCTTCGACGACCTCGAAGGCGGCGGCCTGGGCGACATCTTCGGCTCCATCTTCGACTTCGGGCGCCGCCGCGGGGCGCAGAGCGCGGGCGGGCCGGAGCGCGGGGAGAACATCGAGTACGCGGTGGAGATCCCCTTCCGCACGGCGGTGCGCGGGGGCAAGGTGACC
>DASUVG010000216.1:0-18731 GCA_036379135.1 Longimicrobium sp.
ACCTCCGTCACGATGTCCTTTGGCGCAGAGCGCAGTTCATCGAACATGTCAGAGCTCCAGTTCGAGCACGTCAAAGCAGTCTCGCGGCAGTTGCTCCACGAGGTATTCGATCGACATGGGATGCGCTCGATCACGTACCGAGGCCTCGACAACCCTGTCGCGCACGGTTTCAAACGGCATCACGAACAGCACGGGACGAAACTCGCGCGGATGAGAATCTTCCACGATCGTCTCGATCTCCTCCTGCCGTGCTTCGCTGATCACACCCGCAGCCGCTTTGGCCTTCAGACCAGCCAGGATACCGGATCGGTTCCGCTTCATCAGCTCGCTGTGTCGCTCTCCCCGGCGCACTTCTTCCCCCAGTGCACGGTAAAGCTCGGCGGGACTGGAAGTCGGCGGGATGTTGAAGTGGGACGCAGCCTTCTTTCCATCGTACACCGGGCTGCACCATGCATAATGCACTCCGGCGTAGAACCGCTCGGCGATCGCGTAGGCAAGCCAGGTGCTGGTTGAATACAGCAGGAGTGGATCTCTCATCCAGACCGTCCAGCAGGATAACGTGAGCGGATGGCAGATTCAAGCGAACAAAGCATACGATTGTTCGCCACGAGGCACCAAACCGCGACCCGCCAACTCGCGGACCCGTTTCCCGACACAGCACGAGGCCTGTTGATCCGGAATGCCTCCGCGCGTATCATCCGGCTTCCGAGCGCGTGTACCTGCGGAGATAGGGTATCGGTTGAAGATCCTGGTGGTGGGCAACGGGGGGCGCGAGCACGCGCTGCTGTGGAAGCTGCGGCGTGACGCGCCGGAGGCGGAGCTGTTCGTCACCAGCGGTAACGGGGGGATGCGGGGGCTGGCCACCCCCGTCCCGCTGGCCTCCGGCGAGATCCAGGCGATCGCCGGCTGGGCGGAGCAGAACGCCATCGACCTCACCGTCGTGGGGCCCGAGGCGCCGCTGGCCGAGGGGATCGTGGACCACTTCACCACGCACGGCCTCTGCGCCTTCGGACCCACGAAGGGCGCCGCGCAGATCGAGGCGTCCAAGGCGTTCGCCAAGGCGCTGATGCAGCGTCACGGCATCCCCACCGCCGCCTTCCAGGTGTTCGACGAGCGCGCCGCCGCCGAGGCGTACGTCCGCGAAGTCGGCGGCCCCGTGGTGGTCAAGGCGTCGGGGCTGGCCGCCGGCAAGGGCGTGATCCTGTGCGACGACACCGCGCAGGCGCTCGCCGCCGTGGGGGAGATGATGGAGCACGCCGCGTTCGGCGCCGCGGGCGCGCAGGTGGTGATCGAGGAGCGGATGACGGGCGAGGAGCTGTCCGTCTTCGCCCTGACCGACGGCGAGAACGTGGTGGCCATGCTCCCCGCGCAGGACCACAAGCGCGTCGGCGAGGGCGAGACCGGGCCCAACACCGGCGGAATGGGCGCGTACGCCCCCGTCGCGCTCGCCACCCCGGAGCTGATGGCGCGCGTGGAAGCCGAGATCCTGCGCCCCACCGTCGCCGCCATGGCCGCCGAGGGGCACACCTTCCGCGGCCTCCTGTACGCCGGCCTCATGCTCACGCCCGACGGACCGAAGGTCGTGGAGTTCAACGCCCGCTTCGGAGACCCGGAGACGCAGGTGGTGCTCCCCCTGCTGCGCTCCTCGCTCCTGGTCCCCATGCTGGCCATCGCCCGCGGCGAGTCCATCGCCGGCACCACGCTGGAGTGGAACCCGGGCGCGGCGGCGGCCACCGTCCTGGCCTCCGGCGGCTACCCGGGCGACTATCCCACCGGCGTCCCCATCCACATCCCCGCCGAGGTGGAGGGGATGGACGGCGTCGTCCTCTTTCACGCGGGGACCCGGCGGACGGAAGAGGGCGCGCTGGCGACCTCCGGCGGCCGGGTGCTCGCCGTCACCGCGCTGGCGCCCACGGTGGCGGAGGCGGCGGAGCGCAGCCGCGCGGCCGCGGAGCGCATCACGTACCAGGGGCGGCACTTTCGCCGCGACATCGGCTGGCGCGAGATCGCGCGGGCAGGCAGCCATGCCTGAGCTTCCCGAAGTCGAAACCATCGTCCGCGACCTGGCGCGCCTTCTGCCGGGGGATACGATCAGAAAGGTCGAGGTGTTCAAGCCGGACCTGATCGAGGGCGACACGCCCGAGGGCTTCGCGAAGAAGATCAAGGGGAAGAAGATCCGCGGCGTGACCCGGCGGGCCAAGAACATCGTGATGGACCTGGGCGGCGACCGGCTGCTGGTGAACCTGGGGATGACGGGCCGCCTGCTCGTCACGCGGACCAAGGACGAGGAGCCCACGCACCTGGGCGTGCGGCTGACGCTGGACCGGGGGCGCGAGCTGCGCTACCACGACGTGCGCCGCTTCGGCCG
This sequence comes from Longimicrobium sp., assembly GCA_036379135.1. GTDB lineage: Bacteria > Gemmatimonadota > Gemmatimonadetes > Longimicrobiales > Longimicrobiaceae > Longimicrobium. The sequence continues at coordinate 2,369 of DASUVG010000216.1, forward strand.
GCTGTGGACGCTGTCGGACGACGCGTGGCGCGCGTGGGACGGCGAGCTGGGCGTGGAGCCGCTCTCGGACGACTTCACCGCCGGGTGGCTGCAGGAGGCCGCCGCGAAGTCGCGGGTGGCCGTAAAGACCTGGCTGATGGACCAGGCGCGCGTGGTGGGCGTGGGGAACATCTACGCCAGCGAGGCGCTCTTCCGCGCCAGGGTAGACCCGCGGCGGCCGGCGAACACGCTGTCGGCGGACGAGCTGGCCCGGGTGCGCGACGGCGTGCGGCAGGTGCTGGCGGAGGCCATCGAGCACCGCGGCACCACCTTCCTGGACTACCGCGACGCCCGCGGCGAAGAAGGCGCCTTCGCGGCACGGCTCAAGGTGTACGACCGCGAAGGACAGAGCTGTGGCCTGTGCGGCGGGACCATTCAGCGCATCGTTCAGGGGGGCCGCTCCACCTTCTTCTGCCCATCGTGTCAGCGCTAGAGGAGCGCTGCAGCCCAGTTTTGCGCCACCGCGCGCATCAAATGTCTGGTTTTTTTCGCAAGGTGCATTATTATTCCGTCTATCTGCTCCGTTTTCATCGACCCTCCCCCTACGCTCCTCCGAACTGCCCATACCATGCAAGCACGAAAGTTCCGCGTTCCCCAGCGTAAGACCCAGCGCCGCTGGCGCGTGCCGCCCGCGCTCAAGCGCGGCGACGAGATCTTCGAGGGCCTTGGCGTGCTGGACGAGCTATCCGGTGAGAGAGGTCTCGTGCTGTGGCAGTCCCTTCGCGACGCGCTTCTGTGGGCAGACGCGCAGGACGACGAGCGCACCGCGCTCTTCTCGTCCGACGCCGAGCGCGTGCGGATGGCCATGATCCTGGCCGCGCAGCCGGCCGCGGAGCTGGAAGAGCCGATGTCGGTGCTGGCCCGCATGCTGGGCGAGCCCACGCGGATCTCGGAAGAGACGGTGGCGCTGGCGTGCCGGCGCATCTCGCAGTGGTCGGACGACGAGGGGCTGCTGGCCACCGCGCTGGCCTTTGCGCAGGCCGCCGCCACCGTCACGCCGGGCGACGCGGGCGCGGCGTTCGCGGTGGGCAAGCTGGCCCGCCGCCGCGCCGAGTACGCGCGCGCCGAGACCTGGTTCCGTCGCACCATCGCCCTGGCGCGCCAGATCGGCGACTGGGCCACCTACGCGCAGGCGTTCATCGGCCTGGGCAGCCTGTACATGCAGCGCGGCAACCTTCCCGGCGCGCGCCGGTTCCTGGTCCGCGCCGTCCGCGCCGCGCAGCGCAACAGCCTGCATTCCATCGAGGGCTCCGCTCTGCACGACCTGTTCGGTGTAGCCGTGGAAGCGGGACGTACGGCCGAGGCGCGGGAACTGGCCCGAGCCGCCTTCAACGCCTACGGCGCCCATAATCCTGCCCTGCCTCGCCTGGCCCAGGACATCGCGTACTGGTGGATCACGGAAGGGTACTTTGCCCGCGCCCTCCCGGTCCTGAACTCCGTGCTCCCGCACCACCCGCAGCCGTTCGACCGGCTGACGGTGCTCGGAAACATCGCGCGCGCGGCCGGCGGCCTGGGCGATCGCGAGACTTTCCGCGACGCATGGGACCAGTGCCACGACCTGCTGGACAGTTCCGCGGTGGACGAGCGCGCCGCACAGGGCCTGCTGGACCTTGCACACGGGGCGGCAAGCCTTTCCCTGTGGGACAAGGCGGAAGTAGCTGCGCGTGAGGCACTCGAGATCGGCCTGCGGCGTTCCCAGGCCAAGATCCGGCTGACCGCGGAGGCGCTGATCGAGTCCGTGCGACACCATCGCGCCCTGGAAGTGCACAAGCGCGTCGCTCAGCCCGACACGGCTGCCGCCGCGGAAGCAGAGTTCGCGGAAGAGCTCGTCCGGTCCCTGCAGACCGCCGGGTCCGCAGCCTGACGAACGCGCAGTAAAGCAGAAAAGGGCGCGGCCGCTGGCCGCGCCCTTTCTCATTGTCCATCTCCGGCTGCTCTGCCCAGGCCTACAGCCGACATCGATTCGACGCATGGGCCAGGAGCTCGCCCATGCATCGATCTCGCCGCATCAGCGTCGCACGAATCAGCGTCCGACGCCCGATCCTACCAGCCCGCCGTCGTCTTCTTCGGCGGCCGCCGGCGTGGCCGCCGGCGTGGCCGCCGGGGTGGTGGTCGAGGTCGTGGTCGGGTCCGGCGCATCGGATTCATGCGCGGCCGCGGGCGCTCGGAGCGCCGGATCGGGAGCGGTTACGTCACCGGAGCAGGCGGCGGCCGCCATCGTGATGGCGGCGGCAAGCAGGAAGCGTTCGATCTTCATGGGGTTCTCTCCACTGGGGGGCGAATGGGCCGGGGATCTGGGGACCAAGATAATGCGTTCCGGAGCGTTTGACTACGCCTTGGTTACAAGTTAACGCTCTCTTAGAGACTTTGCGACCCCACGTATTCCGACATCACTGCCTGCTCTCTTCTCCGCACTCCACGACCGCCGCTCCACCCGCGGAAAAAACAGGAACGTTTTACGCCTAACAAAACAATGTTTCCACTCTTTCCACCCCTCGGCGAGGTGAGCCGCCACCGGCGTCCTCCGGGTGGAGCGGCCTGCCGCCCTTTCGCTTGCGGCCACCGCGCACTACCTTGGCTTCAGCTTCGGCTTTTGTTCACCGCCGCGTGCCACCGCTCTTGAAGTCCATCCCCGCGCATCCGCTTCGCGCGCTCGCCCGAGAGGCCCGCAACATCCCCGGCGTGTACCGCATGCTGGGGCCCGACGGCGAGGTGCTGTACGTGGGCAAGTCCAAGAGCCTGCGCACGCGCCTGCTGTCGTACTTTCGCGCGCGCAGGGGCGAGAAGCAGCACCGCATCATCAACGACTGCCACACGCTCGCCTGGGACTACGAGCCCAGCGAGTTCGCCGCGCTGCTGCGCGAGCTGCAGATGATCAAGCGGTTTCGCCCGCGGATGAACGTGCAGCACAAGCGCGACGGCCGGTACTCGTTCCTCAAGCTGGCGCAGGGCAAGGCGCCCCGCCTGTTCGTGGTGGGCGCCGTATCCGACGACGCGGCGGCGTACTACGGCCCGTTTCGCGGGGGCAGGCGCATCCAGGAGGCGGTGCGCGAGCTCAACGACCTGCTGGGGCTGCGCGACTGCCCGCAGGCAACGCCCATCCGCTTTGCCGACCAGCCGGACCTGTTCTCGTTCGAGCACGCCCCCCGCTGCCACCGCGCCGAGCTGCGGCTGTGCCTGGGGCCCTGCGCCGCGCGGTGCAGCGAGGGCGAGTACAACGCGCGGGTGGAGCTGGCCAAGGCGTTTCTGAACGGACACGCCGACGAGCCCACCCGTTGGCTGGAGCAGCGGATGAACGCCGCGGCCGACCGGTGGGAGTTCGAGTACGCGGGCCTTCTGCGCGACCGCCTGCACCGGCTGCAGCACCTGCGCGACGAGTTCGCCCGGCTGCGCGAGGCGCTGGACAGCCTGACCTTTGCCTACCGGGTCCCCGGCGTGGACGGCGACGACCGCATCTACCTGGTGCGCCGGGGCACCGTGCGCGCCACCATCTCCGTGCCGCGCACGGCGGCGGAAAAGCGGCGCCTGGCGCGGATGTGCGAGGAGCACTTCGGCCGGCCGGAGCACCAGGGCGCGCTCGTGCAGCGGCACCAGGTGGACGAGATCCTGCTGCTGGCGCGCTGGTTTCGGGCGCGGCCGGAGGAGATGGAGAACACCACGCCGCCCGCCCGCGTGGAGGCGCTGCCGCTGAGCGCGTGACCCCACGGCACAGCCGTTGCGCCCGCCCCGCGCATCCGGGGCACGCTTCCCCCCACGCCGCTGACCCACGACGGAGCCGTTGATGCGGACCGCCTTCCGCTTTTTCGTTCTGATTCCGCTCTTCGCCGCCTCCCTCGCCGCCTGCGGCCGGGGCGAGGGCGCCGGCCGCGCGAAGGCCGACGAGCCCCAGCCGGTGGACAGCGTCCGCATCATCTACGGGGCCACCGGTCCGGAGAACGTGCGGGTGGTGCCGGTGGAGATCGAGATCGTCGGCCTTCCCGCCGGGTGGGAGGGGATGAAGATCGCCGCCCTCTCCGACTTTCACCTGGGGATGTGGGCCGGCAACACCGCCACGGCGCGCGCGGCGGTGGAGCGCGCGGTGGCCGAGCGCCCCGACGTCTTCGTGCTGCTGGGCGACTACGTGTCGCGCGGGGCCGACTACGCGGCGCTGGACCAGGTGCTGGCGCCGCTGCGCGGCAAGCCGGTGTTCGCCGTGCTGGGCGACCGCGACATGCTGGAGCGCTCCGACGACGAGCCCGACAGCACCGCCATCCGCACGCGCGAGGCGCTGCGCCGCAACGGCGTGGTGCTGCTGGAGAACCGGCGCGCGCCCTTCGTCCGGCGGCGCGACACGGCGTACATCGCGGGGATCGACCCGTACACGGCGCGGCGGCCCGACTGGCGGCGCGCGGAGATCTTCGGCGGCATTCCCGGCGGCGGAAAGACGCCGCTGGTGCTGGCGCACATGCCCGTCGCCGCGGTCACGCTCCCCACGGACAAGTACCCGGCCGTGCTCTCCGGCCACACCTTCTGCGGGCAGGTGGAGGTGCCGGGCACGCCGCGCCTCACCTGGCTGAACACCGAGGTCTTTCCCGGCACGGCGAACCCCGCCTCCACGCGCATCTACCGGGTGCGGGGGAGCACGCTCTTCGTCACCTGCGGAGTGGGATTCGGGTACGTGCCCGTGCGCTTTGGCGCGGCGCCGGAGGTGGCGATGATCACCCTGCGCGGCGTGGGCGGCGAGGCGGCGGAGGATTCGGCCAAAGCGCCGGCCGGCGTGAACGTCGACTCGCTCATCCAGACGTTCACCCCCGACACCACCGGCCGCGCCCAGCCCGACACCGCCGCCGAGGGCTGAGAGAATCGACAAACCGAACGAGGGCGGGGATCATGCCGATCCCCGCCCTCGTTCATTTGTCCCAGATCCCCAAAAAGATAAGCCTCACGCAGAGTTAGCGGAGTTAGCGGAGTTGTTTCCACCGCCCCTCGCTGCTCGCTGCACGGGCAGGAATTCTGGGGACAAGCACGAGAAAACTCCGCTAACTCCGCTAACTCTGCGTGAGGCCCTTCTGTAGAGGCTCGCCTCACCAGGGAGCCATCGAAGCAGCCACGAACAGACTCCGTTCTCTCCGGCAACTCCGCGTGAGGCGTATCCTTTCTAGCGCGTGCTCTGCGCGGCGCTTCGGGGCGGCGACTGGCACGCCGGCCACGTTCCCGGCTGCCCCGTCTGCTGGTTGACCGGGAACTCCGTGATGCGGTCGCGCGGCAGCAGCTCCGGCTCCTGGTCCGCCAGGTAGACCAGCATCGCCACCATCACCGCGTTCCGCCGCACGTCGTCGAACGAGATCTTGTCGTACGTGTCGCGGTTGGTGTGCCAGGTGTAGGTGCCGTAGTCCCACGACAGCGACCCCAGGCCGAACGCCGGCGCGCCGTGGCAGACGAACGAGGCGTTGTCCGATCCGCCCCCGCTGGGCGCGCCCGGGTCCTGGATGTTCACGCTGTCCGTCACCGCGGGGGGCATGGCGGCCAGCCAGCGGCGGAACGCGGGCGCCACGCCGCTGAAGCCCTGCATGGAGATGTTGCGGATGCGCCCCGTGCCGTTGTCCTGGTTGAACAGCGCGTGCAGCCCCCGCACGATCTCCGGGTGGTCCTCCGCGAACGCGCGCGAGCCCACCAGCCCCTGCTCCTCGCCGCTCCAGTGGCCCACGACCAGGGTCCGGTTGGGGCGCGGATACACCTCGCGGAGAATGCGCATGGCCTCCATCATCACGATGGTCCCCGTGCCGTTGTCCGTGCCCCCCGACGAGCCGTCCCACGAGTCGAAGTGGGCGCTGAGCATGATGTACTCGTCCGGCTTCCGCGTCCCGCGCACCTGGGCGATGGTGTTGCTGACGGGCATCTCCTCGCCGGTGAACTCGGCGCGGGCGTCCATCCGCAGCGTGGGGTTGTCACCGTTGGCGGCCAGTCGGTACACCAGGCCGTAGTCCTCGCAGCTCAGGTCCACCGTGGGCACCATCCGGGTGCGGGCGTTGAAGATCTTCTCCACGCCCCACCCCGCCGACCACAGGTTGCTCAGGATCCCCGCGGCGCCCGCCTGCTCCAGGGCGACGGGAAGGTCGCGCGCCGCCAGCCCGGTGCGGGCCACGCGCTGCGTCCAGGCCTGCGCGGCGTCCGCGCGCTGCTGGCGAAAGCGCTCCCAGTCCGCCGCGACGGCCCACTTCTGCCAGTTCTCGTCCGGTCGGCAGGTGGGCGGCGGATAGCTGATCATCACCAGCTTGCCGCGCGCGTTGGGCAGCCAGGCGCGAAAGGCGGCCGAATCCGCCACGTCGGGAAGGATGACGACGCCAGCCTCCACCGGCGCGGTGGTGCCGGGGCTCCACGCCAGCATCATCGCCTCCAGCGTGCGCACGCGCGGGGTGAGCAGGTCCACGTGCGTGTAGCCGCGGCTCCACCCACGCCAGGTGCCGTAGCGCTCGTTGCGCGCGGTGATCCCCCACTCGCCGTACTTGCGCACCACCCAGTCCTGCGCGGCGAACATCCCCGGCGACGCCGTCAGCCGCGGCCCCAGCGAGTCCAGCAGCGCCTGCGCCATCGGCTCCAGCTGCGAGCGCTGCGTCGCCTCGTCCCAGATGCCGCGCAGCACGGGGTCGCTCGTCGTCCACTCCTGCGCGTGCAGCGGCGCGGCGGCCAGCACGGCCGCGCCCATCGCCCACAATGCGAGTTTCTTCATCCCAGTCTCCGAGGGGTGTGGATGCCGACCGTATCCCGCCGGCGGGGGTGTCGCGCGCGGAATCTACGGACGGCGGGGGTCTGAATGCGAGTTTTTTAGCATCCCCCGTGTCTCCGCGCAGATCCGACGGTTCTCAGCCGCCGATGGTTCGCGCGGCCGGCTCGCAGGTGGGCCAGCGTCCCGGCTGGCCCGCCGCGGGGTCGCCCGGCAGCTCCGCGCGGACGGTGCGCGGGACGCGCCGCGGGTCTTCCGACGCCAGGTACGCCAGCATGGCGAGCATGACGGCGTTCCGGCGCAGCTCCGGAAAGACCAGCTTGTCGTAGGTGTCGCGGTCCGTGTGCCAGGTGTAGGTGCCGTAGTCCCACGACCTGGACAGCAGCCAGAACGCCGGCGCGCCGTGGCAGACGAACGACGAGTGGTCGCTGGATCCCGCGCTGGGCATTCCCGGCGCGTCCAGCTCCACACCCTCCGCCAGCTCCGGCGGCAGGCGGCCCAGCCAGCGGCGCCAGAATGGCTCCGCCTCGCTGAAGCCCTGCAGCGAGATGCGCTCGATACGGCCCGTGCCCGTGTCCTGGTTCAGCAGCGCCTGCAGCCCCGCGACGACTTCCGGGTGGTCCTCCGCAAAGGCGCGGGAGCCGTTGAGCCCCTGCTCCTCCCCGCTCCACAGCCCCACGACGATCGTCCGCCGCGGCTCGGGATAGACGCGGCGGAGAATGCGCATCGCCTCCATCATCACCACCGCCCCGCTGGCGTTGTCCGTGGCGCCCGACGCGCCGTCCCACGAGTCGAAGTGGGCGGACAGGACCACGTACTCGTCCGGCAGCCGCCGGCCGCGCACCAGGGCCACCGTGTTCGCCGCCTGCGCCTGGCCGGTGTACTCCGCCCGCGCGTCCACGCGGACCGCCGGCCCCTGCGCGCGCTCCGCCAGGCGCGAAAGGAGGCCGTAGTCCTCGCACGCCACGCTCAGCACGGGGACCGCGGGCGTCATCGCCATGTGGATGCGCGACGCGCCCCATCCGCCCGTCCACTCCGTGGTCAGCACCCCCGCCGCGCCCGCCTCGCCCAGCGTGTGGATCAGCTGCCACGGCTCCATCCCGCTGCGCGCCCGCCGCCGCGCCCAGGCGCTGTCCGCCTGCGCCACCTCGCGCGCCAGGCGCTGCAGGGTGCCGGGCTGCGCCCACTGCTGCCAGCTCTCCGTCGGGCGGCAGGTCACCGGCGCCGCGTCCACCAGCACGAAGCGGCCGCGCACCGTCCCCAGCCACGCCGCGAACGCCGCGGAATCCGCCACCTCCGGCAGCGGCACGACGCCGCCCGTCACGGGGCCGGCCGTGCCGCGGCTGTATGCCAGCAGCCGCGCCTCCAGCGTCCGCGCCCGCGGCTGGACGAGGTCCACGTGCGCCGTCCCTCGCCGCCAGCCGATCCAGCTGCCGTACGGCTCGGTCCGCGCCTCCGCCCCCCATCCGCGCATCACCCCCGCCGCCCACGCGTGCGCCGCCTGCTGCCCCGGCGACCCCGTAAGCCGCGGCCCGACGGAATCCGTCAGCGCCTGCGCCAGCGGCTCCACCTGCGAACGCTGCGTCCCCTCGTCCCAGATGGCGCGCAGCACGCGGTCGTCCGTCGTCCACCCCTGCTGCGCGGCGGCCGGAACGGCGGAGAGCGCGCAAAAAGAAAGCGCCAGCAGCGCGCTCGATGGTCTGCTCACGGGCACGCGAATCAGGGATTTCGGGGGATGAGGTCGATCAGCCGCGCCTGGACGGTCCCGTTCTCGATCTCCGCGATGGCCACGGTCACGGGGTCCTTGAAGCGGCGCGGCCCCGCGCTGCCGGGGTTCACGGCGAGCGTGGGGCCAACCTGCTGGATGATGGGCCGGTGCGAATGGCCGAAGACGACGAGCCCGGCGTCCGGGTGGGCGGCGGCGGCCCTCTGCGGCGTCGGGGAGCCGAACTGCATGCCGTGCAGGATGGCGATCCGCACGCCGCCCAGCTCCAGCCGCGCCACCTCGGGCACGCGGCTGCGGATCTCCATCCCGTCCACGTTCCCCCACACCGCCGTGACGGGCGCGAGGGCCGCCAGCCCGGTCAGGATGTCGGGATCGCCCACGTCGCCGGCGTGAAGGATGTGCCCCACGCCGGCGAAGGCGTCGAATACCTGCGGGCGCAGCAGCCCGTGCGTGTCGCTGATGATGCCGATCTTCATCCGGCCGGGCTACCGCAGAAACGGAACCATCAGAGCCGCACGGTCACGTCGCCCTGGCGCACGGTGCGGTATCCGCCGCCGTCCGCACGCGCGAACTGCCACCAGAGCAGCTGCGCCTCCATGCTGTCCGGGGAGTACAGGCCGATCTCCGCGTACTCGATCCGCACCGTCTCGCCCGGCCCGATCTCCGGGCAGTCTGCCGGCGACGTGCACGGCGCCCACGACGCGAGCGCGCGAGGGTTGATGATGCGGTAGTAGACGGGCCCGTCGCGCAGGTTGGTGACCGTGATGGCCGCTTCGCCCGCGGGCACCACGCGCAGTCCATCCTCCGTGGAGCCGGTGGCATTCCCCGAGCACGAGGCCACGAGCAGCGCAGCGAAGACCGGGAGAATACGCTTCAGCACGGGCACCTCCGTTCAGGATCAGCGTGAGCGGCGGATCGTGCGCCGCAGACCTACAGCCGCACGCGCACCGAACGTATCTCGTCCGCCCTCCACCCGCCGCCTTCGAGTTCCAGCAGGTGATACCAGAAGATGATAGCCTCGCGCGAGCCCCGGTCGTATCCCGAGATCTGGCTGTACGGCACCTGCACCACTCCCTGCGGCTCCAGGCGGGCGCAGGGCTGCTCCGGGCTGGAGCACGGCGCCCACAGCACCCGCGCCGCCATGTCGCTGGTCATGATCAGGTAGTAGATGGTGCGGCTGTTCTGGTTCTCCAGCCGCAGCGACCGCAAAGCCACGGAGACGTTCAGCGGCGCCGACGGCTCCAGCGGCCCGGGAGATTCGGCGCAGCCCCCGAGCAGCGCGGACACGCAGAGCAGAGCGAGGATGAGCGGCTTGCGCATGTGCGGCTCCCCTGTGGCGGGTTGGTTGCGTTCGAACGATTCGCATCCAAAAACGCCCGACCGGTGACGATGCGGACAGCGCACTCCATCACTCCATCACTCCATCACCCGCTTCCCCGCTCCGCCACCGCTTCCCCAGCCGGTGATCCACCCCCAGGTGGTCCAGGATGCGCGCGACGACGAAGTCCACCATGTCGTCGATGGACTGCGGACGATGGTAGAAGCCGGGCGCCGCGGGCAGGATGGTGGCCCCGGCGCGCGTCAGCCGCGTCATGTTCTCCAGGTGGATCAGCGACAGCGGCGTCTCGCGTGGCACCAGGATCAGCGGCCGCCGCTCCTTGAGGGCCACGTCCGCCGCGCGCTCCACCAGGTTGCGCGAGGTGCCGGCCGCGATGGAGGCCAGCGTTCCCATGGAGCACGGGCACACCACCATCCCGGCGGAGGGCGCGGAGCCGGAGGCGGGCGTGGCGCCGCGGTCCAGCGAGTCGTACAGCTCCAGCCGCGACCAGTCTCCCGTGGCGGCGCGCAGGGCCTCGACGCCGTCGATCCCCGTCTCCTCCGCCAGCAGCCGCAGCCCGTAGCCGCTCACGATCAGCCGCACGGGCGTGCCGCTGTCGTTCAGCGCGCGCAGCAGGCGCACCGCGTACGGCGCCCCCGACGCCCCCGTGATGCCGAACGTGACCGGCGCGCCGGGCGAAACTCTCACGCGAGCAGCCTTTCCCCCAGCACGATGACGAAGAAGACGACGGAGATGATGCCGTTGAGCGTAAAGAACGCCGCGTCGATCCTGGACAGGTCGTCCGCCTTCACCAGGCTCTGCTCGTAGGCCAGCATCCCCGCGATGATCCCCGCGCCCACGAAGTACGCCGGCCCCAGCTCCGGCAGCAGCGCCCCCAGCGCGATGAACTGCGCGGCGGAAAGCACGTGCAGCACCCGCGAGAACGCCAGCGCCCCGCGCGCGCCCAGCGCCGCGGGGATGGAGTGCAGCCCCTCGCCGCGGTCGAAGTCGATGTCCTGCAGCGAGTACAGAATGTCGAACCCCGCCACCCAGCACAGCACCCCGCCCGCCAGCACCAGCAGCGCCCCCGCCGGCCGGCTCCACTCCCCCGCGATCGCCAGGTACGCGCCGACGGGCGCGATCGCCAGCGCGAAGCCGAGGACCAGGTGGGCGTAGCGGGTAAACCGCTTGGTGTACGAGTAGAACAGGATCCACCCCAGCGCGAACGGCGCCAGGTACAGGCACAGCCGGTTCAGCAGCGCCGCGCAGACGAAGAACACGACGGCGGCGACGACCACCGACGCCGCCGCCTCGGCCACGGACAGCTTGCCCGCGGGGATCTCGCGCATCTGCGTGCGCGGGTTCTTTGCGTCGATGCCGCGGTCCACGATGCGGTTGAACCCCATCGCCGCGAAGCGGGCGGCGGTGAACGCCACCAGGATCAGCAGCACGTCCAGCGCCTGCACCGGGTAGCGGTACGAGGCCAGCGTGGCGCCCACCAGCGCGAACGGCATGGCGAACACCGTGTGCGGCAGCTTGACCAGGTTGGCGTAGTCCGCCAGCCTGCCCCGCCCCGCGATGTGCTGCCCTTCCAGCCTGTGCGTCGTCACCTGGCCTGCGCTTTCACTCGTCCAGTTCTGCGTCCAGGTCGGCAATCAGCGGCTCCAGCGCAGCGATCAGCGCAGGTATCGATTCCGTTGCCGCAGCCCAGACGTTCGGGATATCAACGTCTCGGTAGTCGTGGATGAGAACGTCACGCATACCCGCCATCTTCTTCCACGGAATCTCGGGATGTGCCGCCCTGAATTCAGGCGAAAGCTTTTTCACTGCCTCGCCGATGATCAGGATCTCATAAATGACGGCGCCGCGCGTTCGCCGGTCGCGGTCAAAAGCCGATTCATCCATCCCTTCCACGTATTCCTGAGCGAACCGTGCGGAATCGAAGATATCGAACAGATACGTCGAATCACGCGCGCTCATAGACCACTTGCGCGGTTCCGAGGATCGACTCCTTGCGGATTGGATTCCGGCTCTGCTCGATACCGCGCTTGCTTACCAGATCGACTTTCCGCCCGAAGATGGCCTGCAGCTCCTCTTTCATCTCCGGATACTCGAAGATCGAGACACGCGTCCCGGGCTCCCAGGTCAGCAGCACGTCCACGTCGCTGTCCGGGCGGAAGTCATCGCGCAGCACGGAGCCGAAGAGCGCGAACTCGCTCACATTCCACTTGCGGCAGAACTCCGCGATCTGTTCGTATGGCAGGCTCAGCTTCATCGCACCCTCCTCACGGGTCCCGCGAACGGCCGGTCTGAACGTCATCTTCCCCATTGGCGGCGGATCGGGCGCGTCGAAGCGATTCCCCTCACGCGGCCAGGTACGTCGGTCGTTCGGATCGACCGTGCCGCCCACGGGAACGCGTCAGTCGATCGACTTGATGCCCAGCAGCGGCCACATCCGGTCGACGCTCGCCTTGATGTCGGGCGCCATCTCGATCATGTCCGGCCAGCGGCGCACAAAGCCCTCGGCCGCCCATTTCTTCGTGCCGTCGATCCCCATCTTGCTGCCGAACGAGGGGATCTGCGAGGCGTGGTCCAGGTCGTCCACCGGGCCGCGGGTGAACTCCACGTCGCGCTGGGGATCGATGTTGCCCAGCGCGTACCACCACGCCTCCTGCACGTTGTGCACGTCGATCCACTCGTCCACCACCACGATGACCTTGGCCAGCGACATCAGCCCCATCCCCCACAGGCCGTGCATCACCTTGTAGGCGTGGCCCGGGTACTCCTTCTTGATCGAAACGAACACCAGGTTGTGGAACACGCCCTCGGGGGGCATGTGGTAGTCGTGAATCTCCGGCATCGTCAGCCGCGCCAGCGGCAGAAAGATGCGCTCCGTGGCGCCGCCCAGGTACACGTCCTCCACCGGCGGACGGCCCACCAGCGTGGCCGGGTACACCGGGTCCTCCCGCATGGTCACCGTCGTCACGTGAAAGACGGGATACGGGTCCTCCAGCGTGTAGAACCCCGTGTGGTCGCCGAACGGGCCTTCGATCGCCAGCTCCTCGTCCGTGTCCACGTACCCTTCCAGCACGATCTCCGCCTGCGCCGGGATGGTCAGGTCGCAGGTGAGGGCCTGGCACGTGTACACCGGCTCACGGCGAAGAAAGCCGCCGAACAGGTACTCGTCGATCCCCGGCGGCAGCGGCGCGCTGGGCGTGTACATCGTCGCCGGGTCCCCGCCGATGGCGACGACGACCGGCATCCGCCCGCCGGGCCCGCGCTTCCACGCGCGGTAGTGCCCGGCGCCGCCCTTGTGCTGCTGCCAGTGCATCCCCGTGGTCGTGGGCCCGAACACCTGCATGCGGTACATGCCGATGTTCTGCCCCCCCGTCACCGGGTCCGACGTCACCACCATCGGCAGGGTGATGAACGGCCCGCCGTCGTCCGGCCACGTCTTGAGCACCGGCAGCTTCGTCAGGTCGAACTCGCCCTCGCGCAGCACCACCTCCTGGCACGGCGGCTTGCCCTTGAAGGGGCGCGGCGGGACCTTGGTGAGCTCGTACAGCCTGGGGAGCATGGCCAGCTTGCCCTTGAGCCCCTTGGGCACCTCGGGCTTGATGAGCTCGGCGATCCGCCGGGCGTGCTCCTGCACGTCCTCCACGCCCAGCGCCGCCGCCATGCGCCGCCAGCTGCCGAAGATGTTGATGGCGACGGGAACGTCGCTCTCGGAGCCGTCCATCAGCACCGGCCGCTCGAAGAAGAGCGCGGGCCCGCCGCCCGGCAGCTTCATGGTGCGGTCGGCGATCTCGGCCATCTCCAGGTCCACCGACACCGGGTGGCGCACGCGCACCAGCTGGCCGGTGCGGTCCAGGTACCGCAGGAACTCGCGCAGGTTCTGAAAGACCATTCGTCTCGCTTTATCTGTCCACAGCCGGTTCAGGGCTGATGGGGACTGCTGATGCGGCGTGCCGATCAACCTCGGCCGGCGGCACCGCCCATGGCAGAGGCCGAGGCGCTTCGAACGGCATCGAACTGCGCCCGACGCGGCCCCCTCTCCCCCGGCCCCTCTCCCCCGCTGCGCGGGAGAAAGGGGAGAATTCGATCCCGTTTTCGGCGGGCTCAGGGCTGCGCCCGCGAGGGGCCCCGCCCCCGCCCCTCCCCGCTCGTTCCTTGCAAAGAGGGGAGAATTCGATCGCGCTACGTCCTAGTGTGGCGAAGACTCAAGGCGCTTCGAACGGCATCGAACTGCGCCCGACGCGGCCCCCTCTCCCCCGGCCCCTCTCCCCCGCTGCGCGGGAGAAAGGGGAGAACTTCGATCGTGCTGCGACAGGCTTCGCACTGCGTCCGACGCGGTGCCCCTCCCCCGGCCCTCCCCGCTCGTTCCTCGTGGAGAGGGGAGAATTCGATCGCGCTCCGGCAGTCGCGCCTCGCACTGCACCCCAATCTCCCCCAGGTTTTTTTGGGGGAGGTGCGAGCCTAGGCGAGCGGAGGGGGCGCTGGCCGCACGCACCACACCCTCCACCAAGGCTCGATCCCGTACTCTCGTACTCCCGTACTCTCGTACTTCGTACCCGCCTACCCCGCCACCGCCCCCACCACCCGTCCGAGAATCACGTACGACACGAACATCACCCCGCCGGTGATCAGCAGCCAGCGGGCGAGCTTCATCTGCCGCAGCCCCACCTCGTCGAAGTAGTGCTCCGGCTTCCACACGCCCACCACCGTGGGCCCCTGCCCTGGGCGAACGTGGCGCCAGGCCAGGAACTGCAGCAGCGCCGACGCGATGCAGCAGCCGAAGAACCCCAGCAGCAGCGCCACGGCCAGGACCTTGATCGGCGTGCTCATTTGCCCTTCGTCCCGTGGTGCAGCGCCGCGATGCCGCCGGAAAGCGTCTCCCACTTCACCCCGCCAAAGCCGGCCGCCTCCATCCGCCGCGCCAGCTCCGGCGCCGCGGGAAAGCTCAGCACCGACTCCGGCAGGTAGGTGTACGCGGACGAGTGCTTCGAGACCATCCGCCCCACCAGCGGCAGGACCTTGAGGAAGTAGAAGAAGTACAGGCCGCGGAACGGCTGCCACCCGGGCGTGGTGAACTCCAGGATCACCAGCCGGGCGCCGGGCTTGAGCACGCGCGCCATCTCGCGCAGCCCCGCGTCCAGGTCCGCCAGGTTGCGCACGCCGAAGCCGACGGTGGCCCCGTCGAACGCCTCGTCGGCGAAGGGCAGCGCCAGCGCGTCCGCGCACGCAGGGCCGATCGGCGCGCCGCGGGTCTTGCCGGCGCCCACGCCGTTCTCCAGCATCGCGTAGGTAAAGTCGCTGCCCACCACGCGGCCGCGGAACGCCTTGCGCTTCGCCAGCTCCACCGCGAGGTCCAGCGTGCCGGCGCAGTTGTCCAGGTACGTGCCCTCGGGGGCGCGCTCCCAGCCGAGCCGATTGACGGCCCGCCTGCGCCACAGCCGGTCGACGTTGAGCGACAGCACGTGGTTCAGCAGGTCGTAGCGCGGCGCGATGGAGCTGAACATCCGCCGTACGTGCGCCGCCTTTTCGGCGGGCGCGGGAAGCGCCGTGGGGGGCGCGTGGGTCTGTGGCATCGCGTAAAACCGTTTCTCCGCTTAGAATACGGGCGCCAAAGTAGCCCCGGGATGCCGGCCGGAGCAAGCCTCGCCGCCCGCCGTGAAACTCGCCGCGCCCGCCCTGCGTAGGGCGCCGGGCGAGTCTGAATCTACAGACCCCGAACTCAAGCGGTGAACGAAACCCCGGTCTCGGACCATGAGCTCGTCACTCGCGCCCAGCAGGGCAGCGAGAAGGCGTACCGCGAGCTTCTCGGCCGTTTTCAGCGGCCCGTGTTCTCCATCATCTACCGGATGATCCGCGACCGGGAGCAGGCGGAGGACCTGGCGCAGGAAACGTTCGTGCGCGTGTTCAACAACATCGACCGGTACGACCCGCGCTACAAGTTCAGCAGCTGGATCTTCAAGATCGCCACCAACCTGACGATCGACCACATCCGGCGTAAAGAGCTGGACACCGTCTCCATCGACGGCTCGCGCAACGCCGTGACGGCCGAGCAGATCGAGGCCACCAGCATCACCATCGCCTCGCAGGACGAGAACCCCGAGGAGCTGCTGGAGGCCAAGGAGCTGGGCGAGGAGATCGAGGAGGCCATCGGCAAGCTGCGCCCGGAGTACCGCGCGGCCATCCTGCTGCGCCACGTGGACGGGCGCGAGTACCAGGAGATCGCCGAGATCCTTTCTCTGCCGCTGGGCACGGTGAAGACGTACATCCACCGTGGACGCAACGAGCTGCGCGACCAGCTGCAGCACCTGCGCGAGGCGGCGTAGCGCCGCGTGATCTGAAACCCGGGGGCCCACCCCCCCGTACAGGACCCCATGGAACCGAACCGAGCCCCGTGAGGCAGCCGTGACGGACGCAACCGGACACCTACCCTTCTGGACGCTGGAGCAGCTCGCCGAGGGCGACCTGAGCCACCCGGAACGCATGCTGGCCGAGCAGCATCTCCAGGCGTGCGCGCACTGCGCGTCGGAGCTGCGCTCGGCCCGCGCGCTCATCGCGGCGCTGC
>DASUVG010000217.1:0-26556 GCA_036379135.1 Longimicrobium sp.
TGCATCGACCGCAACACGCTGTACCGCATGCAGTGGGGCGCGCGGAACCTGAAGGGCGAGGAGTGGGACCGCATCGTCCGCGAGGACTTCGAGCCGCGGCTGGCGCGCTACACGCTGGAGGCGCGCACGCAGCGCTGGCTCTCGCCCAGGGCCGTCTACGGCTACTTCCCCGCGGGGCGCGACGGGGACGCGGTGGTCGTCTTCGATCCCGCGGACCGGACGAAGGAGATCGGCCGCTTCGAGTTTCCGCGGCAGGAGGACCGCGAGGAGCTGTGCCTTGCGGACTACTTTCGCCCGCTGGACGGCGACGGGCCGCGGGACGTGCTGCCGCTGCAGGTGGTGACCAGCGGCGACCGCGCGGCGGAGTTCATCGAGCGCAGGACGCAGGGCGGCGACTACTCGGAAGGGTACTTTCTGCACGGGTTCAGCGTGCAGACGGCGGAGGGGACGGCGGAGTACGTGAACCGCCGCGTGCGCCAGGAGCTGGGGATGGAGGGCGAGCGCGGGCTGCGCTACAGCTGGGGGTACCCGGCGTGCCCCGACGTGGAGCAGCATGAGACGCTGTTCCGCATCCTCCCGGTCAAGGAGACGATCGGCGTGGGGCTGACGGCCGGGTTCCAGCTGGACCCCGAGCAGTCCACGGCGGCGCTGGTGGTGCACCATCCGGCGGCAAAGTACTTCTCGACGCAGTGAAAAGGAGTGCGGGAGTGCGGGAGTGCGGGAGTGCGGGAGTGGGTCTGACGTGAGTTGGCGGGCGGCTGCGCGACCCGCGGCGCCCCCTCCGGGCTCGTAAACCTCGCCCACCTCCCCCGAAAACTGCCGGGGGAGGTTGAAGTGAGGGGCGAGGGTCGAGCGTCGCCGGCCAGCGTGGCGCGGGATGGTGGGCCCCCCCCTCCCTGGCCCTCCGCCACAAACTGCGTGGGGAGGGAGAACGGCGGGGGTTTGTCGCCGCGAGATCGAAGTTTATACCCTCTCCCGCTTGCGGGAGAGGGTGCGAGCCTGAGCGAGCGGGTGAGGGCCCCCCGCGGACGCAGTTCGGTGCCCGTCGAGTCGTTCTGATCCCGCGGCAACCCAACCTCCCCCAGGGGTTTTTGGGGGAGGTGGGCGAGGTTTACGAGCCCGGAGGGGGCGCCCGCCGACGCGGCCTGATGCCGGCCGGAGCGCGATCGAATTCTCCTCTCCCCCATGCAGTTTATGGGGGAGAGGCCGGGAGAGGGGGGCCGCCCGCGGCCGCAGCTCTCCGCCCGCCGAAGCGCCTCGATCCGAGCGGCCGGGCGGCGGGAAGGGCATCGCGGCAGGGAACATGCAGACACGTCACCGTTTGCATCGGAACTTCCCATCCGCCGGATCCCGGCCCCACCGCAGGAGGAGCCCATCGCGAGCGCGTACGACACCCGGGTAGACCAGGCGCTGCGCACGCACAAGCGGCAGTCGCGCATGGTGAGCATCGCCATCATCGCCATCGGGCTGCTGGTGGTGGCAGGCGCGCTGCTGCTGGGCGGCCGCCGGCGCGAAGGCCGCGCCGCCAGCCTGGCGGTGGGCGACGACAGCACGGCGGTGGTGCGGGCGCTGGGCCAGCCGCCGCACCGCTGCGAGGCCAGCAACCTGGCGCACCTGGAGAACCAGTTCCCCGCCGGGACGCCGCGTCCCACCATCGACGAGGAGCTGGTGCGGCTGCGGCGCGGCACGGTGGCGCGCTGGGTGTATCCCAAGGGCCAGGGGTGCGTGCCCGACGACGGCGCCGTCGAAGTCGGGTTCGACCGGCAGGGGCGCGTGCTGTGGGTGGTGCCCACGCGCGACAAGCGCCCGCTGGTGTACGAAGGGGCCCCCACCTGAGCGCGGGGGCAGTTACCTGTGAAGACGACCGATGCGCGACTTTCGCCGGCTGCTGGACGACGGCCGTCCCCACCTCTTCGACGGGGCGATGGGGACCATGCTGTACGCCCGCGGCGTCTACATCAACCGCTGCTACGACGAGCTTTCGCTCACCCAGCCTGACCTGGTGCGCGACGTTCACCGCGCCTACGTAAAGGCGGGCGCGGAGATCATCGAGACCAACACCTACGGGGCCAGCCGCACCAAGCTCGCCCGCCACGGCCTGGAAGACCGCCTGCACGACATCAACGTGGCCGCCGCCCGCATTGCCCGCGAGGCGGCGGGCGACCGCGTGTGCGTGGCGGGCGCCATGGGGCCGCTGGGCGTGCGCATCGAGCCGTACGGCCCCACCGCGCGCGACGAGGCCCGCGGCATCTTTCGCGAGCAGGCGGCGGCGCTGGCCGAGGGCGGGGTAGACCTCTTCATCCTGGAGACCTTCGCGGACCTGGAGGAGATCCACCAGGCCATCCTGGGCGTGCGCGATGCCTCGCAGCTCCCCATCGTGGCGCAGATGGTGATCCGCGAGGACGGCCGCACCGCGTTCGGCAGCGATGCGCAGCTCATCTCCGAGCGGCTGTCGGAGTGGGGCGCGGACGTGGTGGGCCTGAACTGCAGCGTGGGACCCAGCGCCATGCTGAACGCGGCGGACCGGCTGCTGGGGTCCACCACGACGCCGGTGTCCATGCAGCCCAACGCGGGGCTGCCGCGCGAGGTGGAGGGGCGGACGATGTACATGGCGTCGCCCGAGTACATGGCCAGCTACGCGGCGCGGATGATCCGCAAGGGCGTGCGCTTCGTGGGCGGGTGCTGCGGGACCACGCCGGAGCACGTGGCGGCGATGGCGGGCGCGGTGCGCATGCTGGCGCCCGCGTCGGAGCCGCGCGTCACGGTGGAGCAGGCCGAGGCGGACGGCGTGGTGGCGCAGGAGCCGGCGCCGCTGGCGGAGCGCTCCGGCTGGGGGCGCAAGCTGGCCGCGGGCGAGTTCCTGACGACGGTGGAGATCGTCCCGCCGCGCGGGGCCAACCCCGAGGCCATGCTGGACGGCGTGCGGCTGCTCAAAGCCGCCGGCGTCGACGGCGTGAACGTGCCCGACGGCCCGCGCGCGCAGTCGCGCATGGGCGCGCTGGCGACGGCGGTGCTCATCCAGCAGCGGGTGGGGATCGAGGCGGTGGTGCACTACTGCTGCCGCGACCGCAACCTCCTGGGAATGCTGTCGGACCTGCTGGGGGCGCAGGCGCTGGGGCTGCGCAACCTGCTGCTGATCACCGGCGACCCGCCCAAGATGGGGCCGTACCCCGACGCCACGGCGGTCTTCGACATCGACGCCATCGGCCTGACCAACCTGGTGTCGCGGCTGAACCGGGGGATGGACCCCGGCGGCAACGCGCTGGGCGAGCCCACGCGCTTCGTGGTGGGCGTGGGCGTGAACCCCGGGGCGGAGGACTTCGAGAACGAGATGCGGCGCTTCTACTGGAAGGTGGAGGCGGGGGCGGAGTACTGCATCACGCAGCCGGTGTTCGACCTCAAGCAGCTGGAGCGCTTCGTGGAGCGCATTCACCGCGACGGTATCCCGCTCCCCGTGATCGCCGGGGTGTGGCCGCTGGTCTCCGCCCGCAACGCGGAGTTCCTGGCCAACGAGGTGCCGGGCGTCGTGGTCCCCGAGCCGGTGCTGGCGCGGATGCGCGTGGCCAGCGCGGAGGGGAAGGAGCGCGGCACCGAGGAGGGCACCCGCATCGCGCAGGAGATGCTGGCGGAGGCGCTGCCCATGATCCAGGGGGTGCAGGTGAGCGCGCCGTTCGGCAAGGTGCCGCTGGCGCTCAAGGTGTTCGAGGCGATCCCCGGGTGGACGGCGGAGCCGGCGGAGGCGGCGCGCGTCGTCGCGGCGGCGGGGGCGGGGGCGTAGGGGCAACCCGGGGTGGGAACCCGGGCTAAAGCCCGGGGCTGGAAGGGCCATAAGCCCCGTCTCGGCTCGCTACGCTCGCCGAACGGGGCTTCACCTGCTCGCGTTCGGACGGGCCGGCGCACATGGCCTGCCAGGAGGGTGGCCGACGGATCTGGCCTGCACCGCAACCTGCCCGGCCACGCGTCGGGGCCGGCCCACCCGAGCGGTTGAAGCCCCGCACAGCCGCGCCAGCGGCTGGGGCGGGGCTTATGGCATTCGTAGCCGCGGGCTTCAGCCCGCAGCGGGAGGATGCGCGCCGGGGGCCTACACCGCGTCGCACAGCAGCCAGTCGTGCTCCCAGCTCTGGGGATAGCCGGCCTGGCGCAGCGTCGTCGCGATCTGCGCCCAGTGGCGAATGCCGTGCAGGAACAGGTGCACCACCTGTTTGAACGCGGTGGCGGAGAGCGGCCCCATCGTGCGCGTCTGAAAGGTCATCTGCCGCTCCCGCTCGCCGGGCGGCATCGCGCCCAGGTACGCGCGCAGCGTGCGTCGCGACTCGGCGTGGATGCGCCAGAGCGCGTCGAGCGAGCTCATGTCCAGATCCTCGTACGCCGTGGCGGGCTGGCCCAGCAGCCGCTGCGCGTAGCGAAGCTCCGCCGCGAAGATGTGCCCGATCAGGTCCCGCACCGTCTCGCGCGAGCCCTCCCCGATCCGCACCTGCAGCACCTCCGCCGGCTGCTCGCGCAGCCACGTGTACCACCGCTCCGTCTCGGCGTCCGTGTACGCCAGCAGCTCGCGGAACGTGACTCCCTCCTCCATGTCTTCCCCCTGATCTGATCACGATATCTGCAACCCGGGCGGAAGCATCGTAATTCCCGGGGTCTCTCGTCAACGAACATCGACACTTCTTTACAATCCGCGGAAACTGCCCCCCCTGTACAGGAGGCGCGCGAAAACAGGAAAGCGCGTATGATGCTGCGCGGGTTCATCGGGCGCACCATTCATGGAGGATGCGGGAATGGATTCCAGCAGTCGAGCCTGGCGGCGCGTGGCGGCTGCGGCGGTGCTGGGGGGTGCCGGCGCGCTGGCGGGGATGCAGGTAGGCGTTCGCCTGGATCCGACGCCGCCCTGGAGCGCGATCTTCGCGGTGGTCACGGGGCTGGCGGGGGCGCTCCTCGGCGTCGTACTGCTGCGAGGCGGGGCCCGGGAGGCGAGCCGGGCGCATCTTGGAATCCACGGTTTCTGCATCTGCCTGGGTGCGGCGCTGCTGTGCCTGTCGGAGAGTGCGACGGCGCTCGACATCGCGCTCACGTTGTGGATGATCGGAATCATCCTCCAGGCCGATGCCGTCATCATGGTTCTTCGAAAGCGCCATCCGGAGCGGCGTAGACGGACGTGATACGCAGCGGGGCGGGAAATCCCCCGGACCGGAGCGCCCGCCGGGCTGCCCGCAACGCTCGCCCTTGCGCGGGACGGGCGCGGCGGCGTAGTTCTCGCGTCGAGAACGTCCGCCATCGAACGAATCCGCCAGGTCCAGCGCCGTGAGCGACGAGATCAAGGTTCCGGTAGACGAGCCGGTGCCCGACTGGGCGTCGAGCTACAACGCGAAAGAGTATCCGCGCCAGGCCGTCACGGGCGACGCGGTGGCGCTGGCGCTGGACACCCGCGGCGCCCTGCGCGCGCTGCTGGTGGAGCGCGGCGGCGTGCCGTTCCAGGGGCTGGACGCGTGGCCCGGCGGCTTCATGGACTGGGACGGCGACGAGGACACGCGCCAGGCCGCCATCCGCGAGCTTCGCGAGGAGACGGGCATCGAAGCGCCGGAGTTCATCGAGCCGCTGGGCAGCTACAGCCGCAACGGCCGCGATCCGCGCCAGTTCGCCGGCTACCGCGACGAATCCACCGGGGAATGGATCGCCCGCGGCTCGCGCGTGACGACGGCGGCGTACCTGATGCTTGCCCACGGCGCCGCCGAGCCGACCGGCGGGGACGACGCGGCGCGCGCGCACTGGGCGGACGTGTACGACTACCTGCCCTGGGAGGACGTGCGCGACGAGGGGCGGCAGGCGAGGCTCGCGCAGGTGGTGGCGGCGCTGGACGGCTGGGCGCACACGGCGCCGGAGGGGGTGGAGCGCGTCCGCGAATTGTTCGGCCTGCGCGACTGGAACGAGGAGCGCACGGCGGAGCGGTGGGGGCTGCTGATGGAGGCGGGGCTGGTCCCCGAGGCGCGGCGCGACCGGTGGGGGAGGGCGCGGGCGCGGGAGGACGACGGGCTGTTCGGGCGCGAGATGGCGTTCGACCACAGGCAGATCCTGGCCGATGCGCTGGGTCGGGTGCGCGGAAAGATCAAGTACACGCCCGCCGCGCTGATGGCCCTTACCGGGCCCGAGGCCACGCTGGACGAGCTGCAGGCCGCCTGCGAGTCCATCGCCGGGCGGCCGTTGCACCGCTCCAACTTTCGCCGCGCGGTGGCGCCCGCGGAGCACGGCAAGTCGCGCGCGCCGCGCATCGTCGCCCGCACGGGAAGGCGGCGGCCGCGCGCGGGAAAGGGGCCCGGCGTGGCGCCGGAGCTGTACGCGTTCCTTCCGGACGCCACGCGGGCGCGGCTGGACACCTCCATCCGCTTTCCCTGGCTGCACCTGGCGCCGGAGGAGGAGCGGTGACGGCAGCCGTGCGTCCGCGCATCCTCCTTGACGGCGGGACGTCAGAGGATTATTCTCGTTATGAGTACAAGCTGAGATGTCGATTTCACTCCTCCTGACAGGCGGGCGATGAACGGGACACCCACCGATCCGGCACGGCGCAGCGAGGACCTGCACCGGGGGCTGATCGGCTATCCGCGCGAGATCTTTCAGTTCGATCCGCGGATCAAGTCCGGCTGGCTTTCGGACCGCTACTTCGTGCGGACGGCCAACACGCTGCGCCACGCGGGGCGCGACCCCGTGGTCACCATGCAGGTGTTCGCCAAGCGGCGCGGCGTGCTGGCGGGGGTGTACGAGGCACTGCGCCTGCTGCAGACGCAGCTGGCGCCCGGCTTCGACTTCGCCGAGCTGGAGGTCGACACGCTGCTGGAGGGCGACGACATCAACACCGGCGGCGAAGACGACTGGGAGCCGGTGATGCACGTCACCGGGCGCTACGGGGGCTTTGCGCACCTGGAAACGCCGCTGCTGGGCGTCCTGGCGCGGCGCAGCCTGGTCGCGTCCAATACGCGTACGGTGGTGGATGCGGCGCGCGGCAAGCCCATCATCTTCATGGCGCCGCGCCACGACGACTGGCGCGTGCAGACGCCCGACGGCTACGCGGCGCAGGTGGGCGGGGCGGCCAGCGTCAGCAGCGACGCGGCGGGGGCGTGGTGGGGGCAGCGGGGCGTGGGCACCATGCCGCACGCCATGATCGCCGCCTTTCACGGGGATACGGTGGAGGCCACGCTCGCCTTTGCGCGCTACCTGCGGGACGAGGAGCCCGGCGTGCAGGTGATGAGCCTGGTCGATTACGACAACAACTCGGTCGAGACGTCGCTCGCCGTCGCGCGGGCCATGCGGGCGGAGTTCGGCGACGGCGTGCTTACGGGCGTGCGCGTGGACACCAGCGAGCGGCTGATCGACGAGTCGCTGATCGGCGACCCGGACGTGTGGGGGCGCGCGAAGCTGACCGGCGTGAACGCGTATCTCGTCCGCAAGATGCGGGCGGCGCTGGACGCGGAGGGCTTCGATTACGTCGGTATCGTCGTCAGCGGCGGGTTCACGCCCGACAAGATCCGCGGCTTCGAGAAAGAGGGCGTGCCCACGGCCGCGTACGGCGTGGGGAGCAGCCTGCTGGGCCACAGCCGCGGCGATCACGGCCTGCTCACCGACTTCGACTTTACCGCCGACCTCGTTCGCGTGGACGGAAGGCCGGAGGGCAAGGTGGGCCGGACGATGCGCCAGAACCCGCGCTTCGTACGGGTGCAATGGGGGTTCGTGGACAGGGATTTCGGGAAATGACGAATCAAAGCTCGGGGGCCGCGGCCCGCATCGGCTGGATCGTCGACGTGCAGAACGACTTCATGCTGCCGCCGGAGCAGGGCGGGCGGCTGTACGTGCACGACCTGTTCGACGGCGGGAAAGACCATGGGGCGATCCAGATCGTCCCGCGGCTCGTGGAGGCGGTGGCCTGGATGCGCGCCCACTGCGACGCCATCGTCTATACCGGCGACTGGCATGCGCACGACGACGCGGAGATCGATCCCGTCGCGCCGGATGCGTCGAAGGGCACGTATCCGCCGCACTGCATGGGGCTTTCGGAGGATGCGGACGAGCGCGAAGGCGCTTTCATCATCCCGGAGATTCGCCCCGCCAATCCCGTCGTCCTTCCCCGCGAGGCGTCGGATTCGGACGCGCGCGACGCCGCCCGCCGCGCGGCGGACGAGTGGCGGCCGGTGTTCATCCAGAAGAGCCGGTTCAGCGTCTTCGAAGGCAATCCCGCGACGGATGCGTTTCTGGACGCGCTGCGGGAGCGGCTGGGTGGGGCGGTGGAGGTGTGGATGATCGGCGTGGCGCGCGACGTCTGCGTAAAGGGCGCGATGGAGGGGCTGCTGGAGCGCCGCATCCCCGTCACCCTGGTCACCGACGCCACGTGGGGGCTGGGCCTGGAGGGCGAGGCCGAGAGCCTGGCCCGCTGGATGAACGACGGCGCCGCGCTGATCACCACCCGCGGCCTCGCGCTGCGCGAGGATGACGGTGGGGCGGGATCGCGGGCCGTCGCCGCTGCGGCGTAGATCGACGCGGGGCATGGGCCGTCGCCTCGCCCGCCGCCCCGGGTTGAAACCCGGGGTTAGAAATGCCATAAGCCCGGTCTCGGCTCGCGGAGCTCGCCGAACCGGGCTTCACCTGCATGCGATCGGCTTGTGGCCGTCGTAGCCGCGGATTTCAATCCGTGGCGGCTGCGCGCAACCGTTGGCGTCGTCAACGCTTGGTCGAGGGGCGCGCATCGATGGTGACGATCGGATCCGATCGATCTATCATCCATCCGCCGATCCATCCATCCTCCAATCCGGGTTTTTACCCATGACCGCACCCCTCTCCGACCGCATCGAAGTCGTCCAGGGCGACATCACGAAGCTGGACGTGGACGCCATTGTGAACGCGGCCAACACGTCGCTGCTGGGCGGCGGCGGGGTGGACGGCGCCATCCACCGCGCCGCCGGCCCGGAGCTGGTGATGGAGTGCCGGATGCTGGGCGGATGCAGGACGGGAGAGGCCAGGGTCACGCGCGGCTACCGCCTTGCCGCGCGATGGGTAATCCATACCGTGGGGCCGGTATGGCAGGGCGGTGGAGAAGGGGAGGACGAGCTGCTCGCAAGCTGCTACCGGGAGTCGCTGAAGATAGCGCGCGACAAGGAGTTGCGTACGGTTGCCATACCCGCCATCAGCACCGGAGTTTACCGGTTTCCGGTGCATCGCGCGGCCCGCATTGCGGCGCGCGAGACGGCGGCCTTTCTGGGCGCAAACCCCCTTCCTGAGCGGGTGATGCTCGTCTGCTTCGGCGCCGACTCTTACACAGAATACTTGACGGCGGTGCAAGAAGCCGTTTAAATGGTGTTCCATACGGAAACATTGCACCCCCTACCGGCCACCCGACGCCCGCCACACGGCCACGCTCGCCGGAAATATCCGCTCGCCAGGGAGAGAACCAGATGGAAGACCTCAGAGGGGTCAAAGAGCTGCTGGACGAGATCAACGCCGCAATATCGAGCTACGACCCGGTGCTCAAGGAGCGCGCGCGCGACATCCTGCTGGAGCGCGCCTTCGGCGCCTCGTCGGGGCCGCGCCCGCGCCGCGCCGCCGCGCCCGCGGGCGGCGGGGCCGGCCGCGAGGAAGGGGAGGACGGGGGCGAAGAAGAGGCGCCGCGCCGCCGGCCGGGCCGTCCCAAGGGGAGCGGCACGGGGCGCCGCGGCCCCCGCGGCGGGATGGCCATGCCCAACCTGCTGGGGCAGTGGACGCCGGAGACCATGGCCGAGCGGGGGCTGATGGGCGCGTACACCCTCTCCCGCGGCAAGGCCGACAAGACGGTCACCAGCCAGGCGATCAACGCCGAGCTCAAGCGCGCCGGCATCCCGGTGCCCAACATCACCCGCGCCATCGAGTCCAACCTGCGCGCCAAGCCGCCGCTGATGGTGCAGAAGAAGAAGATGGGCACCACCCGGCAGGCCCGTAAGCAGTACGCCATCACCCCCGAGGGGGTGGAGTTCGTGGAGAACAAGCTGCAGGGCTCCGGCGGCGGCGAAGCGTAGGCCGCCGGCCCTCTCGCGCCACCACTGCCGCGCCCCCGCCGGACCTTACGGCGGGGGCGCGGCACCTTTTTGAGTACGAAGCTTGCCTGCAAGAGTGTCATCCGTTCCCCCCTTTCCGGGGCGCTGCACGCGGGGGCGCCCCGGCTTGACACGGTAAAAGGTTTGTATAAACTCCCCGGTCCTTTCCGGTCCGGGACCATTTTCGCGCGCACACATCGCCGTTCGGGAGGGGGATGAGCAGTTCCGCCGTGTCTGGTCGATCCCGCCGCTTTCTGTTCGCCTTCGCCATCCTGCTGGCCCTGGTGGTGGTGCTGGTGGCGCTGGCGCAGGCTGCCTTTCGCGGCCTGTCCAGCGCCAACCGCTGGAGCCTGCACACCTACGAGGTGCTGGCCAGCACGGGCGCCGTGCGCGAGGGGATCGCCGAGATGGAGGCGGGCTTTCGCGGGTACGCGCTCACCCGCGACCCGCGCTTCGTGCAGCAGTGGCGCAGGGGCGTGGCCACCCTGCGGCGCGAAGAGTCCGTCATCCGCCGCCTTACCCGCGACAACCCCGCCCAGCAGGCGCGCCTGGACAGCGCCGAGGCCGCCGTGCGCGAGTGGATGACGCTGCAGGCGCGCTCCGGCATCCTTCGCCCCGAGACGTCGCGCGAGGCCGCGGTGGCCGCCGGCTCCGACCCGGCCGGCTTGGCGGCGCGCAGCCAGGCGGTGGAGCGGGCGCGCGCCGCGCTGGACGCGCTGCAGGCCAGCGAGTCGGCCCTGCTGCGCGAGCGCGCCGCCCGCGCCCGGTCGCTGGAGCGGCGCACCAGCGCGCTGCTGCTGGCCGGCTCGCTCCTGGCCGTCGCCCTTGCGCTCGCCACGGCGGGGATGGTGCAGCGGCGCACCCGGCGGCTGGGGGAGCTGAACCGCGAGCTGGAGGCGCAGGTGCACGAGCGGGCGCTGGCGCGCGACGCGCTGGCCCGGCTGAGCCGCCAGAACGAGCTGATCCTGGAGGCCGCGGCCGAGGGGATCTACGGGGTGGATCCGCACGGCTACACCCTGTTCCTCAATCCCGCCGCCGCGCGGATGCTGGGTACGGCGCCGGAAGAGGTCATCGGCCGGCCGTTCGAGGCGGTGCTGGGGATGGGCGCGGGGGAGTCCGGCGGCGAGGGGGTGAACGCCGTGCGCGCCACCCTTTCCACCGGCACCGCGCGCGAGGTCAAGGACGCGCACTTTCGCCGCGCGGACGGATCGTCGTTCCCCGTGGAGTACTCCAGCACGCCGATCGTGGAGGAGGGGCAGATCACCGGCGCCGTCGTCACCTTTCGCGACGTGACGGAGCGGCGCGAGGTGGACCGGCTCAAGGACGAGTTCGTCTCCATCGTCAGCCACGAGTTGCGCACGCCGCTCACCTCCATCCGCGGCTCGCTGGGGCTGCTGGCCGCCGGCAAGCTGGGTGAGGTGCCCGAGAAGGGGCGGCGGATGCTGGAGATCGCCGTGCAGAACACCGACCGGCTGGTGCGGCTGATCAACGACATCCTGGACATCGAGCGCATCGAGTCCGGCCGGGTGACGATGGAGCTGCGGTCCACGGACGCGGCCGAGCTGGCGCACCAGGCGGTGGACGTGATGTCGGCGATGGGCGAGAAGGCGGGGGTGCAGCTGTACGCCTGGGCCGACCGCCAGCCCCTGGAGGCCGACCCCGACCGCATCCTCCAGGTGCTCACCAACCTCCTGTCCAACGCCATCAAGTTTTCCCCGCCGGGCGCGGAGGTGACCGTCAACGTGCAGCGCGAGGGGCCGGAGGTGGTGTTCCGCGTGCGCGACCAGGGGCGCGGCATTCCCGCCGACCGGCTGGAGAGCATCTTCGAGCGTTTTCAGCAGGTGGACAGCAGCGACGCGCGCGACAAGGGGGGGACGGGGCTGGGGCTGGCCATCTGCCGCAGCATCGTCCAGCAGCACGGGGGGCGCATCTGGGTGGAGAGCGCGCCGGGGGAGGGAAGCACCTTCACCTTCACCCTTCCCGGCGCGCTGGAGCCCCGCCCCGTGGCCGTGAGCGACGACGGCGACGGGCCGCTGGTGCTGGTGTGCGACGACGACCCGTCCATCGTGGTGGTGGTGGAAGAGATCCTCCAGGGGTGGGGCTACCGTACGGTGGGGGTGACGGACGGCGACAGCGCCGTGCGCGAGGCCACCCGCCTGCACCCCGACGCCATCCTGCTGGACATGATGATGCCGGGGATGACGGGAAGCGACACGCTCAAGGCGCTGCGGCAGCGGGCGGACACCCGCTCCATCCCCGTCGTCATCCTGAGCGCCCTCAAGCCCATGCCGCGGGTGCAGCGGGCGCGCGAGGTGGTGGACTGGGTGGAGAAGCCGTTCCAGGAGGGGTCGCTGCTGCACGCGCTGGAAGAGGCGGTGAGCGTGCGCTGGAAGCCGCGGCGCGTGCTGCTGGTGGAGGACGACCCGGACCTGGCCCGCGTGCTGATGGAGGTGTTCTCGCGCCACGGCATCGAGGCGCTGCACGCGTCCACGGGGGTGGAGGCGGTGGACGCCGGCCGCCGCGCCTCGCCGGACCTGATCGTGCTGGACCTGGGGCTTCCGCACGGCGACGGATACTGGGTGGTGGAGGCGCTCCGGTCCGAGGACGGGCTGGGCGCCATTCCGCTCGTGGTCTACACGGCGCGCGAGCTGGACGAGGAGGACCGCGAGCGGCTGCGGCTGGGGCACACGGAGTTCCTTACCAAGGGGCGGGTTTCGCCGGACGAGTTCGAAAAGCGCGTGGTGTCGCTGCTCAACCGCATCGCGCCCGCGCGGCACACGACCAGGGCACAATGAGCCGCAAGATCCTGCTGGTGGACGATGAGGACGACATCCGCGAGGTCGCGCAGATGTCGCTGGAGATGACGGCGGGGTGGGACGTGGTCACCGCCTCGTCGGGCGCGGAGGCGCTGCGGGCGGCGGCGGCGGAGCGGCCGGACGCCATCCTGCTGGACGTGATGATGCCGGGGATGGACGGCCCCGACACCGCCCGTGCCCTGCGCGCGTCGGAGGCCACGGCGGCGATCCCCATCATCCTGCTGACCGCCAAGGTGCAGGCGGCCGACCGCCGCCGCTTCGACGACCTGGGGGTGGCCGGCGTGCTGTCCAAGCCGTTCGATCCCATGGAGCTGGCGGCGCAGGTCTCGCGCGTGCTGGGATGGACGGAATGAGGGGCGGCGCCGGGTTCGAGTCGGGCGGAATGGGATGGAGCCTCCCCCGGCCCCGTCCGGGGCGGTTGATGGCAGTCGCGAATCTGGTCTGGCCAGGCGCCGTCCGCCCGCGGGAGCGAATGAATTCGCCGCTGGAAAATCGCGAAGTCCGCCTGCGCGGACTCGGCGGCCCGGACGCGTGCGGCGATCCAGGCAGCTGCGCGTCCGCAGCCGGGGGCGCCGCCGGGTTCGAGGCTCGACGAACGGCATCACGCTGGCGCCCGATGGCGCCCCCTCTCCCCCGGCCCCTCTCCCCCGCTGCGCGGGAGAAAGGGGAGAATTCGATCGCGCTCCGACACTCGCCTCGTTGTCATTCACGGCGCGACGTACTCTCGGCGCATCCCACCCCTCTCCCGCGGCTGGGGGAGGGGGCGACGGCCGTTGCGAGGAACGAGCAAAAAGGCCGTCGGGGGAGAGGGCCCGCGACGCACCGCGACGCGGGCTCGAGGTCGTTCCTGAGGGGGGCGGGCGGATGAAGAGCGTGCTCGTGGCGGGACTGCCGCCGGACGTGCCCGGCTGGCTGGCGCGCCGGCTTCCCGGGGTCACGGTGGAGGACCAGCCCTCGCCCGGCGCGGCGGCGGACGCGCTGCGCACCGGGGAGTGGTCGCTGGTGGTGATGGACGCCTCGTGGCTGGAGCCGGCGGTGCTGCAGGCGCTGGAGGCGTCGCGCGGCTCCGGATCGGCGCCGCCCGTGGTGCTTTCCGCGCCGTCGGACCGCCGCGGGGGCGAGCCGCCGCCGGTGGAGGTGGTGCGCGTGTTCGTGCAGCCGCTGGACCGCGAGGCGCTGGTGCGCGACGCGTCCGAGCGGCTGGGCTTGGGCGCGCAGCCGGTGTCGACGGCGGGCGCCTCCACGGCGGGGACGAGCGGGCTGCCGGCGGCGGTGACGGCGGTGTGGCTCAAGTACCGCAACCAGGTGCTGGCGCGGGTGGACGTGCTGGAGTCCGCCGCGCTGCTGCTGATGGAGGGGCGCCTGGACCGCGAGGGGCGCCGCGCGGCGGAGCGCGAGGCGCACAAGCTGGCCGGCTCGGTGGGCACCTTCGGGTTCGCGGAGGGCTCGCGGCTGGCGCGCGAGGCGGAGACGCTGCTGACGGGTCCCACGCCCCCCGCGCAGGCGGACGCGCTCCGCCTGGCGGACCTGGCCGTCGCCCTGCGCCGCGAGCTGACGGCCAGCCCGGCGCCGGCCGCCGCTCCGCCGCCGCCGTCTTCGTCCGAATGGATCGGTGGACGCGGCGGGGACGGGTCCGGGGACGCGAACGAGGCGGACGCATCCACCGGGTCCGCGGGATCCGCCGCGCCGGCGAAGAACCGCCGGTCCGCGTCCCGGTCCATGCCCGCGGAGGGCGAGGGGCCCACGCTGCTGATCGTGGACGCCGACAACGACACGGCGGACCGGCTGGCCATGGAGGCGTCGGCCCGGGGGATGCGCCCCGTCGTGGCGCACGGCGAGGCCGAGGCGCGGGCGGCGCTGGGGCGCACCCTGCCGGACGCGGCGCTGCTGGACATCTCCGTGGCCGGGGGGATGGAACTGCTGCGCGCGCTCTCGGACCGCTTTCCCCCCATCCCCTCCATCGTCTTTACCCGCAGCGACGCCTTTACCGACCGGGTGGAGGTGGCGCGGATGGGCGGGCGCGGCTTTCTGCGCAAGCCGCTGGCGCCGGCGCGCGCCATCGACGCGGTGGAGCCGCTGCTGCGCCCCGATGCGCGCCGCGAGGCCGCCGTGCTGGCGGTGGACGACGACCCCGCCGTGCTGGAGGCCGTGCGCTTCGTCCTGGAGCCGCACGGAATCCGCGTGGACACGCTGGACCAGACGGCGCGCTTCTGGGATGCGCTGGAGGCCTCGGCGCCCGACGTGGTGCTGCTGGACGTGGACATGCCGGGCGTGAACGGGCTGGAGCTGTGCCGCGTGCTGCGCAACGACCCGCGCTGGAAGTCCGTCCCCATCGTCTTTCTCACCTCGCGGACGGACCCCACCACGGTGCAGGAGGTGTTCGCGGCCGGGGCGGACGACTTCGTGGGCAAGCCGTTCGTGGGGCCGGAGCTGGGGGCGCGCATCCAGAACCGGCTGGAGCGGGTGCGGATGCAGCGCGCGCTTGCCGAGACGGACGCGCTCACCGGCGTCCCCAACCGCCGCGGGAGCGAGGAGGTGCTGGAGCGCTTCCTTCGCCTGGCGGCGGGGCAGGGGGACCCGCTCTCCATCGGCGTGGTGGACCTGGACTGCTTCAAGAGCGTGAACGACCGCTGCGGCCACGCCGTGGGCGACGAGGTGCTGGCCCGCGTCGCCCGGGTGCTGCAGAAGCGCTTCCGGGCGGAGGATGTGGTGGCCCGCTGGGGGGGCGAGGAGTTCGTGGTGGGGATGTACGGGATGGACAAGTCCGACGGCGTGCAGCGGCTGGCCGAGGCGCTGGAGGTGCTGCGCGAGGAGCCGTTCGCCGGGCCGGACGGCGAGACGTTCGGGGTCACCTTCAGCGCGGGCGTGTCGGAGTTCGCCACGGACGGCCGCGACCTGCAGTCGCTCTACCGCGCGGCGGACGCGGCGATGTACGCCGCCAAGCAGGCCGGCCGCGACCGCGTGCTCCCCGCCGGGTGGACGCCGGCGCACGGCGAGGGCCCGCGCACGGTGGACGTGCTGGTGGTGGAGGACGACCCCGCCATTGCCCGCCTGCTGCAGCACGCGCTGGAGACGCGCGGCCTGCGCCACGAGTGGGTGAGCAGCGGCGAGCGGGCGGCGTCGCTGCTCACCGGCCCCGCGCCGGAGCTGCGCGCGCGGGTGGTGCTGCTGGACGTGGACCTTCCGGGGCTGGACGGGCTGGGCGTGCTGCGATTGATGGCGGGGGAGCGGATGCTGGAGCGCACCCGCGTGATCATGCTCACGGTGCGCACGCACGAGGCGGAGGTGGTGCGCGCGCTGGAGATGGGCGCCTTCGACCACGTCTCCAAGCCGTTCAGCGTCCCCGTCCTGCTGCAGCGCATCCGCCGCGCTCTGAAGGTCTGATGATGATGAACTGCATGGCCTCACACGGAGTAAACGGAGTTTGTTTCGTGGTATCTCCTCCAGTTCCTCCCGGTAACCCCTTACTGCTGGGGATGTTGATGGTCGCGCGGAGATGACCTGGCTCCTGTCGCGTTCACGGGATTACGAGGGAACGGTAGAGAAAACTCCGTTGACTCCGTTGACTCCGTGTGAGGCCAATCGGGTAAAGGCGGCCCGCGCATGACGCCCCGCGACCTGGTGGAGTCGGCGCTGATCGCGGAAGGGGTGATCCTCTTTCTTTCGCTGCTGATCCTGTTTGGCCACGCATGGACCGCGGCGCGGCGCGAGCGGCGCTGGCGCGTGCCGATGGAGCGCGGCCGGCTGGCGCTGCTGGAGGTCGTCCGCAACGGCCGGCCCACGAAGCCGGACGAGCAGCTGCTCCGCAGCCTGTCGGTGCGGCTGCAGGTGCGGCTGTTCACCGAGCTCGTCCCCAGCATCACCGGCCAGAGCCGCGACCACCTGGCCCGGCTGGCGCAGCAGATCGGCCTGGTCCCCGTGGCGGAGCGGATGGCGGCGGCGCGCGACTGGCGCGACCGGCTGCACGGCGTGCGCCTGCTGGCGGCCGTGGGCGGCGGCGCGCACGTGGTGCCCGGGCTGCTGGACGACCCCGACCCCGCCGTGCGCGCCGAGGCCGTGGAGTGGGCCGGGTCGCATCCCACCCCCGAGCTGATCGACCGGCTGGTGCAGCTGCTGCCGCGGACGGACCGCTACGGCAGCTTTGTGGTGCGCGACTCGCTGCTGCGGATCGGCGTGGCGGCGGTGGCCCCGCTGGCGCGCTACCTGGAGAAGTATTCCGGCCGGCACGCCGAGCCGGCGCTGGACGTGGCCGCCGGCATTCCCGACGTGCGCTTTGCCCCGGCCGCGCTGCGGCTGTGCCGCGACCCGCTGCCGCACGTGCGCGCCCGCGCCGCCGCGCTGGCCGGCGCGGTGGGGAGCGAGGAGGCCGTGGAGGTGCTGCAGACCCTGGTGAGCGACGGCGACCCCGAGGTGCGCGCCGCCGCGGCCGCCGCGCTGGGCCGGCTTGGGCACTGGCCCAGCGCCACCCTCATCGCGCCGCTGCTGCGCGACCGCGCCTGGATCGTCCGCAGCCAGAGCGCGCTGGCGCTGCGCTCCCTGGGCAGCCCCGGGCTGCTCTACCTGCGAAAGGGGCTGTCGGACGACGACGCCTTTGCCGCCGACATCGCGCGGCAGGTGCTGGACCTGCCGGAGTCGTCCGCCGAGCGGGAGCGGTGGACGTGACGGCGGGAGAGATCGCGTCGCTCGTCCTGGTGCGGCTGGAGTGGGCGATCCTCGTCTACTTTCTCCTGGTGAACGGCTGGTACGCGCTGCTGCTGTTCAGCGCGGGGATCGAGATGCGCGAGTACGTGCTGCTGGCGCGCGGCCGCGCCCGCTGGCGGCTGATGGGCTCGCGGGTGGTGCCCAGCATCAGCATGCTGGCGCCGGCGTACAACGAGGCCGCCACCATCGGCGAGAGCGTGCGCGCGCTGCTGGCGCTGTTCTATCCCAACCTGGAGGTCGTCGTCGTAAACGACGGGTCGAAGGACGAGACCATGCGGGTGCTGGTGGAGACCTTCGACCTTTCCCCCATCCACCCCATCTACCAGAAGCGCATCCGCTCGAAGGACGTGGTGGGCCTGTACCGCTCGCGGCTGTACCCCAACCTGGTCGTCATCGACAAGGTGAACGGGGGAAAGGCGGACGCGCTGAACGCGGGGCTGAACTTCGCCACCGGCGAGCTGGTGTGCGCCATCGACGCCGACACGCTCATCGAGCCGGACTCGCTGCAGCGCATGGTGCGGCCGTTCCTGGAGCGCGCGGACGTGGTGGCGGCGGGGGGGACCATCCGCATCGCCAACGGCTCCATCGTGGAGGGCGGCCGGGTGACGCGGGCCCGCGCGCCGCGCCGGCTGCTGCCGGGGTGCCAGGTGGTGGAGTACCTGCGCGCCTTTCTCTTCGGCCGGCTGGGATGGAACCGGCTGGGCGGCAACCTCATCATCTCCGGCGCCTTCGGCCTCTTTCGCCGCGCGTCGATGGTCGCGGCGGGGGGCTACGAGCACGCCACCGTGGGCGAGGACATGGAGCTGGCGCTGCGGCTGCGGCGCATTGGCTACGAGCAGGACGGGCCGCACGTGATCGCCTT
The DNA here is from genome assembly GCA_036379135.1 of Longimicrobium sp. Taxonomy (GTDB): domain Bacteria; phylum Gemmatimonadota; class Gemmatimonadetes; order Longimicrobiales; family Longimicrobiaceae; genus Longimicrobium. The sequence continues at coordinate 18,426 of DASUVG010000217.1, forward strand.
CGTCCCCGACCCCGTGGCGTGGACGGAGGCGCCGGAGACCGTGCGCGTGCTGGGCCGCCAGCGCGACCGCTGGCACCGCGGCCTTTCCGACGTGCTGTGGCGCCACCGGAAGGTGATGTTCAACCCGCGGTACGGGGCGATGGGGATGGTGGTGTTTCCCTACTTCGTGATCGTGGAGCTGCTGGCGCCGGTGGTGGAGATGGTGGGGCTGCTGGGGCTGATCCTGGGGCTGGTGATCGGCGCCATCGACGTCCCCTTCGCCATTCTCTTCTTTCTGATGGCGTACGGCCTGGGCTCGGTGCTCACGGTGATGACGCTGGTGATGGAAGAGGCGTCGTTCCACCGCTACGACAGCTTTCGCGACCGGCTGATCCTGGTGCTGTGGGCGTTCGTGGAGAACCTGGGATACCGCCAGCTCACGGTGATCTGGCGGCTGCAGGGGATCTGGAAGTACCTGCGCGGCAGCAAGAGCTGGGGCGCCATGGAGCGGCGCGGCTTCGCGGTAAAGACGATCCAGGCGGCGGCGCCGGGGCCGGCGGACGGGGTGGGGAAGGGGTCGTAGGGCGGGGAGCCGGATGCTTCGCAGAGCGCGGCGGGGCGCCCCCTCCGGGCGAGCACCACTCGCCCACCTCCCCCAAAAAACCCTGGGGGAGGTTTGGGTGTGGAGCTGAGGGTGGAGGTGCTTCGGAGAAGTTACGCCCGGATGGTGGGCCGCCCCCCTCCCCGGCCTCCCCCACGAACAGCGTGGGGAAGGGAGGTGCGACGCATCTTCCGGAGCGGGATCGAAGCTCTCCCCTCTCCGCGAGGAACGAGCGGGGAGGGGCCGGGGGAGGGGCCCCCGTCGGGCGCAGCCCAGTATCGTTCGACGAGCCGTGATCTCTCGGCATCCGTCCAACCTCCCCCAGGGGTTTTTGGGGGAGGTGGGCGAGGTTTACGAGCCCGGAGGGGGCGCCATTCCGGGCGCAGCTCGGTCTCCGTCGCCCGAGCCTCGAATTGGGTCGTCGAACGCAGCGCAATGGTATCGAAGTACGCGTGAACTGAAGGGACGGGAATGAACCGGATGGGCATGAGCCGCAGGAAGCGCTTCGCAACTCTCGCATTCGCGCTGGGGGGCGCGCTGATGGCCGCGAAGATGGATCCCGGGGGCGCGGAGGCGGCGCCGGCTGCCGCGCAGGAGTGCCCGGCCGCCGGAAACCCGGCCGCGGAGCGCGGCTGGACCGCCTACCGCGCCGGCGACATGGCCACCTCGCGCACCGCCTTCGAGGCCGCGGTGCGCGCCTGCCCCCGCCACCAGGGCGCGCGCACCGGCCTGGGCTACGTGGCGCTGCGCCAGGACCGCACCGACGAGGCGCGCCGCCTGTTCGGCGCCGTGGTGGCGGAGGCGCCGCGCAGCGTGGACGCGCTCGTGGGGCTGGGCATCGCCGCGTGGCGGCTGGAGGACCGCGAGGCGGCGCGGTCGGCGTTCACCCGGGTGCAGGCGGTGGATCCCGGCAACGCCGAAGCGCGCGACTTTCTGGCGCGGCTGGGCCCCGCGCCGGCCGCGCGGCCAGACCGGCCTCCGCTCGTCCTTCCGACGGATCTCGCGTATCCGGCGCGGACCCACGGCGACCGCTTCGAGGTGCGCACGGCGCGCGGGTGGGAGCCGTTCTACATCAAGGGCGTAAACCTGGGCGCGGCGCTCCCCGGCAAGCACGCCAGCGAGTTTCCGGATTCGGCGACGTACCTCCGCTGGATCGGGCAGATGGCGGCGATGGGGACCAACGCCGTCCGCGTCTACACCATCCATCCGCCCCACTTCTACGGCGCCCTGTACGACTGGAACCGCCGCCACCCCGACGCGCCGCTCTGGATCATCCACGGCGTCTGGGCGGAGCTGCCGCCGGGGAACGACTTCGCCGACCCGCGGTGGGAGGGCGGCTTCTTCCAGGAGATGCGCCGCGTGGTGGACCTGCTGCACGGCCGCGCCGACCTCCCGGTGCGCCCCGGACACGCCGGCGGCTACTACACGGCGGACGTGTCGCCGTGGGTGCTGGCGTACATCATCGGCCGCGAGTGGGAGTCGTACTCGGTGGTCACCTTCAACCGCCTGCGGCCGGAGCTTCAGGGCTTTCGCGGCCGGTTCCTTACCGTGCAGGGCGGCACGCCGATGGACGCGTGGCTGGGCCGGGCCAGCGAGCACATGGTGGCGTACGAGACCGACACCTACCGCGCCCAGCGGCCCATCGCCTACACCAACTGGCCCACGCTGGACCCGCTGGCCCATCCCACCGAATCCACCGTGGCGGAGGAGTCGGAGATCCGCCGGTCGCTGGGCGAGCAGGTGCCGCCTCAGCCGGCGGCCGAGGACAACGACGGCGCCGGGCTGGACGCCAGCCTGGTCACGCCCACGGACGCGTTCCCGGCGGGATACTTCGCGTCGTACCACGCGTATCCGTACTACCCGGACTTCATGGTGCTGGACCCGGGCTACAACCGGGCGGCGTCGTCCGAGGGGCCGTCCAGCTACTTCGGCTACCTGGTCGAGCTCAAGCGGCACCACCAGGGGATGCCCGTCGTCATCAGCGAGTACGGGGTGCCGGCCAGCATCGGCAGCGCGCACCTGCAGCCGCAGGGGTGGCACCACGGCGGCCACACCGAGGCGCGGATGGCCCAGATCAACGCCCGCCTCACCCGCGAGATCGCCGAGGCGGGGATGGCGGGCGGGGCCATCTTCGCCTGGATCGACGAGTGGTTCAAGAAGAACTGGATCGTCATCGACTTCGAGATCCCGCAGGAGCGCAACCGCCTGTGGTACAACCGCCTGGACGCGGAGCAGCACTACGGGATGCTGGCGATGGACCCCGGCGAGGTGCTGGCCGGCGCCACGCTGCGCGACCGGATCGGGTCGTGGCGGCGCAGGCCGGCGCTGTACCAGACGCCGGAGGGTACGCTCCGCGCCGCCGCGGACGAGGCGTACCTGTGGCTCTTCTTCGAAGGGGCAGGGGGACGGCTGCCGGAGGAGCTGCTGCTGGGCTTCGACCTCCTGAAGCCCCAGGCGGGCGACTTTCGCTGGCCGGGGCGCGTGGGGACGCGCCTTCCCGTGGGGCTGGAGTTCGCGCTGCGCGCCACGGGTGACCAGGTGCGGCTGATGGCGGACCCGTCCTCCAACCCGTTCCGGACCGACGAGAACCAGTCCATCGCGGGCCGGCCCGCCGCGCCGCCGCCGATCGCCGATCCGCTCCCGGGCTACTTTCAGGGGCGCTTTCAGCGGCGCTTCAACCGGCCGTACCGCAGCCGGCCCAACGAGGACGGCGTCTACGACTCGCTGCGCGTGCTCACCAACAACCGCCGGTTCGCGCGCGACCGCACGGAGTTCCCGGGGTTCGGCTACGACCGCGGCATCCTGCGCCCCGGCGGCCCGCCCGACGGCATGTGGGAGCGGCTGGACGACGCGGGGGTGACGGAGATCCGCATCCCCTGGATGCTGCTGAACTTTACCGATCCCAGCCAGCGCCGCGTGCTGCAGGACCCCGAGGGCGCCCTCCCCGCCGAGCTGGGGACGGTGACGGTGGACGGCATCCGCATCCTGGCCGCCGCCCGCGAGGGGGCGGCGTGGCGCCAGTGGCCCGCCTCGGGAGGCGAGGCCGACGTCGCGTTCTTCACCTGGAGCACCTGGGAGGAGCCGCGCTGGCGCGAGCGCGTCCGCCCCGTCTACGACGCCATGCGCGAGGTATTTCGAACGATGAATCCACCGGTTCTGCGCGGAGGCGGCCGATGATCCGGTCCCGGGCGGCTGAAACCGCGGCTGGAACAGCGGAAAGCCCCGCAACCCCCGCGGGGCTGCGCGCGGGGCCGATCTGCCTGCGTGTACTGCTGACCGCCCTGCTCCTTCTCGCCTGCGCCGTCCCCGCCCGCGCGCAGGACGAGGCGGACCACGCCTGGGCCGCGGGCGACCTTCCCGCGGCGGAGCGGCTGTACGAGGCACGGCTGGCGGCGGACGCCGCCGACGCGACGGCGCTGCACCGCATCGCCCTCATCCGCGCCTGGGCCGAGCGCTACGACGAGTCGCTGGCGCTGTTCGACCGGCTGCTCCAGGTGGACCCGCGCAACCGCGAGGCGCGGGTGGACCGGGCGCGCGTGCTGGCCTGGCGCGGCGACCCCGCCGCGGCGTCGCTGGCGCTGGACCCGCTGCTGGCGGAGGACCCCGGCTTTCTGCCCGCGCTGCAGGCCCGCGCGCAGTTCGAGTCCTGGGTGGGCAACTACGACGAGGCGCTGGCCACGTACGGCCGCATCCAGGAGATCACGCCGGACGACCGCACGGTGGGGCTGGGCCGCGCGCGCGTCCTTTCCTGGGCGTCGCGCTTCGACGCGGCGGTGGCGGCGTACGACAGCCTGCTGCGCGTGAACCCGCGCGACACCGAGGCGCTGGTGGGGCTGGGGACGGTGCTGGCGTGGGCGTCGGAGCTGGACTCGGCCGAGGCCGTGTACCGGCGGATCCTGGAGCTGGAGCCCGGGAACGTGGAGGCGCAGCGGGGCTTGGCGCGGGCGGCGGGGTGGGGCGGGCGGCTGGTGCCCGCCGAGCGCCGCTGGCGCGAGGTGATCGCACGGCATCCGGACGACGCGGCGTCGTGGGTGGGGCTCTCGCAGACGCTGCGCTGGCAGGGGCGCGACGCGGCGGCGCTGGACGCGGCGCGGCGCGCCCTGGCCATCGCGCCCACGGACAAGGACGCGCGCGAGGCGCTGCGCTGGGCGCGGCTGGCGGTGTCGCCGCGCACCAGCGCGTCGTACGTGAACGAATGGGATTCGGACGGCAGCGACATCCACACCAGTTCCGCCAGCGCCGCCGTCCGCCCCGCGCCGAGCGTTGAGGTGCGGATGGACCTGTACCACCGCACCGCGCACTACGAACCGAACGCCGCCGTCGGGCTGCGGGGCCGCTCGAACGGCGGCGCGCTCACCCTGTGGACGATGATCGGCACCGGCTGGGGGCTCTCCGGCACCGCCGGCGCCAGCGTGCCGGACGTGCGCGACGACGAGCCCATCCCCACCTACCGCGCCTCGCTCTCGTCGCCCGGACGGTACCCGATCCGGGGCAGCGTCTCGTACGCGCACTACGCGATGGACGCGACGGCGATCCTGATCGAACGGGAAGTCTACCTGGACGAGTGGTCCGCCTTTGCCAGCTGGACCCCGGCGCGGGGGTGGACGATCGGCGGCGGCGGCGGCACGGCGCTGTTCACCGGCCGCGCGACGGGCGAGGAGAACCGCCGCGTGAACGGCAGCCTGAACATCGCGCGGCGCGTCAGCCGGCCCGTCACGCTGGGCGTGGGCGCGCGCTTCTTCGGCTTCGACCGCGACCTGAACGAGGGGTACTTCGACCCCGACTTCTACGGCCTGGCCGAGGTGACGGCGCGGTGGCTGCGCGAGTGGCGGCACTGGAGCCTGGACGCGGAGCTCGCGCCCGGCGTGCAGCAGGTGCGCAGCAGCGGCGACCCCAGCGGCTCGTTCCGCGGGTCGGGGAGCGTGGCCTACCTCCTGGCGCCCGGGCGGCGCATCGTGCTCACGGGCGTGTTCGCCAACACGGGCCTCACCCAGATCGCCCCCGGCGCCGGCGCCGACTACCGCTACCGCGCCGTGAACATCGCGGCGCAGTGGACGTTCTGAGCGGATGTAAGTCAGGGCCGGATTGGACGAAGGGCATCGAACTGCGCGCCGGCGCGGCCCCCCTCTCCCGGCCTCTCCCCCCCGAACTGCGGGGGGGAGAGGAGAATTCGATCGCGCTACGAAAGCCTGTCTGCCGTTCTCCCTCCCCCACGCAGCTGTTGGGGAGGGCCGGGGGGGGCGACCCACCATCTCGCACCTGAATCATCCGCAACACGATCGAATTCTCCCCTCTCCCGGCGCGGTCTGCCGGGAAAGGGGGGGTGGGGGGACCCCGGGGTATCGCAGGCGTGGAGGAAACTGATATACTCCCCCTCGTTCTGCCGGGCCGCCGGCCATCCGCCCACGTTCGCATTGCTCCGCATGGCTGACCAGCACCCCGACCCGCAGGAACACCTGGAACGCGCCGCCGAGATGGTGTGGGACGCCATCCAGCGCCTGGAAGAGGCCCAGCGCGTGCTGTTCAAGGCCGGCGATTGCTACGTGGGGCAGGTCTACGGCGATGGCGTGCGCGCCGTGATCGAGGTCACCGAAGACATGGCCGACGCAGTGGGCGACCTGACGCAGTGCCACATCGAGATCGGCAAGATCGGCAAGCGCGACAAGGGCCGCGGCCGCGGCGGCTGGAAGGATTCGTAAGCACCGCGCCGCGTAACGATCAGGGCGGGCACCTCTGCGAGGTGCCCGCCCTTTCTTGCGCGTAACACCCCCGCGTTTCGACTTCCCGAGAGAGGCGCCGCGCTGAATGATCGGGCGCCTCGATCCCCGCGCGCCGGCCGAAGGAGCTCGCCTGCATCACGCCGGGATTTCCGTCGCGGTGAGGACGCTGCCCACCCGAGCAGGTGGAAGCCCGCACGGACGCGCCGGCGGCCGCTGCGGGGCTTTCCGCCGTCGCTGCGGCGGGTTCACTGGCTTCCGCGAGGCGGCTCGCGAACGAGATCATCCGCCGGCGGCTCGAACCATACGGCGATCTCGTCGAGCGGCTTGCGGTGCAGGTCGGGGACGCGCGCGTCGGGGGCGGGATAGCCGATGGGCATCAGCAGGAACGGCTTCTCGTTCTCCGGGCGCCGCAGCAGCTTCGTCAGAAATCCCATCGGCGACGGGGTGTGGGTGAGCGTGGCCAGCCCCATCTGGTGGATGGCGGCGATGAACAGCCCCGCCGCGATGCCGCAGCTCTCCGTGGTGTAATAGTGCGTGCGGTGGCTGCCGTCCGGTTTCAGCCCGAAGACGTGCCGGAAAAGCACCACCACGTACGGCGCCGTGGTGATGTGCTCCTTGACCGCATCCGTCCCCAGCGGCGCCAGCGCCTCCAGCCACTCGTCCGGCATCCGTCCGCCGTAGTTGACCCGCTCCTCCTCCTCGGCCGCCTCGCGCATCGTCCGCTTGATCCGCGGATCGCTGATGGCGACGAACGTCCACGGCTGCTGGTGCGCGCCGCTGGGCGCCGTGCCCGCCGTGCGGATGGCGTGCTCGATCAGCTCACGCGGCACCGCCCGATCCGAGAAGTGCCGCGTGGTGCGCCGCCGGTCCATCTCCGCGTAGAACTGCTGCGCGCGCCGCAGCATTTCGTCTTCCGGAAGGTGCTGAAAGGCGAGTGGGATGAAGGGCTTCGCGAAGGCGCTCATCGGCCGATGCAGGGAATGAGGAGACGGAGGCTCGGTGGATGGGTAACACGCGCGGCAACAGCGGCGCAACCGGGATCCGGCGTGGGGCAGGGGATCATCGACAGGCCCCGCGCATCGCGGATCCGGACTACCCCAAGCCGCCACACCACGTGTCTATCGCCGTGCGAATCCGCGAATTAGCTTCTGCGGAACCCGTTGGTCTACCTCATCCCCGGCCGCATCATGGAACTGCTCTCCGTCCCGTTCACCCGGCGGTTCTTCAACGAAACCGGCGAGCGGTTCATCACCGTCCGCGGGGTGCTGCGGACGGAGGAGGACGGGCTCGTCCTGGAGTTTCGCCGCAGCGAGACCGACTTCGCCACGAAGGCCAGCCAGGACGACATCCGCACGGTGCACGTGCCGTGGGCGGAGATCCAGTCGATCTCGTACCGGCTCCGGTTCCTGTGGCGCGCCGCGCTGGTGCTGCGCACGCGCAGCCTGCGCACCGTAGAGAACGTGCCCGGTGTGCGCGGCAACGAGATGTCGCTCTCGGTCGCGCGCGCCGACCGGCTCGCGGCCCGCGAGCTGGCCGCCACCGTGGAGATGTACCTGGCGGATCGGCGCATCGCCGCTTTCGACGCTCCGCCCGCGCTCCCGCCCGGCTGATCCTCCGCCCGCCGCCCCTCATCGTTGTCCCGCTATTCCCTATTCCCTGTTCCCTATTCCCTCGCGGTTTTTGACACGCCCCGCCGCCCCGTCTAGATTCCCCGCCTCTTTTTCCCGGCAAGGGGCAGGACACGGATGGAGCGTCTGACACGCGCGCGGCTGGACGAGATTCTGGAGCGGTGCCGGGGGCTGCGCGTGGCGGTGGTGGGCGACCTGATGCT
>DASUVG010000218.1:0-7714 GCA_036379135.1 Longimicrobium sp.
AAGAATGAGCCGAACCGGTTGATTTCCTGAGGGAGGCGCCGCTCCTGACCCGCTGCTGCGCAACCAATTTGGCGCCGACCGAAGGATCTCGCCGGCAGCACCTGGGGGCTGAATCAGTGCCGCGTAGCCAGCCCCGCGATAGCCGAGACGAGATCCTTCGTTCGCGCACAACCGCTTGAGTAACTTCAAGTTCCGGAGGCGCGCTCCCTCAGGAAATCAATCTTCGGTATTTCTGAAAGACAAAATCTTAAACACACTCTCAGGAAATCAAACGCTCCTTTTCTGTTCCTGACTCCGACAGCGCGCGGATCAGGCGGTAGAGGAACTCCTGGCCTTCGTAATAGGACTGGATGGAGATGCGCTCGTCCGGTGCGTGGGCGCGCACGTCGTCCACGTCCAGAAAGATGCCGCTGACGCCGTACATGGGGATGCCGGCCGCGCGAAGGTACAGGCTGTCCGTCGCCCCGATCCCCATCACCGGGACCACGGGAACGCCGGGCCACATCTGCCCGGTGACCGCCTCCACCGCGTCCATCACCTCCGGCGTCAGCGGCGACGGCGGGCTGGGCTTGCCGTTCACCACCTGCCGCACGGCGATACGTTCGTCCGCGATCACCTCGCTGGCCAGCCGCTCCATCTCCGCCGGCGGCTGGCCGGGGAGCAGGCGGCAGTTGACGATGGCGCGCGCCGTCTGCGGGATGGTGTTGTTGGACTGGCCGGCATCCACCCGCGTGGCCGCCCAGGTGTTGCGGGTCATCCCGTGGTACTGCGGCACCGCGGTCAGCCGCGCGACGGCGTCCGCGTCCGCCGTCCCCGCCAGCAGCGCCCGCATGTCGTCCGCGATCGGCCCGCGCTCGATGCGCGACATCCGCTCGAAGAAGGCGCGCGCCACCTCGCCCAGCTGCACGGGGAACTCGTACGCGGCCAGGCGGCCCAGCGCGGCGGACAGGTGGTAGATGGCGTTGTCGTCCGTGGGGATGCTGCTGTGGCCGGCGGTGCCCTGGGCGGTGAGCTCCAGGTCCAGGTACACCTTTTCGCTGGCCTGCAGGTTGTTGCTGATGCGCCGCCCGCCCCGGCTGCGCCCCCATCCCCCCTCGTTGATCCCCATCGCCGCGTCCACCAGCTCGCGGCGCTCCTGCACCAGCCAGCGCGCGCCGTTGTGCTCGCCGCCCTCCTCGTCCGCCGTGAGCGCCAGCACCAGGTCGCGGTCGGGGACGATGCCCTCGCGGCGCATGCGGATGAGGTTGGCGGCCCAGATGGAGGCCATGGCCTTCTGGTCCGTGGTCCCGCGGCCGTAGTAGAAGCCGTCGCGCTCCACGAACCGGAACGGCGGCGTCTCCCACTCGGCGGGGTCGGCCTCCACCACGTCCAGGTGCGCCAGCATCAGCAGCGGGCCCCGCGCGCCGGTGCCGCGCATCCGCGCCACCAGGTTCATCTTGCGCGGATGCGGCCCGGCGAGCGTAAGCTCCTCGTCCGCGAACCCCGCCTCCCGCAGCCGCCGCGCGACCGCCTCGGCGGCCTCGGTGACGTCGCCGGACTGGTCGGTGGTGTCGATCTCGATCAGCTCGCGAAAGATGTCGCGCGCCAGCTGCCGGTACTCGTCGGGCGAGGTGGGGGCGGCGGGCTCGAGGTGGATCTGCATCTGAGTCATCCGTCTGGAGTCGGCGCGTGGTGAATCCCGCCGCGCGGTGCTGAACCTAACCCGCGGAGCCGTTCCGTCCAGACGAGGCGCGCGCTAGGTTGGGGCACGAGGACGGCGGGGGGGCCGGGGTGCGCGCTGCGACATCCATCGAGCTGCGCCGACGGGGCCCCCTCTCCCCCGGCCGCTCTCCCCCGCTGCGCGGGAGAAAGGGGAGAATTCGATCGGGCTCCGGATAGGATCGAGCGCAGGGTGCGCGCTGCGACATGCATCGAACTGCGCCCGACAGGGCCCCCTCTCCCCCGGCCCCCCCCCGGCCCCTCTCCCCCGCTCCGCGGGAGAAAGGGGAGAATTCGATCGCGCTGCGGATAGGATCGAGCGCAGGGTGGGCGCTGCGACATGCATCGAGCTGCGCCCGACGGGGCCCCCTCTCCCGCCCCCTCTCCCCCGGCCCCTCTCCCCCGCTGCGCGGGAGAAAGGGGAGAATTCGATCGCGTTTCCGCGGACTCGGGTCGAGTTGAACCTACCGAAGAACCGCCGCAGGTCCGGCACGCATAACCCCTCCCCCGCAGTTTGGGGGAGGGGTCGCCGCGAGCCGCGAGGAACGAGCGGCGAAGTCGGCGGGGGAGAGGGGCCCCCGCGGACGCAGTTCGATCTCTCTTTCGCCGATCGACCAATCCGTCTCAATCAACCATCATCCACCAACATCCACCACGCCCATGACCGAGAACGACGCGCTGCGCCGGCAGCTGGTGCGCATGCTGGACTGGCAGGACGCCCACGCCACCTTCGACTCCGCGGTGGAGGGAATGCCGTGGAACATGCAGGGCGTGCGGCCCGCGGGACTTCCCTACTCCGCGTGGGAGCTGCTGGAGCACCTGCGGTTCACGCAGTGGGACATCCTGGAGTTCTGCCGCAACCCGTCGTACCAGGAGCCCGACTGGCCGGACGACTACTGGCCGGACTCCCCCACCCCGCCCGACGCGGACGCGTGGGACGAGAGCGTGGAGGCGTTCCGCGCCAACCGCGAGTCGCTCAAGGAGCTGGCGGCCGATCCCTCGGTGGACCTGTTTGCCGCGATCCCGCACGGCGGCGGGCAGACGTACCTGCGCGAGCTGCTGCTGGTGGCGGACCACAACGCCTACCACGTGGGACAGGTGGTCGCCGTCCGCAAGCTGCTGGGCGTGTGGAAGTGACCTCCGCGCCCGATGTGGAGCGGCTGCGGGCCTGGAGCTGCCGCCGCCAGCTGCTCGCCGCGCCCGCGGACGACGCGATGGATGCGCTGCGTGGCGTGGTGGCGGTCTACAGCAGCCATCCGTCCGCGCCGCTGTCGCTGCTGTGCCGCACCCGCGGGTTCGGCGCGGGGTGGCTGGCGCAGGCGGAGGCGCGCCGCGAGGTGGTGCGGCTTTCCGGGCCGCGCGGCTCCATCCACCTGATGCCGGCGGACACGGCGCCGCGCATCTTTGCCGCCGTGCGGCTGCCGCTGGAGAAGTTCGCGGGGAACCTGGCCTACGCGAAGATCGAGCGCGGCGAGTACGACTGGCTCAAGCGGCGCATGCCGGAGATCCTGCGCGAGCCCATGACGCCCGCGGAGGCGCAGGAGGCGTTCGGGATGGGCCCCAACCTGATGACGGCGCTGCGGGTGATGGCGTACGAGGGGCTGGTGCTGCGGCTGGGCGGCAGCCTGCGCACGGACGTGCTTCGCTACGTTTCGACGGAGGCGTGGCTGGGCCACCCGCTGGAGGAGCCGGACGCGGACGCGTCGCTGCGCTGGCTGGCGATGCAGTACCTGCGCGCGTTCGGCCCGGCGCGGGTGAAGGACGTGGCGTGGTGGATCGGGGCGAGCCAGAAGCGCGCGGCGGAGGCGCTGCGCGACGCGGAGGTCGTCGACGTGGGCGGCGGGATGCTGCTGCCGGTGGATCAGCAGGCCGCGTTCGCATCGGTCGATCCCATCGATCCGGATGCCGTCGCCCTGCTCCCCAAGTGGGACGCGTACACCATGGGGTACGCCCCCGACGGCCGGCAGCGCTTCGTGGCGGACGAGCACCTGCCGTTCGCGTACAGCAAGGCCGGGACGGGCGGCGCCGGCGCCACCTCCGGCGACGGCAACCCGCTCCTGCTGCGCGGCGGCCGCGCCGTCGCCGCCTGGTCGCACAGGTTCAGCGGCGACAGGATGACGGTGGAAGTCACCCCTTTCGAGCCCCGCGCCCTCGCTTCCCTCCCCCTCAACGGTCTGTTCGACGGCGTCGGCCAGCTGCTCGGCGCGAAGGAGGTTCGGCAGACGACAGCGTAGGCGCAGTCAACATGCGCCGTGCCCGCCGGCAGATCCAGCAGAAACAGGGGACTCCTTCTCACCAGCCACGGCTCCCCGTACGACGGCCAGTGGCTCGGCAAGACCGAACTCCGTTGACTCCGTTGACTCCGTTGACTCCGTGTGAGGCCCATCCGTGAAAAGACGGCCGGGTGCAGGATCGGGGCGATTCTGCACGGGCCACGGATTTGCCCGGTGCTGCGCGACCGGGTAGACTCCCGGGAATGACGCAGTCAATCCGATCGAATCGAAACTGATGGAACGCAGACAGAGGACGGTAGCTCCGCCTACGGTGCCGGGCTTTCGCGCGGTGCCGTTCACGGGCGTGATCTACGTGATGGCGGAGGCGGCGCGGCTGGGATACGCGTACGGGCACCCGGACTGGTGCAACCTGGGACAGGGGATGCCGGAGACGGGTGACCTGCCCGGCGCGCCGCCGCGCGTGCTGGAGGCGCCCATCAGCACCGCGGACCAGGAGTACGCGCCCGTCGCCGGCATCCCCGAGCTGCGGGCGGCGGTGGCGGCGCTGTACAACTACCTGTACCGGCAGGGCAAAATGTCGCAGTACACCGCCGACAACGTGTGCATCTGCGGCGGCGGGCGGCTGGGGCTCACGCGCACGGTGGCCGCGCTGGGCGAGATCAACCTGGGCCACTTTCTCCCCGACTACACGGCGTACGAGGAGCTGCTCAACATCTTCCGCGCGTTCACCGCCATCCCCATCCTGCTGGAGGGGACGGACGGCTACCGCTTCGACATGGGCCGGCTGGAGCGCGAGATCATGGGCCGCGGGCTCTCCGCGCTGCTGCTGTCGAATCCGTCCAACCCTACCGGCCGCACCATCCGCGGGCTGGAGCTGGCGTCGTGGGTGGAGGCGGCGCGGCGGCTGGAGTGCACGCTGCTGCTGGACGAGTTCTACTCGCACTACGCCTGGTGCGCCTCGCCCGACGAGGAGGGGCTGGTGAGCGCCGCCCGCTACGTGGACGACGTGGATACGGACCCGGTGCTGATCATGGACGGGCTCACCAAGAACTGGCGCTACCCCGGCTGGCGCACCACGTGGGTGGTGGGGCCGCGCTCGGTGATCGACGCGGTCACCAGCGCCGGGTCGTTCCTGGACGGCGGCGGCAGCCGCCCGCTGCAGCGCGCCGCCATCCCCCTGCTGGACCCCGCACACGTGCGCGCCGAGACGGCCGCCATCCGCACCGCCTTTCTGCGCAAGCGGCGCATCGTGGCCGACGGGCTGCGCCAGGCGGGGATGCGGCTGGACATGGAGCCCGAGGGCACCTTCTACATCTGGGCGGACCTGGCGGGGCTGCCGGAGCCGCTGAACGACGGGATGGGGTTCTTCGAGGCGGCGCTGCGGGAAAAGGTGATCTGCGTGCCCGGCGAGTTCTTCGACATCAACCCCGGCAAGCGCCGCAGCGGCCGCGCATCGCGATTCCGCACCTACGCGCGCTTTTCGTTCGGGCCGGAGGAGGAGTCGGTGGCCGAGGGGGTGCGGCGCATCCAGGAGATGGTGGCCCGCGCGCGCTGAATCGTTCCATTCACGGACTCGCGGACACACCTCACTCTGAAGCCGAAGCTTTCGCAATGAGCGCTCTCGATGGACTGATCGCCTGCGCCGGGACGTGGCAGGGCACCAGCACGCTGGAGGACCCGCACAACGGCATCGCGGACGAATCACGGTCCACCGCGACGGTGACGCCGGTGCTGGACGGGCGGTTCGTGCGCATCGACTACACGTGGAGCTACGGCGGCAAGCCGCAGGAGGGCTCGCTGCTGATCGGCTACCAGCGCAAGTCGCAGACGGCCACGGCGCACTGGATCGACACCTTTCACAACAGCGACAAGGTGATGGCGTGCGCGGGGACGGCCGCGGACGGCGGACCGCTGTCCGTGCGCGGCTCGTATCCGGCGCCGCCGGGGCCGGACTGGGGGTGGCGCATCGACGTCCTGCCGGAGGGCGACGCGCTGCGCATCGTGCACTACAATGTCTGGCCCGAGGGGAAGGAAGAGCTCGCCGTGGACTCCCGCTACACGCGGGCGGGGTGACGGGCCAGGCGTCCCGCGACCCTCCGGGGTCCTCTCCCCCGCCGACTTCGCCGCTCCTTCCTCGCGGCTCGCGGCGACCCTCCCCCAACCCCGGGGGAGGGGTTTTTCCGTTCCCGCGACAATTCCACATGTAAACAACCCCTCCCCCGCAGTTTGGGGGGAGGGGTCGACCGCCGTCGCGAGGTAACGAGCGAAAGGCCGGTCGGGGGAGAGGGCCCGCGGACACGCGTCACCCGCTCCCCCAACCGTTCACCCGCTCAGTTCTCGCGGCGCAGGAAGTTGTTCAGGCCGGTGAAGAAGTCGACCGGGGACTCCATCCAGGGAAAGTGGCCCACGTTCTCCATCACCCACAGCTGCGCGCCAGGGATGGCCGCCGCGAACGCCTGCGAGCTGGCGAAGGGCACCGCGTCGGCCGTGCCGTGCACCACCAGCGTGGGCACGCTCACGTGCGACAGCTCCGCGCCAAGGTCCCAGAAGCCCAGCGAGCCCAGGATGGTCAGGTGCGTGGGCAGCAGGCCGGCCGCCACGGCGTCCGTCACGTCGCACCAGCCGCCACGCAGGTTGGCCATGTTGGCCGCGTCCGCGAAGTAGGTGGAAAAGCGCAGCGTGATGAACTCCTCGCACAGCGCCTGGTTCACCTGCCCGGCGAACCACAGGCCCACGATCTCGCCGATTCGCGCGTTGGTGGCGGCGTCGGCACGGGCGGCCACGGTGGCCTCGAACTCGCCCCAGAGCGGGGCGCTCAGCGGCGCGGGGTTCAGCAGCACCAGCTTCTCCAGCCGGTCGGCGTGGGCGCGGGCGTAGAAGCCGGCCAGCAGCCCGCCCCACGAGTGCCCCGCCAGCGTCATCTTCTCCAGCCCGAAGTGCTGCCGCACCGCCTCGAGGTCCGCCAGGTGGCGGTCCAGCGAGAGCTGCGCGGGATCGGCCATCAGCTGCGACTTTCCGCCGCCGCGCTGGTCGTAGAAGATCACGGTGCGCCCGTGCGCCAGCGGCGCCAGGTCGCGGTCCAGGTAGCCCATCGACATCCCCGGCCCGCCGTGCAGCACCACGGCGGTGTCCGGCCCCGTGCCCAGGACCTTGTAGTACAGCTGCACGCCGTCGGCGCCCGTCAGGTACCCGTCGCGGACAGGAACGTCGTAGGAGAACGGGGCGCCGGCGGCGTCGAACGACGCGGCGGCGGGAACGGTCAGCGCGTCTCCCTGGCAGGCGGCGAGCAGGGGAAGCGCGGCGATGAGAACAGTCCGGAAATTCACGTTTCGTATCTCGGTGCGTTGCGTTGATGGAAGCTTTCGAGCGGGCAGAAACCCTTATACCCGCGCCGAAAATCTAACACAGACACAACGCCGGACACGAAATCTTTCTGCCAGAAAACCCTATGTTTTTGGCGCCGTTGAGGTTGGGCCGACCCCTTGACGAGAGGGCCGATTCGGTGCTACCCACGATGGACCTGGGGCACGCGAGCCCCGACCCGTGGCGCGGGAGGAACAGGTGTGTACGATGCGGACGGGGGCTGGACGGCTCCCGGGCGGGGGTGCGAGTATAGGAGCGCGGATCCGGAGAGAACCCCTGACGTGAGGATGACGATGAAGTGTCCCGTGTGCCTGCAGCCCGACCTGGTGATGTCGGAGCGGCAGGGGATCGAGATCGACTACTGCCCGCAGTGCCGCGGCGTGTGGCTGGACCGCGGCGAGCTGGACAAGATCATCGAG
>DASUVG010000219.1:0-4022 GCA_036379135.1 Longimicrobium sp.
GGTCGTGGAGGTGCTTTTAGCGACGACCGAGGCGTACGATCGTGGCGAGAAGTTCCAGCACTACCGTACCATCGAGACGCTGCGGGAGTACGTGCTGGTGGCGCAGGATCGCCCGCTGGTGGAGCGATTCGTCCGCCACGGCGAGTTCTGGCAGCTCCTGGCTGTCAGTGGGCTGGATGCGGCACTCGAGCTGACCTCCGTCGGCTGCACCATCCCGCTCCGGGAGATCTACGAGAACGTGGAGTTCCCCGCCCCGGCCCCGCAGCCCGACCCCGAGATGGACGCGCAATCGTCCTGATCGGAACAGGGGGCGAGGATCGGATTGCGATCCTCGCCCCCTGTCCGTCGGGACACCGCGATGGTTCAGGCCAGCTGCCGCAGAGCTGCCGACGGCGACGCACCTTCCTTCTGTTAACTCTGTTGACTCTGCTAACTCTGTGTGAGGCCCCATCTTTTTGAGAGATCGGGATCACGGGCCGGCGCCTGAGAATCACATCCCGTCCGCTGCGCCGGAAGCGAGGTCGGCGGTGTCCTGCGGGTTGTCGCGGCTGCGGCGGCGGGCGCGGAAGAAGGCGCGCAGCACCTCGCCCGCTTCGCCGGCCAGCACGCCGGTGGTGAGCTGCACGCGGTGGTTCAGGCGCGGGTGCTGCACCAGGTTGGCCAGCGAGCCGCTCATCCCCGCCTTGGGATCGTGCGCGGCGAACACCAGGCGCGGGATGCGCGCCAGGACGATGGCGCCGGAGCACATGGAGCAGGGCTCCAGCGTGACGTACAGCGTGCAGTCCAGCAGCCGCCACTCGCCGAGCGCCGCGGCCGCGCGGCGGATGGCGACCATCTCGGCATGGGCGCTGGGGTCCTGCAGCGTGTGGGTGAGGTTGTGGCCCGTGCTCACCAGCTCCCCGGCGCGCACGATGGCCGCGCCCACGGGCACCTCGCCCAGTGCCTCGGCCGCCGCGGCCTGCTGCAGCGCCACCCGCATCCACCGCTCGTCCTGATGTCCCGTATCCTGGTCCGTCATCATCCCCGTATGATGAACAAAAAAGGACCCCGGCATGCGCCAGGGTCCCCGTCCGGTCGAAGATCGGCCAACGCTCAGTGGGCGCCGGTGACGATGGCCTCGGTCTGCGACCGCGTAAAGCGGCGGTGGAGCCCCGTGACCCGCCCCAGCACCGTGAAGTCGTTGTGCTCGTGCACCAGGATGGGCGCGTAGTTGGGGTTGGCCGGCTCCAGCACCACCTGGCCGCCGTTGGCGAAGTAGCGCTTGACGGTGGCGTCGCCGTCCACCCGCGCGGCCACGATCTCGCCGTTCTGGATCTCGGACTCGTCGGCCGGCTCCACGATCACCAGGTCGCCCTCCACGATCCCCATGGAGACCATGCTGTCGCCCTTGACCTCGAGCATGAAGGCGTCGGCGCTGCCCACCAGCTTGCGGTCCAGCTCGAACTCCTCGCGCACGTCGTCGCGCAGCAGCACCGGCACGCCGGCGGCAATGCGGCCGTAGCAGGGGACGTTCAGCACGCCGGGAGCCAGGTTCATCCCCAGGATCTTTACACCGCGCGACCGCGACGCGTCACGTTCGATGAACCCCTTGTCGGCCAGCGACTGAAGGTGCTCCGAGACCGTCTTGGTGCTCTTGATCCCGAACCGTTTGCCGATCTCGCGAATGCTCGGCTGGTACGTGTTGTCCTTGAGGTAGTCCACAAGGTAGTTCAGGATCCTGCGCTCGATCTTGGAAAGCGCCTCAGGCATGGCTGCCTCCGCGGTTGACGAGGGTTACTGCCTCCCCGGTGGTGATTCAGGGTATCAGGGATCGGTTTGCTGCGAGAGGCCGCCGGAAGGAACGACAAGCGGGAGCCACAGAGCACTGCGCACCCCCGCACATCCACCCCAAGTTGTTTCCCCACCGCGCGATGCGTTCCTGCACCCCTCGCGGGAACAGGGTGCGTCTGTTTCCGCGTTACCTGGCCTCATCGCGCAACTTAGGCGCCGCCGCGACCGAAGTCAACATTTGTGTACGGCGGCACGCTATACGGCCGCCCCCGCGGCCACCCGCTCGCGCGCGCGGTCGATCCTGCGCAGCGCGCCCTCGCGGCCCAGCAGGTACACCACGTGGTCGATCCCCGGGCTGGCCGACGAACCGGTGAGCGCCACGCGCAGCGGCTGCGCGACCTTGCCGAACCCCACGCCCACCCCCTCGGCGGCGGCGCGCAGGGCGGGCTCGATCGCCTCCACCGTCCACGGCTCCAGCCCCTCCAGCGCGGCGCGCGCCGCGCCCAGGCGCTCGGCGGTGAGCGGGTCCTTCCATTGTTTCGCGACGGAATCCGCGTCGTACTCCACCTCGTCCGCCAGGTAGACGCGCGCCTGCCTGGGGATCTCGTTGATGCTGCGCGCGCGCACCTTGAGCAGCTCCAGCAGGTGCAGCAGCCAGTCACGCCGCGTCTCCACCTCCGCAGCGGTGATCAGCCCCTCGGCCACCAGCAGCGGCGCCACCAGGGCGAGCAGCTCCTCCGCCGGCTTCTTCTCCAGGTAGCGGCCGTTCATCCAGAACAGCTTCTCGGTATCGAACACCGCGCTCTTCTTGTTGATGCGCTCCAGCGAGAACGCCTGCACCAGCTCGTCCGCGTCCATCACCTCGCGCTCGTCGCCCGGGTTCCACCCCAGCAGGGCGAGAAAGTTGAACAGCGCCTCGGGAAGCACGCCCAGCTGCGCGTAGTCGCCCACGGCGGTGGCGCCCTGCCGCTTGCTCAGCTTGCGGCCGTCCTCGCCCAGGATCATGGGCAGGTGCGCAAAGACGGGGACGGGCGCGCCCAGGGCCAGGTACAGCAGGATCTGCTTGGGCGTGTTGGGGATGTGGTCGTCGCCGCGGATGACGTGCGTGATGCGCATGTCGATGTCGTCGGAGGTCACGGCCATGTTGTAGATGGGCGTGCCGTCCGTCCGCAGGATGATGAAGTCCTCGATGCTGGCGTTCTCGAAGCGCGTCTCGCCGTGGACGACATCGTCCCACTGCGTGACGCCCTCGGGAACGCGAAAGCGGATGGTGTGCGGCTCGCCGGCGGCCGCGCGCGCGGCGCTCTCCCCGGCCGGGACGGCGCGGCACTTCTGGTCGTAGCGGTACTCGTGCTTCAGCTGCTCGCGCTTGGCGGCCAGCTCCTCCGTCGTGCAGAAGCAGCGGTACGCGCCGCCGCTCTCCAGCAGGCGGCGGGCGTCGGCCTGGTGGCGCGGCAGGCCGTCGGCCTGGTGCACGGGCCCCTCGTCCCAGTGCAGCCCCAGCCACGCCATCCCATCCAGGATGGTGCGGGTGCTCTCGTCGGTGCTGCGCTCGCGGTCGGTGTCCTCGATGCGCAGCACGAACACGCCGCCCAGCTTGCGGGCGATGAGCCAGTTGAACAGCGCCGTGCGGGCGCCGCCCACGTGCAGGTAGCCCGTGGGGCTGGGGGCAAAGCGGACGCGGATGGGATCGGGCATGGTCATCTATCAGCCGTAGTCGGAGCGCCGCGAACGCGAAAGGCGGCGGTTGGTCAATGATGTAGACTCACAAACTAAATCCGGCGCGGCAAGTCCGGCCAGTGCACGACCCGCGGTGGGCCCCTCCCCCGGCCCCTCCCCGCTCGTTCCTCGCGGAGAGGGGAGTCCATGCCGCTGGATCGGATCCTCTACGACAGGAATCGAACTGCGCCCGACGCGGCCCCCTCTCCCCCGGCCCCTCTCCCCCGCTGCGCGGGAGAAAGGGGAGAATTCGATCCCGTTCCGGACGGTTCGCTGCGCGTCTGCTCCCGAAGCGCTCCGACGATTCGGCTCGCGTCACCCTTCCCCCACGCTGTTTGTGGGGGAAGGGCCGGGGATGGGGGGCGGCCCACCATCCCGCACCGCCCCATCCGAACCGCTGGCTTGGGGGCTCTACGACAGGAATCGAACTGCGCCCGACGCGGCCCCCTCTCCCCCGCTGCGCGGGAGAAAGGGGAGAATTCGATCGCGTTCCGGACGGTTCGCTGCGCGTCTGCTCCCGAAGCGCTCCGACG
>DASUVG010000220.1:0-28737 GCA_036379135.1 Longimicrobium sp.
CTGGCGCCGTGGCCCCTGACGGCGGAAGGGGTCGTCGGCGCCTTTCGCGACGCGCTGGTGCGGGGCGCCGCGGGCGACGCGCCGCCGCGCCCCGAGGGGTGGGACGGCCGGGCGGGGGAGCGGGTGGCGGCGGCGCTTGCCGCCGCGCTGGACGGCGGGCTGAATGGCGAATCACGAAAACAGGGGTGAGCGGGTGTCCGTTGCATTGCTGGACCTGAAGCGGCAGTTCGAGCAGGTGGAGGCGGACGTGCGCGTGCAGATCGACCGGGTGCTGCGCGAGCAGAGCTTCATCCTCGGCCCGATCGTGCAGGAGTTCGAGGCGGCCGTGGCGCGGTACGCGGGGGCAAGGCACGCGGTGGGGCTGGCGTCGGGGACGGACGCGCTGCTGCTGGCGCTGCGCGCGCTGGACCTGCAGCCGGGCGACGAGGTGATCACCACCCCGTTCACCTTTTTCGCCACGGCGGGGACCATCCACAACGCCGGCGGGCGGGCGGTGTTCGTGGACATCGACCCGGTGACGATGAACCTGGACCCGGCGGCGGTGGAGCGCGCGGTAACGCCGCGCACCCGCGCCATCGTCCCCGTGCACCTCTTCGGCCTGATGGCCGCCATGGCGCCGCTGCGCGAGACGGCGCGGCGCCACGGGCTGTTCCTGCTGGAAGACTCGGCGCAGTCCATCGGCGCCCGGCAGGTGGTGGACGGGGAATGGAAGGCCACGGGGCAGCTGGGCGACGCCACGACGTTCTCCTTCTTTCCGTCCAAGAACCTGGGCGGGTACGGCGACGGCGGGATGCTGGTGACGGACGACGACGCCTTCGCGGCGCGCATCCGCCGCCTGCGCACGCACGGCGGGGTGAAGATGTACCACCACGACGAGGTGGGCTTCAACTCCCGGCTGGACACGCTGCAGGCGGCGGTACTGCTGGCCAAGCTGCCGTACCTGGACCGGTGGAGCGGGGCGCGGCGGGAGAACGCCGCCTGGTACGACGCGCGCTTCGCCGCCCTGGAGGACGCCGGCGTGCTGCGCCGCCCGCTCGTCCCCGAGGGGAACGAGTCCGTCTACAACCAGTACACGCTGCGCGTGCGCGACCGCGACGGGCTGCGCGAGCACCTGCAGTCGCGGGGGATCGGCTGCGCGGTCTACTACCCGGTGCCCCTGCACCTGCAGCCCTGCTTCGCGTACCTCGGCTACGCCGCGGGCGACTTTCCGGAGTCGGAGCGGGCGGCGGGGGAGGTGCTTTCCATCCCCGTGTACCCGGAGCTGGCGGCGGACGAGCGCGAGCGCGTGGCGGAGGCGATCGAGGGCTTCTTCGCGGTGGGGGGGTGAGGTGGCGGCGATGATGCAGGGCGACGGGGCCATCACCGGCCGCCGCATCCGCTTTGCCGTGGTGGGGTGCGGGCGCATCTCGGAGAAGCACCTGGAGGCGCTCAAGAGCCACGGCGACCACGCGGAGGTGGTAGCGGTGTGCGACGTGGACGACGCCGCGGTGCGCGCGGCGGCGGAGCACACGGGGGCGCGTCCCTTCCGCCGCATCGAGGAGCTGCTGGCGGAGTCCGACGCGGACGCGGTGGTGCTGTGCACGCCCAGCGGGCTTCACGCGGAGCAGGGGATCCAGGTGGCGCAGGCGGGCCGCCACGTGATCAGCGAAAAGCCCATGGCCACCCGCTGGCAGGACGGCAAGCGGCTGGTGCAGGCGTGCGACGCCCACCGGGTGCGGCTGTTCGTGGTCAAGCAGAACCGGCAGAACGCCACGGTGCAGCTGCTCAAGCGCGCCATCGACGGCGGGCGCTTCGGGCGCATCTACATGGTGAACGTGAACGTGTTCTGGAACCGCCCGCAGTCGTACTACGACAGCGCGCGGTGGCGGGGCACGTGGGAGTTCGACGGCGGCGCGCTGATGAACCAGGCCAGCCACTACGTGGACCTGCTGGACTGGCTGATCGGCCCGGTGGAGAGCATCAGCGCCTTTACCGCCACGCTGGCGCGCAACATCCAGGTGGAGGACACGGGCGTGGTGAACGTCCGCTGGCGCTCGGGGACGCTGGGATCGCTCAACACGACGATGCTGACGTATCCGCGAAACCTGGAGGGCTCCATCACCGTCATCGGCGAGACGGGGACGGTGCGGCTGGGGGGCGTGGCGATCAACAAGATCGAGCACTGGGAGTTCGCCGAGCCGCACGAGGACGACCAGCACGTGGCCGAAGCGACGTACGAGACCACGTCGGTCTACGGCTTCGGCCATCCGCGCTACTACGAGAACGTGATCGGCACGCTGCGCGGCCAGGCGCAGGCGGAGACGGACGGCCGCGAAGGGCTGCGCTCGCTGGAGCTGCTGGTGGGGATCTACCTTTCCGCGCGCGACGGACGCACGGTCTCTCTCCCGCTCGACTACTGAGGGTCGGCTCGATCGGCGGGCGCAGCGAGGTGCCGGCCGGTGAGTGGAGGGTTGGCAGGCGGGTTCGGCGCGGCAGGGGCCATCCGCGTTTTTTTGAGAGGGACAGCGGTCGATCCGGATGCGCGTCGACACGTGATGCATTCAGCCGATCGCGTCACCCGCGTGATCCGGCGAAGTCTGTCCCCCGCGCCGGGGTGGATCGAGCGCTTCGATCGCCATCCGCGAGTGGCACGGGCTCCGGAAAAGACGCGCATCGGGTGAAGTCGTCGGCCGGCTCCGGCGCTCGGGAGCGGGATGCCGTGCGTCCGCAGGCGCGGTTGCCGGCTGAAGCGCGACGAATCCAGCGGATCGCATCACCCGAGGCGCAATCGGGTGAAGTCAGCCCTCGCGCCGGGGGCGGATGGAGCGCTTCGATCTCAATCCGCGCGGGGCATGGGCTCCGGCAAAAGACGCGCGGCAGGTGAAGTCGTCGGCTGACTCCGGCGCTCGGAAGCGGGATGCGGTGCGTCGGCAGGCGCGGATGGCGGCTGAAGCGTGACGGATCCGGCGGATCGCATCACCCGAGGCGCGATCTGGTGGAATCCGCGGCCGCGCCGGGGATGGATGCGCCGGGTGGATTCCCGCGGATACTGTCCCGGCTGGCTCCGAGCGCGGATGGCGGGTAAGGTGCTCCCCGAGAAAACGCGGATACACACCGCGTGGGCGGGGTTGCGACGGCACGACGGCGGATTGGGTGCAGGGCCCGCTACGGCTGATTGCACGGCGGATGAGGAACTCGAATGCTTCGGCGGCGATGATCGCGATCGTGGATTACGGGATGGGGAACCTGGGCTCCATCCACAACATGTTCCGCAAGGTGGGGGCGCAGGCGGTGGTCACGGCCGACCCCGCCGTCGTCGCGCGCGCGGAAAAGCTGGTGCTGCCCGGCGTGGGCGCCTTCGACCACGGGATGCGCAGCCTGGCGGAGCGCGGCCTGGTGGAGGTGCTGAACCGCAAGGCGCTGCAGGAGCGCGTCCCCGTGCTGGGCGTGTGCCTGGGGATGCAGCTGCTGACGGAGCGCAGCGACGAAGGCGGCCTGCCGGGGCTGGGGTGGATCGAGGGGGAGACCGTGCGCTTCGACCGCACGGACCAGCCGCGGCTGCACGCCATGCACATGGGGTGGAACACCCTGGACTGGCACGCGCCGCACCCGATCTTCGGCGAGCTGCCGCCGCACCCGCGCTTCTACTTCGTGCACGCGTACCATGTGGTGTGCCGGCACGAGCGCAACGTGCTGGCGCGCTCCACGTACGGCTACCCGTTCGCCTCCGCCGTGGTGGAGGGGAACGTGGTGGGGATGCAGTTCCATCCGGAGAAGAGCCACCGCTTCGGGATGGCCGTGTTCCGCGCCTTCGCCGCGCTGGGCGCCGCCGAGGCCGTGGAGCCCGCCGCGGTGGGCGCGGGCGCGGCGGGATGATCCAGACGCGGGTGATCCCCTGCCTGCTGCTGAAGGGGAGCGGGCTGGTCAAGACGGTGCGCTTCAAGGACCCGCGCTACCTGGGCGACCCCATCAACATCGTCCGCCTGTTCAACGACAAGGAGGTGGACGAGCTGGTGATCCTGGACATCACCGCCACCCCCGAGGGGCGCGGGCCGCGGATGGACCTGCTGGCCACGCTCACCACCGAGTGCTTCATGCCCCTGTGCTACGGGGGCGGGGTGCGCACGCTGGACGACATGCACGCCCTCTTCAGCCTGGGCGTGGAGAAGGTGTCGCTCAACACGCGGGCGATGGAAGAGCCCGCGCTGGTCACCGCCGCCGCCGAGCGCTTCGGCAGCCAGAGCGTGATCGTGTCGATCGACGTGAAGCGCGGGATGTTCGGCGGGCAGAAGGTGGTGGTGCGCGCGGGGAAGCAGAAGACGGGGCGCGACCCCGTGGAATACGCCGCGGAGATGGAGCGCCGAGGCGCCGGCGAGCTGCTGCTGAACTCGGTGGACCGCGACGGGACCATGTCGGGCTACGACCTGGATCTCATCCGCCGCGTGACCGCCGCGGTGAGCATTCCGGTGGTCGCCTGCGGCGGCGCGGGGAGCGTGGCCGACCTGGGGCTGGCCGTGAACGAGGGCGGCGCGGCCGCCGCGGCGGCGGGCAGCCTTTTCGTCTACCAGGGCCCGCACCGGGCGGTGCTGGTGAACTATCCGGAGCCGCGCGCGCTGCAGGCGCTGTTCGCGGACGCGCCCGCCGCGTGAGGGCGGCGCACCCGCGGCGCCGCGCCCGCGCCCTTCATGCATGCTGCAAGGCCAGGGGATGAGCACGACGGAGCAGGGACGGGCGTGGTTCGCGCACGAGACCGCGGTGATCGACGAGGGCGCGGAGATCGGCGCGGGGACGAAGGTGTGGCACTGGAGCCACGTCTCGGCCGGCTCGCGCATCGGCGCGCGGTGCTCGCTGGGGCAGAACGTGTTCGTGGCGCCCCGGGTCACCGTGGGCGACGGGGTCAAGATCCAGAACAACGTCTCGCTGTACGAAGGCGTGGTGCTGGAGGACTACGTGTTCTGCGGCCCCAGCATGGTGTTCACCAACGTGCGCACCCCCCGCTCGGCGTTCCCGCGCAACACCAGCGCGGATTACGCGACCACGCGCGTGCGCTACGGCGCCAGCATCGGCGCCAACGCCACGCTGGTGTGCGGCGCGACGGTGGGGGCCTGGGCGTTCGTCGCGGCGGGGGCGGTGGTGACCCGGGACGTGCCCGACCACGCGATGATGGCCGGCGTCCCCGCGCGCCGCATCGGCTGGGCGTGCGCCTGCGGGGCGCGGCTGGCGGACGCCGCCGTCGGCGGGCAGGCCACCTGCGAGGCGTGCGGCGCCGAGTTCGCCCGCGAGGCGGAAGAGGTGCTGCGGGCGGTGAAGCCCGGCGCCGGGTGGCCCGCGGGAGCGGTGGAGGGCGCGGCGCCCGCGGCGCGGTGACGCAGCCGGTCCGGCCGGCGGACGCGCCGACGGTGGAGGAGGAGCGGCCGACCGGCGGGGACCAGGCCGAGGCCGCGCTGGACGCGCCGGACCCGCTGGGGACGGGGGAGGCGACGGGGGCGGGGGGGATCGGGACGCTGCTGCGGTCCACGCTGCTGCGCTCGTCGGCGGCGTACGCGGGAAGCAACCTGCTGAACCGCGCCGTCCCCTTTCTCCTTCTCCCCGTGCTGACGCGGTACCTGTCGCCGCAGGACGTGGGGATCACGGCCATGTACGTGGCCGCGGTGGGGCTGGCGGCGCCGCTGGTGGGGCTGTCGACCGACGCGGCCATCGGGCGGCGCTACTTTGACCGCGACCAGATCGACTTTCCCCGCTACGTGGCCACCTGCCTGTGGGTGGTGGCCGCCACGGGGCTGGTGCTCACCGGGGTGCTGGCGCTCTTCGCCGCGCCGCTGGCGCCGCTGCTGGCGATCCCCGCGGGGTGGGTGTGGACCATCGCCGCGGTGGCCGCGGGGCGCTACCTTGTGGCCGTGGCGCTGGGGATGTGGCAGGTGCGCCAGCGCCCGGGGCCGTACGCGCTGTTCAGCTTTCTGCTGACGGTGCTGGGCCTGGGGATCTCGGTGTACCTGGTGGTGGCGCGGGGATGGGGGTGGCGCGGGCGGGTGGTGGGCGAGATCGGCACGCAGCTGCTCTTCGGGCTGGCGGGGCTGGCGCTGCTCTGGCGGGTGGGGTGGGTGCGCGGCGGCGTGGACCGCGTGCACCTGCGCGACGCGCTGAAGTACGGCGGCGGGCTGATCCCCCACGTGTACGGCGGGCTGCTGATCGCGACGACGGACCGGCTGTTCCTGACCCACATGGTGGGGGTGGAGCAGACGGGGCTCTACATCGTGGGGATCCAGATCGCCATGCTCATCGGCGTGGCGCAGCAGTCGTTCAACCAGGCGTGGGCGCCGTGGCTGTTCGGCGTGCTGAAGCGCAACGAGCCGGGAACGCTGCGGCGGGTGCACCGGCTCACGCGGATGTACAACGTGGCCATCCTGGCGGCGGCGCTGGCGCTGGCGGCGCTGGCGCCCTGGCTGCTGGGCTTTCTGGTGGGGCCGCAGTTTCGCGGCGCCGCGCAGTTCGTGCTGTGGCTGGCGCTGGCCAGCGCCTTCGAGGGGATGTACAAGATGGTGGTGAACCAGATCTTCTACGCCGGGCACACCTCCTGGCTGGCGTGGATCACCTTCGGCACCGGCGTGGCCAACGTGGGGCTCAACTGGCTGCTGATCTCCATCAACGGGGCCGTGGGGTCCGCCCAGGCCACGGCGCTGGCCATGCTGCTTTCGTACCTGCTCACGGCGCGGCTGTCGCGGCGGCTGGAGCGCACCCTGGAGATCGCGTGAGCGAGGCCGCGGCCCCCGGGGCGGGGAGCCTCGACGACCGGGTGGTGCTCGTCACCGGCGGCACCGGCTCGTTCGGGCAGAAGCTGGTGGAGACGCTGCTGCAGCGCCACCGGCCGCGCAAGGTGGTGGTGTTCAGCCGCGACGAGCAGAAGCAGTACGAGATGCGGCGCCGCTTTCCCGAGCACGCCTTCGAGGCGGTGCGCTTCTTTCTGGGCGACGTGCGCGACCGCGAGCGGCTGTACCGCGCGCTGGACGGCGTGGACGTGGTGGTGCACGCGGCGGCGCTCAAGCAGGTGGAGGCGTGCGAGTACAACCCGCTGGAGGCGGTGCGCACCAACATCCTTGGCGCGGCCAACCTGATCGACGCCGCCATCGACCGCAACGTGGGGCGGGTGATCGCGCTGAGCACCGACAAGGCGGTGAACCCGGTGAACCTGTACGGCGCCACCAAGCTGACGGCCGACAAGCTGTTCATCGGCGCCAACAACTACTCGGGGGCGCACGGCACCCGCTTTGGCCTGGTGCGCTACGGCAACGTGGTGGGGAGCCGCGGCAGCGTGGTGCCCCTGTTCCTGGACCGGCGGCGCACCGGCACGGTGCCGGTGACCGACCCGCGGATGACCCGCTTCTGGATCACGCTGGAGCAGGGGGTGGAGTTCGTGCTCCGCGCCCTGCAGCGCATGCAGGGCGGCGAGATCTTCATCCCCAAGATTCCCAGCATGAACATCATGGACCTGGCGCGGGCGCTGGCGCCCGACTGCGGCATCGAGGTGGTGGGCGCCCGCCCCGGCGAAAAGACGCACGAGGTGCTGGTGGCCGAGGACGACGCGCCCCGCACGGTGGAGTACGACGACCACTTCGTCATCCACCCCGCCTTTCACGAGTGGGACGAGGACGCGTTCCGCCATTCCGCCGGCGGGCGCCGCTGCCCCGAGGGCTTTCGCTACGGCAGCGACACCAACGCCGCATGGCTGAGCGTCGAAGAGCTGCGCCGCGTGGTGGGGATGGAAGAGGAGGAGCCCCTTGCCGTCTGATCTCGCGCTGGAGGGCGGCACGCCCGTCCGATCGAAGATCCTCCCGTACGGGCGCCAGTGGATCACCGACGACGACGTGGACGCGGTGGTCGCCACGCTGCGCGGCGACTGGCTGACGACGGGCCCCGCCGTCAACGAGTTCGAGCAGGCGCTGGCCCGGGTGACCGGCGCGGCGGACGCCGTCGCGGTGAACAGCGGCACGGCGGCGCTGCACGCGGCCATGTTCGCGCTGCAGGTGGGTCCGGGGGACGAGGTGATCGTCCCCGCGATGACCTTTGCCGCCAGCAGCAACTGCGTCATCTACCAGGGCGGCACCCCCGTCTTCGTGGACGTGGATCCGTCGACGCTCCTGATCGACCCCGCGCAGGTGGAGGCCCGCCTGACGCCGCGGACGAAGGCCGTCGTCGCCGTGGACTACGCCGGGCAGCCCTGCGACTACACGGCGCTGCGCGCGCTGGCGGACCGCCACGGCTTCCGGATCGTGGCGGACGCGGCGCACTCGCTGGGCGGGTCGCACGGCGGCACGCCCGTGGGCTCGGTCGCGGACCTGAGCACCTTCAGCTTTCACCCGGTCAAGCACGTG
This sequence comes from Longimicrobium sp., assembly GCA_036379135.1. GTDB lineage: Bacteria > Gemmatimonadota > Gemmatimonadetes > Longimicrobiales > Longimicrobiaceae > Longimicrobium. Next base: position 8,349 of record DASUVG010000220.1, read on the forward strand.
ACGTCGGGGGAGGGCGGGGCGATCACGACGAACGACCCCGCGCTGGCCGCGCGGATGCGCATGTTCCGCACGCACGGCATCACCAGCGACGCGCGGCAGCGCGAGGCCACCGGCTCGTGGTTCTACGAGATGGTGGAGCTGGGCTACAACTACCGGCTGACGGACTTTCAGTGCGTGCTGGCCACCAGCCAGCTGAAGCGGCTGGGCGAGTGGGTGGCGCGCCGGCAGGCGCTGGCGGCGCGCTACGACGCGGCGCTGCAGGCGTTTCCGTGGGTGTCGGGGCTGGGGCGGCTGCCGGGGACGTGCCACGCCTACCACCTGTACGTGGCGAGGCTCGACACCGACCGGCTCTCCGTGGACCGCGCGCGGGTGTTCGCGGCGCTGCGGGCGGAGGGGATCGGGGTGAACGTGCACTACATCCCCGTGCACCTGCATCCGTACTACCGCGAGAACCTCGGGACCCGGCCGGGGGACCATCCCCGGGCGGAGGCGGCGTACGAGCAGATCCTCTCGCTCCCCCTCTTTCCGCTGATGGAGGACGGCGACGTGGACGACGTGGTGCGCGCGCTGGAAAAGGTGGGCCGGGCCTATGCCGGCTGAGGGACGCCGCCTTTCGCTGGTCGTGCGCGCGGACGCCACGGCGGAGGTGGGCGCGGGGCACTTCATGCGGTGCCTGGCGCTGGCCGAGGGGTGCGTGGCGCGGGGGGGCGACGCGACCTTCGTGACCCGCTGCGAGAGCCCGGCGCTGCTGGCCCGCGCCGCCGCCGCCGGGGTGCGGGTGGAGCCGCTCCCCGCCGGCGCGCCGCTGGACGAGGAGCTGGAGCTCCTGCGCGCCGCCGTGGCCACGCCCGCGGAGCGCCGCCGGGCGCGGTGGGTGGTGCTGGACGGCTACGGCTACGGGCCGGGGTACCAGGGCTCCGTGCGGGCGATGGGCGCGCGCACCATGGTGCTGGACGACACGGCGCACCACCCCGCGTACGACGCCGACGTGCTGCTGAACCAGAACCTGGACGCCACCGAGCGCGAGTACCCGGTGGAGCCCGGGACGGTGCTGCTGCTGGGCACCCGCTTCGCCCTGCTGCGGCGCGAGTTCCTTCCCTGGGGCGTGGCGGAGCGCTCCGTGGCACGGACCGCGGGAAAGGTGCTGGTGACGCTGGGCGGCGCGGACCCGGGGAACCAGACGCTGGGCGTGCTGGAGGGGATCGCCGCCTCCGGCGTGGCGTTCGGGGAGGTGCGGTTGATCGTGGGGCCGGCGAACCCGCACCGCGCGTCGCTGGAGGCGTGGGTGGCGGCGCACGCGCTCCCGGTCACCCTGCTGGACGGCGCCGGGCGGATGCCGGAGCAGATGGCGTGGGCCGATCTCGCCATCTCCGCCTCCGGCTCCACCTCGTGGGAGCTGGCCTTCATGGGCGTCCCCGCGCTGCTGGTCGTCGCCGCGGCGAACCAGGCGGGGATCGCGCGGGGGATGCAGGCGCTGGGCGCCGCGCGCGCGCTGGACGACGCGGACCCGGCGGCCGTGGCGGCGATGGTCCGGGAGCTGGCGGGCGACCGGGAGGCGCGCCGGGAGATGGGGATTCGCGGTCGCGAGCTGGTGGACGGGCGCGGCGCGGAGCGCGTGCTGAACGTGCTGGGCACCCTTTCCGCCGGCGCCAGCGGCAACCGCCTGGTGCTGCGCCGCGCGGCGCCCGGGGACGCGCTGGACTTTCTGCGCATCGCCAACGACCCCGGCGTGCGCGCCAACGCCTTCAACCCCGAGCCGATCGCGCTGGAGAGCCACCTGGCCTGGTACGGCCGCCGGCTGGCATCCCCCGACACGGCCATCTGGGTGATCGAGCTGGCGGGCGTGGTGGCGGCGCAGGTGCGCTACGACCGGATGGAGGACGGGGAGACGGCGGAGATCGGCTACGCGGTGGCCTCCGCCTTTCGCGGGATGGGGCTGGGGACGCGCATCCTGGAGCTGACCTGGCGGATGGCGTGCCAGGTGCTGGGGGTGGGCTCCGTGCGCGGCGTCGTCATCCAGGGCAACACGGCGTCGGTGCGGGCGTTCGAGAAGGCGGGCTTTCGCTGCGCGGGGGAGACGGAGATGCACGGGTTCGACTGCGTGGCGTTCGAGCGGCGGCTTGCTGCCGCGGTGGGAGTGGCGTGATGCGCGATCGATTCATCGAGATCAACGGGCGGCGCGTGGGGCCGGGGGAGCCGGCGTACCTGGTGGCGGAGCTTTCCGCCAACCACAACCACAGCATCGACCGGGCGATCGACACCATCCGCGCCGCCAAGGCCGCCGGCGCCGACGCCATCAAGCTGCAGACGTACACGGCCGACACGCTGACCATCGACTGCGACGCGGAGCCCTTTCGCGTCCGCGGCACGCTGTGGGACGGGCGCACGCTCTACGACCTGTACAGCGAGGCGTTCACCCCCTGGGAGTGGCACCCGCGGCTGCGGGACGTGGCGGCGGAGGAGGGGCTGGACTTCTTCTCCACCCCCTTCGACGACACGGCGGTGGACTTTCTGGAGGAGCTGGGCGTCGTCGCCCACAAGGTGGCCTCGTTCGAGAACGTGGACCTGCCCCTGCTGCGCAAGGTGGCGTCGACCGGCAAGCCGCTGATCGTGTCCACCGGGATGGCCACGCTGGCGGAGGTGGACGAGGCGGTGCAGACGGTGCGCGGCGCGGGGGGAACGCAGCTGGCGCTCCTGAAGTGCACCAGCGCGTACCCCTGCACGCCGGACACCATGAACCTGCGGACCATCCCGCACCTGAGCGAGGCGTTCGGTGTGCCGGTGGGCCTGTCGGACCACTCCATGGAGGCGGCGGTGCCGGCGGTGGCGGTGACGCTGGGCGCCTGCATCGTGGAGAAGCACTTTACCCTCGACCGCGCGGCGGGGGGGCCGGACAGCGCCTTTTCGCTGGAGCCGGCCGAGTTCCGGGCGATGGTGAACGCCGTCCGGGTGGCGGAGCAGGCGCTGGGCGAGGTGCGCTACGGCGGCGGGCCGGCGGAGGAGGGGAGCAAGGCCTTCCGCCGCTCGCTCTTCGTCGTGGGCGACGTGCGCGCGGGGGAGGCGTTCACGCCGCGGAACGTGCGCTCCATCCGCCCCGGGTACGGGCTGCACACGCGCCACCTGGAGCAGGTGATGGGCCGCGTGGCGTCGCGCGACGTGGCGCGGGGCACGCCGCTGGACTGGGACCTCGTCGCGGGGAGCGGCGGGGCTGACGATAACGGAAAGAATCGCCGAGCATGATCCGATACTGCGTCCGGTGCGTGATGCCGGAGACCAAGCCGGACCTCTTCATGGACGAGTCGGGGGTGTGCAGCGCCTGCCGCCACTTCGAGAGCCGCCGCGAGGTGGACTGGGACGCCCGCAAGGAAGAGCTGACGCGCATCCTGGAGACCTACTCGCGCGGGGGAAGCAACTACGACTGCATCATCCCCGTCAGCGGCGGCAAGGACAGCACCTACCAGGTCGTCCGCATGCTGCAGCTGGGCGCCAACCCGCTCTGCGTAACGGCGACGACGGACGACCTGTCGCCGATCGGCCGGCGCAACCTGGACAACATCAAGAAGCTGGGGGTCGATTCCATCGAGGTGACGCCCAACCCGGTGGTGCGGCGGCGGATCAACCGCCTGGCGCTGACGCAGGTCGGCGACATCTCGTGGCCGGAGCACGTGTGCATCTTCACCGTGCCCGTGCGCATCGCCGTGCAGATGGACATCCCCCTCATCATCTGGGGCGAGAACTCGCAGCACGAATACGGCGGCCCGGCCACGGCGGCGGAGGATCACGTCCTGACGCGCCGCTGGCTGGAGGAGTTCGGCGGGCTGCTGGGGCTGCGGGTGAGCGACCTGGTGGGGCAGTCGGAGATCCGCGAGCGCGACCTCATCCAGTACACCTACCCGTCGGACGAGGCGCTGCAGCGCGTGGGCGTGACGGGGCTGTTCCTGGGCTACTTCATCCCCTGGGACGGCTACCAGAACGCGCTGATCGCGCAGGCGCACGGCTTCGAGACGTATCCCGGGCCGGTGGAAGGGTCGCTCGTCAACTACGAGAACCTGGACAACCACCAGACCGGCATCCACGACTACTTCAAGTTCCTCAAGTTCGCCTTCGGGCGGGCGACGGACCTGGCGTGCACGCACGTGCGCCGCGGCCGGCTGACGCGGCAGGACGCGATGGAGCTGACCAGGAAGCACGACGGCAAGTTTCCGTCGATCTATCTGGGCAAGCCGCTGGAGGCGATCCTGGAGGAGATCGACATGGGCGTGGAGGAGTTCACCCGTACCTGCGACCGCTTCACCAACAAGCGGCTGTTCGTGCGCGACGCCCGCGGCGACCTGGTGCGCGACCGCCACGGCAACCTCACCAAGATCAACTACGACAACCCGTGAAGCGCGTGGCCGTCGTCGACTACGGGGTCAGCAACCTCGATTCCGTGGCCCGGGCCCTGGAGGAGTGCGGGGCCACCCCGTTCGTCACCTCCAATCCGGCCGAGCTGAAGAACGCCAGCCTGATGGTGCTTCCCGGCGTGGGCGCCTTCGCCGACGGGATGCGCAACCTGCGCGAGCGCGGGCTGGACCAGGCGCTGCGCGAGCAGGTGCTGGAGCAGCGCGTTCCCCTCCTTGGCGTCTGCCTGGGGATGCACCTGCTGGCGGACCGTGGCAGCGAGGGCGGCGAGTCGCAGGGGCTGGGGCTGATCCCCGGGACGGTGCAGAAGCTGCAGCCCGACGCGCCGGGGACGCGCATCCCGCACGTGGGGTGGAACGAGGTGCACCCCGCCCGCCCCTCGCCGCTGATGGAGGGGATCGAAGACGGGCGCGACTTCTACTTCGTGCACAGCTACCACCTGGCGTGCGACGACCCGGCGGACGTGCTGGCTACTACGCCGTACTGCGGCGGCATCGCCAGCGCGGTGCAGCGGGGGATCGTGGCGGGGGTGCAGTTCCATCCGGAGAAGAGCCAGAAGGCGGGGTTCGCGCTGCTGCGCAACTTCGTGAAGGGGTAGCGGCGTGCTCAAGGTTCGCCTGATGCCCACGCTGCTGTACCGCGACGTGGGGCTGGTCAAGGGCACCCGCTTCGACAGCTCGCGCCGGGTGGGCTCGCTGATGCAGGCGGTAAAGGTCTACAACCTGCGCGAGGTGGACGAGCTGGTCTTTCTCGACATCTCCGCCACCCTGCAGGAGCGCTCGCCCGACTTCGAGCTGGTGGACGACTTCGCGGACGAGTGCTTCATGCCGCTCACCGTGGGCGGCGGCATCCGCAGCGTGGACGACGTGGGCCGTCTGCTGGCGGTGGGCGCGGACAAGGTCTCCGTCAACACCGCGGCGGTGGAGAATCCCGCCCTGGTCAGCGAGATCGCGGCGCGCTTCGGGTCGCAGTGCGTGGTGGTGTCGATCGACGCGCGGCGGGTGGATGGAGGATGGACCGTGGTCACGCGCTCCGGGACGCACGACACGGGGCTGGATCCCGTCGAGTTCGCGCGGCGGGTGCAGGAGCTGGGGGCGGGAGAGATCCTGCTGACTTCCGTCGATCGAGACGGGACGATGGAGGGATACGACGTGGAGCTGACGGCGGCGGTCTCGGGCGCGGTGACGATTCCCGTGATCGCGTCGGGCGGGGCCGGCGGCTACGCGCACATGGCCGAGGCCGTGCAGCGGGGCGGCGCGTCGGCGGTGGCGGCGGCGGCCATCTTTCACTTCACGCAGGCCACGCCGCTGGAAGCCAAGCGATACCTGCGCGAGCAGGGCATCGCCGTGCGGCTGTAGATTCAGACAAAAAGATTGGCCTCACACGGAGTCAACGGAGTCAACAGAGTGAAGCTCCTGTGCGCCACGACCCCATCATGCGGCGTGATGCATTCAAAAGCGGATGCGGTGCGAAGCAGGACGCGCGGCACGAAAAAACTCTGTTGACTCTGTTGACTCTGTGTGAGACATCTTTTCTTCGACGGCATCAGACGAACGTGAATCAGGGGAGCTTCGTGGGACAGATGAACGAGAGCGGGTCCGAGGTCGCGCGCCTGGAAGGGCTGTGGACCGGTGAGTTCGGCGACCAGTACGTCGAGCGCAACAAGGCCGCCGCCAACGGGCGCGAGCCGTTCTGGCGCTCGCTGCTGGGCGAGTTCCCGGTGGGCAGCGCGCTGGAGGTGGGGTGCAACCTGGGCGGCAACCTGCAGTGGATCTCGCAGATGGTGCCGCCGCGCAGCACCTACGGCGTGGACATCAACGAGCAGGCGCTGGCCACCGTCCGCGGCTCGCTGCCCGGCGTGAACGCGGTGTGGTCGCACGCCCGCGAGCTTCCCTTCCGCGACCGCATGTTCGACCTGGTGTTCACCACGGGCGTGCTGATCCACCAGCCGGTGGACGCGCTGCCGATCGTGATGAGCGAGATCGTGCGCTGCTCCCGCAAGTACGTGCTGTGCGGCGAGTACTACGCGGAGCAGCTCACCGAGGTGCCGTACCGCGGCCACGCCGGCGCGCTGTGGAAGCGCGACTTCGGCGGCTTCTACCAGCAGCTCTTTCCCGAGCTGAAGCTGGTGAAGCAGGGCTTTCTGCCCAAGGGCGAGGGAAGCTGGGACGACGTCACCTGGTGGCTGTTCGAGAAGCCGTGAAGCGCGTCCTGGTGCTGCAGGCCCGCACCACCAGCACGCGTCTGCCGGGCAAGGTGCTCATGGACCTGGGCGGCCGCCCCATGCTGGCCCGACAGCTGGAGCGCCTGGCCCGCTGCCGCCACGTGGACGAGATCGTGGTGGCCACGACCACCAACGCCACGGACGATCCCGTCGTGGCCGTCGCCGAAGAGGCCGGCGTCCGCTGGTTCCGCGGCAGCGAGGCCGACGTGCTGGGCCGCTACGCCGGCGCCGCCCGCGAGGCCGGCGCCGACGTCGTCATCCGCAGCACCGCCGACTGCCCGCTGATCGACCCGGAGATCGTGGACCGGGTGATCGAGACGCTGATGGACGGGCGCGCGGAGCTGGACTACGCCTCCAACGTGGTGCGGCGGACGTACCCGCGCGGGCTGGACGTGGAGGCGCTGTTCCGCGACACGCTGGAGCGGGTGGACCGGATGGCGACGAGCAAACCGGCGCGCGAGCACGTGACGTGGTTCATCCACAGCGAGCGGCCGGAGCTGTTCGGCATCGGCAGCGTGACGGACGCGGAGGACCACTCCGACCTCAGCTGGACGGTGGACACGGCCGAGGACATGGAGCGGGTGCGCGGCGTCTTCAGCCTGCTAGGGCTGGACTCCGCGTACGTGCCGTATCCGGAAGCGGTCCGCGCCGTCCGCGCGCGGGACGCGGCGCAGCGGTGAGCGCGGAGGTCACCCTTCCCGGCGCGCAGCGCTCCACGGCGGAGGCGGAGGCGCTGGTGCGCCGCGTGGAGGAGACGCACGACCTGCTGCGGGTGCAGCTGGACGGGTGGTGCGTATGGCCCCTGTTCCGCCTGGCGGCCGGGTACGCGCTGGAGGCGCTCCCCCTCACCCCCGCGCCCCCCATGCCCCGCTCGGCGCGCCTGCAGCTGGCCGCGGGCGACCTGGGCGGGGCGCTGCGTCTGCGGCGCAGCCCCTGGCTGGTGAAGTCGCTGGTCTCCGGCCTGGCCGACGTGGAGGACGGGCGCTACAAGGACGTCTGGTTCGAGGAGTTGCTGGACGCGCTCCCCGGCGCGGTCAAGGTGGATGGCGTCAACAACGCGGCGTTCCTGCAGCGCCGCGCACAGGCCCGCCGCCCGTCGCGGATGACGTCGGGGCTGATGGAGGTGGCGGCCGGGGCGCTGGGCCGCCTGCCCGTGCCGCCGGAGGTGGACGCGGCCGCGGCGGCGCTGGCGGCCGCGTGGGAGGCGGAGGTGCCGGGCACCTTCACGGCGGACTGGTTCCGCGCGGGGCTCGTCCGGCACCGGTGGATGAAGCGGATGTGGGGCGCGGTGCTGGCGCGGGTGCGGCCGAAGGTGGTGTTCACGGCGGACCCCGGCGAGCACGCGCTGGCGGCGGCGGCGCGGGAGCGGGGCGCGCGGGTGCTGGAGATGCAGCACGGCAGCATCGACCGCCACCACCACGCCTACGGATGGACCGGGTACGCCGGCGCCTACCGCGACCGCATGCCCCTGCCGCACCACCTGCTGCTGCAGGGCGAGCACTGGCGGGGCGAGCTGCTGCCCAACGGCTTCTGGGAGCCGCAGGTGGTGGTCGCCGGAAGCCTGCGGATGGACGCCTACCGCGCCCGCCGCGCCGCGCCCGCGGACGGCACGCGCATGGTGCTGGTGACGTCGCAGGGGATCGACGTGCCGAAGGTGGCGGCGTTCCTGGCGGACTTTCTTCGCGACGAGGCTGACGCGGACCTGCGGCTGGTGATCAAGCTGCACCCGGCGTACGAGCGGGAGAAGGACGCGTACGCCGAGGTGATGCGCGACCCCCGCGCGCGGGTGCTGCTGGGGAGCGAGGGCGAGTCCACGTTCGACCTGCTGGTGCGGGCCCACCTGCACCTGAGCGTGTCGTCCACCTGCCACTACGAGGCGCTGGGGCTGGGCGTGCCCACGGCCATCCTACCCTTTGCCACGCACGAGATCGTGGAGCCGCTGCGCGAGGCGGGCCACGCGCGGCTGCTGGATTCGCCGGCGGCCCTTCGGGCGCTGCTGCGCGAGGGCGGCGGGCCAGGGGTGCCGCGGGAGGTGAGCGCGTACTACTTTGCCCCCGACGCGCTGGCGCGCATCCGCGCGCTGCTGGACGCGCCGGCGGACGCCTCGCGCGCGTAACCCGGGCGGCAGAGCCGCGGATGTGGTAAGTTCATGCCCCGGCGGCAGGCCGACGTGCCTTCCACCGGCCCGCGCGTCGTGATCCTCGAGCGCGCGAGCCCGGCTGGATCGTCCATACGGCGAGGGCGGCAGGGGGCCATGGCAATTTTTTTGAAAGCACCCCGGTCCCTCGCCCGCGGATTCCGGCCCGCCGGCTGAAGGCGGAACGCGGCAACGGACGCGCATCAGGCTGGCGCGTGGTCGGCTCGCGGCGCGGTTTCGGAGGCTCGATCGCTCGCGCGGACGCCGGTAGCAGGCTTCGTCGCCAGGAAGGACATCGCCGGAGCGCCGTGGTGCCGGCCGATCGGATCACCCGATGCGCGTCTTTTGCGACGTGCTCGGCACGCCCCGTGGACCGCGTGGCGCGGTGAGGCTGCCGGCGCGACGGGTGCTCGATGCGAGGCGCGGACGGGGACGACGGGTGATGCAGATCCGGGAAAAGAATGTGACTGCCTGAGGGAGCGCACGCGCAGATCCTGCGGCTGCACTGACTCCGGCGCGCGACCGAAGGACCTCCTCTCGGCTGCGCAGGGGCCGGATCAGGACGCGGAACCAGCCCCTTCGTTCTGCTGGCGAGGTCCTTCGGTCGGCGCGCCGGGATCCCGGTCAGGGCAAGGTTCAGCGCGGCGCCTCCCTCAGGAAGTCATGCACTCCATTGCCGGATCTGGTATGAAACCCGCGCGGGCGGGATCTCGTTGGAGACGGCGAGCCACGAGCAGCAGCGAGCAGATTCCTCAGTCGCCGCCGGAGTCCGGGGCGGGGAGCCTGATTTCGTGCGGCCCCTCCTTCGGAATGATGGATGGATCCACCTGCTCTGAAGGACAGATGAGGACGCGGAAGGCTTTCCCGCCTGGTCGGGATCTTCGCGGAATGACGGAATACAGCAAACCGGTATCACGTAGCTTATGACGACCCGAGAGTACCAGATCTGCACCCGCTGCGTGATGGACACGTCGGACCCGGAGATCGAGTTCGACGCGCAGGGCGTGTGCAGCCACTGCCACGTGCGCGACGAGATGATCGCGCAGCACGTGCTTACCGGCGAGGCCGGCCGGCGAAAGCTGGAGCAGGTGGTGGAGGAGGTGCGCCGCGCCGGCCAGGGGCGCCCCTACGACTGCGTAATCGGGGTGAGCGGCGGCGTGGACAGCACCTACCTGGCGTGGCGGGTGAAGGAGATGGGGCTGCGCCCGCTGGCCGTGCACCTGGACAACGGGTGGGACTCCGAGCTGGCGGTAAAGAACATCGAGAACACCGTGCGGCTGCTGGGCGTGGACCTGCACACCCATGTGCTGGACTGGGACGAGTTCAAGGACCTGCAGCTGGCGTTTCTGCGCGCCTCCACCCCCGACGCCGAGATCCCCACCGACCACGCCATCGTGGCCGTGCTGTACCAGACCGCGCGCAAGCACGGCATCAGGTACATCCTGTCGGGGCAGAACCTGCGGACGGAGAGCCACCTTCCCCAGGCCTGGTCCAACGGCCACATCGACTGGCGCTACATCAAGGGGATCCACCGCAAGTTCGGCACGCGGCCGCTGCGCAGCTTTCCGCACCTTACCTGGGCGCAGTCGCGCATGTACCCGGCGCAGAACCCGCGCATCGACATCCTGAACTACATGGACTACGTCAAGGCCGACGCCCTGAAGGTGCTGCAGGACGAGCTGGGGTGGAAGTACTACGGCGGCAAGCACTACGAGTCCATCTACACCCGCTTCTACCAGGGGTACATCCTTCCCCGCAAGTTCGGCTTCGACAAGCGGCGGATGCACTTTTCCAGCCTTGTGTGCGCGGGCGAGATGGACCGCGAGCAGGCGCTGGAGGAGCTGAAGACGGAGCCGTACCCGCCGGAGCTGCAGCGCGAGGACCGTGAGTTCGTGGCCAAGAAGTTCGGGCTGACCGACGCGGAGTTCCAGGAGATCATGGACCTGCCCCCCAAGCGGTTCTGGGACTACCCGTCGTACCTGCGCATCTTTCACCACCCCGCCTACCGGCACATGTCCAGCCTGTACCGGCGCACCGTGCGGCCGCTGCTGGCCGCGGCCCGCTCCGGCTGAAGGCGGCGGGCGCCGCCCGGCTGGCGAGGGCGGCGGCGCCCCCGTACTATTCCGGCGGCCGCGGCCCGTGCCGCGCCGCCGCGTTCAATCCACCCGTCCAGGAGCGACGTGCGTTCCACATCCGTCGGGAAGGCGGCGCGCCGCGCTGCGGGCGCCTTGGCCGTGCTGCTGGGCGCGTGCGCGGACCCCGCGGGGACGCAGCCCACGGTTGACCCCACCCAGGTGGTGGGGCGCTTCGAGCTGGCCGCCCCGGCGAGCGCCCTGGCCGTGGCGGGCTCCGGCTACGCCGCGTTTCCGCACGCCGTGCGGCTGGCGGACGGCGACGTGCTGGTCTCCTGGCGCGAGGGCCCCGGGCACATGTACGGCCCGTCGCGCATCCTCCTGGCCCGCTACCGGCTGGAGGGCGACTCGCTGCGGCAGGTGGAGACGTCGGAGCTGCTGGATACGGACGAGGACGAGCGCGAGGCCGGGCTGATGCAGACGTCCGACGGGACGGTGCTGGCCAACGCCTTTACCGGCACCTTCACCTCGTACGCCCTGGACGGCGAGAACTGGCACCTGGTGGTGCTGCGCTCGCGCGACGGCGGGCGGACGTGGCGCGACACGGTGCGGGTGAGCCCGGGGAACGTGCGCACCGCGCAGGGACGGGCCTTTCGCTGGCTGGCCACCCGGGGCGCGGTGGTGGAGCGCACCGGCGGCGAGCTGCTGATGCCCGTCTACGGGCTGGTGTTCGGCGACCGCAGGCACACCACCCACGTGCTGCGCTCCACGGACGGCGGCCTCAGCTGGCGCTACGGCGGGCAGATCGCCCGCGACCGCGACCAGTCGGCGGACTACAACGAGACGGCGCTGCTGGCGATCGGCGACGGGCTGCTGGCGGTGTTCCGCTCCGAGGACGGCTACCTGCGCGAGTCGGCGTCCAGCGACGGCGGGCGCACCTGGTCGCAGCCGCGCAAGCCGGGGCTGTGGGGCGTGCCGCCGCACCTGCTGCGGCTGGACGACGGCCGGGTGCTGCTCACCCGCGGCTACCGGCGCGACCGTATGGGCGTGCGCTACGCGCTGAGCACCGACGAGGGGCGCAGCTGGCAGGAGGAGGTGGAGGGGGTGCTGGCCGACGACTCCGAGACGGAGGACTGCGGCTACCCCAGCACGGTGCAGCTGCAGGACGGCTCGCTGCTCACCGTGTACTACGTCACACGCCGCGTGGGCGGCGTGCTGTCGACGCGGATCTGGGCCGTGCGCTACCGCATCCCGCCCCAGGCCTGACGTCTCCGGCGCCGGCGCGCGGCCGGCGAGGGCGAAGGGATACCCAGCGGCGGCCGCGGTCGATGCAGACCCGGTCGCCCCGTTCGTCATGCTCCTGCAGCGGGCGCGGCGCGGCGGATGCAAGGAGGCGGGATGCACGGGCCGCGGCCGGCGGCCCGCGGCGGATTGACCACAGGCAAGGCATTCTCGTTTGCGCATCGTCACCATCGTAGGGGCGCGCCCCCAGTTCGTGAAGGTCGCCGCGGTGTCGCGGCAGCTGCGAAAGGAGCCCGGGGTGCGCGAGGTGCTGGTGCACACGGGCCAGCACTTCGACGCCAACATGTCCGACGTGTTCTTCGCGGACCTGGACATCCCCCCGCCCGACCACCACCTGGGTGTCGCGGGGGGCGGGCACGGCGCGCAGACCGGGCGCATGCTCGAGGCGGTGGAGCGGGTGCTGCTGGACGAGGCGCCGGACCGGGTGCTGGTGTACGGCGACACCAACTCCACCCTTGCGGGCGCCCTGGCGGCGGTCAAGCTGCACATCCCCGTTGCGCACGTGGAGGCGGGGCTGCGCTCGTTCAACCGGCGCATGCCCGAGGAGATCAACCGCGTGCTGACGGACCACGCGGCGGAGCTGCTGCTGGCGCCCACGGCGGCGGCGGTGGAGAACCTGCGGGTGGAGGGGATCGACGGCGCGCGGGTGCACCTGGTGGGCGACGTGATGTACGACGCGGCGCTGGCCTTCGGCGCGCGGGCAGAGGCGGAGAGCCGCATCCTCCGCCAGCTGGGGGTGGAGCCCGGCGGCTACGTGCTGGCGACGGTGCACCGCGCGGAGAACACGGACGATCCCGTCCGCCTGGCGGCGGTCTTCGAGGGGCTGGCGGCGGTGGCAGAGCAGGTGCCGGTGGTGCTCCCCCTGCACCCGCGCACGGCGGGGGCGCTGGAGCGCCTGGGGCTGCGCGCGGCCTCGCCGCGGCTGCGGCTCATCGAGCCGCTGGGGTACCTGGACATGCTGATGCTGGAGAAGCACGCGGGGCTGGTGGCCACCGACTCCGGCGGCGTGCAGAAGGAGGCGTACTTCTACGAAGTTCCCTGCGTGACGCTGCGCGACGAGACGGAGTGGGTGGAGCTGGTGGAGGCGGGATGGAACCGCCTGGCCCCGCCGCTGTCCGCTTCCGCGGTGGCGGATGCGGTGCTGGGCGCGCTGGGCACGCGCGGCCGCGAGGGGAGCCTGTACGGCGACGGCACGGCGGCGGAGCGGGTGGCGTCGCTGCTGGTTCACGGGCGCGACCGCGGTGACGGTTGCGCGGAGCCGGCGCGGCGGTAGATTGGCGCATCGCGCGCGCACGGGACCCGCGGGGTCTCGACCGTGTACCCGGACGGCTGCGTCGCAGGCGCAGCCGTCGGTTTTTGCGCCGGGGAGTGCGACGGCTCCACCCCCCGCATCGTCGTCCGCGCGACGATCGCGAAGCGTCGGGAACGGCGGATTGGCCGAGTGCGGCAGGGGGCCATCCGCGTTTTTTCGGAGGAGGATTAGGGGCGTCCGCTACTCGAGGAGCATCGTCCATCCAGCCGCTCGGCCCTCTGATCCGCGATCCCGTGAATCGTCCGTCGATGCAGGACTGGCCGATCACCATCTGCTCTTCGACGTCAGCGCGTGGCGCGGACTCCTGAAACGGACGCGCATCAGGTGAAGCCGTCCGCCGGCTCCGGCGCGCGGACGGCGGGGTCGGATGCCTGCGGAAGACGCGGATCGACGACGCGAGGACTGCCTGGACGACGGCGTCCGGGCGGGTCGGAGTCCGGCCGGAGACGCAGGTGGATGCAGGATGCTCGTCGGAGCGTGATGCATTCAGCCGCGCGGACCCCCTGATGCGCGATCCGGCGAACCGTCCGCCCGCGGGATGGATTGCGGCGGCGCGCGGTTGCTGTCGGACTGGATGCGGATGCCGGACCGATGCGGCTCAGGCGGACGTGGATCGTCGCCCGGATGGCGGGTGAGGTGCCTGCGAAAAAACGCGGATACACACCGCGAGGGCAGGGTTGCGACGGCACGGCGGCGGGGTGGGCGTGGGTGGCGGGTGAGGTGCCTGCGAAAAAACGCGGATACACACCGCGAGGGCAGGGTTGCGACGGCACGACGGCGGGGTGGGCGTGGGTGGCGGGTGAGGTGCATGCGAAAAACGCGGATACACAGCGCGAGGGCGGGGTTGCGACGGCACGGCAGCGAGGTCGGCGTGGGGCGCACCGCGGCGGCGCGGCGAAGAATACATCGGAGTTCGAGGAAAGCAGCGTGAGCACATGAAGCAGGTACTGGTGCAGAAGGGCCGGGCCATGGTGGACGAGGTTCCGGCGCCGCAGGTGGAGCCGGGGCGCGTGCTGGTGCGCGTGCTGCACTCGTGCATCTCCATCGGCACGGAGATGAGCGGCATTCGCGCCACGGGCGCGCCGCTGTGGAAGCGCGCGATGAAGCAGCCCGCCAAGGTCAAGCAGGTGGCGGAGATGGTGGCCCGCGACGGCCTGGCGAAGACGCGCGACACCGTGCGCCGCACCGTGGGCGCCACCCTCCCCACCGGCTACTCCGCCGCGGGCGTCGTGGTGGAGGTGGGCGAGGGGATCGACGACCTGCGCCCGGGCGACCGCGTGGCCTGCGCCGGCGCCCAGAGCGCCCACCACGCCGAGTACATCAGCGTCCCCCGCAACCTCGTCGTCGCCGTCCCCGAGGGGGTGGAGATGGCGCACGCCAGCACCGTCACGCTGGGCGCCATCGCCCTGCAGGGCGTCCGCCGCGCCAACCCCACGCTGGGCGAGAGCTTCGTCGTCGTGGGCCTCGGCATTCTGGGGCAGCTGACGGCCCAGCTGCTGCGCGCCAGCGGCTGCCGCGTGATCGGCACCGACACCGACCCGGCGCGCGTGCAGCAGGCGCTGGCGCTGGGGATGGACCTGGGGCTGCAGCCGGAGGGCGGCCGCGAGGTGGACCAGGTCTCCAGGCTCACGGACGGAATCGGCGCCGACGGGGTGATCATCACCGCCGCCGCGCCGGGGAGCGAGGTGCTCTCCACCGCCTTTCGCATGTGCCGGCGCAAGGGGCGCGTGGTGCTGGTCGGCGACGTGGGGCTGGACATCGACCGGGCCGACATCTACGCCAAGGAGCTGGACTTTCTGGTCTCCACCTCCTACGGCCCCGGCCGCTACGACGCGCGCTACGAGGAGGAGGGGCTGGACTACCCCGTGGCCTACGTCCGCTGGACGGAGAACCGCAACCTGGCCGAGTACCTGCGGCTGATGGCCGACGGGCGCGTCCGCGTGGGGCCGCTGGTGGAAGCGAGCTATCCCGTGGCGCGCGCGGAAGAGGCGTACGCGCGGCTGGAGCAGCCGGGCGCCAAGCCGCTGATGGTCCTTCTCGAATACCCGCAGTCCGCGGCCGCCGGGCCCCCGGCGCGCGTGGTGCCCAACCCGCAGGCCGCGCCGCGCAGGGCGGGGCGCATCGGGATGGCGGTGGTCGGCGCCGGCGCGTTCGCCCGGGCGATGCACCTGCCCAACCTGCAGGCGCTGGGCGACCTCTTTCACCTGCAGGCCATCGTCAGCCGGACGGGGCACAACGCGTCGACCACGGCAAAGGAGTTCGGCGCGGCGTACGCGGCCACGGACTTTGCCCATGTGCTGGACGACCCGGCGGTGGACGCGGTGATCATCGCCACGCGCCACCACCTGCACGCGGAGATGGCGCTGCAGGCGCTGGCGGCCGGCAAGCACGTGCTGCTGGAGAAGCCCATGGCGCTGACCCCGGCGGAGCTGGACCGCTTTCGCGCCTTCTACGGCGACGGGGGGGACGCCAGGCCGGTGCTGCTGACGGGGTTCAACCGCCGCTTCTCGCCGTTCGGCCGGCGGCTGGCGGAGCTGGTGCGCGGCCGGTCCAACCCCATGATGATGGACTACCGGATGAACGCCGGGCACATCCCCCTGGACCACTGGGTGCACGGGCCGGAGGGGGGCGGGCGCAACATCGGCGAGGCGTGCCACATCTACGACCTGTTCACCTACCTGGCGGACAGCCCCGTCGCCTCCGTCTCCGCGCGGGCGATCGTGCCGCGCACGGGGTACTACGGCGCCCGCGACAACTTCGTGGCCACGGTGGGATTCCAGGACGGCTCGGTGGCGGCGCTCACCTACACGGCGCTGGGCTCGTCGCAGCACCCCAAGGAGCGGATGGAGCTGTTCGCCGACGGGGTGGTGGCGTCGCTGGACGACTACCTGACGCTGTCGGTGGCCGGCTCGCGCGCGGCGGGGATCACCCTGCGCGGCGCGGACAAGGGGCAGAAGGACGAGCTGCGGGCGTTCGGCGAGGCCATCCGCGGCGGCGGCCCCTGGCCCATCCCCCTCTGGCAGCAGCTGCAGGCCATGGAGATCGCGTTCGCGGTGGAGGCGCAGATCGCCCCCGCGGACGCCCGGCGCGCGGAGGGGGCGGCGTGACGCGCGGCCGCATCCGCACCGCCCCCTCGCGCGGAGGCTGACCGGCCATGTGCGGAATCAACGGAGTGATGGCGCTGGAGGGCGCGCCCTTTCAGGTGACGCCCGAGTACGTGGCGCGGCTGCGCGACACCATGGCGCACCGCGGCCCCGACGGCGTGGGGGTGTGGGTGTCGGAGGACCGGCGCGTGGGGCTGGGGCACCGGCGGCTGTCGATCATCGACCTGTCGGAGGCCGCCAACCAGCCCATGTGCAACGAGGACGGCACGCTGTGGCTGGTCTTCAACGGCGAGATCTACAACCACGCCGAGATCCGCGCGGAGCTGGAGCGGATGGGCGGCCACCGCTGGCGCACGGACCACTCCGACAGCGAGGTGATCCTGCACGCCTTCGAGGAGTGGGGGATCGACTGCCTGCACCGCTTTCGAGGGATGTTCGGCTTCGCGCTGTGGGACGCGCGCACCCGCGAGCTGTGGCTGGTGCGCGACCGCGTGGGGATCAAGCCCCTGTACCACACCGTGCACCACGGCCGCCTGGTCTTCGCCTCGGAGATCAAGGCGCTGCTGGCGGACCCCGAGCAGGCGCGGCGGGTGGACGAGGAGGCGTTCTACCACTTCCTCTCCTTTCTCACCACGCCGGCCCCGCAGACCATCTTCGCCGGGATCCAGAAGCTGCCCGCGGGGTGCTGGCTGCGCGCGCGGGAGAACGGCGACGTGCGCGTGGAGCGCTGGTGGGACCCGCTGGACCATGCGCCCGACCTGTCCGGCGCGTCGGAGGAGGAGATCGCCGAGCAGGTGCTGGACACGCTCCGCACGGCGGTAAAGCTGCGCAAGGTGAGCGACGTGCCGGTGGGCGTCTTTCTCTCCGGCGGCATCGACAGCAGCACCAACGCTGCCCTCTTCTCCGAGGGCGAGGGCAAGCCGGTGCAGACGTTCAGCATCGGCTACGAGGGGAACAACCCCAGCTACCCGGACGAGACGGGGTACGCGCGGGAGATGGCCCGGCGGGTGGGGGCCGACCACCACGAGCTGCGGCTGAGCGCGGACGACGCCATCGACTTTCTGCCGCGGATGATCCACCTGCAGGACGAGCCGATCGCCGACCCGGTGTGCGTGCCCGTCTACTACGTCAGCAAGCTGGCGCGCGACAACGGCGTGATCGTGGCGCAGGTGGGCGAGGGGGCCGACGAGCTGTTCTGGGGATACCCGGGGTGGAAGCAGATGCTGCGGCTGCAGCGCTGGAGCGACCGGGTGCCCGTGGGCGCGGTGAAGAGCGCCGGGGTGCAGATGCTCAAGCTGCACCCGCGGACGCGCGACAACATGCGCACGGAGTACCTGCGGCGCGCGGGGCGCGGCCAGCCCATCTTCTGGAGCGGGATCGAGGCGTTCAGCGAGATCCAGAAGCGGCGGCTGCTGCACCCCGCGCTGCGCGAGCGCTTTCGCGGCTTCAGCTCGTGGGAGGCGGTGCGCCCCACGCGCGAGCGGTTCATGGCCAAGGCGCGCGAGCCTTCGCACCTGAACTGGATGACGTACGCCGACCTCAACCTGCGCCTGCCCGAGCTGCTGCTGATGCGGGTGGACAAGATGAGCATGGGGGTGAGCCTGGAGGGGCGCGTGCCCTTCCTGGACCACAAGCTCGTCGAGCTGGCGCTGGGGATCCCCGAGGCGGTAAAGACGCGCAACGGCACGCTCAAGCACATCCTGAAGAAGGCGGTGCGCGGCATCATCCCCGACGAGACCATCGACCGCAGGAAGCAGGGGTTCGGCGTGCCGATGGAGGAGTGGTTCTTCGAGCGGCTGGGCCCGCAGATGCGGCGCGACCTGGACGCGTTCTGCGAGCAGACGGAGTTCCTGGACGCGGGCGAGGTGCGGCGGCTGCTGGACCGCGGCCTGGGGAGCCAGGCCTGGTACCTGATGAACTTTGCGCTGTGGCACAGGCACTGGCTTTCGTGAGGGGCGCCGCGCAGGCGCCGGCCACCCGGTTGCTGCTGGTGGCCCCCGGGCACAACGTGTGGGACGAGCGCGTGCTGCGCACCGCCCAGGCGGGGCGGCGCGTGCACCAGTGCGTGCTGGCGCTGGACCACGCCATGCTCGCCGCCACCCGCCCGGCGGACGTGGAGCGGGCGCGCGCCCGGCTGGGCGGGCAGGTGGAGCTGGTTCAGCTGCCGGAGTGGCCGCGGGTGCGCGGCGTGGCGCGGCTGGGGCGGTACGTGTACGCCCGCCGGATCGCCCGGCAGGCGCTGGCGCTGGCGCCCGACGTGGTGCACGTGCACGAGTCCGGCATCCTGGGGCTGATGATCGCCGCCCGGGTGCGCCGGGTGCTCCCCCGCGCCCGCATCGTCTTCGACTACCACGACTGGATCCCCGACGAGGTGGCGGCGGCGGTGCGCAACGTCCCCGCGCTGTACGCGCTGGACCTGCGGGCGTGGATGGCGCGGCTGCGGCGCATGGCGCGCGCGGTGGACGTGGCGGTCTGCATCTCGCCCGGGCAGGCGGAGTGGACGCAGCGCGAGCTGGGGATCCGCCGCACGGTGGTCGTGCAGAACGTGCGCGACGCACCCTCGTCCGCCGCGGCGTTCGGCCGGCGCGAGTTCCGCCCGCAGCTGGTGTGGGCGGGGCACGTGATGCGCATCCGGCGGCTGGAGTTCGTGATCGAAGTGCTGGCGCGGCTGCGCGAGGGCGGGATGGACGCGGAGTTCGCCATCTTCGGCGACCTGACGGAGCCGGACTACGCGGCGGAGCTCAAGGCGTACGCGCGGGCGCGCGGCGTGGAGGGGCAGGTGGACTTTCACGGCCGCTACCAGGGCGACGCCGAGCTGCTGCGCTCGGTGGGCCCGGGCGGGCTGGGGCTCACGCTGGCGATCGCGGAAAAGCTCCCCACGGGGATCAACCGCATCGCGTCGGCCAACAAGTTCTTTTCCTACATGGCCATGGGCGTGCCCATGCTGCTGGACGGCTCGTTCGGCAACATGCTGGGGATCGCCGAGGAGGCCGGCGCCGGCGCCGCGTTCCACGACGTGGACTCGTGCGTGGCCGCCGCGCGCCGCATCTGGGAGACGCCGGGCCTGTGGCAGTCGATGAGCGAGGGAGCGCGCACCCTGGCCGGCTCCTACAGCTCCGAGGCGGCGGTGGACGTGCTGGAAGCGCTCTACCGCGAGCCCCTGGGCCCGCGCGCCGAGGGCTGATTCCGCGGGCTCCTGCGGGATCTGCCAAAAAGAATGGTCCTCACACGGAGTCAGCGGAGTTAGCGGAGTTTTCTCGTGCCGTTTCCTCTGGCCTCGCGGTCGGAAGCCCGGTCCTGGTGAGCGGAGGCATGGCGCGCCGGTCGGCGAGGCACGATCCCGTGGAGTGTCGGGAACGGGAGAGAGGTGGAAGCGCGGCAGGGGGGCATCCGCATTTTTGGGTTCATCGCGGATCTGGTTGCAAACTGCGGTCGCGCTCTCCGGGGGCGAGATGACCCGCGATGCAGTGGAAGGGTGTCAGGGCACGGCGGCGGCTGGGGGTTGCTCCACGCGTGTGTGGACGCGTCGGGAACGGCAGAGGGAGGGAAGCGCGGCAGGGGGTCATGAGAATTTTTCCGGGAGATACCTATCCCGCCATCCTCGTCCCCAGCCTGGCGCCGACCTCCTGCCGCAAGCGCAGCGGAGCCGGCCTCCACGAACACCCGATGCGCGATCTGGCGAAGCCTGGGCCCGCGAGAAGGCCGGGGGGCGTTCCCGCAGAAGTTCGCGCGAGGGGGACGGTTCGCGGGATCGCGCATCGGGTGAAGCCGGAATGGTGGGCTGCGGGGCGCTGCGGCGGGAAAGGTGTTCCAGAAAAAAATGCGGATGGCTCCCTG
>DASUVG010000221.1:0-11753 GCA_036379135.1 Longimicrobium sp.
GGGTGAGCGGGTGAGCGGGTGAGCGGGTGAGCGGGTGAGCGGGTGAGCGGGTGAGCGGGTGAGCGGGTGAGCGGGTGAGCGGGTGAGCGGGTGAACCTCAGCCGTCTCCACGGTCTGATTTGATTGATACCAGATTCGGCCAATCGAGTGCATGACTTCCTGAGGGAGGCGCCGCGCTGAACGGTGCCTCGACCGGGAACCCGGCGCGCCGACCGAAGGACCTCGCCAGCAGAACGAAGGGGCTGGTTCCGCGCCCCTGATCCTGCCCCCGCGCAGCCGAGAGGAGGTCCCTAAGGTCGCGCGCTGGAGTCAGTGCAGGCGGCAGGATCTGCGCGTGCGCTCCCTCAGAAGTCACATTCTTTTCCCGGATTTGGTATAACCTGAATCATCTCGTCCGCCTCCATCGCTCCGGCCCGCCCCGTGCCCAGCCCACGCGGCGAGGGCCCATGTTTCCCAAAAAATCCTCATGAGCCCTCACTGCGCCCGCCTTCCTCCTGCCGGTCCCGATACGCCTTCGCGGATCCGCTTCGGAAGGAGCCGTGGAGATCGGCAGCATTCGCCTTCGGAGAACGCGAGGAACGACGAGAGGACGCGGAGGCGAGCCCTCTCCGCGTCCTCTATTCGTTCCTCCGCGTCCTCCGCGTGATCTTCCCTATCCCGTCGGAAGCTGCGAGCCGGATCCGCGCTCCAGCGCGTCCGCGTACAGCTCGTCCTCCAGCAGCTCCACGTCGTCCTCCGCCGGGGGAGGGGCGGAGAGGGCGGGATCGCCGCGCACCACGGCGCCCCACGCGGTGAACATGTCGTGCATCCAGTCGTAGATGGTGGTCAGCGACTCCTGCAGGCGCTGCATGGCCGCGGCGCGTTCGTCCGCGGGCAGCGTGAGGGCGTCGCGGACGGCGAGGGCGCATGCCTCGGGGTCGTACGGGTTGATGAGGGTGGCATCCACCATCTCCTCCGCCGCGCCCGCGAACTCGGAGAGGAGGAGCACTCCCGTGCGGTCCACCTGGCTGGCGACGTACTCCTTGGCCACCAGGTTCATCCCGTCCTGCAGCGAGCTGACGATGCACACGTCCGCCAGCCGGTACAGGATGGCCAGCCGGTCCACATCCAGCGACTGCTTGATCAGGTGGATGGGCCGCCACCCCGCCGTGCCGAAGCGCTCGTTGATCTCGCGCACCTGGCCGTCGACCTTCTGCGCCAGCTCGTCGTACGCCTCGATGTCGCTGCGGCTGGGGACCGCCACCTGGATGAAGGTGAAGCGCTCGCGGTGCTCGGGGTAGCGCTCCCACAGGAACTCCAGCGCCTTGAACTTCTCCGGCAGCCCCTTGCTGTAGTCCAGCCGGTCCACGCCGACGCCGATGCGCCCGCCCCGCGGCGCGTACCGCTCGCGGATGCGCCGCATCTGCTCGTCCGCTCCGTCCACCGTGGCCGCCTCGCGGAACTGGTCCACGTCGATGGAGATGGGGAACGCGCCCACGTGGCAGGTGTGGCCGTCCAGCGTCGCCGTCCGCGCCTCCCAGTCCACCTCCGCCCCCGCGAGCCGCCGCGCGCAGCGCAGAAAGTTGTCCGCGTGCATCGGCAGGTGGAACCCCATCAGGTCGTTCGCCAGCATCCCCCGCAGCAGGTAGGACGCCTGCGGCGCGAGACGAAAGATGTCGAACGGTGGAAAGGGGATGTGCCAGAAGTGCGCGAGCGTCAGGTCCGGCCGCCGGTCGCGGATGGCCAGGGGGGCCAGCGCCAGGTGGTAGTCCTGGATCCACACCGCCGCCTGCTTGCCGCGCACCTCGTCCAGCACCGCATCGGCAAAGCGGCGGTTCACGCGGCGGTAGCGTTCCCAGTTATGGGCGCGGACGCGCGTAAGGGCAGGACGCAGGTGGCACAGCGGCCACAGGAACTGGTTGGCGAACCCCAGATAGTAGCGGTGGATGTCCGTGTGGGTGAGCCACACCCGCCGCAGCGTGTAGCGGGGGTTCTCCGGCGGCACCTGCACGCGGTCGCCGTCGTCCACCGCGTCCGCGTCCGCCTCGCCCGAGCCCCACGCCACCCACATCCCGCCCAGCGCCTGCAGCAGCGGGTCCAGCGCGGAGGTCAGCCCGCCGGCGGGGCGGCCGATCTCCATCTCGCCCACCTCCCTGGACCACCTGTGCTCGTACGGCTCGCGGTTGCTCACCACCACGAACCGCCGCTCGGCGAACAGCCGCCGGTACAGCGGCTCCAGCTCCTGCGGGTGGATCGGCATCAGACTCCCGGATCGTCGTTCAAACGAAAGGGCGGCGGCCCCCGCCGCCGCCCTTCTGGTGTGCTTTCGATCACAGATCCTGCCACGGGGTTCGAAGCTCGTCGACGGACATCCAGCTGCGCCGGGCGCGGGGCCCCTCCCCCGGCCCCTCCCCGCTCGTTCCTCGCGGAGAGGGGAGAATTCGATCGAGCTTCGGAAGGTGCGTCGCACCTCCCTCCCCCACGCAGTTTGTGGGGGAGGGCCGGGGAGGGGGGCGGCTCACCATCCCGCACCCAACCTTCCCGTTCACCCGTTCACCCGTTCACCGCGCGCTGTCCCCTACAGCTTGAACTTGCGCTTCGCCACCCGCCCGGCGGCCCCGCCGCCCGACCCTTCCAGGCGCCGGCCGCGTGACGCCCGCGCCCGCCGGGCGCGCTTGACGGCGGCGGAGCCGGGGGCGCCGCGGGGGCCGCCCATCAGCAGCGCCACGCCCGTGCCCACGGCGATCCCCAGGGCGAACCCGCCCAGGATGCCCAGCCGCCGGGCCTGCTCTTCGTATTGCATTCGGAAAGTCCTGTGGGGCAGAAGGATGCGGCTCGCGGCGGGGGCGGCAACGGTCGTGCCATCCGGGCCGCGGCACGATGGGCCGCATGGGAGCGCCGAGCAGCCTTGCACGGGGGAACCCGGGGGGTATTATTATCCCTCTGCCCTTCGCGCGCCACCGGACCGCGCCGCCGGGGCCCGAAGACGATACCGTTCAGGAGGCACATCCGCATGGCGGACTCCAGCAAGACGGTGCTCCTCGTGGAGGACAACGAGGACAACCGCACCGTCTACCGCACCATCCTCGAGCACTTTGGATACCAGGTGATCGAGGCGCGCAACGGCGAGGACGGCGTGCGAATGGCTCGCGAGGACCATCCCGACCTGATCCTGATGGACATCTCCATCCCCATCATCGACGGGTGGGAGGCCACGCGCATCCTCAAGGGCGACGCGGCCACCTCGCAGATCCCCATCATCGCCCTGACCGCCCACGCGCTGGCCACCGACCGCGCCAAGGCCCAGGAGGTGGGGTGCGACGGGTACCTTGCCAAGCCCTGCGAGCCCCGGCGGGTGGTGGCCGAGGTGGAGAAGTTCATCGGCTCCGGGCGGGAGGCCAACGCTTGACGGCTCAGACGGGCCCGGATACGGGCTCCACGCGCATCCTGGTGGTGGACGACGTGCCCGACAACGTCGACATCCTGGATGCGCGACTTTCGTCCCGCGGGTACCAGGTGGTCACCGCCACCAACGGCGAAGAGGCGCTGGCCTCCGTGGCCGACACGCCGCCGCACCTGATCCTGCTGGACGTGATGATGCCGGGGATGGACGGCCGCGAGGTGGCCCGGCGCATCAAGGAGGACGACTCGCTCCCCTTCATCCCCATCATCCTGGTCACCGCGCTAAGCGAGGCCGACGACGTGGTGCAGGGGCTGGAGAGCGGCGCCGACGACTATATCAGCAAGCCCTACAACTTTCGCGAGCTCGAGGCCCGGGTGCGGGCCATGCTGCGCATCAAGACGCTGCAGGACGAGCTGGACCAGAAGAACCGCGAGCTGGAGCTGGCCAACAAGCGGCTCAAGAAGCTCTCCATCACCGACGGCCTGACCGAGCTCTTCAACCACCGCCACGTGCACCAGCTGCTGCACGACGAGTTCGAGCGCTCCGCGCGCACGGGCGAGAGCATCGCGGTGGTGATGATGGACCTGGACCGCTTCAAGAACATCAACGACACGTACGGCCACCCCACCGGCGACGTGATCCTGTTCGAGACGGCGCAGATCATCCAGGACACGGCGCGCGAGATCGACATGGTGGGGCGCTACGGCGGCGAGGAGTTCATCGCCATCCTTCCCGAGACGGACGAGGAGCCGGCCGCCAACTTCGCCGAGCGCGTGCGCAAGGCCGTGGAGGAGCACCTGTTCCGCGACGGCGCCACCGAGATCCGGATGACCGTCTCCTGCGGAGTGGCCTCGCTCCACGAGGGCGTGGACGGCCCCGAGGCGCTGCTGAAGGCTGCCGACGCGGCGCTGTACGAGGCCAAGCACGGCGGCCGCAACAAGGTGGTCCGCGCCTCCCAGACCGCACCCGCCGCGGAATGACCCCACCCGCTCCACCCGCCATGGCCGCGCGCGCCGGAGAGCTGCGCGAGGCCATCGAGCGCGCCAACCACGAGTACTACGTCCTGGACGCGCCCGTCCTGAGCGACCAGGAGTACGACCGGCTGTTCCGGGAGCTGCGCGAGATCGAGGCGGCGCACCCCGAGCTGCGCACGGCCGACTCCCCCACCCTGCGCGTGGGCGCGGAGCCCGCCAGCAAGCTGGAGAAGACGGAGCACCTGGCGCCCATGCTGTCGCTGGACAACGCGTTCGGCGACGACGAGCTGCGCGCCTGGGAGACCCGCAACGCGCGCATCGCCGACGAGGTGCGCACGGCGGGCTACGTCTGCGAGCCCAAGATCGACGGGCTGGCCATCGCGCTGACGTACGAGGACGGTCTGCTGGTAAAGGGCGCTACCCGCGGCAACGGGACGATCGGCGAGGACGTGACGCGCAACCTGCGCACGATCCGCGAGATCCCCCTGCGGCTGCGGAGCGGCGGGCCGCCGGTGCCGCGGCGGATGGAGGTCCGCGGCGAGGTCTACATGTCCGTAGCCGGCTTTACGCAGCTCAACCAGCGGCGCGCGGCGGAGGGGCAGGCCACGTTCGCCAACCCGCGCAACTCGGCGGCGGGGTCGCTGCGGCAGCTGGACCCGGCGGTCACGGCGTCGCGGCCGCTGCGCTTCTTCGCCTACGCCATCGAGACGGAGGGGCGCGACCCGCTTCCCTTCGCCACGCAGTGGGAGCTGCTGGAGACGCTGCGCGCCTGGGGGCTGCCGGTGAACCCGCTGGCGCGCCCCTGCGCCGACCTGGAGGCGGTGCTCGCCTTCGTGCACGAGTTCGAGGGGCGGCGCGCGGAGCTGGACTACGAGGTGGACGGCGCGGTGGTGAAGGTGAACCCGCTGGCGCTGCACGAGGAGCTGGGCATCGTCGGCGGCCGCGAGCCGCGCTGGGCCACGGCGTACAAGTACGCGCCGGACCTGGCGGTGACCACGCTGAAGAAGATCCGGATCAACGTGGGGCGGACGGGCGCGCTGAACCCCTACGCGGAGCTGGAGCCCGTGGAGGTGGGCGGGGTGGTGGTGCGGCAGGCGACGCTGCACAACGAGGACGACATCCGCCGCAAGGACATCCGCGAGGGCGAGAAGGTCATCATCAAGCGCGCCGGCGAGGTCATCCCCCAGATCGTTGGTCCGGTGCTGGAGGAGGGGCAGGTCCGCGCCGAGCCGTACACCCTGCCGACGGTCTGTCCGGGGTGCGGAACGCCGGCGGAGCGGCCGGAGGGCGAGGCGATGACCTACTGCCCCAACAGCGCCTGCCCGGCGCGCATCTACTGGGGCATCGTGCACTTCGTCTCGCGCGGCGCGATGGACATCCGCGGCCTGGGAGAGCGGACGATCGCGACGCTCCTGGAGCGCGGCATGGTGCACGACGTCGGCGACATCTACACGCTGACGGACGAGCAGCTGCTGACGCTGGAGGGCTTCAAGGAGAAGTCCGCCAAGAACCTGCTGGACGGGATCGACGCGTCCAGGCAGCAGGGGCTGGCCCGCGTGCTCTTTGGACTCGGAGTGCGCCACGTGGGCGAGATCGCGGCGCAGACGCTGGCGCGGCACTTCGGCAGCATGGAGCGCCTGATGGCCGCGTCGACGGAGGAGATCGAGGCCGTCCACACCATCGGCCACACGATGGCGGCGGCGCTGCACGCCTGGATGGCCGAGCCGCGCAACCAGGAGGTCGTCGCCAAGCTCGCCGCCGCGGGCGTGAAGATGACGGAGGAGCGGTCCGAACCGGCCGAGGGGCCGTTCACGGGCAGGACCTTCGTCATCACCGGCACGCATCCCACGATGTCGCGCCCGCAGATCGAGGCGTTCATCCAGGAGCGCGGCGGCCGCGTGACCGGCAGCGTGACGAAGAAGACGGACTACCTGGTGGTGGGAGAGGACGCCGGCTCCAAGCTCGCCAAGGCGCGCGAGCTGGGGGTCTCGGAGCTGTCCGAGGCTGCGCTGCTTGCGCTTCCCGGGACGCCGGGTGCATCCTCATCCCCCGCCGAAGCCGCAGACTCCGCCGAGCTCCCCGCGGAAGAACCCCTCCAAACGGAACTGCTATGACCACGACCGCCCCCGCGCGCTTTCTTCAGGTGCCCGCCGGCCTGCTGGGCACCGTCCGCCGCTTCGTGGTGGGCGACCGCGAGCCGATGGACGCCGTGAACGTGCTGCGGCAGATCGGCTACGAGCTGGGCGACGAGGTGTACGGCGGCCTGCACGAGCGGCTGTCGCGCGACTACGGCGGCGCGGAGTGGGGCGCGCTGGACCCGGCGGAGTTCTGGCGCGCGGCCGCCACCTTCTTCCGCGACCGCGGCTGGGGCTCGCTGGAGTTCCGCGACCTGCATCCGGCCGTGGGCGTGCTGGAGCTGACGGGGTGGGTGGAGAGCGAGGCGGGCGGCGGTCCCCGCGGCGCGCACCTGAGCACCGGGCTGTTCTCCGCGCTGCTGGAGCGGCTGGCGGGCGCCGGCGTGGCGGTTATGGAGGTGCCCAGCGGCTCGGCGGACCGCACGCGCCTGGTCTTTGCCCGCGGCGACGTGCTGGGCCAGGTGTACGAGCACGTCCGCGGCGGCGCGTCCGTCGAGGAGGCGGTCGCGCGGCTGGGTTAGGTGAACGGGTGAACGGGTGAACGGGTGAACGGGTGAACGGGTGAACGGGAAGTCGGGGTGCGGGATGGTGGGCCGCCTCCCTCCCCGGCCCTCCCCCACAAACTGCGTGGGGAGAGAGAACGACACGAAAGCCCTTCGTAGCGCGATCGAATTCTCCCCTTTCTCCCGCGCAGCGGGGGAGAGGGGCCGGCGGAGAGGGGGCCGCGTCGGGCGCAGTTCGATCTCCGTCGGCGAGCCCCTGCCCTCGCGGCAACATTCTCGAGCAGCAGAAACGGCCCGCCCCTCGCGCGGGCCGTTCGCATTTCGTACTCTCGTACTCCGTACTTTCGTACTTTCGTACTTCCGCACTCACGCACTGCCTTGTCCCGAACCATTGCCTTCGACTACGGCGAGCGACGCATCGGCGTGGCGGTCAGCGACCCCACGCGCACCATCGCCTCGCCGCTCACCACGCTGCAGCGGCGCGCCGGCAAGCGGCCGCCGTGGGCGGAGATCGCCGCGATCGTGCAGGAGCAGGAGGCGGACGAGGCGGTGATCGGCCTCCCGCTGGACCTGTCCGGCGCGGAAGGCGCATGGGCGGCGGAGGTGCGGCAGTTCGGCGACGACCTGGCGCGGCGCACGGGGCTGCCGGTGCAGTGGATGGACGAGCGGCTGTCGTCCGTGCGCGCGGAGCGGGCCATCCAGGGGATGGGGCTCAAGAAGAACGTGCGCGAGCGGAAGGGGATGATCGACGCCACGGCGGCGGCGCTGATCCTGGAAGGCTACCTCGCCCTGCGGCGGAACCAGGCGGCGAATGAGGCGGAGAGCAGCAAATGAGCAGGAAGATGATCCCGATCTGCCGGCGATTCCCTGTTCCCTACTCCCTGTTCCCTCTCCTCGCGCTCCTTGCCCTTGCCGGCTGCGGAAGCGGCGAGGGGAAGGGGGAGCCGGTGCGCTTCACCGTGCCGCGCGGGTCGGGGATGTCGGCCGTGGCCGATACGCTGGCGAAGCGCAAGGTCATCGGCAGCACGGGGATGTTCAAGACCGTCGCGCGGATCAAGGGCGCGACCGCCAAGCTGCAGCCGGGCGTCTACGAGGTGCGGCCGGGGGCATCCTTCGACCTCATCCTTCGCAAGCTGACGACGGGCGACGTGGTGAAGACGCGGCTGGTGATCCCCGAAGGATGGGAGCTGCGCCGCATCGCCCCGCGCCTGGCCGAGACGACCCGGCTGCCGGCGGATTCCATCCTCTCCCGGCTGATGGATCCGGCCCAGGCGGCAAAGTACGGCGTCCCCGGCCCCACGCTGGAAGGGTACCTGTATCCCGCGACGTACGTGTTCCCCGTCGGCGCGTCGCTGGACGTGATCGTGCGCGAGCTCACGGGGCAGTACAGGCGCGCCTGGACGCCGCAGATGCGCCAGCGGGCGCAGGCGCTGGGGATGAACGAGCGCGAGGTGGTCACGCTGGCCTCCATCGTGGAAAAGGAGGCCAAGGTTTGGACCGAGCGGCCCACCATCGCCCGCGTGTACCACAACCGCCTGAAGCGCGGGATGCGGCTGGAGGCGGACCCCACGGTGCAGTACGCCCTGGGCGAGCACCAGCGCCGCCTGCTGCGCCGGCACATCCAGCAGACCGCGGACGACCCGTACAACACCTACCGCAACCGCGGCCTGCCGCCGGGGCCCATCGCCTCGCCCAGCCGCGGCGCCATCGAGGCCACGCTGAACCCGGCCGAGCACGACTTCCTCTTCTTCGTCGCGCGCGCCAACGGGACGCACGTGTTCACCCGCACGTACAACGAGCACCTGCGCGAGGTGGCCCGCTACCGCGCCGAGATGCGCGCGCAGCGCCAGCAGCAGCCCGCCGCCCGGTGACGGTGGATCCGCGGGACCGGCTGCGGCTGATCGTGGTCACCGACCCGGACTGCGGCGCCGGGCGGACGGTCATCGACGTCGCTCGCGCGGCGCTGCGGGGCGGCGCGCCGGCCATCCAGCTGCGGATGAAGGACGCCTCCGCGCGGGAGATGGCGGAGGCCGCCCGCGCGCTGCTGGCGGAGACGCGGGCGGCGGGCGCGCTGCTGTTCATCAACGACCGCGTGGACGTGGCGCTGGCGGTGGGGGCCGACGGCGCGCACGTGGGGCAGGACGACCTTCCCGTGGCCGCCGCACGGCGGATCGCGCCGCCGGGCTTTCTGCTCGGCGTGTCGGCGGAGACGGCGGAGCTGGCGCGCGAGGCGCAGGCGGACGGGGCGGACTACGTGGGCGTGGGCCCGGTGTACGTCACCGGGAGCAAGGCGGATGCGGGGGATGCCGTCGGGACGGATCGCATCGCGCAGGTCGCGGCCGCGGTGGGCATCCCCGTCGTGGGCATCGGCGGGATCACGGTCGACAACGCGCCGCCCGTCCTCCACGCGGGCGCGGCGGGCGTGGCCGTCATCGGCGCGGTGATGCGCGCGGCCGATCCCCAGGCCGCGGCGCGGGCGCTGATGCGCGGCTGACACCGGCCGGCTCCATCCATCGGGAGACGAATGGAAGAAGGCCGGAGCCGCGCATCAGCGGCTCCGGCCTTCTCATCATCCGCCTGAGCGGCTACCAGGCGGCCTCGCGGCCCTCCAGGTCGTACTTGGTGAGCATGCGGTGGATGGTCTTGCGGTCGATGCCGGCCGTGCGCGCCGCCTGCGAGATGTTGCCGTTGTGCCGGCGCAGCAGGTCGCGCAGGTACTCCTTCTCGAAGACGGTGATGGCGTCGTTCTTGGCGTCGTGGAACGGCTGATCGGCCGACCAGGCGGTCTGCGGCCGGCCGTTCACCGGGCGCATCGACAGCTCCTCCGGCAGGTCCTCGGCGGTGATCTCCTGCCCGGGGAGGCAGAGCGAGACGATGCGCTCCATCATGTTCTGCAGCTCGCGCACGTTCCCCGGCCAGTGAAAGTCGCTCAGCACCCGCAGCGCCTCGGGAGAGAAGCGCAGGTTGCCGCGGTCGTACTCCTGCCCGTACCGCTTGAGGTAGTGCTGCGCCAGCGCGGGAATGTCCTCGCGCCGCTGCCGCAGCGGGGGAAGCTTGACCGGGACCACGTTCAGCCGGTACAGCAGGTCCTGGCGCAGGGCGCCGTCGCGCACCGCCTGCTCCGGGTCGCGGTTGGTGGCCGACACCCAGCGCACGTCGATGGGGATCTCGCTCTCGCCGCCCACCCGGCGAATGCGCCGCTCCTGGATTACGCGGAGGAGCTTGGCCTGCAGGTCCATGCTCATCTCCGAGATCTCGTCCATGAAGAAGGTGCCCCCCGACGCCACCTCCAGCAGCCCGCGCCGCTGGTTGTCCGCGCCCGTGAACGCCCCCTTCTCGTGCCCGAACAGCTCCGACTCCAGCAGGTGGTCAGGGAGTGCGGCGCAGTTGATGGCCATGAACGCCCGGTCCGAGCGCCGGCTGTTGGCGTGGCAGGCGCGCGCGATGAGCTCCTTGCCCGTCCCCGACTCGCCGGAGATGAAGACGCTGGCGTCGGTGGGCGCCACTCGCGACACCACCGAGAACACCTTCTGAATGCTGTCGCTGGTGCCGATGATGTTCTCGAAGCTGTAGTGCTTCTTGAGCTGGTCGCGCAGGTGGGCGTTGTCGCGCACCAGCTGCACCTGCTGCCCAGCGCGGCCGATGAGGATGCGCAGCTGCGTGGCGGTGAACGGCTTGGGGATGTAGTCATACGCCCCCGCGCGAATGGCCTCCACGCTGCTGTCCACCGTGGCGAAGCCGGTGATCATCACCACCAGCGTCTCGGGCGCCAGCTTCTTGATCTCCTTGAGCAGCGTGAGCCCGTCCATGTCCGGCAGCATCAGGTCCGTAAGGACGATGTCCGGCCGGTGTCGGCGCACGTTCTCCAGCGCGTTCTTCCCCCGCCCCTCGGTAAAGACGGTGTACCCCTCGCTGGAGAGGATCTGTCCGCAGCTCTTTACCAGCAGCTCCTCATCGTCGCAGATGAGAACCGTGATGGCGGATTCTGTGTTAGTCGAGTCACTCATTGATGTTGCCCCCAGAGGAGCGGGCGTAAGAGGTCCCAGCGGACGCCAGATCAAGACACTTACTGACAGCAGTATACCCTTCGGCCGTCTGTGGGGCAAGTATGTCACAGCAGAAGGCGTCGATCTGCCCACCGTCTCCCCACCCCAGCCGCAGATCGGGTCACCCGTGACCCACGTTCACGCACCTGCGGCCACAACCGCGTGTGTGGTTTCTGCTCCAGAACCGCGTCCAGGTGCGCACCGCTGTCCCCATTGGCGCGCGATTGGGACGTAGTGGTCACGATTGAAGCCGATCGGCGTGGGGCGGACGTGTTCGCGCCGCGGCTGCAAGCGTTGGGAAGGGGGGAAGTATTTCGCTCCCCTGATCGCGGAGCGCGCGGACCGTTCTCCAGATCGCGCGTCAGGTGGTGATCGGCCTGCTCCCGCGCGCCGCGGAGATCATCCGCCGATCCACATTCTCCCCCCCAAACGCGGATGGCCCCCTGCCGCGCTTCCATCCCTCTCCCGTTCCCGACATCCCCGCCCTGTCTTGGTGAGAGCCCGAGGAAACGGCACGAGAAAACTCCGCTTACTCCGTTGACTCCGTGTGAGGCCATTCTTTAAGGAGTCGCCATGCTCCGAGAAACCAGCGGAAACGACGAACGCCCGCCCTGATCACTGAGGATCAGAGCGGGCGTTCGTCAATAACAGGCCGGCGGCGCCGTACTCTCCCACCGGGTGGCCCCGGCAGTACCATCCGCGCAGCGGGTTTT
>DASUVG010000222.1:0-15946 GCA_036379135.1 Longimicrobium sp.
GCGTTCGTCGTGGCGCTCGCCGGAGCAGCGGTCCCGGCTGCCCACGCGCAGCCCCGCTGCCCCTCGCTTCAGGTCAATCGGAACGATCCCCACTACTACAGGCCGCGCGGCGCGTACTGCGAAGGCAAGTACGTGCAGCTCGACGGCGGAACCGTTCTCCGCGTCGTCTCGCTGACCGAAGCCGGGGCGCGCATCGACGCGCGTCCCGGGGGCCAGGTCGCGTTCTCGTGGCCCCCGCCGGCTCCGGAAAACGTGTCGCTGCGGGTCAGGTCGCTGGACCCCGCCCTCCTCTACCAGATGGACAAGCCGCCGCTCGGCACGGCGGAGACGTCGTTCCGCTGGCCGCTGGACGGCGCCGCGGACGCCAGGCTGCGAGCGGACCGGGTGGGCATCCTGGGCTGGACGAGAATGCCCGTCTACGGGCGGCCGCAGATCGTGTACCTCCTGGTACGCGTAGACGCGGGTGCAGCCTCACCGAATCCACCGCAGCTTACCGTGCTCCCCGAAGAGGAGCTGTCGTCCCTGACGGTGACCGTGCTGCGCGTGGATGGCGGCCGGGAGATCCCGGTGGGGGAGCGGCGGCTCCGGCCTCCGTTCCATCCCCGGCAGCCGGTGGTGTTCAGAATTCCCACCGCCGGGCCCGGGCTGTACCACGTGCTGCTGAGCGCCGGGCTGCTGGACGGCAGAACGTGGCCCGACGAGATCTGGTACCTGCATCGCTGAACCGCCGTCCCTTGACCCTGCCGACCCGTTCGTCGCCTTCCCGCGTCCTCCCTCGTGGCCGACCGCGATCGACTCGAAGCGGAGCTCGTTCCGCAGGCGGATGGCTGGCTGAACCTGCGCCTGCGTCCGCTCGATCCCCCGCTCCCGCCGCGGAGCTCCGCCCGGCGCCGCATTCGCAGGGTCGCCTTCGGCATGGGTGCCGTCTTTCTCCTGGGCACCCTGGCGCTGGCGCTCAAGCGCGTCTCGTCCACCGTGGTCACGGCGGAGCTCGTCACCAGCAACCTGCAGTTCAGGACGGATCGGGACGTCCAGCTGGTTCTGGCGGATCTCCCGCTGCGCCGGGCGAACGTCTCTCGGGCGGGAAGCGTTCAGCCCGGCGGCATCTCCGACTGGCCGCCGCAGCCGCGGGTAGACGGAGAACGGACGTCGTACGGCGCGTCCATCGAGGCGCGGCCGGGCGGAGCGATCCTGCTCACGAGCCTTTCCGTTCCCCCCGAAAGCAGGGTGAGCCTGCGGGCCGATCCGGACAAACGGCTGCTGCGCGTGGAGATTCGCTGTGACTCGGCGTGCGGCGAGGGCGAGCTTGCGCTGGGCCTGGGTGGGGCGGTGCGCGTCCAGGGTTCGGGCGTGCGCCGCGGCGATCTGGCGCTGCCGGTGAGCCGGCCCGTGGGCTTCGGGTTCGGCGAGGACGGGATCAGCCTGGACCTGCACCTTGCGGGGGCCGAGGCGGTGTTCCCGGCCCCCCTCTACGTCGATTCCCTGGCGCTGGACCGCCGGGACGTGCTGGGAACCGGAGCGGAGGAGCGGGAGCGGTCGGCGCCCGCCGTGCGCTCCGGGACCTTTCAGTTCCTGTCCTACCCGGACCGGCAGCGCCGCGTGCACCGGGGCCAGGACGTGCGAATGGCGCTGGAGCAGGGGGTGGTCGACCACCTGGCGCTGGGACGGGAGGGGATTCAGGTGATCCTGACGGGCCGCTTCTCGTCCCTCTCCACCGGTCCCGCGGGGATCCGGCGCAACCTCGTGCCGACGTGGCTGGAGCACCTGCACCAGCTGCTGGGCCTTCAGCTGGTGGTGGTCACCATCCTCGCGGCGTTCCCCGTGGCGTTCGGGGTGGCGCGGTGGTGGCTGGACGAAGGAGAGTGAGATGCGGTGGATGGCGATGGCCGTGCTCGCGGCCTGCACGGCGGCGGGCGGCGTCCGGGGACAGGCGCCCGGAACGGAAAGCCGGCTTCAGTCCGCGGCTCGGCTGATCGTCGCCGTCGAGGGCGTACGGAAGGGCGCCGGGATCATCGTGGGCTTTCAGGGCGACAGCGTCTACGTCGCGACCGCGCGCCACGTGCTGGCGACGCAGGACAGCGTCGCCGATTCCATCCGCCTGCGGTTCCACGCCCGTCCGGACCTGCGGGTGCCGGCGCGGCTGGTGGAGCTGGCGCCCGACCTGGACCTCGCGCTCATCTCCGCCCCCGTCGACGACGTGTCGCGCGTGCGTCCGGAGCTGATCCCCTTCTACCGGCTGGGAAGGGGCCGCCTGAAGCAGGGGACGCACCTGTACCCGCTCGGGTGCCCGGATTCCGAGTGCTGGGAGGTGCCCGCCATCCCCACGCAGTTCCAGGACCGCGGGGCGCGCGATCTGTCGGTCATGGGGTACGTCATCCAGGCGGGGCACTCCGGCGGGGGCCTGTTCACGCGAAAGGGCACGCTCATGGGGCTGGTCCTGGAGCACGCCCTGCCGACGGCCCACGCCATCCCCATCGACACGGTGCTGGGCCGCGTACGGGCGTGGGGGGTAAGCCCCGCCCTGCAGCGCGAGCGCCGCCCGTACCTGTTCACGGTGGGGGGCATGATGGCGATGGGGTTCGGCGGGGACTCGGCGCTGACCAGCGGCATGCGCGGCCACGGCGTGGAGGTTCAGTATCACGCCTTTGCGGTTCGCCTGCAGGAGTGGTGGGGAGTCGACCGGACGACGCGGATCATGGCCCTGGCCTGGGCGCCCGCCTGGGTCTACGATGGGGTGCGGGCGGGAGCGTTCTTCGAGGCAGGGCGGGCGACCCATTCCAGACGCCGGGACCTGGGCGGGTACTGGGTTGCCGGTCCCGACGGCGAACAGTACCTGCCCGTCATGTGGGTGGAGACGACCACGCGGCTGGTCCCGCGCGTAGGCGCGCAGCTGGAGTACCAGTTCCTCGGGTCGCTTCTCCTGGGGGTCTACGCCGCGATGCGCGTGATCGACGTGAACCGCGGAGCCGACTTCGACGTCGGGTTCACGGTGCGGGTGGCACCGGCCGCGCGGGCGTGGTAGGCCATGCACATCCGCCTGCGCACGGTGCTGGCGGCTGCCCTGGCGGCCGTGCTGCCGGGCGGGTGCGAGCCCGTGGGCGCGCTGTCCGGGGACGCGCTGCGCAGGCCCGCCATCGCTCCCCTGGAGTGGCCCGACTCGGTGGAGCAGGGGGACTCGGCCGTGCTGCGCATTCAGGTGCTGGATCACGGCGGGGTCCTGCTCACGCGGGTTCTCGAGACGAAATGGGCCGGTCCGGGCGTGAGCTTTCGCCCGGACGCCACCGGGCTGGAAGCGCTGGCGCTCTTCAGGCTGCGCGGGCAGACGGTCGTCCGGGTGCTGGTACGGCCGGGCGCCGCGTACCCCCCCCTCGAGGGAATCGACACCCTTTTCGTGCGCACCTCGTGGACCGCGCTCGGCGTGGGAGACGGGCACTCCTGCGGGGTGGCCTTCGACCAGGCGTTCTACTGCTGGGGGAGCGCGGACGGGGGGCGGATCGGCGGCGCCTCCGCCGACCGGGTGGTGCCTGGACGGGTGGTGCTGCAGAGCGAGAGCGTCGGCAGCTGGGCCGTGACGGCGTCGGCGGGTGGCGCGCACACCTGCGTGCTGATGACGGACGGCACCGCGCGGTGCATGGGCGAGAACGCGGCGGGCCAGCTGGGCAACGGCGGCACCGCGTCGTCGGGAACGGACGCGCGGGTGCTGGCCGGCCCCACGACGCGGTACGCCGGCGTCGCCGCGGGAGCCGCGCACACCTGCGCGGTGGCGACGGACGGCGCCGTGGACTGCTGGGGCGCCAACGGGGCCGGACAGCTGGGGACCGCGGCCCCCGCGGACCGCTGCGGCGGTTCACTGGAGTCCTGTGCGCGTCTGCCGCGGGCGGTGCCGGGCCTGCCGGCCATGGCCCAGGTAAGCGCCGGCGCCGCGCACACCTGCGCCGCGAGCGTGCTGGAACGGGTGTACTGCTGGGGCGACCCGCGCTACGGCGCCACGGCGGACCCGGCCTTGGCGGCGCCGCACCGGGTGGACGCGGGTGTTCTCCTTGCCGTCGTCGCCGCGGGGGGGCGACACACCTGCGCGCTCACGCCCGGCGGGGCCGCGTACTGCTGGGGCGCGGACGACCGGGGGCAGCTGGGGCGAGCGGGCGCGGACGAATCGTGCGCGGGGGTGCGCTGCAGTTCCCGGCCCGTGGCCGTGGGCGCGGGGATCGGGTTTACCGTGATCTCAAGCGGCGCGGCTCACACCTGCGCGGTCGCCACGAACGGGCGGGTGTACTGCTGGGGGAGCAACGAGCACGGACAGCTCGGCGCGCCGACGGTCGCGGACGCCGGTTGCGACGGGGTCCCGTGCGCCCGGACGCCGGTGCCGGCGGCCACTCCGATCCTGTTCCGCAGCGTGAGCGCCGGGGCCGGGCACACGTGTGGCATCTCCGTCGACCTGCGGGCGTATTGCTGGGGCCGGAACGCCCACGGCCAGCTGGGCCTGGGCAGCCGCGAAGTCTCGGCGATCCCCGTCCCCCTCCAGGAAGCACCGTAAACCGTCCCGACGCAAAACAGCCTGCAGCCGCGATCCGCGGCTGCAGGCTGTTCCCTGTTTCCTGCCGTCCGTTCCGGAAGAGCGCGGCGCGTCGACGCATGACGAGCAGCCGTGGGTAGATTCCTCGGGCGCGCGAAGGTTTTGCGGCACGGGAAGGTGCGGCGCGGCGCTCCCTCGGAACGACGGAGCTTTTGCGCGAGGGCGCGTTCGATGACGCGGAGGCGTGTCGGGCCGCGCAGCCCCGCGCGGTTTGCGGGGCTTCCCGCTGTTCCAGCGGCGGATTCATCCGCTCCGGGCGCGGATCTGCCCAGACGCGAAACAGCCTGCAGCCGCGATCCGCGATTGCAGGCTGTTCCCTGTTCCCTGTTCCCTGTTTCCTGTTTCCTGTTTCCTGCCGTCCTCACTCCACCACGCCGAAGGCCAGCGCCGCGTTGATCCCGCCGAACCCGAAGCTGTTGGACACCACGCGCCGCACGGGCATCTCCACGCCCTCGCCGGTCACGTAGGGCAGGTCGCACTCGTCGCCGGGGCAGTCCAGGTTCAGGGTGGGCGGCACCCAGCCTCGCTGGATGCTGAGCGCTGAGATGGCGGCCTCGATGGCCCCCGTGGCGCCCAGGCAGTGCGCGTGGTAGCCCTTGGTGCCGCTCACCCTGAGCGCGTCGGTGTGCTCGCCGAAGACGTCGCGGATGATGCGGCTTTCCGTGCTGTCGTTGAGCGGCGTGGACGAGGCGTGCGCGTTCACCACGTCCACGTCCTCGGGGCGCATGCCGGCCGTGCGCAGCGCGGCGCGCATGGCGCGGGCGGCCTGCGCGCCGTCGGGGCGCGGCGCCGTCATGTGGTGCGCGTCGTTGCTGGTGCCGTAGCCCAGCACCTCGGCGTAGATGCGCGCGCCGCGGGCCCGGGCGTGCTCCATCTCCTCCAGCACCAGGATCGCCGCGCCCTCGCCCATCACGAAGCCGTCGCGCCCCGCGTCGAAGGGGCGCGAGGCGGTGGCGGGATCGTCGTTGCGGGTGCTCATGGCGCGAATGATGGCGAACGCGCCGAAGCACAGCGGCGCCAGCGGCGTCTCCACCCCGCCGGCCAGCACGACGTCCGCCTCGCCCAGGCGGATGGCGCGCCAGGCGTCGCCCAGGGCGATGGCGCCGGACGCGCAGCTCATCCCGTTGGTGGAGTTCGGCCCGGTGAAGCCGAACTCGATGGCCACGTTGCAGCTGGACGCGCCGTTGAACACGGCCAGGGCCAGCATGGGGTCCACGCCCCGGACGCCCTTGTGCACGTAGCTGGTGAACTGGTTCTCGCCGTACGCCACGCCGCCCAGCGCGCTGCCCAGCAGCACCCCGGCGCGGTCGGGGTCCACCGACGCGGGGTCCAGGCGGGCGTCGTCCAGCGCCAGCCGCGCGGAGGCGATGGAGAACTGCGCGTACCGCTCGGTGCGGCGCGCGCGGTTGCGCTCCATGTAGTCCGTGGGCTCGAAGCCGTCCACCTGCGCGGCGATGTGCGTGCGGAAGGGCGACGGATCGAAGCGGTCGATCCGCCGCACCGCCGACTCGCGGCGCCGCAGCCCGTCCCAGAGCGCTTCCACGCCGGTGCCGATGGGCGTTACGCATCCGATGCCCGTGATGGCGACGCGGCGCAGCGGCGCGGGGCCGCCGTGGTGGCTGATATCCGTCATCGACTGCTCGTTCTCGTCGTCAGAAAAACACGGCGCGGGAGGGGGACTCCGCCACTCCCGCGCCTCACCGCTCTGTAAACCGACGCCCCTGTACACCGGAGCGCGGTGTAGGTGCGCGTCATCCGTTCTCCACGTGCCGCCGGATTCCCGCCAGGGTCCGGCTGGCGACGTGGTGGATGAAGACGGGGCCGATCACCACGTCCCCGATCGCCCGCCGCGCCCCGCCGGGAAGGGGCCAGCGCGGCCCCTGCTTCCAGTCGTGGACGATGCGGACGTGTGTGGTGCCGTCGCCGCGGTCCTGGAACGTCCACTCCACGTCCATCCCGGTGGTGATGCCGTCCACGTGCCGGTAGAGGACGGCCGGCCGCGCCGGGTCCACGTGCATCTCCGAAACCCACCAGACGGGATACTGCAGCGGCCCGAACGCGCGCCGCGCCGCCATCTCCACCCGCCCGGTGCCGAAGCCGTCCTTGCGCTGAAAGCGCACCCAGCGGTAGTGCGGCAGCCGCTCCGGCCAGCGCTCCACGTCGGCCCCCGCCCGAAAGC
Organism: Longimicrobium sp.; assembly: GCA_036379135.1. GTDB lineage: Bacteria > Gemmatimonadota > Gemmatimonadetes > Longimicrobiales > Longimicrobiaceae > Longimicrobium. The sequence goes on from DASUVG010000222.1 coordinate 6,753, forward strand.
ACACCTCCACCGGCGCGCGCATGACGATCTCGTCCACCGTGTACAACGGCTCTCTCCCGGCACGGGTGCACGTACGCTTGTGCAGGGAGTGTAGACGGATGTTGCCCCACGGGCAACGGCGCGCGGGGGACGGAGCGGCGCGTCTGCGCAGAGCTGGTCGCGTGCTACCCGCGTGAGCGGATGAATCCGCCGCTGGAAGAGCGGGAAGCCCCGCCAACCGCGCGAGGCTGCGCGTCCGACAGTTCAGAGCGACGGTCGGAGCGCGCGCCCGTGTCGAAGCGTCCCGGGAGAATCCGATCCCGCACGAAAGGATCGGCTCGCACCACCCCTCCGGGTTGGCCGGGGTTGGGGTCGGCCGCCGTCGCGAGGAACGAGCGAAAGACCGGTCGGGGGAGAGGGCCTCGCCGACGCAGCGGATGACACCTCACTTGCTTTCGACGATACACGAAGGCCCGCCTCCTCACATGGAAGCGGGCCTTCGTCACCCGTTCACCCGTTCACCCGTTCACCTCAACGCGGGATGAAGTCGTCCTCGTCGCGGATGCCGCGGCAGAAGGCGGCGATCAGGGCGACGGTGGCATCGACGTCATCGAGCGAGACCACCTCGTTCGGGCTGTGCATATACCGGTTGGGAACGGAGATGACGGAGGTCGCCACGCCGTGCCGCTGCAGGTAGATGGCGTCGGCGTCGGTGGAGGTGAGGCGCGGGCTCCCCTGGATGGTGTAGGGGATGCCCTCGCGCTCCGCCGTCTCGGCCATCCGCTCGAACATCAGCGGGTGGATGGCGGAGCCGCGCGAAAGCACGGGCCCGCTGCCGATCTTGTGGTCGCCCTGCTGCTTCTTCTCCACCCCCGGCGCGTCCGTCGCGAAGGTGAGGTCCACCACGACGGCGAGACGCGGGTCCAGCCGGTACGCGGAGGGGCGCGCGCCGCCGCCGCTGTAGCCGATCTCCTCCTGCGTGGTGGCCACCGCCGTCACCAGCGCGGCGGGCGGGTCGCCCTGCGACAGCGTGCGCAGCACCTCCAGCACCACGTACGCGCCGATGCGGTTGTCCACCGCGCGGCTGGCGATCATCCGGTTGCCCAGCTCCACCACGTGCGTATCCACCACCCCCGGGTCGCCCACGCGGATGCCGCGCTCCTTTGCGTCGTCCGCGTCCTTCGCGCCGATGTCCACCCACAGGTCGATGAGCTTGACCGCCTTTTCCTTTTCGTCGGCCTTGATCAGGTGGATGGGCTTCTTTCCCACCACGCCGATGACGTCGCCCCTGCGGGTGAGGAAGCGGATGCGCTGCCCCACCAGCACCTGCGGGTCCCATCCGCCGATGCCGTCCACGTACAGCATCCCGTCGTCGTCCACATGGGTGATCATCACCCCGATCTCGTCCACGTGGCCGGCCAGCATGATGCGCGGCCCGCCCCCGGTGCCGACCGTCGCGTACGAGTTGCCGGCCACGTCCACGTCCACGCCCGTGGCGAACGTCTCGGCCTCGGCGCGCCATACGCGCGCGGCGGGCGTCTCGAACCCCGAGGGCGCGGGGACGTCGAGAAGATTCTTGAGGAACGTAAAGGAGTGGTCGTCCATTGATCGGTTCCGGATGGCGATCAGGGTTGCGGCAGCTGGCCGCGCGCATCAAGGGCGCGCTGCACGTCGGGCGTGTAGGCGTGGTACAGGTGCTTGGCCAGGACCTCCGCCGCGTACACCTCCGGCGGCAGGTCTTCCAGCGCGGCGAGTGCGTGCAGCGCCCGGGCCTGCCGGGGCGTAAGCTGTAGCGTGATCGGCTCGTGCGGCATGTGGCGGGCGGCCTGTTATCCGCGAAGCGGATCTGTGCGTGAGGTCATGCGTCCGAAAGCTCGCCGTACACGTCCAGAAACGTGGTGAGGATGCGGTGGGTAAGGCCCCAGACCACGTATCCGCGGGCGCCGAACGCCGGAAAGCGCATCGGCTCGATCCCTTCGATCTCGAACAGGTGCTCGGTGACGGCGCCGGGTCCCCGCAGCTCGTGGAGCGGAATCCATACCGCCGCGTCCACCTCGTGGTTGGGCACCGCCTCGGCGTGCGCCGGGACGGCGAAGACGAAGGGGCGAACCACGATGCGCGGCGCGCGCGCGGACTGCGGCCACACCGGCTCCAGCACCCCCAGCATCCGCCCGGCGGCGCGCACGTCGATCCCCACCTCTTCGTGCGTCTCGCGCGCGGCGGTGTGGGCGGGGCCGTCGTCGCCGGCCTGCTCGCGCCCGCCGGGGAGCGCCACGTGGCCCGACCAGGGGTCGCCCTCGCGCTCGGCGCGGCGGATGAGCAGCAGCTCCAGCCCCTCGGCGCCCGGCCGCAGCAGCACGGCGACGGCGGCGCGGGGAAGCCCCGGATCGCGCGCCGGCTCCTCGTGGGCCCGGCTGGCGAGTGCGTCCGCCAGCGCGGCAAGCAGGGAGTCGTCGGGCGTCACGGCTGCGGCTTTCTCTCGCTTCGGCCCCTGGGGAGCGGCCCAGGGGGGTCCGCTTGCCCCCGCCGCGACGGGAGGTTATCACATTGGGTTCACTCTGGCAACCATTCTGTCCACTCCGCCCGCAAACTTTCACGGCATCGCATGGTCACCCTTCAGGACGTTCTCGACGCCCGCGCCCGCATCGCGGGGCAGGTGGTGCTCACCCCCTGTACCCCGTCGGAGACGTTCGGCGAGATGTTCGGGGGGCACGCCTGGTTCAAGTTCGAGAACCTGCAGCGCACCGGCAGCTTCAAGGAGCGCGGGGCCCTGAACCGCATGCTGCTGATGCCGCAGGGGGACCGCCGGCGCGGCGTGATCGCGGCCAGCGCGGGCAACCACGCGCAGGGGGTGGCCTACCACGCGTCGCGGCTGGGCATACCCGCCACCATCGTGATGCCGGAGCGCACGCCGCTGGTAAAGGTTTCCGCGACGGAGAAGTACGGCGCCAGGGTGGTGCTCCACGGCTCCGTCTACGACGAGGCGATGGCGGAGGCGCTGCGCATCCAGAAGGAGGAGGGGCAGACGCTCATCCACCCGTTCGACGACCCGGCCATCATCGCGGGGCAGGGCACCATCGGGCTGGAGCTGCTGGAGCAGGTGCCGGGGATGGACGTGGTGGTGTGCGGGGTGGGCGGCGGCGGCATCATCTCCGGGGTCGCGCTGGCCATCAAGGAGCTGCGGCCGCAGGTGCGGATCGTGGGGGTGGAGTCGGCGGCGCTGCCGGCGGCGCTGCGGGCGCGCGAGGCGGGGCACCCCGTGGTCATCCCCCCCGCGGAGACCATCGCCGAGGGGATCGCGGTGCGAAAGATCGGCGACATCACCTTTCCGCACATCGAGCGCTACGTGGACGAGCTGGTGACGGTGAGCGAGGAGGAGATCGCCGCGGGGGTGCTGCTGCTGCTGGAGCGGGAAAAGACGGTGGCGGAGGCGGCGTGCGCCACCACGGTGGCCGCGGTGTGCGGCGGGCACGTGGCCGGGATCGAGGGAAAGAACGTGGTGATGATCCTGAGCGGCGGCAACATCGACGTCACGCTGATGTCGCGCATCATCGAGCGCGGGCTGGTGCAGGACGGCCGCCGCGCGCACCTGCGGGTGCGGGTCAAGGACCGTCCCGGCGCGCTGGCGGCGCTCACCGCGCTGCTGGCGGAGGTGGGCGCCAACGTCCAGAAGCTGGACCACAACCGCTCCATGGCGGACCTGTGGGTGACGGACGCGGAGATCGACATGACGCTGGAGACGCGCGGCCGCGCGCACGTGGGCCAGATCGTGGAGCGACTGACGCAGGCCGGCTACGAGGTGGACCCGTGATGAGGAAGCGGGCCGAGCCGTAAGCAAAAGCGCCGCGGGTTTCGATTCCCACGGCGCTTCGCGTTTACCGTGCCGCTGCGGGCACTCCGCTTTCGTTGCGCAGCCAGGTGCACGTGCTGGCCGGCAGGCCCAGGCAATCCAGAAGCTCGTCGACCGCCGCTGCCGGGTCGTCGTGTGCATCCGCCTGCACCTCGACCCCCTCGAAAGGTGCGCCAACGTGCCGGAGGATCCCTACAATGCGCCCGGATGGCAGTTGAACGGCCGCGGCATGGTAATCGTCCAGGTTGTCGCTCCCGTCGAAGAATGACAGGCCGTACCGCGCCGAAAGCCACTCGGGTGAGGGCTCGAGCAAGGCGATGGTCTCGCCGTATCCGCTTGGCCACGGTCTCGGCTGGACCTGCTGGTATCTGCCGTGCATGGTCAATCCTTCTGCGTGTTACGCCTCACCGTGACGCGGATTTTCGCGTAGTCACCTTCAATTGTTACGCCGTCGCGCGGCCCTGTCCAGCGTGCGAGGTGCGGCGGGTTGTAGTGATCCGGTGATACGTCTGTTTCGAACTCGATCCCGCGCTGGCCGGCGGGTAGCGCCCATGGTACGCGTCGACGGATGCGTAGGGAGTACGTCCGCCCATGGCATCGCGGTTGTACGTTCCCCAGATCTCGCCCGACTCTTCCTGCATCCGCGCCACGTCCGGCGTCTGCGTCCGTGTTTCCCTTCGATGATACACCTTGCGGCCAAACGGGTCCACAAAGAAACCTCCTTCCGGCGCGGTGGGGACGTGAGAGATTGCATATCGACCTCCACGGAAGAACCGATCTGTCAGCGCCGAAAGAATGCAGAGTGAACAACGCCGTGGCAAGTACCGACTGATAGTGAACGATGATCCATCCTGACGACCGGTCGCTGCGCGAGCGCATCTTTGCGCGCGACGAGTATCGGTGCGTGTACTGTGGCCAGCCGTTTCCCGGGGAGCATCTGTCGCTGGACCACGTGCAGCCCAGGATGCGCGGCGGCGACAACTCCGAGGGCAACCTGGTCACGGCCTGCCACGCCTGCAACGGACGCAAGGGCTCGCTCCCCGCGTGGGCGTTCCTGGCGGAGCTGCCGGACGAGCGCGCCAACTTCCTCCGCTACGCGACCGCCGTCTGGCCGCGCCACCTGCGCGCCATCCGCGAGGCCGCCAAAAGCTGAATCCGACGTTTTCCGCGATTTTTCTGCGTGGGCGGCACCTCTCCGCACGTCCCGCCGGCGTCCCGGCGGGACGTTCCGCATCCCCGTCGATGATCCGCGTCCATCGGTACCGACGAGCCGGTTTGCGCCTGCCGATCCTCACCGGGATCACCGTCGGCCGGGATCATCGTATCTGCTTGCGAATGCTGCTGTTTTAGCAGGCTCGCCCGTGGTCGGGGCAGAAACGGACGGGGAATCGACTGTCCGCTGCCTAAGCTTTGTCTACTGGCGCTCCCCTTGCATGGTGCCGCAGGTGCCGGTTCCGCGGTCGCGGGAGCGCGGATGGCGCTACCGACCGGCCGCAAAAGTGGTTCGCAAACCGGAGGGAGTGGTACTGTGGCGCGCAGCAGGATGCAGCAGATCGAGCGCACGCTCGGCATGGCCACACGGTTCCTGGACGAGGTGAGGGGGGACATCGGACGCGCGGCGCTGGAGGGGGCGGACATCCCGCCGCGCCTGCGGAGCGTCCATGAAAAACCGGGGCACGCGACGCCGGAGTTTCGCACCGTCGCCATCCCGGTTCCCGACGGGCTGGGGAGCGTTCCGCCGGAGATTCTGTCGGGCACCATCGCCAGGTACGCGCAGACCCGAAAGCCGGACTGCCTGATGCTGGCGATGGAGGCGGAGATGGACGCCGACGGGAAGGGGAGCCGCACGGTGCTGATCGCCGAGGCGCGCGACCGCACGGGGACGCGGATGTACTGGATGCAGCCGTACAGCCCCACCGGCTCGCGGGTGGACTGGGACGAGCCGCTCACCGGCGGCTGGTGCGACCCCGGCGAGGCGGAGATGATCCTGGACGCCGCCTTCAAGCGCGGCGAGGCGTCGCACCTGCGGCCCGACGCGGCCCGGGCGACGCCCGAGGAGCGGGCCCGGCGCGACGTGCGCCGCCAGACGCCCGTGGAAGACCGCGAGGTGCCGCTGGCGACGCTGGCGGGGCGAGCGGACTAGACGGCGCAGGTTCAAGGATCAAGGTTCAAGTGCCCAGTACCCGATCCGTGGGCACTGGGCACTCGTTGCCTGACACTTGAACCTGGGCACTTGATCCTGCCGTTCAACTTCCGTCCGCGGCGCGGCTGGGGCGCGCTTCGGTGGATCCCGCGCGCGGCGCGGCGCCGAAGCGGCGCTCCAGCTCGCCCCACACCTCGTCCGCGTCCAGCCCGCGGGCGCGCCACAGCACCATCAGGTGAAACAGCAGGTCCGCCGACTCCGACCGCAGCTCGGCGTTGTCCTGGTTCTTCGCTGCGATGATGGTCTCCGCCGTCTCCTCCCCCAGCTTCTTGAGGATCTTGTCCGGCCCCTGCGCGAACAGGTAGGTGGTGTACGATCCCTCCGGCCGCTCGCGCTCCCGGGTTGCGATGATCTCTTCCAGCCGCGCCAGCATGGGCCGCGGATCGCCCGCCTCGGAAAGCTCGTCCTCACCCAGCCGATGAAAGCAGCTGCGCTCGCCCGTGTGGCAGGCGGGGCCGGTCTGCCGCACGCGGTACAGCACGGCATCCGCGTCGCAGTCGATGCGCACGTCCACCACCTCCTGCGCGTGGCCGCTGCTTTCGCCCTTCATCCACAGCGAGCCTCGCGAGCGGCTCCAGTAGTGCGCGCGGCCGGTTTCGCGCGTGCGCTGCAGCGCCTCGCGGTTGGCCCACGCCAGCATGAGCACCTCGCCCGTCCGCGCGTCCTGCGCGACGACGGGTACCAGGCCGCGCTCGTCGAAGGTGATGCTGTCGATCCAGGGCATGCGTCGGGGCGTGTGGTTGCGTTTCGTCGCGAGGGGGACAGGTTACAGGTGACAGGGGATGGCCGGCAACCGGGGCAGGCAAGCAGGTTTGCGCCGGGGCAACACAGGAAACCCGCCGGCCCCGCGCCCGGCGGTTTCAGCCGCCACGGACGAAGCCGGCGGGTCATGGCATCCATGGACCACGCACTGAACATTTCTTCTGCCATGCAGCACGCACTCGAACGGGTACCGGCCTGGACCGACGCGTGGCGCGCGTCGGGGCGGCTGGTTATGCTCCTGGACTTCGACGGGACGCTGGCGCCGATCGTGGACCGGCCGGAGCGGGCGGCGATGCCGGACCGCACCCGCCGCGCGCTCGACCGCCTGATGGCGATGGCGGGCGTGACCGTCGCGGTGGTCAGCGGGCGGGGGCTGGCGGACGTGCGCGAGCGCGCGGGCATCCCCGGCATCGCCTACGCGGGGAACCACGGGATGGAGATCGAGGGCGCGGGGCTGCGCCGCATCCATCCCCAGGCCGCGGCCGCGCGCCCGGAGCTGGAGGCGGTCGCCGCGATCATCGAGCCGGCGCTGGAAGGGATCGACGGCGCCTTTCTGGAGGACAAGGGGCTCACGCTCAGCATCCACTACCGCCTCGCGCCGGACCGCGCGGAGGAGGTGCGCGAGATCGTGCTGGAGGCGGCGGGCGGGCGGCCGGGGCTGGAGGTGTTCGACGGAAAGATGATCGTGGAGGTGCGGCCGCGCGTGGAGTGGCACAAGGGCAAGGCCGTGCTCTTTCTGCTCGACCAGATGCGCCCGCCGGCGGATGCGCCCGTCCTGTACCTGGGCGACGACCGGACGGACGAAGATGCGTTCCGCGCGCTGCGGGAGCGGGGCGGCGCCGCGGAAGGCATCCTCATCGCCGGGCAGCCATCCCCCGGCTCCGCCGCGACTGCGTATCTGCGCGATCCCGATGAGGTGGGCGCGCTCTTCGAGGCGCTGGCGGGCGCGTCCTGATCCTTCGGAATCCGCGTATCGACGTGCATCCATCCCTCCCGCCCACGCTGCCACGTCGTACGCTCCACCGGCGGGTGTTCGTGCTGGCCGGCGTCTACAATATCGCGTGGGGGCTCTACTCGGCGCTGGATCCGCAGTGGCTGTTCCGCGTGGCGGGGATGCCGGCGCTGAACCACCCGGAGATCTTCGCCTGCCTGGCGATGGTGATCGGGCTGTACGGCCTGCTCTATCTCGAGGTGGCGCGGGTGCCGGAGCGCGGCTGGCTGCTCGCAGCGGTGGGATTGACGGGCAAGGTGCTGGGTCCGCTGGGCCTGATCGTCCTGATCGCGGCCGGCCGCTGGCCCTGGCAGACGATCGCCCTGTGCCTGACGAACGACTTCATCTGGTGGATTCCGTTCGGGCTCTATCTGCGCGATGCCTGGCCCTTCTTCCGCGATGATCTGCAATCCACGCGGTCCGGCGGCTGAGAGCGATCGCCATGATGAATGTGACTTCCTGACCGAGGGAGCGCACCCCGTGTAGCCAGAAGTCACGCAGGAGATTGCGCGCGGCCAAAGGACCTTCTCCCGGCCGCGCACGGGCTGGGCTCGGGGGCGCGGAACCAGCCCCGTCGTTCCGCTGGCGCGGTCCTTCGGTCGGCGCCCGTGCTCTGGTGTGACAGAGAATCCACCGCGGCGCCTCCCTCAGGCTCAGTGAAGTCACGATTTCCGAACGGCGGGTGTGCATCGCTCGTCCGCCATTCCGGTTCCCTGGCTCTGCAGAGCGAAAGCGGCGGGCCCCCGAAGAGGCCCGCCGCTCAGCGTTCCGGCAGGTGCTTGCGTCAGACCGGACGGCGGCCGGTGATGACGCGCCAGGCGATGATGATCACCGCGATGATCAGCAGGATCCAGGCGATACTGCCCAGCGCCTCGATCACGCCGCCCACGCCCAGAAGGGCGACGAGCAGCAGCACGATGCCGATGATGAGCAGAATGTCCACGGTTCTTTCTCCCGTTTACCAGGTGAGTCCTGCGGTACTTCACCTTCACATGCCGTGGTAGTAGCACCTCCCGTGCCAGCCGCCAGAGCTGTTTCACTGTACAATCTTCGTAACACCCGGGATTGCCCGCTCCGCGGCACGGCTGGTATCTTTCCCGGCTATGCCCACGACCCGACTGGCGCAGGTGCCGCCCGGATCACAGGACCTGCTCGCCGCCGACGTTCGCCGCCGGCGGCGCGTTCAGCGCGTGTGGTTCGAGCTGGCCGAGGCGGCTGGATACAGCGAGGTGATCCCGCCCACCTTCGAGTATGAAGAGGTGTTCACGCGCGCCGGCACCAAGCTGGCCAGCGAGCTCATCCGCTTCGTGGACCGCGACGGGCGGCTGGTGGCGCTGCGGGCGGACTTCACCAGCGCCATCGCGCGCATGGCCGCCACCCGCCTGCGCGACGAGCCGCCGCCGCTGCGC
>DASUVG010000223.1:0-37170 GCA_036379135.1 Longimicrobium sp.
CCCACAAAAGGCGTGGGGGAAGGGAGAATTCGATCGCGCTTCGACCGGCTGTCGCTCGCGCGGAATATTCGGGTCGCGTCACCTCTCCCCCATGCTGTTTATGGGGGAGAGGCCGGGAGAGGGGGGCGCCCGCGGACGCAGCTCGATCCCGGCCGAAGCTGCGTCCAGGCTTCAGCTCGCGTCACCTCTCCCCCGCCAGGCCTTTCGCTCGTTCCTCGCGACGGCTGGCGACCCCTCCCCCAAACTGCGGTCCAAACTGCGGGGAGGCTGGGGTAAGGCCGAGGGCGGTGCGTTGTGGATGGGGTTGGCGCGGGATGGTGGGCCGCCCCCCATCCCCGGCCCTTCCCCCACAAACTGCGTGGGGGAAGGGAGAATTCGATCGCGCTTCGACCGGCTGTCATTCGCGCGGACGATTCGGGTCGCGTCACCTCTCCCCCATGCTGTTTATGGGGGAGAGGCCGGGAGAGGGGGGCGTCCGCGGACGCAGTTCCCGATCAGCCGAAGCGGATCCGCACCCGCTCATCCGTCCCGCGATTCCCCATTCTCTATTCCCCGTTCCCTGTCGTTTCCTCGAACGAACGCACGTCCCACAAGCTCTGTCCGGGTTGACACAACCCCGCGTCACGGCTAGGTTTGCGGCCAACCGGGCAGTCCCGGAGAGGGGCGCCGGAGCCGGACATGCGCGCACGGAGGATCAGGCGGCCTCGCCGGGTCCTCCTTTTCGTTGCCGGGCTGTGGAAAACGGCCCCGCGGATCGTTGCGTTTTCGTCCACAGCCGTGCATCTTGCTGCACAGTCCATGAGCCGAACCGCACTGATCACCGGGGCCACCGGCTTTGTCGGCGGGCACCTGGTCCGTCGGCTGGCCGCGGCGGGGTGGAAGGTGCGCGCCCTGGTGCGCGCCACCAGCGACACCCGCCTGCTGGACGAGGTGGGCGCCGAGCGGGTCGTGGGCGACCTGGACGCGGTGGATGCCATCCGCGACGCCGCCGACGGCGCCGACACCGTGTTCCACCTGGCCGCGCTCACCATCGCGCGCGGCGAAGCGCCCTTCGTCCGGGCCAACGCGCTGGGAACCCGCAACGTCGTGCGGGGGGTACTGTCCGCCCCGCGGCCGCCCCGCCGGCTGGTGTACCTGAGCTCGTACGCCGCCTGCGGGCCCTCGCCCCACGGCCGCCCGCGCGCCGCGGACGAAACCCCCGCGCCGCTCACCGCGTACGGGCGCACCAAGCTGCTGGGCGAGGACGCGGTGCGCGAGGCCGCGCGGGACGGCATCGAAACCGTCATCCTGCGCGCCCCGCCGGTGTACGGACCCGGCGACCAGGCCCTTCTCCCCTATTTTCGCCTTGTGAAGCGCCGCCTTGCCCCCGCGCCCGCGGGGCCCGGCCTGCGCACGCACATGGTGTACGTGGAGGACCTTGCGGCCGCCGTGCAGCGCGCCGCCGACGCGCCGCCGGGCACCTACGCTGTCGCCGAGCCGGTGGAGCACCGGTGGCAGGACGTGGTGGGCCACATCGCCGCCGCGCTGGGTACCCGGCCGGTTCGCCTGCCGCTGCCGCACGCGCTCGTCCGCGGGATGGGGACGATGGCCGGATGGTTCGGCGGGGTGGGCGTGTTCAACCGCGAGAAGGCCGAAGAGATGCTGGCCCCCGTGTGGTTGTGCGACCTTCACGGATTGGACGCGCTGCTGCCGCCGGGCACGGCCACCCCGCTGGCGGAGGGCATAGCCCGCACCGCCCGCTGGTACCAGGAACACGGATGGGTTTGATGGCGACGATCGAGGAAACCGTGCGGAAGACCGTGGACCTGTTCGACAAGTGCCGCCGGTTCACGGCGGCGCGCGAGATGATGGACCGCGGCCTGTATCCGTACTTTCAGCCCATCGAGGCCAGCCACGACACCGAGGTGGTGATCCGCGGCGAGACCAAGATCATGGTGGGCAGCAACAACTACCTGGGCCTTACCCATCACCCCTACGTGCTGGAGCGGGCCCGCGACGCGCTGTTCCGCTACGGCACCGGCAACACCGGCAGCCGCTTTCTGAACGGCACGCTGGACCTGCACGAGCAGCTGGAGAACCGCCTGGCGGGGCTGATGGGCGCCGAGGCGGCGCTCGTGTTCAGCACCGGGTACCAGACCAACCTGGGGATCATCGGCGGGCTGGTGACGCGCGGCGCCGTGGTGGTGCAGGACCGGCTGAACCACGCCTGCCTGCTGGACGGCGCGCAGCTGGCCGCCGGCGAGCTGGCGCGCTACGCCCACGCCGACATGGGCGCGCTGCGTCGCCTGCTGGAGCGCAACCGCGACGCCAACGGCGTGCTGATCGCCACGGACGGCGTGTTCAGCATGGAAGGCAACATCGTGGACCTGCCGACCCTCGTCGAGATCAAGGAGGAGTACGGCGCCCGCCTGCTGGTGGACGACGCGCACTCCGTGGGCGTGCTGGGGCGCAACGGCGGCGGCACGGCCGAGCACTACGGCCTGCAGGACCGCGTGGACCTGACGATGATCACCTTCTCCAAGTCGTTCGCCTCCATCGGCGGGGCGGTGGCGGGGCCGGAGGACGTGATCCACTACCTCAAGCACCACTCGCGGCCGCTCATCTTCAGCGCCTCCATGCCGGGCTCGGCCGTCGCGACGGTGCTGGCCTGCCTGGAGGTGATGGCGCAGGAGCCGGAGCGCCGCCAGCGCCTGTGGGAGAACGCCGACTACCTGCGCGGTGGCCTCAACTCCCTGGGCTTCGACACCGTCGGCTCGGAGACGCCCATCATCCCCGTCTCCTCCGGCGACATGGAGAAGACCTTCATCTTCTGGCGCGCGCTGTTCGACGCCGGGATCTTCACCAACCCCGTGCTGCCGCCCGCCGTCCCCGAGAACGCCTGCCGCCTGCGCACCTCGGTGATGGCCACGCACACCCGCGAGCAGCTGGACCGGGTGCTGGACGCCTTTCAGCGCGTGGGCCGGCACCTGGGGATCGTGGGGAGCGCCGCGTGAGCAGCGCGGCGCCCGCGGCTCCCCCGGCCGCGCGGAACGTCACGATCCGCGAGATCCCTCGCGGCGCGTCGATGAAGCCCTTCATCGAGCTGTCGTGGAAGGTGAACGCCGCCGACCCGATGTGGGTGCCGCCGCTGCGGATGGCGCTGGAGCCCGTCCTGGATCGATCGAAGCATCCATTCCACAGGCATGCGGACGTCGCCTACTTCCTCGCCGAGCGCGGCGGGGAGGTCGTCGGCCGCGTCGCCGCCTGCGTCAATCACCAGTACAACCAGTTCCACGACGACCGCACGGGCTTCTTCGGCTTCTTCGAGTGCGTCGACGACGCCCCGGCCGCGGCGGCGCTGCTGGACGCGGCGGCGGAGTGGCTGCGCGCGCGGGGCCGCGACGTGATGCGCGGGCCGATGAACTTTTCCACCAACGACGAGTTCAGCTCGCCCGGGGTGCTGATCGACGGGTTCGACACGCCGCCCACGGTGATGATGTCGCACAACCCGCGGTACTACGGTGGGCTGATGGACGCGGCGGGGATGGAGAAGACCAAGGACCTGGTGGCGTACTGGATCCCGCCGCGCATCCCGGAGCGGCTGCAGAACGCCATGGAGCGGCTGGCGAAGCGGGCGGGCGTGACCATCCGCTCGGTGCGGCTGAAGGAGCTGAAGTCCGAGGTGGCCAGGGTGCAGGAGGTGTACAACGCCGCCTGGAGCCGGAACTGGGGCTTCGTGCCGATGACGGCGGCGGAGTTCGACCACATGGCGAAGGAGATGCGCCCGGTGGTGGACGCGGACCTGGTGCTGCTGGCGGAAAAGGAGGACGGCGAGCCGATCGGCTTTCTGCTCGCGCTCCCCGACCTGAACCGCGCCTTCAAGCACCTTCGCGACGGACGGCTGTTCCCCTTCGGCCTCTTCAAGTTCCTCTGGCAGAAGCGCAAGATCGACACGGCGCGGCTGCTCACGCTGGGGCTCAAGCCCGGCTACCAGCACCTGGGTCTGGGCGCGGCGATGTACACGCGCCTGCTGCAGATCGGCGTGGGCAAGGGCTACAAGGGCGCCGAGGGCTCGTGGATCCTGGAAGACAACCACGAGATGTGCACCGCCCTTGAAAAGCTGGGCGCCGACAGGTACAAGCGCTACCGCGTCTACGACCGGGTGCTGTAGCCCGATCGGCGGCGGATGAAAAGGAGAACGGCTGCGCGGATCGCGCGGCCGTTCTCTTTTCCTTTCAGCGCCTCTACCGAATCCCGAAATTGACTTCCTGAGGGAGCGCCACGCGGATATTGAACCCACGCAAACCGCTTGCGCGCAACCGAAGGACCTCGTCTGCAGGCTGGCTTCCGTTCTCGAAAGCCAGCCCCACGGTTGTGCCTGCGAGATCCCTCGGTCAGCGCCGCAGCCCGTCGTTCAGGAAGGTTCAGCGCGGCGCCTCCTTCCGGAAATCAAACGCTTTTACTTCGGCGTTTCCTCGGCCGCGCGCTTGGCCGGGCCCTGCGGCGACTTGGGCTTCTCCTCGGGCGAGCGGCCCGCCGCGCGGATGCTGATCACCTTGTTCAGCAGATCGAACCAGAACGGCGCCCCGAGGGCCAGGGCAATGCCGGTGAGCAGAAGCCCCAGCAGCTTGGCCCAGAACCCGGCGTTCCTGAGCCAGTTTGCTCGCCATGTGAACGTCGAGTCCGCGTCCGTCAGTCCGATGCGGCGCGCCTCGGCGTGCGTCCAGCCCAGCCTGAGCTCCATGCTGTCCAGCCGGGCGCGCGCCTCCAGGTAGCGATCGCGGGCCGAGTCCGCGGATGCCGTTGTCGAGTGGACCACGGAATCGATCAGGGGCAGCGTGGCGGCGGCGCGATCCGCCATCGCCTTTGCCAGCTCCTCGTTCGCCGAAAGCTGGTGCCACATCTGGATCGTGTCGGCGTTCGCGGCGACGGCGATGGCGAGTCCTATGATGAACAACCAGCCCTGCACGTTGCGCTTGTACGCGCCCGACACGCGGTCCATGGAGTTGTTGAACCACACCTCCACGCTGTCGTGCAGCTTCTGGAGCTGCGTCTGCGATGCGGTGAGCCCTTCCACCAGCCGCACTTTGGCGTCTGCGGGGAGTTCGGCCTTTTCGAGCAGGGCCTTGAGGTCTCCCAGGTACTCGGCGACGTCCTGAGGCGACTCGCGCTTCAGGATCTGCAGCACCCTGACCAGGTTCGCCTTTGGATCCGGTTTCGGCTGGCCATCGGCCGGGGCCGTCGGCGTGCCCGATGTGGGCGGGGGCGATCCGGCAGCCTGCTGAAGCGTGGCGAGGTTCGCGTCCTTTCCCTGCACGCCCAGCACGTCCAGCAGCGCCTGCGCGAACGTGCGTGCCGGGATGTACGACGGCAGCCGCGGCTCCTTGCTGAACGCGCGGAACATCCATCCGCGCCGCGTGGCCAGCGGACGGATCAGTGGATGGTTGTAGAACTGCTCCGTGAGCTTGTCTGCCGTGCTCGTCGCCTTCGCTCCGACCCCGTCGAACGCCTTCCTCAGCGCCTCCGTCTCATCCACGTCGTCCAGCAGGCGCCCCAGCCCCCGCGCAAGCTCCTTTCCGCGCAGGTTCATCACGGCCGAGATGTACTCGTTGACCGCCGTCGCGAGCAGGGACAGGAGCAGGTACACGAACATCAGCCCGATCACGACGTCCAGGATCTCAAGGCCGAACATTCTGTCCTCGCATGTGGTGGGGAATGCGCGCTGCGGGGAGGGAGGAGACGGTGCTGCTATGATGATTGGATGGACGCGATGTCGCGTTGTCCTCCTGATGGCGGTCGACGAGAGGAGCGGGCCCGCTACTCCGGCCGGCGGGCGACGTAGATGCCGCGGCCGGTGAGCCCGTGTGGATCGTGCTCCACGACGTCCAGGCCGGCGCCGCGGAAGGCATCCATCATCTGTTCCGGCGTGAAGAGGCCCAGCTCGTGGTGCTCCTCGAAGTGCTCGATCCCCTCCGCGCGGCCGATCAGGTACGAGAAGGTGAGGACGCACAGTTCGCCGCGCACGCCGCTGTGCACCATCCGCGCGACCTTCAGCTGCGGCGTCTCCGGCGTATCGATGCGCACGTGGCCGGGGATGAACACGTCCGGCGCCAGCCATGGCTCCACCACCGCCACGCCGCCGGGGAGCAGGTGCCGAGCGAAGGTGCGCATCGTCTCCCCCAGCCGCTCCACCGTCTTTACGTAGCCGATGGCGCTGAACAGGCAGACCAGCGCGTCGTAGCGGCGGCCCAGGTCGAAGTCGGCCATGTCGGCCTGGTGGAAGGTGCTGTCCGGGTACCGCTCCCGCGCGATGGCGAGCAGCCCGGCGTCCAGGTCCACGCCGTCGCAGCGGTAGTGGCGGCGCAGGTGGGCCAGGTGGTTCCCCGAGCCGCATCCCACGTCCAGCAGCGTGCTTCCGCCGGAGCGCAGGTGCGCCTGGATTATGCCGTGGACCCATTCGGCCTCGCCCTCGTACGGCTTCTGGCCGTAGATCAGGTCGTAGAACTCGGCGGAGCGGGCGTACGCGGATTCATTCATCGCATCATCCGGAAAGATTCCGTGAAGCCAGCCACTCGGAGCGGAGGATGCCGTACAGCGACAGGTCCCAGAAGCGGCCCTTGAAGTGCTGGTGGTGGCGCAGCCGCACCTCCAGGCGCATCCCCACCCGCTCCAGCACCCGCGCCGATGCGGTGTTCTCGCTGACGCAGTGCGCGTGGATGCGGTCCAGCCCCCACTCTCCGAAGCCCCAGTCCACCATCGCGCGCGCCGCTTCCGTGGCGTACCCGCGCCCCCAGTGGTCCGGCGACAGCTCGAACCCCATGTCCGCCAGCGGCTCCTCCGCCGTCTCGCGCCGCACTCCCACGTTGCCGATCACCTCGTCCGTATCCGCCAGCGTGATGGCGAGCTGTGCCTTTGCGCGCGGCTGCTCGCCCTGCCAGAGGATGAACTGGTAGATGAGCGCCTGGCACTGCCGCTCGGTGACCTCGTTGCGCTCATAGAACCGCAGGTAGCGCGGGTCGTTCTCGTACGCGAAGACGGCCGGCCAGTCGTCGGCCGTGAACTCGCGAAGGACCAGGCGTTCGGTGCGGAGGATCAACGGAAGCTCGCGTGCGGAGACGGGTTCGTGCAGCAATCGAAAGATGTCGGAATGATGCCGTGTCCGCAAAGGATTCGGAGAGTCCAATCCGACAGGGGGTGACGTCAGGGGAGACGAGTGGGGAGTGGGCGGGCCGCGCCGAGAGCGATTAAAATCGCGGTGCGCGATTTCAATCGCTCCGGGGGGGCGGCGGATTACCGGAGTCTTCCGCCTGCCACCCCGCCACTCGCACATCCGCAGGCCACGGGATGAAGATCCATCTGTTGAGCGATCTGCATACGGAGTTCGAGCCGTTCGATCCGCCCGAGACGGACGCGGACATCGTGGTCCTGGCGGGCGACACGGCGACGGGGCTGAAGGGGATCGAGCGGGCAAAGGCATGGTTCCCGGACCGGCCGGTGCTGTACGTGGCCGGCAACCACGAATACTACGGCGAGTCCATCCCGCGCCTGAACCACAAGCTGGCCGCGGCGGAGGCAGCGGGCGTGCACTTCATGGAGAATCGGGAGATGGTGATCGGCGGAGTGCGATTCCTGGGGTGCACCTTGTGGACGGACTTCGAGGTGTTCGGTGAGCGGCAGCACTCCATGGCGGCCGCGCAGGCGATGATGAACGACTTCCGCGTGATCCGCGTCGACCCGGAGTACCGCCGGTTCCGGCCGATGGATGCGCGCGCCATCCATCAACACAGCCTCAACTGGCTGACCGAGCGTCTGGACGCGCCGTTCGACGGCACGACGGTCGTGGTGACCCACCACGCGCCCAGTCTACGCTCGGTGAACCCCCCGTTCCGCGACCATCCGGCCACGCCGGCGTACGCCAGCGACCTGGAATGGCTGCTGGACGGGCGTGCCGCGGTGTGGATGCACGGCCACACCCACGTCTGCGTGGACTACGAGATCGGCGGTACGCGCGTGATCGCCAACCAGCGTGGCTACCCAGACGACGCCGTCCCCGGGTTTGACCCTGCAAAGATCATCGTCGTCTAGACCGCGACAGCCGAGGACGACGACCTTCACCCGTTCACCCGTTCACCCCATCACCCTCCCCCCTGCCGCTCGTCCTCCGGCAGCGACGCGTGGCTCTCCAGGGCGATGCGCAGCACGCGGTCCATGATCCGACGCACCATGCCCAGGATCGGCTCCGGATCCGCTGGGGTGCGGGCGGGGAGCCCGGCGCGCAGCAGGGCCTCCATCTCCTCCACCAGGATGGCGTACTCGCGGCTGATCTCGTCGGCAGTGAAGCCCAGGCGCGCCCGCTGAAGGCCGTGCAGCTGCGCCAGGGTGTGCTGGATGTTCTCGCCGTCGCGCATCATCAGCGGCGCGCCGCCGGTGGTGTCCAGGATGGTGAGCGCGCGCCCGACCTCCAGCACCAGCGTTTGCGTGTGGTCTTCCAGGCGCGCCCGGTCCAGCGCCTGCGCGCGCGGAACGCCGGGGTCGCGGACAACCCGCTGCGCCCACGCCTCCACCACCCGGTCCGGGCTCTCCTCCAGCAGCCGCCCCGCCTCGCGCAGCCCCGGCACCTCGCCGGCCGCCGCTGGCCAGAACGGGCCTTCCGCCGGCGGGGCGGCTTCCTCGGCCTCCGCCCCGGACGGCGCCGTGGGCAGCCACAGCGAGAACGACGAACCCTCGCCCGGCTGGCTGCGGGCCGTGAGCTCGCCCCCCATCAGCCGGGCGAACCGGCGGCTGATCGCCAGTCCCAGCCCGGTGCCGCCCGCTTCGCGCGTGTGCGTGTCGTCCACCTGCGTGAACGGCTCGAAGACGCGCGCCAGCTGCTCGGCGGGAATGCCGATCCCCGTGTCGCGCACCTCGATGCACGCCCACGGGCCCAGCCCCGAGGGGTTGGCCTCGCGAGGCGGCGTGGCGCGCGGCGCGCAGCGCACGGTGATCTCGCCCCCGGGGCGGGTGAACTTGATGGCGTTGGACAGCAGGTTCAGCAGGATCTGCCGCACCCGGTCGGGGTCCGCCAGGTAGCCGGCGCCGGGGGGGCACGGCTCCTCGCGCAGGTTCACGCCCCGCGCGTCGGCCTGCGGCATCACCATCCCCACCGCTTCGGCCGCGGAGGCGCGCAGTTCCACGCGCCGCGAGGCGAACCCCATCTCCCCCGCCTCGATCTTGGCGAAGTCCAGCACGTCGTTCACGAGCCCCAGCAGGTGCTGGCTGCTGGCGCGGATGCGGGCCAGGTAGCCGCGCTGCCCCTCGTTCAGCGCGCCCTGGATCCCCATGTCCAGCAGGTCCGCGTACCCGATGACAGCGTTGATGGGCGTGCGGATCTCGTGGCTCATCGTGGCCAGGAAGACGGACTTGGCGCGGTTGGCCTCTTCCGCGGCGCCGCGGGCGGCCTGCGCCTCTTCCAGCAGCGCGGCGCGCGCCTCCTCGGCCCGCAGCTGCTCCTCCACGTCGGTGTTGGTGCCGAACCAGCGCACCACGCGCCCGTCCGCGTCGCGCACGGGGAGGGCGCGGGAAAGGAAGCGGCGATAGCGGCCGTCGGCGCCGCGCAGGGGAAAGGTGTCTTCCCACGGCTCCCCCGCCCGCACGGCGGCGAGGTACCGCTCCGTCACCCGGTCCACGTGGTCGGGGTGGTGCACCGTCTGCCACCCCTGCCCCTGCATGGTTTCCAGCTCCGTGCCGGTGAAGTCGTACCAGCGCTGGTTGTACCAGAACAGGGCGCCCCGCGCGTCCGCCATCCACGCCAGCTGGGGGATGGATTCCGCCATGGTGCGGAACTGCCGCTCGCTCTCCTCCGCGGCCTTGCGCGCGTCGCGCTCGGCCTCGAACAGGCGGGCGCGCCGGATGGCCTGCGCGCACTGCCGCGCCAGCGCCAGCATCAGCGCCCGGTCGTCGTCGGAGAAGTCGCGTGCAACGTGGAACCCCAGCCCCATGGCCCCCAGCCGCTCGCCCTCCACGATCAGCGGGACGGAGAGGGAGACGGGATAGATGACCTGCTGCCCGCTGAGCTGGGGATACCGCCGGTCCCGCTCCTCGGGCGAGGGGACGATGACGATCTCTCCCTGCCGCACGGCCTGGGCGATGGGGACGCCGGCGCTGAGCGGAAAGCGGTCCCATGGGCCCGCCGCGGACGCCGGATACCCGCGATGCTCCACCAGCTCCAGGTGCTCGCCGTCCGCCGAGAGCAGCACCATCACCCCCGCGTCCGCATCCAGCGCCCCGATTCCGTGGTCCATCACCGCGGTCACCACCTGCGCCGGGGTCAGCGCCTCGGACAGCGCCTCGGTGACGGCCTGCAGGCGGCGGGTGCGGCTGGCGGCGCGCTCCGCCCGCTGCTCGGCGTACACCCGCTCCGAGACGTCCAGCACCAGCGAAAGCTGCCCCAGCGTGTGCCCCTGCGCGTCGATGACCGCGGTGTTGTACCACTCGCAGTACAGCACGCGGCCGTCGCGGGTGAGGTTGCGGTTGGCGGAAAAGGTCTGCCGCGCGCGCCCCTCGCGCAGGTCCGACGAGACCTGCCGCACCTGCGCGTCGTCGTCGGGGTGCACGAACGGCCACTCCGTCGCCCGCTTGCCCTTGACCTCGGCGGACGCCCATCCGAACAGCGCCTCGGCCTCCGGGCTCCAGCGCGTGACGTGCCCCTCCCCGTCCCACTCCACGGACGCGAGGGGAAGCTGCGCGAACACGGATGCGGAGCGGGCGGTGGCGCCTGCCGGGGGTGTGGGGCCGGACGTCTCTGTCATCAGGAGCGGAAGAAGTCGCCGGGCAACGTTGAATCTACTCTCTACATACGAACAAGATTCGCGCCGCACCCGCGCTCCACAAGGCGCGCCGCGTGGAATGCGGCCGGGCGGCGGCGAGGATCAAACCGTTTGTTTTCTGGCCGCGTCCAAGGGGAACCCTGTGCCGGAGCGGCCGTCCTCCCCCCATGCCCGCCCGGCGCCGCACGTCTCCCGATGCACCGGAGAAGCCATGCCGTCACGCTCCCTCGCCCGCCTTGCCCTGGCCGCCGGGCTCACGGCCGCGGCCGCCGCCCCCGCGCGCGCCCAGGCACCCGCGTTCGTCCCTGCCCCCTGTCCCTCGAACACCGCCGACGGCGCGCGCTGCGGCACGGTGACGGTCCCGGAGAACCGCGACGATCCGGGCAGAATGCTGGCGCTGAACGTGGTCGTGGTCCCCGCGCGCTCGGCGGCGCCGGCGCGCCGGGCGCTCGCGTTCTTCGAGGGCGGCCCGGGAGCGGCGGTCACGCCGGGGGCGAGCTGGATCGCCGGCGAGTTCGCGCGGCTGCGCGACGACCGCGACCTGCTGTTCGTGGACCAGCGCGGCAGCGGCGGGTCCGCCCCGCTGCAGTGCCGGTTCCGCGATCCCGCCGATCCGCAGTCGTACATCGACGGATATATGCCCCTCCCCGCGGTGGCGCGCTGCCTGGAGGAGCTGCGCCGCGGGGCGGACCTCACGCGCTACGGCTTCATCCAGCACGCCCACGACATGGAGGCGGTGCGCACCGCGCTGGGGTACCATCGGCTGGACCTGTACGGCTCGTCGTACGGCACGCGGGGGGCGCTGGTGTACCTGCGCACCTACCCGCGGAACGTGGGGAGCGCCGTGCTGCTGGGCCTGGTGCCGCCCGGCTTTCACCAGCCGGCGGACTACGCCCGCGACACCGAGGCGGCGTTCGCCGGGATTGCCGCCGAGTGCCGGGCCGACGCGGCGTGCAGCGCGGCGTTCCCCGGCTTCGAGCTCGAGGCGCGGGAGGTGGTGCGGCGGCTGGACGCCAGCCGGGGCGCGGCGGAGATCGTCGATCCGCAGACCGGCCGGCGGGTGCGCCTGACCATCTCCCGCGGCGACTTCGTGGAAACCATCCGGCGGATGATGTACGATCCGGGCCCGGCGCGCACCGTACCGTACGTGATCCATCGCGCGCACCAGGGGGACTTCCGGCCGGTGATGCGCAGGGCGCTGGCCGACCGGCACGGGCTGGCCCAGGGGATCTTCTGGGGGCTGCAGCTGTCCATCACCTGCACCGAAGACGTGCCCTTCATCGACCAGGCTGCCGCGGCGGCGGAGAACGCGACCACCCTGCTGGGCGACTACCGCGTGCGGGAGCAGACGAACGCGTGCCGTGGCTGGCCCACGTACTCCGTCCCGGCGGACTACCACCAGCCTTTCCCCTCGGACGTGCCCACCCTGCTGATCTCGGGCGAGCACGACCCCGTGACGCCGGTGCGCTGGGGGAGCATGGCCGCCGCGGCGCACTCCAGCAGCCTGCACGTGGTGGTGCCACACGCCGGCCACGGCTACGGCGGGCTGCAGGGCACCGCCTGCCTGGACTCCATGGTCATCCGGTTCTACCAGCAGGCCTCCGTCCGCGGGCTGGACCCGTCGGCGTGCCTGGCCGGAATCCGTCCGCCTCCGTTCGTGATCGACGTGCGCGAGCCGATCACGCTGGACCGCGCGGCGGTGGAGCGCTTCGCCGGCACCTACGCGTCCACGGAACCGGCGCTGGAGGTGCGGTTCGAGGCGCTGGACGGCGTGCTCCGCGCCCGCGTGGACGCGTTCGACCTGACGGTGGTCGCGTCGCCGCTTTCGGCCACCGAGTTCCACTGGGAGGGCTTTCCGCCGGACTTCGTCTTCCGGTTCTCGGAGGATGGACGGACGCTGACCATGCCCGGCCGCGACCAGCCGACCATGACGCTGACGCGCCGGTAGCGGGATGGATGGATGCGGGGCGGCGGCCGAAGCGCGCCGCCGCCCCTGCCCCTGCCGTGGCGCGGTGAGTGCAGGCAACCCGCCGCTTACGATGCGCGGGAAGCGGATCCACAGGGAGGAGGGGACGATGGCGAAGTGCGAGGTGTGCGGGAACGACTACTACCTGTCGTTCGAGGTGATCACGGCCGGCAACCGGCACGTGTTCGACAGCTTCGAGTGCGCCATCCACAAGCTGGCGCCGGTGTGCGCGCACTGCGGATGCAAGGTGATCGGCCACGGCGTGGAGGCCAACGGCACCTTCTACTGCTGCGCCGCGTGCGCCCGCCAGGCCGGCGCACGCGACGTCGCCGACCACTCCGCCACCTCCCCCCGCGGCCTGGAGAGCGCGGGAAGCTAAGTTCTTCCGGCGATCCTGCTGCCGCGGGATTCCGCCTTCCCGCATACCACCATTCCAATCCCTCGGGAGATGTGTATATTCCATGAGGATATAGAAAGGTGGGATCGATGGAGAAGAGTTACCGTGAGCGCACGCTGGATCTGGTGCAGGGTCGGGGAGCGCTGCGGCCGCGCGACCTGGACCCGCACGGCATCCCGCGCCACTACCTGCACCTGCTGAACCGCGAAGGCACGGTGCAGCGGGTGGGGCGGGGGCTGTACGTGCCCGCCGCCTTCGATTCATCCGAGCACCACACGCTGGTGGAAGCCTGCGCGCGGGTGCCCGGTGGCGTGGTGTGCCTGCTCTCCGCGCTCCGGTTTCACGGGCTTACCACCCAGCTGCCGTTCCGCGTCTGGATGGCGATCCACGAAAAGGCGTGGGAGCCGCGCGTGGACCATCCGCCGCTGCACTTCGTCCGCTTCTCCGGCGCCGCGTGGACATACGGAATCGAGCGGCACGTGATCGAGGGCGTGCCGGTGCGCGTCTACAGCCCGGCCAAGACGGTGGCGGACTGCTTCAAGTACCGCAACAAGATCGGGATCGACGTCGCGGTGGAGACGCTGCGCGAAACCTGGCGCCAGCGCCGTGCCACCATGGACGAGATCTGGCTTGCCGCCGCCGCCTGCCGGATGACGCGCGTGATCACACCCTACCTGCAGGCGATCACGTGAGCCCGGCCGATCCGCGGAACCTCGCCGCATCCGTGCGCCAGCGGCTGCTGAACCTGGCGCGCGAGCGCGGCGAAGACTTCAACTTTCTGCTGACGGCGTATGGCCTGGAGCGACTGATGTACCGTCTGGGCCAGTCGCGGCATCGGCAGGACTTCGTGCTGAAAGGCGCGATGCTGTTCCGCGTGTGGGCCGGCGCCACGTACCGCCCCACGCGCGACCTGGACCTGCTGGGCCGCGGCGAGGCCGCAATCCCGCGCCTTGAGCGACTGTTCGAGGAGATCTGGCAGACACCCGTCCCCGCCGACGGGCTGGAGCTTGAGCCTGCGAGCGTCCGTGGAGAAGAGATCCGCGAAGCGCAGGAATACGGTGGAATCGGGATCAGGATGACGGCGCGGCTGGGGACGGCCCGCATTCCACTCCAGGTGGATGTCGGGTTCGGTGACGCCGTCACCCCGGCAGCAAAGGAGATCACGTTTCCCCCGTTGCTCGATGCACCTCCGCCCGTGCTGTACGCCTATCCCCCGGAAACGGTGATCGCGGAGAAATTGCAGGCAATGGTGCTGCTGGGCATGGCGAACACGCGGATGAAGGACTTTTACGACGTGTGGGTGATCGCGCGTCGCTTCTCTTTCGAAGGGCAGCAGCTGGCTGAGGCGATCTCGGCCACCTTTCGTCGCCGTGGAACGCCGCTTCCGGACTGCCTTCCGGTTGCGCTCACGCTGGAATTTTCCGAAGACGACGCGCGGCGCCAGCAGTGGAAGGCGTTCCTCGGTCGAATCGGCCAGCAGGAGGGTGCGCCCGGGCTGCCGGAAGTGGTGGATGCGCTTGCCCGCTTCCTTGCTCCGCCGCTCGCTGCTCTCCAGGCGAATGCCGCATTTCACCTGCGGTGGCCCACTGGAGGTCCGTGGATCGAGGCGGTCTGAGCCCCGTCACCTTCGCCACGGGCGCTGGCGGGCGGGGCGGTCGAGGAGGTCGCCGGGCGGGGCGTAGTGGCGGCCGAGCGCCTGCACGAACTCCATCTCGTCGTAGACGGCGGTCAGGGAGATGCGCGACTCCAGGATCAGCAGCAGGCTGGCCCAGAACAGCAGGATCGCGCCGATGAACCCCAGCCCCAGCGCGATCCACGCGTACGCCACGCCCGTCACCGCCACCACCCCGATGCTCACGCTGGTGGCGATGAAGATGGCGAGCGCCATGTACAGCCGCGTCATCGCCCGCGTGAGCAGCTTGGCGCGGCGCGCGGTGCGCCCCAGCTGGTCGAACAGCAGCGTGCGCTCCTCCGCCAGCATCGTCCGGTCCGCCTCCTCCAGCGCCAGGTCCGCCACCCGCTCGGAGATGGTGCGCGTGCGGTCCACCGCGCGGGTAAGGCGGTTGCTCGTGGCCAGGATCAGCGAGCTGCTGGCCAGGATGAGCACCGCCGGCGTGACCATCGCCGACAGCACGGAGAGCGTCGCGGACAGGTTCTCGATCTGCATCGGCACCGGGCGGAGGAGGGCGTGATCCATCAACCTGCGCGCGCCCGACCCGCGGTCAAGAGGGCGGGCGATCTCCATCCACCAGAAACCGCCTCCCGACGAAAACGAGCCGCCCCGCCCGAACGTCGTCGGGCGGGGCGGCAGATGGCGCGGAAGCGGGGTCAGCGGCCGGCCAGCAGGTCGTAGGGATTCAGGTTCTCGCCCTCCCACCAGCGGCTGGGGCTGTCCAGGATCGCCACCGAAAAGTGCAGGTGGTAGTCGCCCGGCTGGGCGTTGCCCGTGTCGCCCACGTAGCCGATGATCTCGCCGCGCTCCACGCGCTGGCCCTCGCGCAGCCCCTGCGCGTAGCCGTCCAGGTGCGCGTAGTAGTAGCGCGTGGTGCCGTCGTCGTCCATCAGGTAGATGGCCAGCCCGCCGCGCGCGCCGCTGTGCAGCTTGCGGACGGTGCCGTCGGCCACGGCGATCACCGGCGTGCCGCGCGGGGCGTGGATATCGATGGCGTGGTGCGTGCGGCCTTCGCTGCGCGACTGGTTGTACGTGTCGCGCAGCTGCGCGCGGCTGATGCCTTCCACCGGCACCGGCAGCAGCGACGACGATCCGCGGCTTTCGATGGAACGGGAGGCGACCAGGCCCGACGACGCAGAGGCCACGGGGCGGCCCAGCAGGCGCTGCGCCTGCGCGACCTGCGGCGCGGCAGCGACGGCGGCCAGCACGAACATGGCGCCTCGCACGGCGCGCGAACGGAGAGGGTGAGGGATCATGGGGGATTCGTCTCAGTCGGCGGCTCGACTGGCATGGCAAGGCCCGGCCTTGCGTTAGCCTCGTAGCTTTGCGTCCCCGCCTTTCGGCGGGTTTGCCGTTTCACGTTGAGGTCCCGGGTCCGTACCGCGGCCGGGAAGGATGGCCTGCATGGTCCTGCTGATGCGCTCCTCGAGGGAACTGCCCGCCGTGTGTCCGATCCGCCTCCTTTACGGATCCAGCCGAAATTCAGGAACGCGTTCGTCCAGCCCCGGAGCGCGGGGTGGGGCGGGCGTTGCGTTCACAGTGTGAATGGGAGAACGGTGGGCATGATAGTGCGCGGCGGACGCGAGCGCTAGAGCGCTGTATCCGGCTCCACTGCTGAAAAAACGTAAGCTGCTGCTGTGTTTCGACTTCGGGAATGCGCACCGGCGCACGCCCCTGCGAGAGAAGCGTGCGCCGGTGCTACGGTAGCAGGATTCAGCGTCCCGATGCGGCCATCAGGAGAGTGCAGACGGCGCGGCGACCCCTTCGGGGTGTCCTCTTCCGGGGACTCCGCCGCTCCCGGTCATCCGCCCACGTACGCCTCCACCTCGATCTCCACCAGCATCGCGGGATCGATCAGGGCCTTCACCTCCACCATCGTCGCCGCGGGGCGCACGTCGCGAAAGAACTCGCCGTGCGCGCGCCCCACATCTTCCCACCGCGCGATGTCGGTGACGTACATCCGCGTGCGCACCACGTCGTCCATCGATGCCCCGGCCATGCGCAGCGCCGCCTCCACCTTCCGCAGCACGTGCGTGGTCTGCGCGTACGGGTCACCCGGGCCTACGATGGCGCCGGTCTCGTCCGTGGCCGTGGTGCCGGCGACGTACACGTGCGGCCCCACCCGCACCGCGCGCGAGTATCCGACCACGGACTCCCACGGCGCGCCGCTGGAGATCCGCACGCGCCCGCTCCGCTCCACCACCTCGAACGGCGCCAGCGGAACGATCACGTCGGTCGTCTCCCCATCGACCACCACGTCGCGCGGCAGCCCGTGAGCGTCAGGCATCGGCATCCGTCCATCCTCCGGAAGTTCAGTGCGCCAGCTCGCCGCGCACCACGGTGACGGCCTGGCCCGCCAGCTCCACGCGGTCGCCTGAGGCGCGCACGCGAACCACGCCGCCGCGGCGCGACGCCTGGAACCCCGTCATCTCGTCCTTCCCCAGCCGTGCCGCCCAGAACGGCGTAAGCACGCAGTGCGCGGAGCCCGTCACCGGGTCCTCGTTCACCCCCGCGCGCGGCGCGAAGAAGCGCGAGACGAAGTCGTACCGCCCGTCCGCCGAGCGCGCCGTGACGATCACCCCGCGCACGTCAACGGTGGCCAGCAGGGTGAGGTCCGGGTCGAGCGCGCGGACCACGTCTTCCGAATCCACCTCCACCAGCAGGTCGAACTTGCTGCGGCCGACGTACTTCGGCGTCACGCCCAGCGCGCGCTCCAGCCCGTCCGGCGCCGCCGTCTCGCGCTCCGGCTTGGCGGGAAAGTCCATGGTGATCCAGCCGCCCTGCCGCCTGCAGGTAAGCAGACCGCTGCGCGTGTGGAAGCGCGCCTCCGCGTCCGGCGGCAGGTGCCCGTCCTCCCAGAGCACGTGCGCGCTGGCCAGCGTGGCGTGGCCGCACAGGTCCACCTCCACCGCGGGCGTCAGCCAGCGCAGGCTCCAGCCGTCGGCGTGGGGGTGCAGGAACGCCGTCTCGGAAAGGTTCATCTCCGCCGCCACGTTGCGCATCCACCCCTCGTCCGCGGGGCCGGGAAGAATGCACACGGCGGCCGGGTTGCCGGCGAACGGGCGGTCGGCAAAGGAGTCGACCGTGATGATGGGCTGCGGCATCGGTGGATGAGGTCGGCTTCGGTGGATGGGGATGGTCGGCGCGCCCAATCTATCCGCCGCGCGCGGACCCGGCAAAAGCGCCGCCCCCCGGCCTCCGCGGGGGACGCCGGGGGGCGATGGATCGATGGAATCCGCCGGTCAGGAGTTGCCCGGCACCCCCACCTCGCGGTGGATGAAGCCGAAGTACCCGAGCCCGATCGCCAGCACCGCGTGCAGCCCGATGTCGTTGCCGCCGATGGGCACCAGCCCGAAGGTGGTGGGGTCGACGAACGCCAGAACGACGAGGACCAGGTAGATGACGGCCCCGGTGCGGTGGTATCCACGCGACCCGGCGTGGCTGCGCGATGCCGCGATCCCCCACGCGCCGAACGCCAGGTGCACCAGGTTGTGCAGCAGGTTCACGGGGAACAGTCCCAGCAGTCTGGGCGCCTGCTCGGGGTGCGACTCCATCCCCGTGCCGCCGGGCACCACCAGGCCCAGCACGCCCACCAGCAGGAACACCGCGCCGAACACCATCGCCGCCTTCTGGGCCAACGTCCGCATCGTCGTCTCCTTCGACTGGTGGCTTGGGAAGGATTCTTGCTCCGCGGAACGGGAAGATAAGCGGACGACGCGCACAACGGGAGGAAAAAATCATGCGGCGCTACGACGATCCTTATCGGCGCGGGTATCCCATGGGCCCGGAGTGGGGCCGCCCGCATCCGCAGGACCCCAACTGGGCCGACGGCGAGTACCACGGCATGCGCATGCAGCGCCAGCCCGGGCACGGCGCGTACGGCTTTCACCGGCAGGTGCGCGAGAACGACCTGCAGGGGTACGGCGGGTTCGACGGCATCTACGACGAGGGTCCGGGCGAGTACGACCGCCAGGGCGTGTACCGCCACCCGTACTTTCGCGGCGAGCTGCGGCACGGCCGCAGCGCCGGCGTGACGCTGGGCGGCTACGACGCGGTGTTCCGGCACGTGGAGAACGGCGGCGTGCACTCCGACACCCGCTATCTGCGCCAGTACAACAGCGAGAGCCCCATGCTGCACGGCCGCGGCGGCTACGACCGCAGCTACGGCAACGCGCCCCGCGGCGGCCGCGACGGCGAGCTTGCGCGCCCGGACATCCGCGGCGCCCGCACGGACGAGCGGGGCTACGCCGGCTACAACCGCGGCGGCTTCGCCCCCGGCCAGGGCACCGCCAGCCTGGACCCGCGCAAGTAGGACCTCTGTCCTTCCATCTCCCCTCTCCGCACAAAGGGATGTGCGGAGAGGGGGAGACGGGACATCTGACGTTGCCGCCCCTTGCACGAACCTTCTTCTTATCACAGCGTAGGATAGCGTCGTCTGCACGCAGCACGCGTGCGGCGAGGGGGGAACCATTACCCGGGAAGCGGCGATGACGACCAAGGAACGCCTTCACCTTCTTGTCGACGCGTTGAGCGAAGACGAGGCGTCGAACCTTCTGCATTTCGTGGAGGAGCACACCGGCGGATCGTACCTCTGCCCGCACTGCGGCGAGCCGGGACACGTTCCGAACGAGGAGACGGAGCGCGCGCTGAGGGACGCAGAGGCGGGGATCGGGATCTCGCGGCATACCGATGCGTCCAGCTTCTTCGCCAGGCTCGGGCTGTAATGCTGCAGCCCGGGTACAGCAACCAGTTCGAACGGGATGTGGAGCGGGCGCGGCGCAGGGGCAAGGATCTCACCAGGCTGCGCGCGGTCATGGACGCGTTGCTCGAGCCACGGCCGCTGGAGCCCAGGCACCACGACCACAAGCTGAAGGGCAGGTGGGCCGGCTATCGCGAGTGCCACGTCGAACCGGACTGGCTTCTCATCTACAGGCCCCTTGGTGACGCGATCCTCTTCGTCCGCACCGGCACCCATCAGGATCTCTTCGGCCGGTAGCCTGCCCCCCCCCGTTGCACCCCACGCACGGCTCCTGCATGTTGGCTCGGACTTCACCCCGATCCACGTGAGGACCCGTGCGGATGCTCCGAATCGTACTACCCGCGGCGCTGCTGGCGGCGCAGGCGCTGGGCGCGCAGAACGCGGCCTACTTTCAGCAGGGCGTCGACTACCGCATCGAGGCGCGGCTGGACGAGGACACCGACGTGCTGCACGGCCGCGCCCGGCTGCGCTACACCAACCGCTCGCCGCGCGCGCTGGACTCCCTCTACATCCAGCAGCACCTGAACGCCTTTCGCCCCAACAGCGCATGGGCGCGGCGTGAGCTGGAGTACGGCGAGCGCCGCTTTACGGACCTGGGCCCGGCGGAGCACGCCTTCGAGCGCTTTACCCGCGTCACCGTCGACGGCGCGGCCGTTCGCCCCACCTATCCGGGCGCGCCGGACAGCACCCTCGCCGCGCTCCCGCTGCCGCGCCCGCTGGCGCCCGGCGCGTCGGTGGAGGTGGTGATGGACTGGGATGCACGGCTCTCCACGCTGCCGCGCCGCCAGGGGCGCAGCGGCCGCCACTTCGACTTCGCGCAGTGGTATCCGCGCATCGCCGTGTACGACCGCACGGGGTGGGCGCTTCAGCCGCTGCTGCCGCAGGGCGAGTTCTACGGCGAGTTCGCGCGCTACGACGTTACGCTGGACGTGGCGGCGGACCAGGTGATCGGCGCCACCGGCGTGGCGGTGGAGGGCGACCCCGGGTACCAGGAGAAGGTGGCGGGCACCGGCTATCCCCCGCCGCCCGCGGCGGCCGAGCTGGGCCTGCTGCGCGGAGACGCGGCGCAGGGACGCAAGCGCGTCCGCTTCTTTGCCGACAGCGTGCACCACTTCGCCTGGAGCGCCGACCCGCGGTACATCCACGACTTCGTCATCCGCACCATCATCGACGAGGCCACCGGCGCCCACTCCGCCCCCGGCATCCACGTCCTCTACCTTCCCGGCGACACCGCCTGGGACGAGCAGGCCGCCATCCGCCGCACCTGGGATGCGCTCACCTGGCTGGAGACGATGTTCGGCCCGTACCCGTGGCCGCAGCTGACCAACGTGCACCGGCTGGAGGGCGGCGGGACGGAGTTCCCCATGCTCATCATGAACGGCTCCGCGTCCGAGGGGCTGATCGTCCACGAGACCACGCACCAGTACCTGCACGGCATCCTGGCCAACAACGAGTGGCGCGAGGGGTGGATGGACGAGGGATTCACCTCGTTCATGGGCAGCTGGTACCGGGAGATGAAGGGCGACACCGCCGTCTGGCGCGGCACCATGCAGGGGCTGGAGCGGCTGGAGCGCGTGGATTCCGCCGAGGTGGTGGGCCAGCCCGGCGCCGCGTTCTCGTCGCCGCGCATCTACAGCGCAATGACGTACACCAAGGCCTCCGCCGTCTTTCGCATGCTGCGCGAGCTGGTGGGTCAGGAGACGTTTCGCCAGATCCTGCGCACCTTCTACCAGCGCCACCGGCTGCAGCACGTGACGGGCGCCGACTTTCAGCGCGTGGCCGAGGAGGTGAGCCGACGCGACCTGGACTGGTTCTTCGGCCAGTGGATCCAGCGGACGGACAAGCTGGACTACGGCATCGCCAGTGCGACCACGCGGCAGGCGGGCGGCCGCTGGCGCACGCGGGTGGAGGTGGTGCGCGCGGGGGAGGCGTGGATGCCGGTCGTCCTTCGCGTGGGCGATCAGACGCGCACGCTGGACTCGCGCGAGCGCCGGCAGACGGTGGAGGTCGTCACCGGCACGCGGCCGGCGGAGGCGGTGCTGGACCCCGACTGGGTGCTGATCGACAGGGACCGCTCCAACGACCGCGCGCCCGTCCGCTGACGTGCCCTGGCTCTACGTCGCGCTGGGCGGGGCGGCGGGGTCGCTGCTGCGCTACACCGCCGGGCAGGCGCTGGGGCCCGCGCGGCCGGGCGCGTTTCCGTGGCACACCTTTGCGGTGAACGTGGCCGGATCGCTGCTGCTGGGCGTGATCGTCGCGCTGGTTCCGCGCGACGATCCGCACCACCTGCGCGCGCTGCTGGCCGTCGGCTTCTGCGGCGGCCTGACCACCTTCAGCACCTTCGGGTACGAGACGGTGAGCCTGCTGCAGTCGCGCGCGTACGCCGTCGCGCTGGCGTACGCCGGCGGCAGCTTCCTCGTCGCCCTCCTCGCCGTCGCGATCGGCATGTCTGCCGGCGCACGGCTGGCGCATTGAGCGCACTCCTGATTTCGAGGCCCACCACCGCCTGAAGCCGGCGCCGGCGAGTGAATCCGCCGTGCCTCCCGTTCGATCCGTTCTCGCCACGCTCCCTTCGCGTCACCACCGCGCCGAAATTACCTCCACACTTGCGCTTACGTGCGCGCCGCTGGCACAATAAGCGCGTCCCTATATGTGTCTGTACCGTCCACTACCTGTTCCGTTATCTTCAGGAGAACGCCCACATGCCCGGAGAACGGAAGCCCATGAGCATCGACGAACTGACCGCCGCCGTGCTGGACCTCCCGCTCGAGGAGCGGTTCGCCCTGATGGAGCGCGTGGAGGGCAGCATGTTCCACGAAGACATCGATCCTGCCGTCCTCGAGCGCGCACGGCAGAGCATGGCGGACATCAAGTCCGGGCGGGCGAAGGCCGTACCCGCGGATGAGGTGCTGGGCATGCTGAACCGCATCGCCAGGTGAAGGTCGAGTTCTCAGCGACGGCCCAGGAGCAGTTTCGGATCGCTCAAGAAGAGCTTCGCCAGGAAAGCCTGCGGCGGTCCCAGCGATTCGCGGCGGAAGTACGGCACGTAGTCAAGCGCCTGAGCCGCTACCCTTACGTGGGCCACCGGGTCGATGAGTTCCGCCGCATGATCCTGCGCCGCTTCCCCTGGTCCATCCTCTACGAGGTGTGGGAGGATCGCGTGTATATCACGGAGCTGGTTCACCAGCACGACGAACCGGATTACTGGGCTGACGATCACGACTGAACAACGAGGTTGTAGACGATGTCTGCGGGGATAGCGGATGACTGGAGGGAACGCATCGACGCCGGCGCGCGTCTTCTCTCTGCCCCCGAGCGTGCTGCACTGATCGAGCGGCTCGTGCTGGCTCATGAGCGTTACGATGAGATCAGTGCTCTCTGGGTGGCGGAGGTAGAGCGGCGAATGGTGGAGATTCGCGCAGGCCGCATGGAGCTCATCGATGCCGAAATCGTGATGGCTGAGTTGGAGGAGATGGAAGCGAGCACCGACGAGAGTGCAGATCCACCCATCCCCGCGACTGTCGAAGAGATCGAAGAGGAAGCGCTGCACCTTCCCTACGACGACTTCCACCTGCTGTTGACGAATCTGGAAGCCGGGCTGCCCGCGGAAGTTGATCCTGCGTGGCGCGCGGACATCCAGCGCCGGATCGCAGCCATTCCCGCGGAGGTCGAGCAGCGGTACAGATACCAGAACGGCGGTTGGCGAGATGATGAGGGCGAGGACGATGCACCGCGTGCCGTGGACTGAGCGCATCGTCTATCCGCCCCCAATTTGCTATCTTCCTCTCTTCTCGCAGTAGCACCGCAGGGCCTCACACCATCGGCTCAGTCGTGATCCAGATCGGCTCCCTTCCCCTGATCAAGACCGGCATCGTGCGCGGGGCGTGCCCGCACGACTGCCCGGACACGTGCGCCATGCTGGTGCACGTGCGCGACGGCCGCGCGGTGCGCGTGCAGGGCGACCCGGACCACCCGGTGACGCAGGGGTTCCTGTGCACCAAGGTGAACCGCTACGTGGAGCGCACCTACCACGCCGACCGCCTTACCGTGCCGCTGCGCCGCGTGAGCCCCAAGGGCGAGGGGCGCTTCGAGCCGGCCACGTGGGACGAGGCGCTGGACGACATCGCGCGGCGGCTGAACGAGATCCGCCATGGCGAGCACGGGCCGCAGTCCATCCTTCCGTACTCGTATTCCGGCACGCTGGGCAAGGTGCAGAACGAGTCGATGGACCGGCGCTTCTTCCACCGCATCGGCGCCAGCCTGCTGGACCGCACCATCTGCGCGACCGCGGGGAGCGTGGGGTGGGGGGTGACGTACGGCGACCGCATGGGCCCCACGCCGACCGAGGCCGAGCACGCACGGTTCATCCTGCTGTGGGGCACCAACACCCTTACCAGCAACCCGCACCTGTGGCCGGCGCTGCGCCGGGCGCGGGAGCGGGGCGCGCGCATCATCGCCATCGACCCCATCCGCACGCGCACGGCCGCGCAGTGCGACGAGCACCTGGCCATCCGCCCCGGCACCGACGCCGCGCTGGCGCTGGGGATGATGCACGTCGTCTTTCGCGACGGGCTGGCGGACGAGGAGTACCTGCGCGCGCACACCGTCGGCTGGGAGGCGCTGCGGGAGCGCGCGGCGGAGTGGGCGCCGGCGCGCACGGCGGAGGTCACGGGGCTTTCCGCGGAGCGCATCGAGCGGCTGGCGCACGAGTACGCCACGGCTCGGCCCAGCTTCATCCGCCTGAACTACGGGCTGCAGCGGCACTACGGGGGCGGGATGGCGGTGCGGACGGTCTCCATCCTCCCCGCCGTCACGGGTGCGTGGCGCGAGCTGGGCGGCGGCGCCACGCTTTCCACCAGCGGCGCCTTCAAGCTCAACGGCACCGCGCTGCAGCGTCCGGACTGGATTCCGGCGGGCACGCGCACCATCAACATGATCCGCCTGGGCGAGGCGCTCACCCGGCCCGACGCGGGCGTGGGCGGGCCGCCGGTGCAGGCGCTGGTGGTCTACAACTCCAACCCCGCCGCCGTGGCGCCGGACCTGGGGCAGGTGCGGCAGGGGCTGCTGCGCGACGACCTGTTCACCGTGGTGATGGAGCACTTCGTCACCGACACCGCGCGGTACGCGGACTGGGTGCTCCCCGCGACCACGCAGCTGGAGCACTGGGACGTCCACACCGCCTACGGGCACCTGTACCTGACGCTCAACCGTCCCTCCATCGAGCCCGTCGGCGAGTCGCTGCCCAACACCGAGATCTTCCGGCGGCTGGCGGCGCGGATGGGGATGGACGATCCGGAGCTGCAGGAAGACGACGTGACCCTGATCCGGCAGGCGCTGGACTCGTCGCATCCTTGGCTGCAAGGGATCACCTTCGAGCGGCTGGTGGAGGATGGATGGGTGCGGCTGAACGTCCCCGACGATTTTCGCCCCTACGCCGATCCACGTCCCAACACGCCCACGGGAAAGATCCAGGTCGTGGCGCCGGAGCTGGAGGCGCTGGGCCTGGACCCGCTTCCCACGTACATCCCGCCGGCGGAGAGCGCCGACGCGGACCCGGCGCACGCCGCGCGCTTTCCGCTGATGCTGCTGTCGCCGCCGGAGCATCCGTTCATGAACAGCACCTTCGTGAACGTGACGCCGCTGGCCCGCGCCGCGGGCGACGCCAGGCTGCTGCTTCACCCCAACGAGGCCGCCGTGCGCGGCATCCGGGCCGACGACCGGGTGCGCTGCTGGAACGACCGCGGCCACTTCTTTGGCCGCGCGGTGGTGACCGAAGACGTGCGGCCGGGGGTGGCCGTGAGCTATGGCGTGCGCTGGGCCATGGCCTCGGAGGGCGGACGGACGGTGAACGACACCACCTCGCAGCGCGAGACGGACATGGGCGCGGGCGCCACCTTCTACGACAACGCCGTCGAGGTGGAGGCCGCCGCCGCCGCGTGATCGCCGGCGGGCGGATGTGGGCGTCGCCGGAATCTTCGGAGGCGGGGCGCGCGTACGGAGGTCAGGCGGCGCGATTGCACGAAAAGCTGGACACCTTTGCGCCGAAGGGTGTATACTTAGGGCTTCCAACCAGTTACCCCGGGTCGGAGCCCCCTCCGGAGCAGCCGCTGTTGCGCATTCTCTACGTCTCCCATTCGTTCCCGCTTGCCGGCGATCCGCTCAGCAACGTGGGCGGAATGCAGCGCCTGGCGCAGGGGCAGTTCGCCGCGCTGGCCGAGCACCCGGCGGTGGAGATGCATTCGCTGCTGCTGGAAACGTCGTGGAAGAGCACGCCGTACCGCATGCCGGGGTACATGGCGCGCCTGCTGTGGCAGATTCCGCGCATCGTGAAGCGCGAGAAGATCGATGTGGTGCTGCACTCGTCCATGGTGACGGCGGCGCTCACGCCCACCATGGCGCGCGCCATCCGCGCCGCGGGCGCGATGGTTGCGGCGGTGCCGGTGGGGCGCGACGTCACGCTGCCCACCATCGGCTACCAGTGGTACGTGCGCCGGGTGCTGCGCTCGCTGGACGCGGTGTTCCCCATCAGCCGGGCCACGGCGCAGGAGTGCCTGCAGCGCGGGCTGCCGCCGTCCCGGATGCACGTGGTTCCGTGCGGCGTGGACGCCGGCCTGTTCAACGCGCCCCGCGACCGCCGCGCCGCACGCCGCGAGCTGCTGCGCGCCATCGGCGAGTCGCCGGAGACCATCCGCGACGACGCGCTGATCCTGGTGAGCGTGGGGCGGCACCAGGAGCGCAAGGGCTTCGCGTGGTTCACGGACCGCGTGATGCCGCGGCTGCCGGAAGACGTGGTGTACCTGATCACGGGCGAGGGGCCCATGACGCCGCGCATCCAGGACGCCATCGACCGCCACGGGCTGCACGGCCGGGTGCGGATGCTGGGCAAGGTGGCGGAGGAGATGCTGGGCCGGCTGTACCGCGGCGCCGACCTGTTCGTGATGCCCAACGTGCACGTCAAGGGCGACATCGAGGGGTTCGGCGTGGTGATGCTGGAGGCGGGGATGTGCGGGATGCCCGTGCTGGCCGCCGACCTGGAGGGGATCAGCGACGTGGTGCGCGAGGGCGAGAACGGCCATCTCGTCCCCAGCGAAGACGCGGACGCATTCGTGGAGCGGGTGATGCGCTATCGTGGAAACCGGGAGCTGGTGATGGAGGCGTCGCGCAGCGCGTCGTCGTACACGGCGCGCCACTTCTCGTGGCCCGCCATCGCGGACCGCTACGTCCGGCTGCTGCAGCAGCAGCTGGGCACCACCACCACGACCACTACCGGCACCGTCCCGGCGGAGCTCGCCCGAGCGGCAGGGTGAGCATCCACTCCCGCCGTACGTTCAAGCCGCCTTTCACGAGGCGGCTTTTTTGTGCGGTGGACCGGTGGCGCGGGGCGGTGCGGGCCGTTAATCTCACGTTTTCGCCAGAGCTGACGAGACGACACGCCGCCCGATGGGGGCCGGCTCACTGATAGAACGACCGGAGACCGAACGATGAAGGACTGGGATCGCTGGCTGCAGGAGCGGGAATGGTCGCCCGTGCAGCCCGAAGAGTTTCGCGCGCTGCCGGCGGACGAGAAGCTGCGCCGCATTCGCCACAGCAGCGCGCACGTGATGGCGACGGCGCTGCGCCAGGTGCGGCCGGAGGCGCGCTTCGCCATCGGGCCGGCGACGGAGCACGGCTTCTTTTACGACGTGCGGCTGGACGCGCCGCTTACGCCGGAGGAGCTCAAGGCGGTGCAGGAGGGGATGGGGCAGGTGGCGAAGCAGAAGCAGCCCTTCGAGGTCGCCGAGATCCCGCACGCGGAGGCCGTGGAGTTCTTCCGGGACCGGGGTGAGCAGTACAAGCTGGACATCCTGGAGAAGCTTGTCGACCAGAAGGTGACGTTCTACCGCAACGGCGACTTCGTGGACCTGTGCGCGGGGCCGCACGTCCCCGACACGGGCTTCTGCCACCACGTCAAGCTCCTCGCCGCCTCGCCCGCGCACTGGCGGGGCGAGCAGAACCCGTCGCTGCAGCGGGTGAGCGGCACGGCGTGGGACAGCAAGGAGGCGCTCAAGAACTACCTGGCGTTCGTTGAAGAGGCAAAGGCGCGCGACCACCGGGTGCTGGGCGCGGCGCTGGATCTGTTCAGCTTTCACCCGTGGGCGGCGTCGGCGCTGTGGCACCCGAAGGGGCTCATCATCCGCAACGAGCTGGGGCGCTTCTGGCGCGAGCTGCAGCCGGAGTACGGCTACGTGGAGATCCTGAACCCCGTGCTGTACAAGCCGGAGCTGTTCCATACGTCCGGGCACTGGGAGAACTACCACGAAGACATGTTCATCGTGCGCGACGCGGAGGGCGACCCCGACTGGGCGATCAAGCCGATGAACTGCCCCGACACGATGCTCTACTACCGGACGGCGGCGCACAGCTACCGCGAGCTGCCGCTGCGCGTGGCGGAGAGCCAGGTGCTGCACCGCAACGAGGTGACGGGCGCGCTGCACGGGCTGATGCGCACGCGCAGCTTCGTGCAGGACGACGCGCACATCTTCCTGGCGCCGGAGCAGGTGCAGGACGAGATCCGGCAGCTGCTGGAGCTGGTGGACCGCTTCTACTCCGTCTTCGGGCTGGAGTACTCGATGAAGCTGAGCACGCGCCCGGAGAAGTTCATGGGCGAGATCGCGCAGTGGGACGCGGCGGAGCAGGCGCTGAAGGTGGCGCTGGAGGCGGCAGGGCGCGAGTACTGGGTGGATGAGGGCGACGGGGCGTTCTACGGGCCCAAGATCGACATCAGCATCCAGGACAGCCTGGGCCGCAGGTGGCAGTGCGGCACGATCCAGCTGGACTTTCAGCTGCCGCAGCGGTTCGAGCTGGAGTACACGGCGCAGGACGGCACGCGGCAGACGCCCATCGTCATCCACCGGGCCATCTTCGGCAGCATCGAGCGCTTTATCGGCGTGATCGTGGAGCACTTTGCGGGGGCGTTCCCGGCGTGGCTGGCGCCGGTGCAGGCCGTGGTCCTGCCGATCAGCGACGAGAAGCACCTGGAGTACGCGCAGGAGGTCACGGCGCGGCTGCGCAAGGCGGGGGTGCGCGCCGAGACGGTGCAGTACGAGTCGCTGAACTACCGCATCCGCCAGGCGGAAAAGCAGAAGGTGCCGTACATCCTGGTGGTGGGGGAGCGCGAGCAGGAGCAGGGGACGGCGGCCGTGCGGCGCCACAAGGTCAAGGAGCAGCGCGTGCTTCCCGTGGCCGACGTGGTGATGGAGATCGCCGACAAGGTGCGCGCCCGCGAGCTGGACGTGCACGTGGCGACGATGGCCGCCAGGTTCGTGGAGCCCAGCGCGGCGACGACGGAGGAGAACCCGTACTGACGGGTACGAGAGTACGAAGGTACGAAAGTACGGATCGGATGCGAGAAAGCCGCCCCGGGGATCGGGGCGGCTTTCTCGTTCAGACCTCGCGCGGGGCGCGGGCTCAGCGATTATCCAGCAGGACCGGCGCGTACCGCCGATGGAACACCGGCGCCAGCCGCTCGCAGAACTCTTCGGTCGTGCCGCCGCGGTTCACGTACCGGCGCATCAGGGCGCACTGCAGCGCCACGTACGCATCGAACCGCGTGGGCGAGGTCTCCAGGTACCGACGAAGAATCTCCATTCCAGAACTCCTTTCCGGCACCCGGTTGCCGGGTGCGCACCTCCTGGTAAAGCATCCTGCGTGCCCCGTTCAGGCCCGGTCTACGCAAACGCGTAAACCCTTGTATGTCTGACACCTGGGGCTCCGGACCGCTGTCGCCGCGGGTTCCGGGCGAGGGCATCTGTACCGCGCGTGGGACACCCCGATGGTACAATACGATACAGGACGGCGTTTGGTGTCAGGGCGCTCCGCGGCAGGCGGGGCCTTGAATCAGACGAAAAACGTTGACCGGGAGGGAGATGCGCACTACCTTGACCCCTCCAACCCGAACTGCGCCGCCTGTCTGCAGCAGCACGCCCCCACGTGCCGGGCGGCCCCAAGGTCTCGATCCGTTTCTGCGCCTCTCCTGCTCTGTATGGAGGGCCGCGGCACCTCGATTTCCGGTGAGCGCACCGGCCCGGCTGCGGGGCCAGGCGCGCTGGCCGGCTCACCCTTGTCCCGGTCGATCCAGGATGTCCAGCACCGGAACCCTCTCCACCGGCACGCTCGTCGCCGGCCGCTACCGCATCGAAGAGTCCCTGGCCGGCGAGGGAAGCGCCGCCGCCTACCGCGCCACCGACCTGCGGCTGGAGCGCGCGGTCGCCCTGCGCGCGCTGAACCCGGACGACGGCGGCGCGGCGGCCCGGCAGGGCAAGGCGGCCGCGCGGCTGGTGCATCCCAACGTGGCGCGGGTGCTGGACTTTGGGTCCGACGCGGCGCTGGGCGTGGAGTTCGTGGTTGCGGACCTGGGCACCGGCGGCACGCTCGCGGCGCTGCTGGCCCAGCGCGGCGCGCCGCCGCTTCCGCTGGCGCTGCGCATCGTGCAGGAGGCGGCGGCCGGGATGGCGGCTGCGCACCGCGCGGGGCTGGTGCACGGCGACCTGCACCCCGGCGTGCTCTGGCTTTCGCGCGACGAGGGCCGCCTGCGGGTGCAGGTGCTGGGACTCGGGCTGAACCCGGCGGGCGCGCCGCCCGCGCGCGCCACCGCCCGCTACGCTTCGCCCGAGCGGCTGCGGCGGGGCAGGGAGCTGGCGGCCGCGTCGGACGTGTTCAGCCTGGGCGTGGTGGCGTACGAGGTGTTCGCGGCGCTGCCGGCGGAGTGGATGCAGCTGCTGCTCTCCATGGCGCGCGGCCAGGCGGTGATCGCGCCGTCGCTGCTGGACGCGCGTCCGGACCTGCCGGCGCACGTGGCGCAGGCGGTGCGCCGCGCGCTGCTGGCGGACCCGTCGCAGCGTTGGCCCGACGCCGGCGACTTCGCCGCGCACCTGATCGCCGAGAGCGCCGCCGCGCCCGCGCAGCCCGCGGTGGCCGCGGCGCCCGCGCCGATCGTCGAGCCCCCCGTCACCGCCGCCTCGTTCGCCGCCCACGTCGCGGAAGCCGCGGCTCCGGCGGATGAAGTCGCCGCCGAGGTCGCGGCGGCCGCGGCTCCCGAGCCGGAGCCGGCCGTGGCGATCGCCGCGCCCGCGGAGCCCGAGCCCGCCGCGGAGCCGGCCGTCGTGGCTTCGGTGGATGTGCCCGCGCCCGCCGCGCCGCCCGTCGTGGAAGCGATCGCCGCCCCCGAGACGCCGCCGGCCGCGGCTCCGCCCGCCGGGCGCGCGCCGCCGGCCCGCCGCCGCCAGCCGATCGCGGCGGCCAAGACGGACCTGGCAGACAGCCTGTACATCCCCCCCGCGCTGGAAAAGGCCGCCCGCCCGGAGCCTCGCGTTCCCGTCCGCGCGGAGGCGCCCGCGCCGGCGCCTGCTCCTCCGATGCCCGCCGTCCCGCCCGTGCCGGCGCCGGTGGTGGCGAAGGCCGAGCCGGTGATCGCGGCGCCGGAGCCGGTCGTGCTGCAGCGCGAAGCGGAGGAGCCCTTCATCGCGCCGATCGCCCCGGTGGTGGCGCTGGTTCCGCATCGGGCGGCGGAAGTCGCGGTCGTTGCGGAAGATGCGACGGGAACGGCGTTGATCCCGGTCCCCGCGCGGAGAAGCCGCGGACTGGCGTCGATGGGGCAGCCGGCGGGCAGCCGCCGCGGGCTGCTGGCGGCCGGGATCGTGCTCGCAGTGCTGGTGAGCGGCGGCGTGATCGCGAAGACGGTGCTGGCGGGCTCCGGTGCGCGCCCGGAGACGCAGCGCCTTGCCGCCGCCAGCCTGATGCCGACGCCGGGCGGAACCGCGCAGCCGCAGCAGGCCGCGGTGGATCCCGCCACGCCGGCCGCCGCGGTCGATACGCCCGCGGCGGCGGACCCCTCGCTTACGCCGGAGGAGCAGGCGCGTAAGGCGGAGGAGCAGAAGAAGCTGGAGGAGCAGCGCCGCCTGCAGCAGCGCCAGCGGGATTCGCTGCGGCAGGCGCAGCAGCTGGCGGCCCAGCAGCAGCCCGCGGCGCCGCAGGTGGCGCTGGCGGCTCCGCGCCCCGCCGCCGCCGCGTCGACGCCCGCGCCGCAGATCGAGCAGCGCGCGGCAGCCCCGGCCGCATCCCAGCCTGCCGCCCCGC
The DNA here is from genome assembly GCA_036379135.1 of Longimicrobium sp. Taxonomy (GTDB): domain Bacteria; phylum Gemmatimonadota; class Gemmatimonadetes; order Longimicrobiales; family Longimicrobiaceae; genus Longimicrobium. The sequence goes on from DASUVG010000223.1 coordinate 31,693, forward strand.
CGCCGGCGGCGGCTGCCGCGCGCCCGGCCGCGGACGCCAACCGCGTCTACGGCGGCGGCGAGGTGGACCAGGCGCCGTCGCTCTCCAACGGCTCGTCGTTCCGTTCCGCGGTGAACCGCACGTATCCCGCGACGCTGCGCAACAGCGGCCAGTGGGGCAACGCGCTGGTTTCGTTCACGGTGGGGGCGGACGGTCGGGTGGAGCGCTCGTCCATCACCGTGGACCAGGCGTCGCACCCCGCCTTCCGTGCCGCGGCTACGTCGGCGATCTCGTCGGCGCGGTTCAACCCCGCGCGGGTGAATGGACAGCCGGTGCGCGCGCACGTTTCCATGCCGATCACGTGGCAGGGCGGCGGCGAGCGGGACGAGGACTGAGGGGCAGGGAACAGGGAATACCTGCTCCGGAGTACGCGAATCGCCCCGGCTTCTGTTGAGAAGCCGGGGCGATTCTGTTTGGTCCTGACTTCGTACTCTCGTACTCTCGTACTTCAATCCACGTACGTCTCGAAGAAGCCGCGGAGTGTTCCGACGGTGCGGCCGCGCTCCTGGACCGTAGCGACGCCGCGCATCTGCACGAACCAGCGGCGGGTGGGGCGGTTCATGTCCGTCACGTGCACGGCGGCTACGTCCACGGTGACGCGCAGGCCCTGGCGCGGGTCCTCGAAGGCGAAGCGGCGGGGGACGCGGAGCTGTCGTCCATCCACCGGGACCGTCTGCTTCTCCAGGAACCGGATGGCGCCGGGCCGATAGACGCCGCGCACGCCGTCCTCATCCACCAGGTACGCGAACAGGCCCTCCGCCGCGGCCTCTCCGCCACGAACCACGCCGTACAGCAGCGACAGCCGCTCGTCCGACGCGGAGCCCCACTCCCACGAGACGTCGCGCCAGACGCCCCAGTTGTGGTCGTGGTACGCCTGCGCGCCGCGGACGGCCTCGCACGCGGGAAGGCAGACGGTGCCGTCGGCGCGGGCGTGGAGGGCGGGGGCCACGTACCCGGAGATGAGCTCGGAGCCGCCGATGTCCGTGGGCGGAAAGTAGCGGCGCGGCGACGGCTGCACGCGCAGGTCCACGCGCATCCCGCCTGCGTCCGCCGCGATGCGATACGCATCCCCCTCCAGCCGCACGTACGCGCGCTCGCCGAAGCGCAGGTCGGGCGACGCGGTGTCGAAACGCACCTGTTCGCCGGGCAGGTCGCGGGTGAGGGAGCGGTGCGTGCCGTCCGGCTCGCGGATGGTCAGCAGGATGCGCCCGCCCCAGCGGCCGGGCACGCCCACCTCGCCGGCTACCATCAGCGTGGCGTACACCCACCTGCCCTCGTCCAGCACCACGTTGAAGTAGTGCCATTCCGCCCAGGTGCTGTCGCGCACGGGCGGGACGTGGAAGCGGTCGATCTCCCGCAGCAGCGCGGACTGCGGCGGCGCGGTCCACTGGCGGTCCCCGTCCGAATCCATCCACCGCCCCGACAGCAGGTTGGGCGATGCGCCGGCCGCCCGGGACCGCGACGGGATCTCGCCCGTGGCGATGACGTTCATCCGCCGGCCGCCGGCGAACAGCTCCACCGGTTTGCCGTCCAGGATGGGGCTGGCGGACTGGATGCCGTGATCGCGCCGCCCGCGCGGCGACTCCAGCAGGTTGCGCTGCAGAAAGCGCGCGTGGTCTATGCCCAGGAAGAGCGAGGAAACGCCGCCGGCCTTGAGCATCTCGGCGCTGATGCCGGCGGGGACCACCACCACGTCGCCGCCGCCCACCAGCTCGCGGTCGCGCGCCTGCTCCAGCATGGCCTCGCCGACGGCGAGAAGGACGACCATCACCGCCACGCCGAGCGCATAGCCGGCCAGCAGGAACAGCGCGCGCGCCGGCCGGTTGCGCAGCTCCGCCAGCGCCAGGCGCAGGATCATCCCGGCATCCCCCCGGCCACCACCAGCCCGTCCGCCATCTCCACCCGCCGCCGCGCGCGCTCCGCCACGTGCGGGTCGTGGGTGACGATCACCATGGTGGTGCCGTCCGCGTTCAGCCGCTCGAACAGGTCAATGATCTCGGTGCCGGTCCGGCGGTCCAGCTCGCCCGTGGGCTCGTCCGCAAAGACGATCTCCGGCTTGTTGGCCAGCGCCCGGGCGATCGCCACGCGCTGCTGCTCGCCGCCGGACAGGTGCGGCGGGCGATGCTTCACACGGTGGCCCAGCCCCACGTACTCCAGCAGCTCCCTCGCGCGCTGGCGGCGCTCGCGCGCGGGGACGCCGGCCTCCGCCATCGGCAGCTCCACGTTCTCCGCCGCGGTGAGCACGGCCAGCAGGTGAAAGCGCTGGAAGATGAACCCCACGCGCCGCAGCCGCAGCGCCGACCGCCGCGTCTCGTCCAGCGCGTACACGGCCTCGCCCAGCAGCTCCACCGTGCCGCTCGTCGGCGGCTCGATGCCGGCGAGGACGTTGAGCAGCGTGGATTTTCCACATCCCGACGGCCCCACCACCGCCACGTGCTCACCGCGCGCCACGGCGAGGTCCACCCCGCGCAGCGCGTGCACGGCGTCTCCCTGGTAGGGGAATTCCTTGATGAGGCCGCGGGCGTGGATGATGTTCAAAGGAAGTGCGTGAGTGCGTGAGTGCGTGAGTGCGTGAGTGCGTGAGTGCGTGAGTGCGTGAGTGCGTGAGTGCGTGAGTGCGAAAGTGCGAAAGTGCGAAAGTGAGTGCGAGCGAAAGTGCGAAAGTGCCCGGCGAACAGGATCTGCGCTGCGTCCGCGGGAGCCCTCACCCGCTCGCTTAGGCTCGCACCCTCTCCCGCAAGCGGGAGAGGGTATAAACGTCACGAATGCGCCCGGTGCGTTTCCGCTGTTGTGCGCGCTGTTTTCGGCTCAAATCCTACCATGTGCGCAGGCCCCTGCTCACCCGAGCGGGTGAAGCCCTGTTCGTGTCGCGCCTCGGCGCGAGACAGGGCTTATGGCCGTTCCAGCCCCGGGCTTCAGCCCGGGGTGCTTTAGCCCCGGCCGGCGTTGCGCGGATGCCTCCCACGCACCCCTCACTCCGCCTCCTCGCGCAGCGCGCGGCCCAGCGGCGTGCGGATCGCGTTCCAGCCGGGGAGCAGCCCCGCCAGCGCGCCGACGAGGATGACGATGCCGGTGGCCAGGAGCACGCGGCCGGGCTCCCAGGCAAAGAAGGTCATCTTGGCCGGGATGCCGGGAAAGCTCAGGAGGATGCGGTCCAGCCGCGCCGCCATCCACAACCCCAGCGGCAGCCCCAGCAGGCAGCCGATCCCCGCCAGCACCAGCCCCTCCACCACGATCGCCAGCAGCACCCGCCGGCGCGGCACGCCGATCGCCCGCAGCGTCGCGATCTCCCCAAAGCGCTCACGCACGCCGATGGTGATGATCGTGGACACCAGCAGCGCCGTCACCACCAGCGCGATGCTCCCCAGGATGGTCGCCAGCTGCTGAAAGTAGAGCAGCCGCTTGTCCATCTCCGCCATCAGCTCGCGCGTGGAGTACGTCGACACCTCCGGCACCGCGGCGGTGATGCGCTCCGCGAGCGCGTCGTCGTCCACCCCCTCGTCCGTGGCCACGCCGAAGAGCGAGACCTCGCCGGGGCGGCCGGTGGCGCGCTGCACCTCGCCGATCGGCATCGCGATGGAACGCTGGTCCTCGTAGTCGTACAGGAAGTCCGCCACGCCGCTCACCCGGTACGCACGCGTCTGCCGCGCGCGGCCCAGGGAGACGTCCAGGTCCGCCGCCAGGCGGATCGTATCCCCCACCTTCAGCCCCTCGCCGCGCGCCAGGGGCTCGCTGACGGCCACCTCGCCCGCGCCGGGCTGGCGGCCGTCCACGATGCGGTAGAGGAACTCGGCGTCGGGGTCGATGCCGGAGGTGAACAGCGGCTCACCGGCGCTGTCGCCGCGGGCCAGGTAGAACTGCGCGCCCAGCACCGGGGCGACGGCGCGCACGCCGGGCACCGCCGCGATCCGCCGCCCCACCTCGTCGCCCGCGGCGATGCCGGCCTCGCTGTCGAAGGGCAGGCTGCCGCGCGGGGTGACGCGCAGCGCGTAGCCGCTCACGCCCAGCAGCTCGCCGAACGAGCCGGTAAGGCCGCTGGCGAGCATGGTCATGTCCAGCAGCAGCGCGGCGGAGACGGCGATGCCGGCCAGCGCCAGCGCCGTCCGCCCGCCGCGCCGGAAGAGGGAGCGCAGGAACGCGGAGACGATCACCGCTCGCCCAGCTTCTGCGGGGCCACGCGGACCACGCGCCACGCGGCCAGCCCGCCGGCCACGGCGCCCAGCGCCAGCCCCAGCACCGCTGCCAGAAGGACGATGCGCGGGGTGACGAGCGCGAACTTGAGGGTGCTGTCGTAGACGCCGGCGTAGTAGGCGTTTACGACATTTGCCACCAGGATGCCCAGCGCCGCGCCCGCCGCGGAGCCCACCACGGCGATGCCGATAGCCTCCAGCACGATGGCGCGGAACACGGTGGACCGGCTGACGCCGATGAGCCGAAGCACGCCCATGTCGCGCTTTCGCTCGTCCACGCGGATCACCATCACACAGAGAAGAAAGATGGCGCTCGCCAGGATGGTGACGATGCCGATGGCGTCGTGAAAGCGCGAGACGACGGCGAACGTGGCGCTGGTCTGCTCCGCGAGCGCGGCGCTGCCGTACGCGCGCGTGCCGAACGCCACCCCCTCGATCCACCGCGCGGCGGAGTCCGCGTCCGTGCCGGGCGCCAGCACGATGGCGAAGCGGTCCACGCGGTCCCGGGTGGGGAGCATGGCCTCCAAATCCGGCAGGTGCAGGCGCACCTCGTAGTCGTTGCGGGCGATGCGGTTGGGGTCCGCCTCACGCTCGAACACGCCCGCGACGACGAACGCCCGCGGCGCGCCGGACCCCGCCAGCGCCCGCGCGCGCACCGTGTCGCCGATGGCCAGCGGGATCTCTTCCGCCAGCCGCCGCTCCACCAGGATCTCCGCCACCGGCTGCTGCGGCGCGGGCGGACCTCCCGCCTGCAGCACCGCCGCCATCCACATCATCGCGATCAATCGCCCTCCCTTGCCTGGCGGCAAGGTAGCCTCTGCAAAGCTTGTGCGGGAGGGCACGGCGGCCCTCACCCGCCGCTCGCTTAGGCTCGCACCCTCTCCCGCAAGCGGGAGAGGGTATACACGTCGCAAATGCCCGCGGTGCGTTCCCGCTGCTACGGGCGCTTTTGATGCACCGGCCGTCACCCGGCGCGCAGGCCTCCGCCGACCCGAGCGGGTGAAGCCCCGTTTTGCGAGGAACGGGCAAAGACGGGGCTTATCGCAGTTCTAGCCCCGGGTTTCAACCCGGGGTGGACGAACGCACGAAACCCATCCACCCACGGCCCAATCGGGTGGGAGGGGGGCTCGCGCCCCCCGTCCCCCCACACCACCGGACGTACGGGTCCGTATCCGGCGATTCCTCTCAGTGTTGCAGCTTCAGATACCTTGCGGTCACAGATGTTAGCCCAAGGGTGTCAAACCACTGC
>DASUVG010000224.1:0-34493 GCA_036379135.1 Longimicrobium sp.
CCACCCGTCCACCCGTCCACCCGTCCACCCGTCCACCCGTCCACCCGTCCACCCGTCCACCCGTCCACCCGTTCACCCGTTCACCTCAATCCCTCCAGCACCTCCTCCTCCGGCGCGTCCTCCAGCTGCAGAAGCAGGCGCAGCACGCGGGCGGTGCTCTCGGCGTACGCGGGGTCCGTCCCCATCAGCACGCCCAGCTCGGCGATGGTGCCCACGTCGAAGAAGGTGCGCAGCGGAAGCTCCACCCCGAACACCTCGCGGATGCGCCACACCATGCGCACCGCCAGCAGCGAGTGGCCGCCCAGCTCGAAGAAGTCGTCCTCCACCCCCACGGCCTCCAGGTTCAGCACCTCGGCCCACACCTCCGCCAGCACCTCTTCCAGCGGGGTGCGGGGCGCCACGTAGCGGTCCTCGGCGGCCCCGTACTCCGGCGCGGGAAGGGCGCGGCGGTCCAGCTTGCCGTTGGCGGTCATGGGCAGCGAATCCATCGTGACGAAGGCGCTGGGCACCATGTACTCCGGCAGCCCGTGGCGCAGGTGGCCGCGCAGCTCCTCCGGCGGCGCCCATCCCACCACGTACGCCACGATCCGCCGGTCCCCCGGCGCGTCCTCGCGCACCACCACCGCGCACTCGCGCACGGCCGGGTACGAGAGCAGCGACGCCTCGATCTCGCCCAGCTCGATGCGGAAGCCGCGGATCTTCACCTGCTCGTCAAGGCGGCCCATGTAGTCCAGCGTGCCGTCCGCCAGCCAGCGCACCCGGTCGCCGGTGCGGTACAGCCGGCCGGCGCCGAAGGGGTTGGGGATGAAGCGCTGCTCCGTGAGCTCCGGGCGGTTCAGGTAGCCCCGGGCCACGCCGCCGCCGCCCACGTACAGCTCGCCCGGCACGCCCACGGGGAGCGGCTGCATCCCCGCGTCCAGCACGTACAGCTGCAGGTCGGGGATGCGCACGCCGATGGGGCTCCCCCCGCCCCCGAACACGTCCGCCGCCGTCAGCGGGCGATACGTCACGTGCACGGTGGTCTCGGTGATCCCGTACATGTTGACGAGCCGCGGCGCGTCGATCCCCCGCCGCGCCACCCACTCGCGCAGCGTGGCCGGCTCCAGCGCCTCGCCGCCGAACACCACCTCGCGCAGCGCCAGCGGGCCGCCGCGCACCTCGTCCACCCGGATGAACTGGCGGAACGCGCTGGGCGTCTGGTTGAGGATGGTGACGCCCTCCGCCTGCACCAGCGCGTGGAACGCCTCCGGGTCCCGGCTCACCGCGAAGGGGACGACGACCACGCGGCCGCCGTACAGCAGCGCGCCCCACAGCTCCCAGACGGAGAAGTCGAAGGCGCAGGAGTGAAAGAGCGTCCACACGTCGTCGGGGCCAAAGCCGAACCACGCCTCCGTGGCGCTGAAGAGCCGCGCCACGTTGCGGTGCTCGATCAGCGCGCCCTTGGGCTTGCCGGTGGATCCGGAGGTATAGATGACGTACGCCAGGCTCTCCGGCGTGGCGCCGCTCTCGGGGTTCTCCTGGCGCTCCACGGCGATCAGGGCCGCGTCCGCATCCACCGAGACCAGGGTGACCCCCGCCTGCACCGGCAGCGTGCCGCGCACCGACTCCTGCGTCACCAGCACCGGCACGCCGCTGTCGGCCACGATGTGGGCCAGCCGGTCGATGGGATAGCCGGGGTCCATCGGCACGTACGCGCCGCCGGCCTTGAGGGTCGCGAGGATGGAGACGACCATCTCCACCCCCCGCTCCAGCGCCAGCCCCACGCGCACCTCCGGGCCCACGCCGTGGCGCCGCAGGTGGTGCGCAAGGCGGTTGGCGGCCGCGTTCAGCTCCGCGTAGGAAAGGCTGTCGTTCTCGTACGATACGGCGCAGGCGTCCGGCGTCCGCGCCGCCTGCGCCTCGAAGAGCCCGTGGAGGGTGCGGTCGGCCGCATACGCCGTCTCCGTGCGGTTCCACTCGCCGACCACCCGCGCGCGCTCCGCCGCGTCCGGAAGGCTCAGGGCGCCCACGGGGCGGTCGGCGGCGTCCGCCACCTGCTCCAGCACGCGCCCCAGGTGGCCCGCCATCCGCGCCACCGTGGCGGCGTCGAAGAGGTCGGTGGCGTACTCCAGCACGCCGCGCAGGCCGTCGCCGTCGGCGCCCAGCGCCAGCGTCAGGTCGAACTTGGTGGTCTCCGACGCGGCTCCCACGCTGCGCATGGGCACTCCGTCCAGCGTGCCCACGGCGCGGTCGGTGTTCTGCAGCGTGAACATCACCTGGAAGAGGGGCGCGTGGCTGCGGCTGCGCTCCGGCTGCAGCTCCGCCACCAGCTTTTCGAACGGCACCTCCTGGTTCTCGTACGCGCCCAGCGTCACGTCGCGCACGCGGCGCAGCACCGTGCGGAAGCTGGGCGCCCCCGACAGGTCCGTGCGCAGCACCAGCGTGTTGACGAAGAAGCCGATCAGCTCCTCCGTCTCGCGCCGCGTCCGCCCGGCGATCGGGCTGCCGACCACCACGTCCTCGCTGCCGGCGTACTTGCCCAGCAGCACCTGGAACGCCGCCAGCAGCACCATGTACAGCGTGGCGCCCTCGCCGCGGGCCAGCGCCTCGAGCCGCCGCGCCAGCGCGGCGGAAAGGACCACGGGCTCCGCCGCGCCGCGGTACGTCTGCACCGCGGGGCGCGGACGGTCCGTGGGCAGCTCCAGCAGCGCCGGCGCGTCGGCCAGGCGGTCCTTCCACCAGGCCAGCTGCCGGTCCAGCGCGGGCCCGTCCAGCTGCTCGCGCTGCCAGACGGCGAAGTCCGCGTACTGCACCGGCAGCGCCGGCAGCAGCGACGGCTCGCCGCGCCGGTACGTCTTGTACAGCGCCGTGAGCTCGCGGAAGAGCACGCCGCGGCTCCACGCGTCGCTCACGATGTGGTGGATGCAGACCAGCAGCACGTGCTCGTCGTCCGCCGTCCGCAGCAGCGCCACGCGCAGGAGCGGGCCGGCGGAGAGGTCGAAGGGTCGCGACGCCTCCTCCGCCGCGCGGGCGCGCATCCGCGCCTCGCGCGCATCCTCATCCATCCCCGACAGGTCCTCGACGGGGAGATGGAAGCCGGCGAAGGGGGCCACGACCTGCACCGCCGTCTCACCCGCCTGCCGGAAGGTGGTGCGCAGCGACTCGTGCCGCCGGACGACCTCGCCAAAGGCGCGCTCCAGCGCCGGCACGTCCAGCGCGCCGCTCAGCCGCAGCGCGGCGGGAACGTTGTAGACGGCGCTGGCGCCCTCCAGCCGGTCCAGGAACCAGAGACGCTCCTGCGCGAACGAAAGCGGCAGCGGGCGGGCGCGGTCCACCGCCACCACCGGCGGCAGCCCCGGCGCCCCGTCGCGGCGCAGCCGCTCCACCCGCTCCGCCATCCCGGCCACCGTGGGCTCCTCGAAGAGCGCCCGCAGCGGCAGCTCCACCCCGAACACCTCGCGGACGCGGGAGACCACGCGGGTGGCCAGCAGCGAGTGCCCGCCCAGCTCGAAGAAGCTCTCCTCGACCCCCACGCGCTCGCGGCGCAGCAGCTCCGCCCACACGCCCGCCAGCACCTCTTCCGTCGGGGTGCGCGGCGCCACGTAGCGCGACGCGTCCGCGGCCGTGTCCGGCGCGGGAAGGGCGCGGCGGTCCACCTTGCCGTTGGGCGTCAGCGGGATCTGCTCCAGCGCGACGAAGGCGCCCGGCACCATGTAGTCCGGCAGCGTGCGCCGCAGCTCCCCCCGCAGCCCGTCCGCGTCCGCATCCCCCACCACGTACGCCACCAGGCGCCGGTCCCCCGGCACGTCCTCGCGGGCGATGACGACGCACTCGGTGACGCCGGCGTGCTGCCGGAGCGCCGCCTCGACCTCGCCCGGCTCCACGCGAAAGCCGCGGATCTTCACCTGCTGGTCCATGCGGCCCAGGAACTCCACCGTGCCGTCCGCCAGCCAGCGGCACCGGTCGCCGGTGCGGTACAGCCGCCCCTCGCCGAAGGGGTTGCGGATGAACTTCTCCGCCGTGAGCTCCGGCCGCCCCAGGTAGCCGCGCGCCACACCGGCGCCGCCGATCAGCAGCTCGCCGGGGACGCCGACGGGCACCGGGCGCAGGTGCGCGTCGACGACGAACACCTGGTAGTTGGGGAGCGGGCGGCCGAGGACCAGCGTCCCCGACGCCGTCTCCGTCCGCTCCGCGCCCACCCGGTGGGTCAGCGCGCCGACCGTGGTCTCCGTGGGCCCGTAGTGGTTGAAGACGGCGCACTCCGGCGCCATCGCCACCAGCTCGTCCACCCAGCGCACCGGCGACGACTCGCCGCCCAGCACCAGCCAGCGGCGCGGCATCACCCGGCGCGGGTCGCCGCCCGTCTGCAGCGCCGCCAGGTGCGACGGCGTGATCTTCAGGCAGTCGATGTCGTGCCGCGCGAAGTACTCGCCCAGCGCGTCGCCGCTGAAGAGGCGGTCCTCGCCGATGACGTGCAGCGTGCCCCCCCACGCCAGCGCGGAAAAGACGACGGTGTTCCCCAGGTCGGCCGAGAGCGTCGACACCGTGGCGTAGCTGGCCCCTTCGGGAAGCTCCAGCCGGTCGCGCAGGCCGAACAGGTAGCTGGCGATCTGCCGGTGCTCCACCCCCACGCCCTTGGGCCGGCCGGTGCTGCCGGAGGTGTAGATGACGTAGACCAGGTCGTCCGGCCCCGCCCCGCCCTGCGGATCGGTGTCGCTCTCCTCCCGCACCGCCTCGCCGTCGATGTGGACGACGGGGATGCGGCCGGCCGGGAGCGCGTACGCCGACTCCCCGCGGGTGACCAGGGCCACCGCGCCGGAATCCTCCAGCATGTACGCCAGCCGCTCCCCGGGGAGCGCGGGATCCAGCGCCAGGTACGCCCCGCCCGCCTTGAGAATCCCCAGCAGCGCGACGACGGCCTCCACCCCCCGCCCCAGGTGCATGGCCACCACCGCGTCCGGGCCCACCCCCAGCCCGCGCAGGTGGTGCGCGAGCTGGTTGGCGCGCGCGTTCAGCGCGCCGCAGGTGAGCGAGTCGTCCTCGCACACCAGCGCCACCGCGTCGGGGGTGCGCTCCGCCCGGGCCTGGAAGAGGTGGTGGATGCACAGGTTGCTGAAGTAGCCGGCCTCCGTGCGGTTCCACTCCTCCAGCACCTGCGCCCGCTCCACGTCGTCCAGCAGCCCGATCTCCGACAGGCGGGCCTCCGGCGCCGCCGCCACCTGCTCAAGCACCCGCGCCAGGTGGCGCAGCATCCGCTCGATGGTGCCGCGGCGGAACAGGTCGGTGCTGTACGCCATCACCCCGCGCAGCCCGTGCGCGTCGGCCGAGACGGTGAGCGACAGGTCGAACTTGGCCGTCTCCAGCTCCGCGCCCACCCCCTGCACCGCCAGCCCCGGCAGGGTGCCGATGGAGCGGTCGGTGTTCTGCAGGGTGAACATCACCTGGAAGAGCGGGGCGTGGCTCAGGGTGCGCTCCGGCTGCAGCTCCGCCACCAGCCGCTCGAACGGTACGTCCTGGTGCTCGTACGCGCCCAGGGTGACGTCGCGCACGCGGCGCAGCACCTCGCGAAAGGCGGGGTCGCCGTCCAGCTGCGTCCGCAGCACCAGGGTGTTGATGAAGAAGCCGATCAGCTCCTCCGTCTGGCGCCGCGTGCGCCCCGCGATCGGGGTGCCGACGACGACGTCGTCCGCGCCGCTGTACTTCGCCAGCAGCAGCTGAAAGGCGCCCAGGAGCACCATGTACAGCGTGGCCCCCTCGCCGCGCGCCAGCGCCTCCAGCCGCGCCAGCAGCTCCGGCGGCAGCGCGAAGGTCTCGCGGGCGCCGCGGTAGCTCTGCACGGCGGGGCGGGCGAAGTCGGTGGGCAGCTCCAGCAGCGCGGGCGCGCCGGCCAGGCGGTCCTTCCAGTAGCCCACCTGCCGGTCCAGCGCCTCGCCCTCCAGCTCGCGGCGCTGCCACGCCGCGTGGTCGGCGTACTGCACGGCGAGAGGCGCCAGCGGGCTTTCCGCCCCGTTCCTGTACGCTTCGTACAGCGCGGAAAGCTCGCGGAAGAAGATCCCCATGCTCCACCCGTCGCTGACCACGTGGTGCATGCACACCAGCAGCACGTGCTCCTCGTCCGCCAGCCGCAGAAGCGTGGCGCGGAAGAGCGGGCCCGCGGCCAGGTCGAAGGGCCGCGCGGCGTCGGCGGTGGCGCGGCGGCGCACCTCCGCCTCGCGCGCGTCGTCATCCACCCCCTCCAGCGCCTCCACCGGGAGCGCGAAGCCGGCGAAGGGCGCGATCACCTGCACCCCGGCGCCGTCCACCTCGGCGAACGTGGTCCGCAGCGCCTCGTGCCGCCGGACGATCTCGCCCAGCGCGCGCTCCATCGCCGCGAAGTCCAGCGCGCCGGTGAGCCGCAGCGCCGCGGGAACGTTGTACAGGGGGCTGCCGCCCTCCAGCCGGTCCAGGAACCAGAGCCGCTCCTGCGCGAAGGAGAGCGGGATCCCCCCCGTCCGCGCCACGGCGACCACCGGCGGCAGCACGGGCGCGCCGGCGCGGCGCAGTGTTTCGATGCGCTCCGCCAGCTCGGCCACCGTGGGGCCCTCGAACAGCGCGCGCAGCGGCAGCTCCACGCCGAACAGCTGGCGCACGCGCGAGACCACGCGGGTGGCCATCAGCGAGTGCCCGCCCAGCGCGAAGAAGCTGTCGCGGCTCCCCACGCGCTCCACGCGCAGCACCTCGGCCCAGATCCCCGCCACCACCTCTTCCGTGGGCGTGCGCGGCGACACGTACGCCTCCGCGGCGCCGGCGAACTCCGGCGCGGGGAGCGCCTTTTTGTCGATCTTGCCGTTGGGGGTCAGCGGGAGCGCGTCCAGCATCACGAACGCGGAGGGGACCATGTACTCCGGCACGCTGCGCCGCAGCGCCGCGCGAAGGTCGTCCTCGGCCACGCCGCCCACCACGTAGGCCACCAGCCGCTTCTCCCCCGCATCGTCCGCCCGCGCCACCACCACGCAGTCGGCCGCGCCGGCGCGGCGCAGCGTCGCCTCGATCTCGCCCAGCTCGATGCGGAATCCACGCACCTTCACCTGCTCGTCCAGGCGGCCCAGGTACTCCAGCGTCCCGTCCGCCCGCCAGCGCACCTTGTCGCCGGTGCGGTACATCCGCGCGCCCGGCCGCGCCGCGAACGGGTCGGCGACGAACTTTTCCGCGGAGAGCGAGGGGCGGCCCAGGTAGCCGCGCGCCAGGCCGCATCCCCCCAGGAACAACTCGCCGGCCACGCCGACCGGCACCGGCTTCATCCCCCCGTCCAGCACGTACGCCTGCGAGTTGGCGATGGCGCGGCCGATGCTGGCCTCCCCGCCCGCCGCGCGCAGCGTGTACGTGCTGTAGGTGGTGTCTTCCGAAGGCCCGTACAGGTCGTACACGCGGCTTATGCCGTGCGCGTACAGCGCGTCCACCAGCGCCTGCTTCAGCGGCTCGCCGGCCAGGTTCACCGTGGTCACGCCGGCCGGGATGCCGCCCGCCCTGAGCAGCGCCGCGATGGCGGAGGGAACGGTGTTGATCAGCCGCACCCGGTCCGCCGCCGCCGACTCCGTCACCGCCAGCGCGTTGTCGACGACGATGACCGTGCCCCCCAGGCTCAGGGGGAGAAAGAGCTCGTAGACGGAAAGGTCGAAGCAGATGGAGGTCGCCGCCAGCATCCCCGACAGCTCCTCGGCCGTGTGGATGCCGGCCGCCCAGGAGAGCAGCGCGACGGCGCTCTGGTGCTCGATGGCCACGCCCTTGGGGACGCCGGTGCTGCCGGAGGTGTAGATCAGGTACCCCAGGTTGCGCGGCGTCACCGCCACGCGCGGATCGTCCCCGCGCTCCGCGGCGATGGCGGCCGCGGACTCGTCCAGGCTGACGACGCGCACGCCGTCGCGCACGGGGAGCATGCCGCGCAGCGTCTCCTGCGTCAGCAGCACGGCCACGTCGCTGTCCGCCAGCGTGAACGCCAGGCGTTCGGCGGGATAGGCGGTGTCCAGCGGGACGTACGCGCCGCCGGCCTTGAGCACGGCCAGGATCGCCGTCACCATGGGGACGCCGCGCTCCAGGCCGATGCCCACGCGGACCTCCGGCCCCACGCCCAGGCCGGCCAGGTGGTGGGCCAGGCGGTTGGCGCGCGCGTTCAGTTCCGCGTACGTCAGCGAGTCGTGCTCGTGGACGATGGCGACGGCGTCGGGCGTACGGGCGGCCTGCGCCTCGAAGAGCGTGTGGATGCACGCGTCCGCCGGGTACGGCTGCGCGTTGCGGTTCCACTCGTCCACCACCACGGCGCGCTCGGGCGCCGTCAGCAGCTCCAGCCCGCTCAGCCGCACGTCCGGGTCGGCCGCCACCTGCTCCAGTACGCGCTCCAGGTGGCCCAGCATCCGGCGGATGGTGGCCGCGTCGAACAGGTCGGTGCAGTACGAGATCTCGCCACGCATGCCGCGGGCGTCCGCGGCCAGCGACAGCGCCAGGTCGAACTTGGTGGTGGCGACCTCGGCCTCCACGCCGCGCACCTGCAGCCCGGCCAGCGCGGGGCCGGCGCCGCCGCCCTCCTGCAGGGCGAACATCACCTGGAACAGGGGGGAGTGGCTGAGCGAGCGCTCCGGCTGCAGCTCCGCCACCAGCCGCTCGAAGGGCACGTCCTGGTGCTCGTACGCGCCCAGCGTCACCGCGCGGACGCGGCGGACCACCTCGCGAAAGGTGGGGTCGCCGGAAAGGTCCGTCCGCAGCACCAGCGTGTTGACGAAGAAGCCGATCAGCCCCTCCAGCTCGCTGCGGGTGCGCCCCGCGATGGGGCTCCCCACCACCACGTCCGCCGTCCCCGCGTACTTGCCCAGCAGCACCTGCCAGGCACCCAGCAGCAGCATGTACAGCGTGGCGCCCTCGCCGCGGGCCACGGTCTGCAGCCGCTCCAGCACCCCGGCCGAAAGCTCCACCCGCTCGAAGGCGCCGCGGCTGCTCTGCACCGCGGGGCGGGCGTGGTCGGTGGGGAGCTCCAGCAGCGCGGGGGCGCCGGCCAGCTGCCCCTTCCAGTAGGCGATCTGCCGGTCCAGCGCCTGGCCGTTCAGCTGCTCGCGCTGCCGCGCCGCGTAGTCGCCGTACTGCGCCGCCGGCTCCGCCAGCGGCGAAGCGGCCCCGCTGCCGTACGCCTCGTACAGCGCGGAAAGCTCGCGAAAGAACACGCCCATGCTCCACCCGTCGCTCACGACGTGGTGAATGCAAACCAGCAGCACGTGCTCGTCCGCCGCCAGCCGCAGGAGCGAGGCGCGAAAGAGCGGGCCCGCCGCCAGGTCGAACGCCTGCTCGCGGTTGTCGCGGGCGCGGCGCCGCACCTGGGCCTCGCGGGACGCCGCGTCCGCCGCCGACAGGTCGTCCACCGCCAGCGCAAAGCCGGCGAACGGGGCGATCACCTGCAGCGGCGCGCCGTCCACCTCTCGGAACGTCGTCCGCAGCGACTCGTGCCGCCGCACGATCTCCCCCAGCGCCCGCTCCAGCGCGGCCGCGTTCAGCGCGCCGGTCAGGCGCAGCGCCGCGGGGATGTTGTACAGGGCGCTCCCCGCCTCCATGCGGTCCAGAAACCACAGGCGCTCCTGGGCGAACGAGGCCGGCGCGGTGCGCGCGCGGCTCATCTTCTCGGCCAGGATGCGGCGGAGCAGCTCCTGCTTCTGGTCCCGCGAGAGCGGGGCGGCGGACGGGTTGGGCGCGGTCATGCTGCTGCTTCCCGGTTCATGATTGAGCCGCCAGAAGGCGGTCCAGCTCTTCTTCGGACAGGTCGTCCAGCGAGGCCATCAGCAGGTGCGGGCTGGCGTCCAGGTCCAGCTCCGCCTCCGCCGCCGGGACCACGGAATCCGCCGCGCGCTCGGACAGGAGCGGGGCCAGCCGGTCGATGGTGGGGTTCTCGAACAGGGCGACCACGCTGATCTCGCCGTCCAGCACGTCGCGGATGCGGGCGACCACGCGGGTGGCCAGCAGCGAGTGCCCGCCCAGCGCGAAGAAGTCGTCGCGCACGCCCACGCGCTCCAGCCGCAGCACGTCGCCCCAGATCGCCGCCACCGCCTCTTCCACCGGCGTCCGCGGCGCCACGTACGCGTCCTCCGCGGAGCCGAACTCCGGCGCGGGGAGCGCCTTGCGGTCCAGCTTTCCGTTGGGGGTGAGCGGAAGCGTCTCCATCGCCACGAAGGCGGCGGGGACCATGTACTCCGGCAGGGTGCGGCGCAGCTCCGTCCGCAGCGCGTCCGCATCCACCGCCGTCACCACGTAGGCCACGATCCGCTTCTCCCCCGCCTCGTCCGCGCGGACGACGACGGCGCACTCCGCGACGCCGGCGCGGCGCAGCGTGGCCTCGATCTCCCCCAGCTCGATGCGGAAGCCGCGCACCTTCACCTGCTCGTCCAGGCGGCCCAGGTATTCCAGCACGCCGTCCGCGCGCCAGCGGACCTTGTCGCCGCTGCGGTACAGCCGCGCACCGCCGGCGCCGAAGGGATCGGGGACGAAGCGCTCCGCCGTCATCGCGGCGCGGCCCAGGTAGCCGCGCGCCACCTGCACCCCGCCGATGCACAGCTCGCCGGGCACGCCCACGGGCACCGGCCGCAGCGCGGCGTCGACGACGTAGGAGCGGGTGTTGGACACGGGGCGGCCGATGGACACCACCGCCCGCCCGCCGTCCGCGTGGGCGCAGCGGTGGGTGCTGGTGTCGATGCAGCACTCCGCCGGGCCGTACAGGTTGGTGATGCGCAGCTGCGGAAGGACGTCCATCGTCCGCCGCACCAGGTCGCCCGGAAGGGCCTCGCCGCCGCAGAACAGCTGGCGCAGCGACGCGCACGCGGCCAGCTCCGGCTCGTCCAGCAGCACCCGCAGCAGCGCGGGGACCAGCTGCAGCACGGTGATCCCGCGGTCGCGCAGCGTCCGCGCCAGGTAGCGCGGGTCGCGCTCCCCGTCGTGGCGCGCCATCACCAGCTCACCGCCCACCAGGAGCGGCGCGTAGAACTCCCACACCGACGCGTCGAACACCACCGGCGTCTTCTGCAGCACCCGGTCGCCCGCCGTGAGGCCGAAGTCGCGGACGAACCACGCCATGTGGTTCACCAGCGCGCGGTGCTCGATACCCACCCCCTTGGGCGTGCCCGTCGATCCGGAGGTGTAGATGACGTACGCCAGCCCGCGCGGCGACGTACCGGCTTGCGGATTCGCGGCACTTTCCGCCGCGATCGCCAGCCACTCGGCGTCCACGCGCACCACGGCGACCCCCTCCGCCGCGGGGACGGTGTCGCGCAGGCGGTCCTGGGTCAGCAGCACGGCGGCGCCGCTGTCCGACAGCATGCGCTCCAGGCGCTCCGCGGGGTGCGCGGGGTCCAGCGGCACGTAGGCGCCGCCGGCCTTGAGGACGGCGAGCATGGAGACCACCATCTCCACCCCGCGCTCCATGCAGATCGCCGCGTGCACCTCCGCCCCCACGCCGCGGCGGCGCAGGTGGTGGGCGAGGCGGTTGGCGCGCGCGTTCAGCTCCGCGTACGTCAGGCGCTCGGCATCGAACGAGACCGCCACCGCCTGGGGCGTGCGCGCGGCCTGCGCCTCGAAGAGCTGGTGGATGCACGCGTCCGCGGGGTACGCCGCGTCCGTGCGGTTCCACTCCCCCACCACCACCGCGCGTTCCGCCCCGTCCACCAGGGCGATGTCGGCGATCGGGCGGTCGGCGTCGTCCGCCACCTGCTCCAGCACGCGCCCCAGGTGCCCGGCCATGCGCACGATGGTGGCGCGGTCGAAGAGGCCGGTGGCGTACTCCAGCACGCCGCGCAGCCCGCCCTCGTCCGCCGCCAGCGCCAGGCTCAGGTCGAACTTGGTGGTCTGCAGGGCGCCGCCCAGGTGCTCCACCCGCACGCCGTCCAGGTCGCTGGCGGAGCGCCCGGTGTTCTGCAGGGTGAACATCACCTGAAAGAGCGGCGCGTGGCTGCGGCTGCGCTCCGGCTGCAGCTCCGCCACCAGCCGCTCGAACGGCACCTCCTGGTGCTCGTACGCGCCCAGCGTGGTCTGCCGCACGCGCCGCAGCAGCTCGCGAAAGCTCCCCGCGCCACCCAGCTCCGTGCGCAGCACCAGGGTGTTGATGAAGAAGCCGATCAGCTCCTCCGTCTCGCGCCGCGTCCGCCCCGCGATCGGGCTGCCCACGACCACGTCGTCCGTCCCCGCGTAGCGGCCCAGGAGCAGCTGAAAGGCGGCGAGCAACACCATGTAGAGGGTCGCGCCCTCGGCGCGCGCCAGCGCCTCCAGCCGCGCCAGCAGGCCGCCGGAAAAGGCGACGGGCTCCGCCGCGCCGCGGTACGTCTGCACGGCGGGACGCGGATGGTCGGTGGGCAGCTCCAGCAGCGCGGGCGCGCCGGCCAGCGCCTGCTTCCAGTACGCCAGCTGGCGGTCCAGCACCGCGCCCTGCAGCTGCTCGCGCTGCCAGACGGCGTAGTCCGCGTACTGCACGGCGAGAGGCGCCAGAAGGCTTTCCCCGCCGTTCCTGTACGTTCTGTACAGCGCCGCCAGCTCGCGCGAGAGCACGCCGCGGCTCCACGCGTCGCTGACGATGTGGTGCATGCAGATCAGGAGCACGTGCTCCTCGTCCGCCATCCGCAGCAGCGCCGCGCGGAACAGGGGGCCGGTGGAGAGATCGAACGGCCGCGCGGCCTCTTCGGCCGCGCGCCCGCGCATCACCCCCTCGCGCGCGTCCGCATCCACCGAAGCCAGGTCCTCCACCGGGAGCGCGAAGCCGGCGAAGGGCGCGATCACCTGCACCGCCGCCTCGCCCTCCTGGCGGAAGGTGGTCCGCAGCGCCTCGTGGCGGCGGACGACCTCGCCCAGCGCGCGCTCCAGCGCGGCCACGTCCAGCGCGCCGCGCAGCCGCAGCGCGGAGGGAACGTTGTAGGCGGCGCTGGCGCCCTCCATCTGGTGCAGGAACCACAGCCGCTCCTGCGCGAACGAAAGCGGCGGCGCATCCGTGCGCTCCACCGGGACCACGGGGGGAAGGACGGGGAGCCCGGCGCGGCGCAGCGCCTCCACGCGCTCCGCCAGCCGCGCCACCGTGGGGCCCTCGAACAGCACCCGCAGCGGCAGCTCCACCCCGAACACCTCCCGGACGCGGGCAACCACGCGCGTGGCCAGCAGCGAGTGCCCGCCCAGCGCGAAGAAGCTCTCCTCCACCCCCACGCGCTCCGTCCCGAGCACCGCGGCCCACACCGCCGCCAGCATCTCTTCCGCCGGCGTGCGGGGCGCCACGTAGCGCGCCTCCCCGTCCGCCTCCGGCGCGGGAAGGGCGCGGCGGTCCAGCTTGCCGTTGGGCGTCAGCGGAAGCCCGTCCAGCGGGACGAACGCGCCCGGCACCATGTAGTCCGGCAGCGTGCGCCGCAGGTGGGCGCGCAGCCCGTCCGCATCCACCGATCCGACCACGTAGGCCACCAGGCGCTTCTCCCCCGGCACGTCCTCGCGCGCCACGACCACGCACTCGGCCACGGAAGGGGCCTGGCGGAGCACCGCCTCGATCTCGCCCAGCTCCACCCGGAAGCCGCGGATCTTGACCTGCTGGTCCATGCGGCCCAGGAACTCGATCGTCCCGTCCGCCAGGCGGCGGCAGCGGTCGCCCGTGCGGTAGAGCCGCCCCTCGCCGAAGGGGCTGGCGACGAAGCGCTCGCCCGTGAGCTCCGGCCGGTCCAGGTAGCCGCGCGCCACGCCGGCGCCGCCGATCAGCAGCTCGCCCGCGACGCCCACCGGCACCGGCCGCAGGGCCGCGTCCACCACGAACACCTGGTAGTTGGGGAGCGGCCGCCCCAGGACCAGCGTCTGCGAGGGCGTCTCCGGACGCTCCGCCGTGACGCGGAAGGTGAGCGCGCCGACGGTCGTCTCCGTGGGCCCGTAGTGGTTGAAGACGGCGCACCCGGGCGCCATGCGCACCAGCTCGTCCACCCACTGGATGGATGACGCCTCGCCGCCCAGCACCAGCCAGCGGCGCGGCATCACCCGGCGCGGATCGCCGCCCGTCTGCAGCGCGGCCAGGTGCGACGGGGTGATCTTCAGGCAGTCGATGGCGTGCCGCGCGAAGTACTCGCCCAGCGCGTCGCCGCTGAAGAGGCGCTCCTCGCTGATCACGTGCAGCGTGCCGCCCCACGCCAGGGCGGAAAAGACGACGGTGTTCCCCAGGTCCGCCGAGAGCGTCGACACCGTCGCGTAGCTGGCGCCTTCGGTGAGCTCCAGCCGGTCGCGCACCCCGTGGACGTAGTTGACGATCTGCCGGTGCTCCACGCCCACGCCCTTGGGCTGGCCGGTGCTGCCGGAGGTGTAGACGGCGTAGGCCAGGTGCTCCGGCCGGACGGCGATCCGCGGATCGTCCGCGCGCTCGCCCACCAGGTCCGTGTCCACGCGGATCACGGGGATGGCGTCCACCGGCAGCGCGTCCGCCAGGTCGGAGCGGGTCACCAGCGCCGCCGCCCGCGAGTTGCGCAGCATGTAGCGCAGCCGCTCGGCGGGGAGGGCGGTGTCCAGCGCCACGTACGCGCCCCCGGCCTTGAGGATGCCCAGGAGCGCCACGATCATCTCCGCGCCGCGCTCGAAGCACATCGCCACGCGCACGTCGGGCCCCACGCCCAGCCGCGCCAGGTGGTGGGCCAGCTGGTTGGCGTGCGCGTTCAGCTCGCGGTAGGTGAGCGAATGGTCCTCGCACACCACGGCCACCGCGTCCGGCGTCTGCTCCGCCTGCGCCTCGAAGAGCTGGTGGAAGCAGGCGTCCGCGGAATAATCCGCCTCCGTGGCGTTCCACCCGGTCAGCACCAGGGCGCGCTCCGCGTCGTCCAGCAGCTCCAGCTCGGAGAGCCGCGCCTCCGGCTGCGCCGTCACCTGCTCCAGCACCCGCTGCAGGTGCGCCAGCATGCGCTCCACCGTGGCACGCTCGAAGAGGTCGGTGCTGTAGGCAAAGGCGCCGCGCATCCCCGCGCCGTCCTGCATCAGCGTGAGCGACAGGTCGAACTTGGTGCTCTCCGACTCGGGATTCACGATGCGCGTGCGCACGCCGGCCAGCTCGCGCCCGGTGCGGTCGTTGTTCTGCAGCGTGAACATCGCCTGAAAGAGGGGCGCGTGGCTCAGGCTGCGCTCCGGCTGCAGCTCCGCCACCAGCCGCTCGAACGGCACCTCCTGGTGCGCCCAGGCACCCAGGGTGGTCTCGCGGACGCGGCGCAGCACCTCGCGAAAACCGGGGTCGCCGTCCAGCTCCGTCCGCAGCACCAGCGTGTTGATGAACAGCCCGATCAGCCCCTCCACCTCGCCGCGCGTGCGTCCGGCGACCGGGCTGCCCACGACCACGTCGTCGCTGCCGCTGTACTTCGAAAGCAGCACCTGGAAGGCGCCCAGGAGCACCATGTACGGCGTGGCGCCCTCCGCGCGGGCCAGCGCGTCCACGCGCTCCACCAGCGCGGGGGCGAGCGCCACCGGCACCCGCGCGCCGCGGTACGTCTGCACCGCGGGACGGGGGCGGTCGGCGGGGAGCTCCAGCAGCGCGGGGGCGCCGGCCAGCCGCTCCTTCCAGTACGCCAGCTGGCGGTCCAGGACTGCGCCCTCCAGCTGCGCGCGCTGCCACGCCGCGAAGTCCGCGTACTGCACGGGCAGAGGCGGCAGAAGGCTTTCCGCCCCGTTTCTGTACGTTTCGTACAGCGCCGCGAGCTCGCGGAAGAAGATCCCCAGGCTCCACCCGTCGCTGGCCACGTGGTGCATGCACAGCAGCAGCACGTGCTCCTCGTCCCCCAGCCGCAGCAGTGAGGCGCGCAGCAGCGGCCCGGCAGCCAGGTCGAACGGGCGCGCGGCGTCCTCGGCGGAGCGCCGCCCCACCTGCGCCTCGCGCGCGTCGCCGTGCAGCGCCGACAGGTCCTCCACGGGCAGAGTGAACCCGGCGAAGGGGTGGATGACCTGCACCGCCCCGCCCTCCGCCTCGGCGAAGGTCGTCCGCAGCGCCTCGTGGCGGCGGACGATCTCGCCCAGCGCGCGCTCCAGCGCGGCGGCGTTCAGCGGGCCGTCCAGCCGCACCGCGGCGGGGACGTTGTACGTGGTGCTTCCCGGCTCCATGCGGTCCAGGAACCAGAGCCGCTCCTGCGCGAAGGAGAGCGGCAGCGGGCCCGCGCGGTCCACCGGCGCCACGGGGGGGAGCTGCACCGTCTCCGATCCGCGCAACGCGTCCACCCGGCGGGCCAGCTCGGCCACCGTGGGCGCCTCGAACAGCGCGCGCAGCGGCAGCTCCACCCCCAGCGCCTCGCGAAGGCGCGAGACCACGCGGGTGGCCAGCAGCGAGTGCCCGCCCAGCGCGAAGAAGCCGTCGCGCACGCCGACGCGGTCCACGCGCAGCACCTCCGCCCACGCCGCCGCCACCGCCGCTTCCGTCGGCGTCCCCGGCGCCACGTACTCCGCCGCGGACGACGCGAACTCCGGCGCGGGGAGCGCCTTCTTGTCGATCTTGCCGTTGGGGGTGAGCGGCAGCGCGTCCATCCCCACGAACGCCGCGGGCACCATGTACTCGGGGAGCGTGCGGCCCACCGCGGCGCGCAGCGCGTCCGCGTCCGGCCCGCCGACCACGTAGGCCACCACGCGCCGGTCGCCCGCGTCGTCCGCGCGCGCCACCACCACGCAGTCCGCCACGCCGCATCGGCGCAGCGTCGCCTCGATCTCCCCCAGCTCGATGCGGAAGCCCCGCACCTTCACCTGCTCGTCCAGCCGGCCCAGGTACTCCAGCACGCCGTCCGCCCGCCAGCGGATCTTGTCGCCGCTGCGGTACAGGCGCGCGCCGGGGATGCCGCCGATGGGGTCGGGGACGTAGCGGTCCGCCGTCAGCCCGGGCCGCCCCAGGTAGCCGCGGCTGATCCCCGCGCCGGCCAGGTACAGCTCGCCGACCACGCCCACGGGCACCGGGCGCAGCCCCCGGTCCAGCACGTAGCCCTGCGAGTTGGCGATGCAGCGGCCGATGTTCGCCCGGCCGCCCGCCGTCCGCACGCTGAAGGTGCTGTAGGTGGTGTCTTCGGAGGGGCCGTAGAGGTCGATGACGCGGTCCACGTGGCCCAGCGCGTAGAGGGCGTCCACCAGCTCCTGCTTCAGCGGCTCGCCGGCCAGGTTGATGGTCCGCACCCCCGCCGGGATGCCGCCGCTCCGGAGCAGCGCCGCGCCGGCGGAGGGAACGGTGTTGAGCAGCCGCACCTCCCCCGCCCTGGCGGAGGACGGCAGGGCCAGCGCGTTCTCCACGATGATCACGCGCCCGCCGCGGGCCAGCGGCAGAAAGAGCTCGAAGACGGAGATGTCGAAGCAGATGGAGGTGGACGCCAGCATCCCGGACAGGTCGTCGTCCGAGTACACCCCCCACCCCCACGCCAGCATGGCGACGGCGCTGGCGTGCTGGATGGCCACGCCCTTGGGCCGGCCGGTGCTGCCGGAGGTGTAGATGAGGTACGCCAGGTTCTCCGGCCGCGCCTCGCTCGCGGGATCCGCGGAGGATTCCGCCGCGATGGCCGCCGCGTCTGCGTCGATCACCACCGTCCGCACGCCGTCCTGCCCGGGAACCAGCCCGCGCAGCTTCTCCTGCGTCACCAGCACGGCGGATCCGGCGTCGGAGACGATCATCCCCAGCCGCTCCACCGGGTAGGCGGGGTCCAGCGGCACGTACGCGCCGCCCGCCTTGAGCACGGCCAGCATGGAGACCAGCAGCTCCACCCCGCGCTCCAGGCAGATGCCCACGCGCACCTCCGGCCCCACCCCCAGCCGCGCCAGGTGGTGGGCCAGGCGGTTGGCGCGCGCGTTCAGCTCCCCGTACGTCAGCGAGTCGTGCTCGTGGACGGCGGCGACGGCGTCGGGCGTGCGCAGCACCTGCGCCTGGAAGAGGGTATGGATGCACTCGCCCGCCGGGACCGGCGCGTCGTTGCGGTTCCACTCGCCCACGACGAGCGCGCGCTCGTCCGGCGTCAGCAGCTCCAGCGCGGAGAGCGGCGCGTCGGCGTCCGCCGCGACCTGCTCCAGCACGCGGTGCAGGTGGCCCAGCATCCGGCGGATGGTGGCCGCCTCGAACAGGTCCGTGGTGTACGCCATCGCGCCGTGCAGCCCGCGCTCGTCCGCGGCCAGCGACAGCGAAAGGTCGAACTTGGACGTCTGCCGCACCGCGCCCGCGTCGCGCACCGCCAGCCCGCCCAGCGCCGCGGGGGCACCGGCGCCCTCCTGCATCAGGAACACGGCCTGGAACAGGGGCGAGTAGCTGGTGCTGCGCTCGGGCGCCAGCTCCGCCACCAGCTTTTCGAACGGCACCTCCTGGTGCTCGTACGCGCCCAGCGTGGTGTCGCGCACGCGGCGCAGCACCTCGCGGAACGCGGGATCGCCGGACAGGTCCGTCCGCAGCGCCAGCGTGTTGACGAAGAAGCCGACCAGCTCCTCCGTCTCGCGCCGCGTGCGCCCCGCGATCGGGCTGCCGACGACGACGTCGTCGCTGCCGGCGTACTTCGACAGCAGCACCTGAAAGGCGGCCAGCAGCACCATGTACAGCGTGGCGCCCTGGCCGCGCCCGAGGGCCTGCAGCCGCTCCATCAGCTCGCGCGAAAGGGCGACGGGCTCGTGGGCGCCGGCGTGCGTGCGGACGGCCGGGCGGGCGAAGTCCGTGGGCAGCTCCAGCAGCGCGGGCGCGCCGGCCAGCCGCTCCTTCCACCACCCCAGCTGCCGGTCCAGCGCCGCGCCGGCCAGCTGCTCGCGCTGCCACACGGCGAAGTCGGCGTACTGCACGGGGAGCGGCGCCAGCGGGCTTTCCGCCCCGTTCGCGTACGCCTCGTACAGCGCGGCCAGCTCGCGAAAGAGCACTCCCGTGCTCCACCCGTCGCTCACCACGTGGTGGATGCAGACCAGCAGCAGGTGCTCGTCGTCCGCCAGCCGCAGCAGCGAGGCGCGAAAGAGCGGGCCGGCGGCCAGGTCGAACGGGCGCGCGGCGTCGTCCGCCACGCGCCGGGCCGCCGCCGCCTCGCGGCCACCCTCGTCCACCCCCGACAGCGCCTCGACCGGGAGCGCGAAGCCGGTGAAGGGGTGGACGACCTGCGCGGGAACGCCGCCGACCTCGGCGAAGGTCGTCCGCAGCGCCTCGTGGCGGCGGACGATCTCGCCCAGCGCGCGCTCCATCGCCGCCGCGTCCAGCGCGCCGGAGAGCCGCAGCGCCGAGGGGACGTTGTAGAGCGCGCTCGCGCCGTCCATGCGGTCCAGGAACCACAGCCGCTCCTGCGCGAAGGAGAGCGGCGGCGCCTCCGTCCGCCGCACCGGCACCACGGGCGGCAGCACGGGGAGCCCGGCGCGGCGCGCCTCCTCCACCCGCTCCGCCAGCTCGGCCACGGTGGGGCCGGCGAACAGCGCGCGCAGCGGCAGCTCCGCGCCCAGCACCTCGCGGATGCGGGAGAGCACGCGCATGGCCAGCAGCGAGTGCCCGCCCAGCTCGAAGAAGTTCTGGTCGATGCCCACGCGGTCCACGCCCAGCACCTGCGCCCAGATCCCCGCCAGCACCTCTTCCGCCGGCGTGCGCGGGGATCGGTACGCCTCCCCGCCCGGCGCCACCTCGGGGGCGGGGAGCGCGCGGCGGTCCAGCTTGCCGTTGCGCGACAGGGGCAGCGCGTCCAGCGCGACGAACGCGGAGGGCACCAGCGTCTCCGGGAGCGTGCGGCGCAGGTGGGCGCGCAGCGCGTCCGCATCCGCCGGGCCCACGACGTACGCCACCAGCCGCCGGCCCCCGTGCACGTCGTCGCGGGCCACGACGGCGCAGGCGGCCACGCCGGGGTGCCGGCGCAGCACGGCCTCGATCTCGCCCGGCTCGATGCGCACGCCGCGGATCTTCACCTGCTCGTCCAGGCGGCCCAGGTACTCCAGCGTGCCGTCCCCCCGCCACCGCGCGCGGTCGCCCGTGCGGTACAGCCGCGTCCCCGGCTCCACCGCGAACGGATCGGGGACGAAGCGCTCCGCCGTGAGACCCGCGCGCCCCAGGTAGCCGCGCGCCACCTGCGCCCCGCCGATGCACAGCTCGCCGGGGATGCCGGAGGGCACCGGCCGCAGCGACGCGTCCAGCACGTGCGAGCGCGTGTTCGCCACGGGGCGGCCGATCGGTACCACCGCCAGGGCGTGGTCGTCCGGCGCGCAGTGGTGCACGCTGCTGTCGATGCAGCACTCCGCCGGGCCGTACAGGTTCACCATCCCCACGGCGGGGAGCACGGCGGAGACGCGCGCGCACAGCTCGCCCGGCAGCGCCTCGCCGCCGCAGAACAGGGTGCGCAGGGACGCGCACTCCGCCAGCTCCGGCTCGTCCAGCAGCACCCGCAGGACCGACGGGACCAGCTGCAGGAGGGTGATCCCGCGGTCGCGGACGGTGCGCGCCAGGTAGCCGGGGTCGCGCTCGCCCTCGTGGCGCGCCAGCACCAGCTCGCCGCCGGCCAGCAGCGGCGCGTAGAACTCCCACACCGACGCGTCGAAGCCGATCGGCGTCTTCTGCAGCACCCGGTCGCCCGCGTTCACCCCGAAGCCGCGGATGAACCAGGCCATGTGGTTGGCCAGCGCGCCGTGCTCCACCGCCACGCCCTTGGGGGCGCCGGTGGACCCCGAGGTGTGGATGACGTACGCCAGGCTTCGCGCCGTCGCGCCGCCGTCCACCGGCGCCGCGCTCTCCGCGGCGATGCGGGGCCACTCCGCGTCCACGCAGACCACCCGCACGCCAGCCGTCTCCGGAAGCGATGCGCGCAGGCGCGCCTGCGTCAGCAGCACCGAGACGCCGCAGCCGGCGACCATCCCCCGCAACCGCTCCGCGGGGGCGGCCGGGTCCAGCGGCACGTACGCGCCCCCGGCCTTCAGCACGCCCAGCATCCCGACGACCATCTCCACGCCGCGCTCCAGGCACAGCCCCACGCGCGACTCCGCTCCCACGCCCAGCCCGGCCAGGCGGCGCGCCATGCGGTTGGATGCCCCGTCCAGCTCGCCGTAGGTGAGCGACCCCTCTTCGAACGTCACCGCCACCGCGTCCGGAGAGCGCGCCGCCCGCGCCTCGAACGCGCGGTGCACGCACTCGGCGGATGCGCCGTCCTCCGTGTCGTTCCACCCCCGCAGCCGCGCCTGCTCCGAGGCGTCCATCAGCTCCAGCGCCGAGATCCGCACGTCGGCGTCGTCCGCCACCTGCTCCAGCACCCGCACCAGGTGGCCCAGCATCCGCTCCATCGTGCGGCGCTCGAAGAGCTCGGTGCGGTAGTGCGCCGTCGCCATCCACCCCGTCTCCCCCCTGGAGAGGAGGAGGGAGATGTCGGAGCGGGTGAAGACGTGCTCTACCTCCATCACCGACGTCTCCGTCCCCGGCAGCTGGAACGCGGAGGGGGCGCCGTCGATGGAGAACATCACCTGGAAGAGGGGCGAGTGGCTCAGCGAGCGCTCGGGCTGCAGCTCCGCCACCAGCTTTTCGAACGGCACCTCCTGGTGGTCGTACGCGTCCAGGGTCACGCCCTGCACCCGCCCCAGCACCTCGCGGAACGTCGGGTCGCCGGAGAGATCCGTGCGCAGCACCAGCGTGTTGACGAAGAAGCCGATCAGCCCCTCCACCTCGCGCCGCGTGCGCCCCGCGATGGGGCTCCCCACCACCACGTCGTCGCTCCCGGCGTACCTGGCCAGCAGCACCTGGAAGGCGGCCAGCAGCACCATGAACGGGGTGGCGCCCTGGCGCTTGCCGGCGGCCTGCACCCGCTCCATCAGCTCCGCGGCGACCGGCGCGTGCACGGCCGCGCCCCCGGCGGACTGCACCGCCGGGCGCGCGAAGTCCGTGGGCAGCTCCAGCAGCGCGGGGGCGCCGGCCAGCTGCGCCTTCCAGTACGCCAGCTGCCGCTCCAGCACCGGGCCCTGCAGCGTCTTGCGGCCGAAGCGGGCGAAGCTGGCGTACTGCACCGGCAGGTCGGGGAGCGCCGGGTCGCGCCCGTCGGCAAAGGCGGCGTACGCCTGCGACAGCTCGCGGGTGAGGATCCCCATGCTCCACCCGTCGCTGACGATGTGGTGCATTCCCAGCAGCAGCACGTGGTCGTCGTCCGCCAGCCGCAGCAGCCGGGCGCGAAAGAGCGGCCCCGCCGCCAGGTCGAACGGCCGCGCCAGCTCTTCGGCGGCGCGGCGGCTGGCGTATGCCTCGCGCCCCGCCGCGTCCAGCTCCGACGCGTCCTCCACGGGGAGCGCGAAGTCCGCGTACGGGGCGATCACCTGCACCGGCTGTCCGTCCGCCTGGCGAAAGGTGGTGCGCAGCGTCTCGTGCCGGCGGACCACCTCGCCCAGCGCCCGCTCCAGCGCCCGCGCCGAAAGCGGGCCGCGCACGCGCAGCGCGCGGCACAGGTGGTAGGCCTCGCTGCCGCCGTCCAGCTGCTGCACCAGCCACAGCCGCTCCTGCGCGAACGAGGACACCGCCACCCTGTGCCGCGCCACCCCCGGCACGCTCACCACGCCAGTTTCATGGCGGGAAACGTGATCCGCGGGAGCGGCGCTATCGGGCGTGCCGGACATCGGCTTCTGCATCGGGGTCATGCCTCAGGGGTTCTGCTCGGCGTGCTTCGGTCCCGCCCGCGCCCGCGCCGCGTCCCCGGGGGGGTGCGGGGCGGGCGCGGCGGGGGGAGACCACGGCGTCCGCCCCGGCCGGTGCCGGGGCGGACGGGCCGGTCCTCAGTCGTCCAGTGCGTACAGCAGCTCGTCCAGGGCGTCGTCGTCGTCCATGTCGAAGCCCATGAGCTCCGGCGCGTCGTCCGCGGCCACCGGCTCGGCCAGCACCGCGAGCGCCGCCACCG
Source organism: Longimicrobium sp. (assembly GCA_036379135.1). Classification (GTDB taxonomy): domain Bacteria; phylum Gemmatimonadota; class Gemmatimonadetes; order Longimicrobiales; family Longimicrobiaceae; genus Longimicrobium. The sequence goes on from DASUVG010000224.1 coordinate 22,800, forward strand.
TCTGCTGCTGGAATACCTGGCGGGTGGTGACCTGCAGCCCCGACTCGCGGGCCCGGTTCACCAGCTGCATGCAGAGGATGCTGTCGCCGCCCAGGTCGAAGAAGTTGTCGAACACCCCCACCGACGGCACGCGCAGCAGCTCGGCGAAGATCCGCGCCAGCACGCGCTCCGTCTCGTCGCGCGGGGGCACCGACGCCACCACCTCGGCGCGCGCCGCGTCGGGCGTGGCCAGGGCGGCCGCGTTCACCTTGCCGTTGGGCGTCAGGGGAAAGGAGTCCACGATGCCGATGGCCGCCGGCACCATGTACTCCGGCAGCCGCTCGCGCAGGTGCGCGCGCAGCGCCGCCGCCAGCTCCGCGTCGTCCGCGCCGGCCACGGCCCAGGCCACCAGCCGCGGGGCGCCGCCCTCGTCCGCCCGCGCCACGCAGACGGCGTCCGCCACGGCGGGGTGCGCGCGCAGCGCGGCCTCGATCTCGCCCGGCTCGATGCGGAAGCCGCGCACCTTCACCTGAAAGTCGGTGCGGCCCAGGAAGTCGATCTCCCCCTGCGCCGTCCAGCGCACGCGGTCGCCCGTGGCGTACATCCGCGCGCCGGGGCGGGTTGAGAAGGGATCGGGAAGAAAGCGCTCCGCCGTCATCCCCGGGCGCCCCAGGTAGCCGCGCGCCACCTGCGCGCCGCCCACGAACAGCTCGCCCGGCACGCCCACCGCGGCGGGGGTGCCCTGTCCATCCAGCACGTACGCCGTGGTGTTGCCCACCGGCCCGCCGATGGAGGGGAGACCCGCGCCCTCGGCCGCCACCGCGCCGGCCGTGGCGACCACGGTGTTCTCCGTGGGCCCGTAGGCGTTGACGAGGGCGAAGGGGAGCGACGCGGAGGGGCGCGCCCGCAGCCGGTCGCCGCCGGCCAGCAGGGTGCGCAGCGCCGTCCCCGCCGGCCACGCCAGCGGCAGCACGCTCTCCGCCAGCGGCGTGGGAAGGAAGGAGACGGTGATGCGCTCCGCGGCCATCCAGTCGCGCAGCTCCGCCGGCGCCGTGCGCAGCGCCTCGGGCACTACGTGCAGGCTGGCGCCGCGGGTCAGGTACGGCCACGTCTCCCAGGCGCTGGCGTCGAAGCCCACCCCCGCCACCAGCGTGGCCCGGTCCGCCGCCGTCACCCCGAACGCCCGCGCGTGCCAGCCGCAGAGGTTGGCCAGGGCGCGGTGCTCCACCATCACCCCCTTGGGGCGCCCCGTGGAGCCGGAGGTGTAGATGACGTACGCCAGGTCGGAGGGCTCCACCCGCACCGCCGGGCGCGCGTCGGACGCGCCGTCCGCCGGCGCGCCGCCGTCCACGACGAGCACCTGGGCGCCCGCGCCGGAGACGCGCTCCGCCAGCGCCGGCTGCGCCAGGACCACCGGCGCCGCCGTGTCGCGCAGCATGAAGGCGATGCGGTCCGCGGGGTACGCGGGGTCCACGGGCACGTACGCCGCGCCCGCCTTGAGCACGCCCAGCAGCGCCGCCGGCAGCTCCGGCGAGCGCTCCATGCACACCGCCACCCGGTCGCCGCGCCGCACGCCGCGTGCGATCAGCCGGTGGGCGACGCGGTTGGCCGCGCGGTCCAGCTCGCCGTAGGTCAGCCGGACCCCGTCCGCCGCCACGGCCAGGGCGTCCGGCGCCGCGTCGGCCCGCGCCTCGACCATGCGGTGCACGGGCGCGTCCACGGCGTAGTCCGCCGCCGTCGCGTTCCATCCCTCCACCACCCGCGCCCGCTCGGCGTCGTCCAGCAGCGGCAGCGCGCTGATGCGCTCGTCCGCGTGCGCCGTCACGGTGTGCAGCAGGCGCAGGAAGTGGCCCGCCATCCGCTCCATGGTGGCGCGCTCGAAGAGGGCCGTGTCGTACGTCCACACCAGGGTGGCGCCGCCCGGCTCCCAGCCGTAGCTCAGGCTTCCCGCCTGCTCGTCGCGGGGGATGCAGACCACGTCCAGGTCGAACTTGCAGGAGCCGTTGTTCAGCCCGTCTGTGAGCGTCACCTCCACGTCCGGGATGCGGATGTTGGGGAGCGCCGTGTCGTGGAAGCTGAAGGCGGCCTGGTAGATGGGGTTGAAGCTCAGCGTGCGCTGCGGGGCCAGCGCGCCCACCACGCGGTCGAAGGCGATATCCTGGTGGGCGTGCGCCTCGAGCATGGTCTGCCGCACGCGGCGCAGCAGGGTGCGGAAGGTGGGGTCGCCGGACACGTCCGTGCGCAGCACCACCACGTTCACGATCATCCCGATCAGGTGCTCCGCCTCGCGGACGCGGCGGTTGGCCACGCCGGAGCCCACGGACAGGTCGTCCTGCCCCGTGTACCGCTGCAGCAGCACGTCGAAGGCGGCCAGCATGGCCATGTAGAGCGTCGCGCCCTCCTTGCGGCCCAGCGCGCGCAGGGCGTCGCAGAGTGCGCGGGGGAGCTCGAAGCGCAGCACGTCGCCGCGGAACGACTGCACGGCCGGGCGCGGGCGGTCCAGCGGCAGCTGCAGCGCGGGGGCGCCGCGCAGCCGCTCCGTCCAGTACGCCAGCTGCGCGCGGGCCGCGTCGCCTTCCATCCACGCGCGCTGCCAGCGGGCAAAGTCGGCGAACTGCACCGGCAGCTCCGGCAGCGGCGAGGGCTGGCCCGCGGCAAAGGCGCGGTAGATCTCCAGCATCTCGCGCAGAAAGGTGACGAACGACCAGCCGTCGTGCACCAGGTGCTGCTCCACGTGCACCAGCTTGTGGTGGTCGTCGGCCAGGCGCAGCAGGGTCCAGCGCACCAGCGGCAGGCTCTCCATGTCGAACACGTGCCGCGCGTCGGCCGCGGTGCGCACGCGGGCCGCCTCGTCGCGCTCCTCCGCGCTCATGGCGCGCAGGTCCACCACGGGGAGCTCGGGGACGAACGGCGGGTGCACGCGCTGCACGGGCCCGGACGCGGTGCCGGGAAAGCTGGTGCGGAAGATCTCGTGGCGGCGGATGACCTCGGCCAGCGTGGCGTGCAGCGCGGCAAGGTTCAGCGCGCCGCGGAACTCCACCACGCTGGTGTAGTTGTAGGCCAGGCTGTCGGGATACAGCTCCTGCAGGAACCAGATCTGCTCCTGCGGGAGCGAGACGGGGATGGCCCCGTCGCGCGGGGTGGCGACGATGGGGGGGAACGGGGGCGGCGCCCCCGCGGCCCGGTCCACCGCCTCGGCCAGCCCCGCCAGCGTGCGCGCCTGGAAGAAGACGTGGATCGGCACCTCGGCCTGCAGCGTGCCGCGCACCCGCGCCAGGATCTGCATGGCGGCCAGCGAGTGGCCGGCCAGGTCGAAGAAGTCGTCCTCGGCGCCCACCCGCTCCACCCCCAGCACGTCGGTCCAGATGGCCGCCAGCGCCCGCTCGGTCTCCGTGCGGGGCTCCACGTACGGGGCCGCGGACGCCGCGGGGGCGTCGGGGAGGGCGCGGCGGTCCACCTTGCCGCTGGGGGTGAGGGGGAGCGCCTGCAGGAACACCCAGGCGGCGGGAACCATGTACTCCGGCAGCTGCGCCGCCAGGTGGGTCCGCAGCGCCTCCGCGTCCGTCTCGCCGGCCGCGGCGACGTACGCCACCAGCCGCCCGTCCACGGCCACCACCGCCGCGCCGCGCACGGCCGGGTGGGCGCCCAGCACCGCCTCGATCTCGCCCAACTCCACGCGGTAGCCGCGCACCTTCACCTGGTGGTCCACCCGGCCCAGGAACTCCAGCACGCCGTTCTCCGCGGCGCGCACGCCGTCGCCGGTGCGGTACATGCGGGCGCCGCCGCGGTCCGCCAGCGGGTCGGGAAGAAAGCGCTCCGCGGTCAGCCCGGGCCGGCCCAGGTACCCGCGCGCCAGCCCCTCGCCCGCGATGAACAGCTCGCCCGCGTCGCCGGCGGCGGCGGGGCGCAGCGCGCCGTCCAGCACGTACGTCCGCAGCCCGTCGATCGGCCGCCCCAGGGGGACGATGGCGCCCGCGCCGCCGTCGTCGGCCACGTGGAAGCTGGCGTCGATGCAGGTCTCGGTGGGGCCGTACAGGTTCACCACCGCGGCGGCGGGAAGGCGCAGCCCCACGCGCGCCACCAGCTCGCGCGGCAGGGCCTCGCCGCCGCAGAACAGCAGCCGCAGCGACGCCGCCTCTTCCAGCCCCGGCTCGTCGGCCAGGGCGCGCAGCAGCGCGGGGACCACCTGCAGCACGGTGATGCGCTCGTCGCGCAGCGTGCGGACCAGGTATCCGCCCTCCTTCTCGCCGCCGGGGCGCGCCATCACCAGGCGGCCGCCGGAGAGCAGCGGCGCCCAGAACTCCCAGACGGATGCGTCGAACATGGCCGGGGTCTTCTGCAGCACCCGGTCATCGGCGCCGAACGGAAAGCGCGCCAGCATCCACGCCATGTGGTTGCTCAGCGCGCGGTGCGGCACCACCACGCCCTTGGGACGCCCGGTGGAGCCGGAGGTGTAGATGACGTACGCCGCGTTGTCCGGATCGACGGCGGGGAGATCGGTCGGAGGCGCATCCGCGTCGGCGGACGCCATCCCCTCCATCACCAGCACCGGGGTGCCGGAGGCCAGGCGGGAGGCGAGGGAGGGTGCGGCCAGCACGACGGCCGCGCCGCAGTCCTCCAGCACCCAGGCCAGGCGCTCGGCGGGGTAGCCGGGGTCCAGGGGCACGTAGGCGCCGCCGGCCTTGAGGACGCCCAGCATCCCCACCACCAGCTCCAGCGAGCGCTCCATGAAGACGCCCACCCGCACGTCGGGCCCCACGCCCTGGCGGCGCAGCAGGCGGGCGACGTGCTCGGCGCGCGCGTCCAGCTCGCGGTAGGTGAGCCCCGCCCCGTCGCAGGTCACGGCAACGGCGTCGGGGGTGCGGCGCGCCTGCGCCCGCACCCGCTCGTGCACGCACGCACCGGCGGCGCCGGCGTTCCAGGGCCGAACGCCCGCCTGCTCCGGCGCGCGCTCCGCGCTCGTACCCATCGGCTGCTCCACCACTCGGATCATGGACGCGTCTCTCCAGGATTGCTGTGCTCGGGCCCGGGCGGCGTGGCGCGGGCATCGTGTCGCCTCTCGAACTCCGGCCGGACCGCCAGGCCCTTACTTCGAACGATGGAAACAGCCTCCGCCAGCTTCCGGAGGCTCACAAGGGCGCGCAGGCACCGGGCGCCCGCGGGCTCGCCCTGGTCTCCCCGCGGGGTCTTGTATGAATTGAGTCGGGAAAAAAATGTTTACGCGGACAAAATAATAACCCGGACGCCGGGCACATCCCGGCACTCCGGGAAAACACGTCTCTCCCCCGCGCCGGTGGTCCGCGCGCGGGGCGGCCGCCAGGACCGCGACCGGGGGTTCATTGTGAAGGTGGCTTAACAGTAGCGGACATCTCCTGAACGCGCAACTCCCTTTCACCAACTCATTTGCAGCCGCGCACGCGGAGAAACATGTGAACGTTTCTCCCGTTTCCGTCCCTTCCGACACCCGCACGGGCGCTTGTCTCCCAGGCCGATGTTCGTGCCGGTCCGGTATCGAAGGCGCCGATCCCGTTCCCGCATCCGCGGGACGGCACCACGAAAGGCAGATCCGCAGAACTCTCCTTTAGCGACAGATAGAGGCTTTTCACTGGTGAGCCGGCGATATCCCGCGCCTCATAAAAGATGGGCGTCCTGCCGATTTCAGTCCGATCTCCCTCGCCGAACCTGGATTTGTCGGCCCCTCCAACCTCCCCCAGGGTTTTTTGGGGGAGGTGGGCGAGGTTTACGAGCCCGGAGGGGGCGCAGCCGGCGCAGTTCGATGTCCGTGGATCCACGATCGAATTCTCCCCTCTCCGCGAGGAACGAGCGGGGAGGGGCCGGGGGAGGGGCCCCGTAGCTCTTTCCACGCGGTGCTCCGCGTGCCATTGTGCGGGGTGGCCCCCGACGGGCGGAGGCGGAAGATCGAAACGGGAGCGGAGAGATCGATGGCGCAGGTGAACGGGGACGGCGCGGCGGCGAGCGGAACGTTCCGCATCGGGGGAGAGCTTGAGGTGCACCGCCTGGGCTTCGGGGCGATGCGCATCACGGGCAAGGGGGTGTGGGGGCCGCCCGCCGACCGCGAGGAGTGCATCCGCGTGCTGCGGCGCACGGTGGAGCTGCAGATCAACCTGATCGACACGGCGGACTCGTACGGTCCCAACGTGAGCGAGGAGCTGATCGCCGAGGCGCTGCATCCGTATCCCGCCGGGCTGGTGATCGCCACCAAGGGCGGCTTCGAGCGCACCGGGCCGGACCAGTGGGTCACCAACGGCCACCCCAGGCACCTGCGCGCCACCTGCGAGGCCAGCCTGCGGCGGCTGCGCGTGGAGGTGATCGACCTGTGGCAGCTGCACCGCATCGATTCCAGGGTGACGCCCGAAGACCAGTTCGGGGTGATGTCGGACCTGATCGCCGAGGGAAAGATCCGGCACGCGGGGCTCAGTGAGGTGACGGTCGAGCAGATCGAGGCGGCGCGTCGCATCGTTCCCATCGCCACCGTGCAGAACCGCTACAACGTGGCCGACCGCGAGTGGGAGGGGGTGCTGGATCACTGCACGGAGCAGGGGATCGGCTTCATCCCCTGGTATCCGCTGGCCGTGGGCAAGCTGGCGGACGCGGGCGGGCCGCTGGCGGACGCGGCCAGGCGGCTGGGCGCCGCGCCGTCACAGGTGGCGCTGGCGTGGCTGCTGCGCCGCTCGCCGGTGATGCTGCCCATCCCCGGCACGTCCCGGGTCAGCCACCTGGACGAAAACACCGCCGCCGCCCGCCTGGAGCTGACCGACGAGGAGTTCGAGCGCATCGCGGAGGATGAGCCGGAGTGACGCGCGATTCGAGTAGAGATCGAGCCGTCGGCCGCCCGAGCGGATGAATTCGCCGGGTGGACGGTGCGAATCTACAGCGGAAAATCGTGCCGATCGCGAATCCGACCAGGGACTCCCCGGCTGCGGACGCGCAGGCGCCTGGAACGCCGCACGCGGCCGGGCCGCCGAGTCCGCGAAGGCGGACTTCGCGCCTTTCCAGCGGCGAATTCATTCGCTCCAGGAGGCGGGACGACACGAACCTGGGTGATTCAAACAGGCGGGACGATACGAACCTGGTTGATTCAAACAGGGACGGCACGAACGTGGTTGATTCAAACAGGCGAAGGATACGAATCTGGTTGATTCAAAGAAGCGGGGCGGCACGAACCTGGTCGATTACAGGGAGAGGGACGGCGCGAACTCGCTTGATCCGCAACGATCATCATTCGCTCCGGGCGATCCATCTACCACCGGCGGGAGCAGCACCATGAGCGACAATGGCGAGGTCGTAATCCACATCGGGCAGGAGAAGTACCGCACCGAGGTGGCGGCGGGTGGGCAGACGCTGGTGGTGGACGAGCCGGCGGAGGCCGGGGGCGCGGGGGGTGCGCCCACGCCGTACGACCTGCTGCTGGGCTCCATCGGCGCCTGCACGGCCATGACGCTGCGGATGTACGCCGACCGCAAGGGGTGGCCGCTGGAGGGGGTGACGGTGCGGCTGCGCCAGTCCCGCTCCCACGCAAAGGACTGCGCCGACTGCGCCACCCGGCACGTGGGCGTGAACCAGATCGAGCGCGAGCTGGAGCTTGCGGGCCCGCTCACCGACGAGCAGCGCGAGCGGCTGACGCAGATCGCCGACCGCTGCCCGGTAAAGCAGACGCTGGAGCGCGGCATCAAAGTGGTCGCGGCGCAGACGGTCTGAAGGCGCGGCGGCGGGCCGCCCGGCCCGCCGCCGCATGAAGCTTGCGTTGTCCCGCCGGTCTCTCCCGCCCGTTCCCGCCCCGTGGAGGAAATCCGTGAGCGTCTTTGCGCATTCCCGATGGTTCTATGAGCAGTTTTCCGGACTGGCGAGCCGCATCTCCGAGGCCGCGCAGCTGCTGGAGCGCGTGCTCTCCCAGCCGGACCGCGCCGACGAGTCGCTGGAGGCGCTTGCGCGGCTGGACCAGGAGGCGTCGGAGCTGCGCGACAAGGTGATCGCGGAGATCGAAGGCGTTCCCGTGACGCCGCTGCCGCGCGAGGACGTGCATCGCGTGGCCTCCATGCTGGGCGACACCGTCCACCGCTTCAATGACGCCGCGCACCGCACCCGGACGCTGCACCTGGGGCCCACGCCGCCGGGCGCCGCGCAGATGTGCGCGGTGCTGGTGCGGGCGGCGGCGTGCATCGAGACCACCGTCGCCAGCTTTCGCCAGCGCGACTACCCCACCGCGCGCTGCGAGGAGATGGAGGGGCTGAGCGACGAGGGCCGCGACATCTACGCACGGTCCATCGAGTCGCTGTTCGACGGCCATCCGGACCCGCTGGAGGTGCTGCGCTGGAAGGAGGTGTACGACGAGCTGGACCGCGCGCTGGAGCAGTGCCGCGCCATGGACCACGAGCTCGACGGCATCGTCCTGGACAACCGGGGCTGAGGAACCGATGGCGCACGACCCCACGTCCATCCCCGCGGTGCAGCCGCTGGAGGAGCACAACCGGCGGCTGCTGGAGAACGTGCATCCGCCGGCCTGGGTGAACCCCCAGCCGAAGGACCGCTACCACCTGGTGGTGATCGGCGCGGGGACGGCGGGGCTGGTGACGGCGGCCATCGGCGCGGCGCTGGGGGCGAAGGTGGCGCTCGTCGAGCGCGAGCTGATGGGCGGCGACTGCCTGAACGTGGGATGCGTGCCGTCGAAATCCATCCTCGCCGCGGCGCGTGCGTGGCAGGCGGCTCGCGACGCGTCCGCGCGATACCACGGGCCCGCCGTCGCCGGGGACGGCGACTTTGCGGCGGTGATGGAGCGGATGCGGCGGATCCGCGCCGACATCAGCCCCGTGGACGGCGCCCGGCGCTTTCGCGACGAGATCGGCGTGGACGTGTTCCTGGGCGACGGGCGCTTCGTCGCGGAGGACGCGGTGGAGGTGGACGGGCGGCGCCTGCGCTTTCACCGCGCCGTGATCGCCACCGGCGCCCGCGCCGCCGTCCCGCCGATCGAGGGGATCGGCGGCGTGGCGTACCTGACCAACGAGACCGTCTTCTCCCTCACCGAGCGGCCGGAGCACCTGGCCGTCATCGGCGGCGGGCCGATCGGGTGCGAGCTGGCGCAGGCCTTCGTCCGCTTCGGCGCGCGGGTGACGGTGATCGACGGCGCGCCCCGCATCCTCTCCCACGACGACGCGGAGGCGGCGGAGGTGGTGGCCGCGGCGCTGCGCAGGGAGGGGGTGGAGATCCTTACGGAGGCGCGGGTCGACTCCGTCCGCCAGGACGGGGCGGGGAAGACCCTGCGCGTCACCCGCGGCGGGGACTCGTCGGAGATCGTCGCATCCCACCTCCTGGTCGCCGCCGGTCGCGCGCCGAACGTGGAGGGGCTGGGGCTGGAAGAGGCGGGGGTGGAGTACGAGGCCAGGGGCGTGGCGGTGGACGAGCGGATGCGCACGTCCAACCCGCGCGTCTACGCCATCGGCGACGTGGCGTCGCGCTTTCAGTTCACGCACGCGGCGGACGCGCAGGCGCGGATGGTGGTGCGCAACGCGCTCTTCTTCGGGCGGGGGAGGGCGAGCGGCCTGGTCATCCCCTGGTGCACGTACACCACCCCGGAGCTGGCGCACGTGGGGATCGCGCCGGACGAGGTGGCGGAGGCGGGGGACGAGGTGGAGACGATCACCATCCCCCTGGCCGAGGTGGACCGCGCGCGGACGGACGGGACGACGGAGGGGTTCTTTCGCGTGCACCTGAAGGCGGGGTCCGACACCATCCTGGGCGCCACGCTGGTCGCGGAGCACGCGGGCGACATCATCAGCCAGGTGACGCAGGCGATGACGGCGGGGACGGGGCTGGGCAGGCTGGGCGAGACCATCTTTCCCTATCCCACCACGGCCGAGGTGCTGCGCAAGGCGGCGGACGCCTGGCGCCGCGGCAGGCTGACGCCCACGGCGAAGCGCGCGTTCGGCCTCTTCTTCCGCGCGCGGGGGTGACCGGCCGCGGCGAAATGTCGGGTCAGGCTGTACGCGGGACGGCCATCTCGTTATCTTGTGGAAACGTTTTCACCGGCGCCAGCCGCGCTCTCCCACCCCTGCGCATTCCGGACGGATGCGCAATTTTCATGGAGAGTGGCCGGTTTTGGCGCATTGCGTACGCCTGTATGCGGTGGTTACCATTCATGTCCACGATCTCACGTTTCGCCACGCCGCCCGCCAGGTCCGTGCGCGCCATCCTTCCCCCACACGTGACGGCCGTCACGTACCCGGCCGCGGCCGTGGCGCGGCGCCGCGGCACGACGGGGGGACGCGCGTGAGCAGCGCCGCGGGAGCCAGGACTCTGCGCCTCAACATCCCATCCGTGACCGACTTTCGCGACGCGGGTCCGTGGTTCACCGAGGGGCCCGCCATGCTGGCCGCGGTTTCGCCGGCGGGCACCATCGTCGCCGCCAGCCGCGCCGCGGCCTCCCTGGTGGGGCGCACCCCGGAGGAGCTGGAGGGGACGGCGTTCACGGCCCTGTACCACCCCGAAGACCGCCCCGCCGTCTGCGCCGGGCACACGGAAGCGCTGGCGGCGCCGGGAACGGACGTGCGCCGCGCGGTGCGCAGGCTGCGGGCGGACGGCGGCGTGCTGCGGCTGGAAGAGACGCTGCGCGCAATCCAGGGGACGGGCGGCACCGTCGTCCTCATCCACACGCAGAACGCCCCCCTCCGCCGCGCCGACGGTGGTCCGGGTGCCGGCGACGAACGGTACGCGCTGGCGCTGGAAGGGGCCACCGAGGGGCTGTGGGACTGGGACGTCCAGGCACGGCGCCTTTCTCCCTCGCCGCGGCTGATGGCGCTGCTGGGGTACGCGGAGGGCGAGGTGGGGCCGGACCCGGCCGAGTGGCTGGCGCGCATCCACCCCGAGGACGTGGAGCACGTGCGCACCTCGCTGGCGGCGCTGCGCAGCGGCGAGCGGCCGTACGTGGAGAGCGTGCACCGCATGCGCCACCGCGACGGCAGCTGGCGCTGGGCGCACGTGCGCGCGGTGGCGGTGATGGGGGAGAACGGCGCCGCGGTGCGCGTGGCCGGCAGCCTGAGCGACGTGACGGACCGCAAGGTGGCCGAGGAGCTTCTGCTGCACAACGCGCTGCACGACGCGCTCACGGGGCTCCCCAACCGCACGCTGCTGCTGGACCGCGTGGGGCTGGCGCTGCGGCGCGGGGCGCGGCTGGGCCGCAGCTGCGCGGTGCTGTGCGTGGGGCTGGACGGCTTCAAGGTGATCAACGACTCGCTGGGCCACGCGGTGGGCGACCTGCTGCTGCAGTCGGTGGCGCGGCGGCTGGAGAACGCCATGCGCTCGGCCGACACGGTGGCGCGGCTGGGGGCGGACGTGTTCGCGGTGCTGGTGGACGAGCTGCGCGACCCGTCAGAGGCGCGGGCGGTGGCGGACCGCGTGCACGACGCGCTGGCGGAGCCGTTCACGCTGCAGGGGCGCGCGGTGTTCGCCACCGTCAGCATCGGCATCGCGGGCGGCGGCGGCGACGGGGCGGCGGAGGTGCTGGTGCGCGACGCCGAGACGGCCATGTACCGCGCCAAGAAGCGCGGCCGCGCCGGCAGCGAGATGTTCGACGCCACCATGCAGGCCACGGCGCTGCAGCGGCTGCACCTGGAGACGGACCTGCGCGGCGCGGTGGAGCGCGAGGAGTTCGAGCTGGCGTACCAGCCGGTGGTGTCGCTGGCGGACGGCCGCATCGCGGGG
>DASUVG010000225.1:0-79182 GCA_036379135.1 Longimicrobium sp.
CACCAGCGTCTCCAGCGCCTTGTAGACCGTGGCGAGGGAGATGTCGGCGATGTCGGCGCGGACGGCGGTGAACACCTCGTCGGCCGTGGGATGGGCGGTGGTGCCGAGCAGAAAGCGGTACACGGCCGCGCGCTGGTCCGTAAAGCGCTGGCCGTTGGCCTCCAGTGCGTCTCTCAGCAGGGCGTCCGCCTGTTCCGGGCGCACGCGAGCGGCAAGCGGCATCGGCGTGGTGGTCTGGTGACCGGGGTGAACGTAAAATCGCAGGAACCGCAAGGGTTCCCAACTTCGGAAGCTACGGATGACGCCGGGGGATGTCAACCGCCGCCCGGACGCTGTAGCTTGAAGCGGGCACGGAGGATGCGAGCGCGCCGGGGCGCGGGGCTCCGTTGGCGGACCATGGCGAAGATCGGAAACTAAGGTGCGAGCAAGGCTCAAGGCGGGGCTGGCCTGCGTGGCGCTGGCCGCGGGAGCGTGCGACGAGGCGTCGGGAAAGGTGCAGCCGCTGCCGCCGCTCACGCGGCCCAGCGTGGAGGCGCGCGCCGGGCTGCCGGAGGTTCGCGGCATTTGGCACTTCGCGGGCTTCGAGATCCGCCCGCAGGACACCCTGCTGGTGCGCGAGCAGGCGTACCAGCTGGTGCCGCCGGCGGAGATGCGCATCGTCACGCAGCGGCTGGACTCCATCGCCGGGCAGCTCGTCCGCGACGGGGTGGGCTTTCCCTTCACGGGCGAGGTGCGGCGCGACAGCACGCTGGCGATCGTCACCTTCAGCGACGGCGTGGGGCAGTTCGTCGCCGGCCACCTGCAGCGCGACACCTTCTGGATCGAGCTGACGTCCCTCACCAGCGCCGCCGGCTGGCCGCCCGCCGCGCGCGCCGCGATGGTGCGCCGCGTGGGCGGGCCGCCGTTCCGCCGGCTGCTGGGCGGCGCGCCCATCGTCCCGCCGGTGGACTCCGCCCGCCTGCGCGACAGCCTGCGGATGGACTCCCTGCGCCGCGCCGCCGTGGTCGTGACGCCCGCGCAGCCCGGCGTGCAGCCGCCCGCGGCCGTCCCCGCGCAGCCCGGCGCCGCGCCGCGGACGCAGCCCCAGCGGCCGCCCGCGCAGCAGCAGCGCCCGCCGGCGCAGACGGAGCCGTCGCGTCCCCGCCCGCAGCCGCAGCGTCCGCCGCGGACGGAACCGGAGCGCCCGCCCCGCGCGGAGCCGATGCCCGAGCCCGCGCCGGAAAACCCGCCGCAGCTCTCCCCGCCGCCGCCGCGGGAGAACGCGCCCAAGGACACCCTCCGCCTCGGTGTTCCGCCGGAGTGAGGCGGACGGAGGTCGATGCGGGGGTTGGCTGCGGGTCGGATGATCTGGGGCGGGATGGTGGGTCGCCCCCCTCCCCGGCCCTCCCCACAAACTGCGTGGGGGAGGGAGAACGGCGGAAGGTTCGTCGCGGCGGGATCGAATTCTCCTCTCCCCCAGGGTTTTTTGGGGGAGAGGCCGGGAGAGGGGGCGCCCGGCGGGCGCCGCTCGATCCCCGCCGGACCGCGGTCGAATTCTCCCCTCTCCGCGAGGAACGAGCGGGGACGGGCCGGGGGAGGGCCCCCGCGGGCGCGGCCCGATCCTGTATGCGGCACGTGAAAATCCGGTAATCCAACACCTGTGATCCATCGCAAGACCATGAGCTTCGAGCCGGAGACCGAGAACGAGTACGAGGGGCTGCCGGAGGTGGCGGTCATCGGGATGGCGGGACGCTTTCCCGCCGCCGACGACCTGCAGGCGTTCTGGCAGATCCTGCGCGAGGGGCGCGAGGCCATCCGCCGCTTTACCCCCGACGAGCTGCGCGCGTCCGGCATCCCCGAAGAGGAGATCGCCGACCCCGCGTACGTGCCGGCGTTCGGCTCCATGAACGACGTGGCGCACTTCGACGCCGCGTTCTTTGGCTACAGCCCCCGCGAGGCCGAGGCGCTGGAGCCCGCCCACCGCATCTTTCTGGAGTGCTGCTGGGAGGCGCTGGAGAACGGCGGCGTGGACCCGGCGCGCGCCAGCGGCGGGATCGGTGTGTTCGCGGGCGCGGGCGTTCCCTACTACACGGAAGAGAACGTCCGCGGCAACCCCGAGCTGGCCGCGGCCATCGGCGAGTTTCAGATGATGCTGGGCAGCGGCAAGGACTTTCTGGCCACCCGCGCCGCCTACAAGCTGGACCTGCGCGGCCCCTCCATGAGCGTGCAGACGGGGTGCAGCACCTCGCTCGTCGCCGTTCACGTGGCCGTGCAGGCGCTGCTGCACCGCGAATGCGACATGGCGCTGGCCGGCGGCGCCAACGTGGTGACGCCCAACCACACCGGCTACCTGTACGCGCCGGGCGGCATCTCGTCGCCGGACGGGCACTGCCGTGCGTTCGACGCCGACGCGCAGGGGACGCTGGGGGGCAGCGGCGTGGGCGTCGTCCTGCTGAAGCGGCTGGAGGACGCGGTGCGCGACGGCGACCCGATCCGCGCGATCATCAAGGGCTCGGCGGTGAACAACGACGGCGGGCAGAAGATCGCGTTCACCGCGCCCAGCGTGGAGGGGCAGGCCGCCGTGATCCGCGAGGCGCTGGAGGTGGCGGACGTGGATCCCTCCACCATCCGCTACGTGGAGGGCCACGGCAGCGGCACCGAGCTGGGCGACCCGATCGAGATCGCGGCGCTCACGCAGGCGTGGCGCGGCTGGACGGACCGGCGCCAGTTCGCCGCCATCGGCTCGGTGAAGACCAACGTGGGGCACCTGGACTCGGCCTCCGGCATCACCGGCTTCGTCAAGACGGTGCTGGCGCTGGAGAACCGCCTGCTGCCGCCCACCGTGCACTTTCGCGCGCCCAACCCCAAGATCGACTTCGCCGGGTCGCCGTTCTACGTCTCCAGCCGGGCGGAGCCGTGGGAGGCGGACGGAGAGCCCCGCCGCGCCGCCGTCAGCTCGTTCGGCATGGGCGGAACCAACGCGCACGTGGTGCTGCAGGAGGCGCCGCCGGCCCGCGCCTCCCGCGCCCGGCGCGACACGCAGCTGCTCGTCCTTTCCGCCCGCACGCCCACGGCGCTGGACGCGGTGACGGAGCGGCTGGCGGCGCACCTGCGCGCGCACCCCGACCAGCCGCTGGCGGACGTCGCCTGGACGCTGCAGGCGGGGCGGCGCGAGCTGGGCTTCCGGCGCACCCTGGTGGTCCGCCCCGGCGAGGACGCGGCGGCGCTGCTGGAGGCACGCCATCCCGAGCGCATCGCCACGGGGGCGGTGGAGGATGGGCACCGCTCCGTCGCCTTTCTCTTCCCCGGCGTGGGCGACCAGTATCCGCAGATGGCGCGCGGGCTGTACGACGCCGAGCCCGCCTTTCGCGCGGAGGTGGACCGCTGCGCCGCGATCCTGCGGCCGCTCGTCGGCATCGACATCCGCGAAGTGATCTTTCCCGGCGACGCGCCGGCGGAGGCCGCGCCCGGTGCGGGGATCGACCTCAAGGCGATGCTGGGACGGACGGAATCCGCCACCCCGGAGTCGGAGCGGCTGAACCGCACGGAGCTGGCCCAGCCCGCGGTGTTCGTCATCGAATACGCGCTCGCGAAGCTGGTGATGAGCTGGGGGATCGTTCCCGAGGCCGCCATCGGCCACTCGCTGGGCGAGTACGCGGCGGCCTGCATCGCCGGCATCTTCTCGCTGGAGGACGCGCTGGCGCTGGTGGCCGAGCGGGCGCGGCTGATCGGCGCGCTCCCCGGCGGGGCGATGCTGGCGGTGCCGCTCTCCCCCGCGGCCGCGGCCGGATTCCTGGTGGAGGGGACGGCGGTCGCGACGGTGAACGCGCCGGAGCTGTGCGTGGTCGCGGGCCCGGAAGGGGCGGTGGACGAGGTGCGGACGCGGCTGGCGGAGGCGGGGCACGTGGCCCGGAAGCTGGCGGCCACGCACGCCTTTCACTCGCCGATGATGGACGCGGCGGTGGGGCCGATCGAGTCGCTGGTGGCGCGGATGCGGCTGAACGCGCCGAAGATCCCCATGATCAGCAACGTCACGGGGACGTGGATCACGGCGGCGGAGGCCACGGACCCGCGCTACTGGGCGCGCCACACCCGCGAGACCGTCCGCTTCGACCGCGGCGCGGCGGAGCTGCTGCGGGCGCCGGGCCGCGTCCTGGTGGAGGTCGGCCCCGGGCAGACGCTGTCGACCTTCATCCGCCAGCGCGGGGACGCGGGGCAGGTCCCCGTCATCCCCACCGTCCGTTATCCGTACGACCGCACGCCGGACGCCGCGTTCCTGCTTGGCGCGCTGGGCCGCCTCTGGCTGGCCGGCGTCACCCCCGACTGGGCGGCGTTCCACCAGGGCGAGCGGCTGAACCGGGTGCCGCTGCCCACCTACCCGTGGGAGCGGCAGCGCTACTGGATCGAGGCCCCGCGGCCCGGGCAGGCGGATTCGGCGAAGGCGCGCGGCGGGCGCCGGGCCGATCCCGCGCAGTGGCTGTACGTCCCCACCTGGCGCCGCACCGCCGCGCCGCGGCCGGAGTTCGGCGGCGGTCGGGTGCTGGTGTTCGCGGACGATTCGCCGCTCTCGGAGGGCGCGGTGCAGGCGCTGCGGGCGCACGGCCGCCAGCCGGTCGTCGTCCGTCCCGGCGACGCGTTCGCGCGGACGGCGGAGGGGTGGACGATGCGCCCGGCGTCCCGCGAAGACCAGCGCAAGCTGGCCGACGCGCTGGCGGAGGGGGGCGCGCCGGGGACGGTGCTGCACCTGTGGGGGGTCGCGGACGACCGCGGGGCGGTGGACGTGCTGATGCTGGCGGACGCGCTGGGGCGCGCGGCGGAGCTGGACCTGACCGCGGTGACGCGCGGCGCGGCGGAGGTGAGCGGCGGCGAAGCGACGGACGCGGCGCGGGCCGCGCTCCTGGGCGCCGCGGCGGCGCTGCGGGTGGAGATGCCGGGCGTGGCCGCGCGCGTGGTGGACGTCGTGGTGCCGGACGCGGAGGGGGAGGCGCGGGCGATGGGCGCGCGCGTGGCCGCCGAGGCGCTGGCGGGCGCGGAGCGCGCCGTGGCGCTGCGGGGCCGGCACCGCTGGGTGCGCGGCTTCGAGTCCGTGCGCCCCGCGCCGGTGGCCGCGCCGGTGCTGCGGGAGGGCGGCGTGTACCTGTTCATCGGCGGGCTGCGCGGGCGCAACGAGCTGCTGGCGGAGCACATGGTGCGCCGCTACGGCGCGCGCATCGTCCTCGTCGACCCCACCCTGCCCCGCGCCGGCGGCTGGGACCCCATCGTCCGGGCGCGCACCGCGGAGGACCCGCTGCGCCGCCAGATCGACCGCGCGCGCGCCCTGCAGGCCGCGGGGGCGGAGGTCGCCAGCATCCAGGTGGTCCCGTCCGAGCCGGAGCAGGTGCGCGCCGCCCTGCGCGAGATCGAGCAGGAGCTCGGCGCGCTGCACGGCGTGGTGTTCGCGCCGCTGGCGCACGAGGATTCGGCGCGCGAGGGCGTGGCCGAGGTGCGCGTGGCGTCGTGGGAGCGGCGGATGGCGCACCTGCTGGGCGAGCTGCGCGGCGTGCACGCGGCGCTCGCCGGGCGGACGCTGGACTTCGTGCTGGTGGAATCGTCGCTGACGCCCTCGCTGGGCGGCGTGGCGCTGGTGGACGTGGCCGCCACGCACGCCGTGATCGACGCCTTTGCCGCCACCACGGCGGATGACGCGACGCCCTGGACCAGCGCCGCGTGGGACCGCTGGTTCGACGCGGGGGAGGCGGTGGCGGGCTACGGGATGGCGGAGGACGAGGCCGCCGCGGCCTTCGAGCACCTGCTGACGCTGGCCGGCGAGCCGCACGTCCTGCTGTCCACGGGGGACGTGGAGGCGCGGATGACGGAGCGGGCGGATGCGTCCGCGGCGGCACCGGGGATCGGCTCGTACGCGCGTCCGCAGCTGGCGACGGAGTTCCACGCGCCGTCCACGGACGTGGAAGAGGTGATCGCGGCCATGTGGGAGGAGCTGCTGGGGATCAGCCCCATCGGCGTGCACGACGACTTCTTCGCGCTGGGCGGGCACTCGCTGCTGGCCACGCAGATCGTCTCGCGCTGCCGCGACCAGATGGGGCTGGAGCTGCCGCTCAAGGCCATCTTCGAGGCGCCCACCATCGCCCGCTTCGCCACGCTGGTGGAGGACGCCATCGTCGCCGAGATCGAGTCGATGTCGGACGAGGAGGCGCTGGAGCTGGCGGGGGTGTAGGGCGGGGAGTACGAAAGTACGAGGGTACGAAAGTACGAAAGTACGAAAGTACGAAAGTACGAAAGTAAAAAAGTACGGGAATTCGTGCTTTTGACGCGCTTCGGAGGGCGCGGCGGGGCGCCCCCTCCGGGCTCGTAAACCTCGCCCACCTCCCCCAAAAAAGACTGGGGGAGGTTGAGGTGAGGGCCGGGTTCGGAGTTCGTCGGAGAGGGTGGAGCGGGATGGTGGGCGTCCCCCCATCCCCGGCCCTTCCCCCACAAACAGCGTGGGGGAAGGGTGACGCGAACCGCAGCGTCCGAAGCGCTTCGGGAGCGGACGCGCAGCGAACGGCCCGGAGCGGGATCGAATTCTCCCCTTTCTCCCGCGCAGCGGGGGAGAGGGGCCGGGGGAGAGGGGGCCCTGTCGGGCGCCAGCTCGATGCGCTTCGACGACGCCTGGATTCCTGCGGCTACGCCCTCCCCTCTCCGCGAGGAACGAGCGGGGAGGGGCCGGGGGAGGGGCCCCCCGCGGACGCAGTGCGATGTGATTCGCCGAGCCCGGAGCCCCGGGGCCGCGGCCCGGCTCCAGATGCAGTCTACGTCGTATACCTTTGAGGGAATAAATCGAACGATGGACACGAACACCACCCCCCGCTCGCGGGACCGGCTTTCCGAGGCCAAGCGCCTGCTGCTGGAAAAGCGCATCCGCGGCGAGGCGAAGACCGTGGTATCCAGGCACGCCATCCGGCGCGTGGGCGGCGGGCCCGTGTTCCCCATGTCGTACGGGCAGGAGCGGCTGTGGTTCCTGGACCAGATGGAGCCGGGAAACCCGTTCTACAACATCCCCATGGCGTGCCTGATCTCCGCGCGCGTGGACGTGCCCACCCTGGAGCGCGCGTTCACCGAGATCATCACCCGCCACGAGGCGCTGCGCACCGTCTACCGCCTGGTGGACGGCGAGCCGCGGCAAATCGTGCAGCCGCCGCACCCCGTGCGGGTGGACGTGCACGACATGCGCGGCCCCAATGGCGAGCCGGCCAGCGACGAGGCCATCCGCGCCCGTATCGCCGAGCTGGGCGCGCGCCCGTTCGACATCGCCAACGGGCCGCTGCTGCGCGTGGACCTGATCCGCGTGAGCGAGGCGGACAGCGGGCTGCTGGTGAACGTGCACCACATCGCCACCGACGGGTGGAGCATGCCCATCGTTACGCGCGAGATGGAGCAGCTGTACGAGGCGATCGCCCACGGCCGGCCCAGCCCCCTGCAGCCGCTGGAGATCCAGTACGCCGACTACAGCCTGTGGCAGCGCGACTTTCTCACCGGCGACACGCTGCGCCAGCAGGTGGACTACTGGCGCGGCCACCTGCAGGGCGCGCCCGTGCTGCAGCTGCCCACCGACCGCCCGCGCCCGCCGGTGCTTTCGTACCGCGGCACCATGTACCGCTTCGTGTGGCCGGCGGCGGTCGCGCGGCGCCTGCACGCGTACTGCGTGGAGGCGGGGGCCTCCATGAACATGGTGATCATGGCCGGCTTCTACCTGATGCTGCACCGGTACAGCGGCCAGGACGACCTGGTGGTGGGCACGCTGCTGGGCAACCGCAACCGCGCGGAGCTGGAGCAGCTGGTGGGGTTCCTGGTGAACTCCGCGCCGATCCGCGCCCGCGTGCGGCCGGAGATGACCTTTCGCGAGCTGGTGGGGCAGGTGCGCACCGCCGTGCTGAACGCCGACGCCAACCAGGACCTGCCCTTCGACAAGATCGTGGACGCGGTGGGCGAGGAGCGCGACCCGTCCCGCAGCCCGCTCTTCCAGGTGATGTTCTTTCACCACACGTTCGTGAACAACGACGTGCACCACCTCAAGGACTCCACCTTCCAGTCGGAGCTCAACCTGCGCGCGCTCTTCCAGGAGACGGGGGTGACGCTGGTGGAGACCAATACCACCAAGTTCGACCTGTCGCTGGCCACCCTGGAGTACGAGGGCTCGCTGGTGAACGCGTGCGAGTACAGCACGGACATGTGGGACGAGGCCACCATCGCGCGGATGATGGAGCACTGCCGCGTCCTGCTGGAGCGCGGCGTGGCCGCCCCCGACGCGCCCCTGTCGTCGCTCTCCATGGTGGCCGACGACGAGCGCGGCCGCCTGCTGGCCTGGGGGGTGGACGAGCACAACGCCGGGGCGGACGGCACGCTGGTGCAGCGCTTCGAGGCGCAGGCCGCCCGCGCCCCGCAGGCGCCGGCGCTGGAGTACCACGACGCGTCGTGGACGTACGCCCAGCTGGACGCGCGCGCCAACCAGGTCGCGCGCCGGCTGCTGGCCATGGGCGTGCGCCCGGGCGACCCCGTGGGGCTTGCGGCCGGCCCCTCCGCGGCCATGGTGGCGGCGCTGGTGGGGATACTCAAGGCGGGCGCGGCCGTGGCGCCGCTGGACCCGGAGCACCCCGCGGAGCGCCTGGTGGGGATGATGGACGACGCCCGCATCCGCGTGGTGGTGACGGAGCGCGGCGAGCCGGCCCACGCGCTGCGCGGGGGGATCGCCGCGCTGGACCTGGCGAACGACGCGGCCGCCGTCGCGGCGGAGGACGCGGGGCCGCTGCCGCCGCGGGCGCGGCCGGAGTCGGTCGCCTACCTGGCCTTCACCTCCGGGTCCACCGGCCAGCCCAAGGCGTCGATGACGCAGCACCGGGCGCTGGTGCGCACCGTCGTGGACGCGCGGTGGGTGCAGGCGGCCCCCGGCGACCGGGTGGCGCAGGCGTCCGGGCTCTCCTTCGACGGCGCGGTGGTGGAGGTGTGGCTGGCGCTGGCGAACGGCGCCACCGTGGTGGGGGTGGAGCGCGACGTCCTGCTGGACTCCGCCGCCTACGCGCGGGCGCTGCGCGAGCGGCGCATCACCATGGCGTTCCTCACCACGCCGCTCTTCAACCGCTACGCCCGCGAGGTGCCCGCCGCCCTGGCGGGGCTGCGCCACCTGGCGTTCGGCGGCGAGGCGGCGGACCCCGAGGCGGTGCGCGCCTGCCTGGCGGCCGTTGCGCCCGGCCGCCTGCTGAACATGTACGGCCCCGCCGAGAACGTGATCCTGGCCACCGCGCACGAGGTGCGCGCGCTGGCGCCGGACGCGCACACCGTCCCCATCGGCGTGCCGGTGGACGACACCCGCTGCTATGTGCTGGACCCGTACGGCCTTCCGTGCGGCACCGGCGTGCCCGGCGAGATGTTCATCGGCGGCGGGCGCGTCTCGGCGGGGTACGTGGCGCGGCCGCGGCTCACGGCGGAGCGCTTCGTCCCCGACCCCTTCTCCCCCCATGCCGGCGCGCGGATGTACCGCACGGGCGACCGGGTGCGGTGGACGGAGGCCGGAGAGCTGGAGTTCCTGGAGCGCATGGACGCGCAGGTCAAGGTGCGCGGCTTTCGCATCGAGCCGGGCGAGGTGGAGGCGGCGCTGCGCGCGCACCCCGCCGTGCGCGAGTGCGTGGTGGCCGTGCGCGAGGACGCGCCGGGCGACCGGCGGCTGGTGGCGTACCTGGTGGAGCGCGACGGCGCCGCGGCCGACGCGGCGGAGCTGCGCGGGTTCCTGAAGCAGCGGCTGCCGGACTACATGGTCCCGTCCGCCTTCGTGGCGCTGGACGCGATCCCGCTTACGCCCAACGACAAGGTGGACTTCCGCGCGCTCCCCGCCCCCGGCGCCGCCGCCGCGGCCGACCGCTACGAGGCGCCGCGCACCCCGGTGGAGCAGGCGCTGGCGGCGCTGTGGGCCGCGGTGCTGCGGATGGAGCGCGTGGGCATCCACGACAACTTCTTCGCGCTGGGCGGCGATTCCATCCTGTCGATCCAGATCATCGCCCGCGCGGCGGAGCAGGGGATCCGCATCCTCCCCCGGCAGATGTTCACGCACCAGACCATCGCCGAGCTGGCCGCCGTCGCCACCTCCACCGACGCCGACGCGCAGCCCGCGGACGCGGCGGACGACTCGCCCTTCGCCCTGGCCGGGCTGGACGACGACGCGCTGGACGACCTGCTGTCGCGGATGGGATAGGGCGCTTCGGCGGGCTCCGGCGGACGCCGCTTCCGGGCCGGGATCGGGGCGGTTCGGACGAGTGGGGCGCGAAGGGCACGCCCCCTCCGCTCGCTCAGGCTCGCACCTCCCCCAAAAAACCCTGGGGGAGGTTGAGGGGACGGCAGGGTTCAAGGCGGTTCGGACGAGGTAGCGCGGGATGGTGGGCGGCCCCCCATCCCCGGCCCTTCCCCCACAAACAGCGTGGGGGAAGGGTGACGCGAGCCGAACCGTCGGAGCGGGATCGAATTCTCCCCTCTCCGCGAGGAACGAGCGGGGAGGGGCCGGGGGAGGGGCCCCCGCGGACGCAGTTGGATACCGGCCGGAGCGGGATCGAATTCTCCCCTTTCTCCCGCGCAGCGGGGGAGAGGGGCTGGGGGAGAGGGGGCCCTGTCGGGCGCCAGCTCGGTGCCCTTCGTCGAGCCTCCGCCCCGTCGGCACCCCCAACCTCCCCCAGGGTTTTTTGGGGGAGGTGGGCGAGGTTTACGAGCCCGGAGGGGGCGGGCAGGGTACCCGCCGCCGCGCTCCGGACGGGAAGCAGCACCGAAGCTATCGCACTTTCGTACTTTCGTACTTTCGCACTTTCGTACTTTCGTACTTTCGTACTTTCGCACTCGCACTTCGCAGTCTACGTGAGCCGCAAGAACGTCGAGGACATCTACCCGCTCTCCCCGCTTCAGCAGGGGATGCTGTTCCACGCGCTGTACTCCCCGGAGACCGGCGCGTACTCGGAGCAGCTTCCGCTGCTGGTGGAGGGCGGGCTGGATGTGGACGCCCACGCCCGCGCCGTGCAGCGCACCGTGGACCGCCACCCCGCCCTGCGCACCGGGCTGCTGTGGGAGAACGTGCCGCAGCCGCTGCAGGTGGTGCGTCGCGAGGCGCCGGTGGAGGTCTCGCGGCTGGACTGGTCGGGGAAGGCGGACGAGGAGTGGCGCGCGGAGCTGGCGTCGTTCCTGGCGGCCGACCGGCGGCGCGGCTTCGACCTGACCAGGGCGCCGCTGCTGCGGTCGGCGTACATGCGGCTGGACGGGGACCGGCACCTGTTCGTGCTCACCTTTCACCACGCCATCCTGGACGGATGGTCGGCGCCGCTGCTGTTCGCCGACGTGGACGCCTTCTACCGCGCCGAGCGCGAGGGGCGCGCGCTGGACCTGCCGCCCGCGCCCCGCTACCGCGACTACGTGGCGTGGCTGCAGAAGCAGGATCCCGCGGCTGACGAGGCGTTCTGGCGCGCGGCGCTGGACGGCTTCGCCACCCCCACGCCGCTGCCGCTGGACCGCGGCGGCGCCGTGGTGGCCGAGGAGCACGCCATCGCGCGCCGGCGTCTGCCCGCCGCGGAGGTGCGGCGGCTGGCGGCGTTCGCGCGTGAGAACGCCGTGACGCCCAACACGGTGGTGCAGGGCGCGTGGGCGCTCACCCTGGCGCGCTGGTCCGGCGAGCGCGACGTGGTGTTCGGCACCGTGGTGGCGGGGCGCCCCGCGGAGCTTCCGCGCGTGGAGCAGATCATCGGGCTGTTCATCAACACCGTCCCCTTCCGCGTCCGCGTGCCGGAGAGCGGGACGGTGGGCGCGTGGCTGGCCGGCATCCAGCGCACCCAGGGCGAGATCCGCCAGCACGAGCACGTGAGCCTGGTGGACGTGCAGGGGTGGAGCGCCGTTCCCCGCGACCGGCCCCTGTTCGAGGCCGCGTACGTCTTCGAGAACGCGCCCATCGACGCGGGGGACGAGGACGATCCCGTGCACCTGGTGGCCGGCGAGGTGGCGGAGCGGGTGAACTACGCCCTCACGATGGTCGTGGTCCCCGGCGACGAGATGGAGCTGCGGCTGAACTACGACGCCCGCCGGTTCACGCCGGAGGCCGCCGGGCGCATCCTGGACACCATGCAGGCCGCGCTGGACGCGCTCGCCCGGTCCGGCGCGGCCCCGCTGGCCCGGGTGGACGTGCTGACGGACCCGGAGCGCGGCGCGCTGGCGGCGCTGGGGCGCGGCGAGGCAGTGGACGCGCTCTCCACCTTCGGCCGGCTGTTCCAGGCGCAGGCGGCGCGCACGCCCGACGCGCCCGCGCTGGAGTTCGAGGGACGCACCGTCTCGTACGCGGAGCTGGAGGCGCGGTCCAACCGGCTGGCGCGGCGGCTCCGCGCGCGCGGCGCGGGGGCGGGGCGGCTGGTCGCGGTGTCGCTGGAGCGCTCGCTGCAGCTGCCGATCGCCTTCCTTGCGGTGATGAAGAGCGGCGCCGCGTTCCTCCCCGTGGATCCGCGCGACCCCGCGCAGCGCCGGCGCCGCGTGCTGGCGGACTCCGGCGCCGTCGTCCTGCTGGGCGAGCGGCGGCTGGCGGAGGGGGCGGACGACGTGGTTCCGCTGATGGACGTGGTCGAAGAAGAGGCCGCCGCATCCGACGATCCCGCCGGCGCCCCGGACGTGGAGGTGAGCCCGGAGGACGCCGCGTACGTGCTGTACACCTCCGGATCCACCGGCATCCCCAAGGGCGTGGTCGTTCCGCACCGGGGGATCGCGACGGCGGTGGGGGCGGGGGCGCGCAGGCTGGCGCCCGGCGCGCGGGTGCTGCAGTCCACCCCCTTCACCTTCGACCTGTTCGTGATGGAGCTGGGCGCGTCGCTGCTGCACGGCGGCTGCCTGGTGGGGGCCAAGCGGGAGCGGATGGCGCCCGGCGCGGACATGGCCGGGCTGCTGCGGTCGGAGCGCATCGACGCGCTGGTGACCGTGCCGACGATGCTGGCGGCCACCCCGGAGACGGACCTCCCCGCGCTGCGCACCGTGTTCGTGGGCGGCGAGGCGCTGCCCCAGGCGGTCGCGCGCCGCTGGGGCGCGGGCCGGGAGCTGGTGAACGTCTACGGCCCCACGGAGACCACCATCTTCTGCACCCTCACGCCGCCGCTCGCGGGCGACGGCGAGGTGCCGATCGGCGGACCGGCGCCGGGCGTAGGCGCGTGGGTGACGGATCCGGCGCTGCGCCTGGTGCCCCCCGGCGCGGTCGGCGAGCTGTTCATCGGCGGCGTGGGCGTGGGGATCGGATACCTGGCCCGGCCGGGGCTCACGGCGGAGCGCTTTCTCCCCGACCCCTTCGCGGGCGTCCCCGGCGCGCGGATGTACCGCACCGGCGACCGCGTCCGCTGGCGCGCGGACGGGCAGCTGGACTTCCTTGGGCGCGCGGATTTCCAGGTAAAGGTGCGCGGCTTCCGCATCGAGCCGGGCGAGGTGGAGGCCGCCCTCGCCGCGCTGCCGGAAGTCGGCGCGGCCGCCGTCGTCGCGCGCGAGGACACGCCGGGTGACACGCGCCTGGTGGCCTACGTCACCCCCTCCGGCGGCGAGCGGCCGGTGCCGGGGCTGCTGCGGCAGGCGCTGGCGGCGACCCTGCCCGCGCACATGGTGCCCACGGAGTGGGTGGTGCTGGAGACGCTTCCCCTGAATCCGCACGGGAAGGTGGACCGCCGCGCGCTCCCCGCGCCCGGCCCCTCCGGCGCCGCGCACCGCACGCCGCCGCGCACCCCCGCGGAGGAGCTGGTGGCGGACGTGTGGGAGCGCGTGCTGGGCGAGCGCCCGGGGGTGCACGACAACTTCTTCGACATGGGCGGGCACTCGCTGCGCGCCACGCAGGTGGTCTCTCGCATCCGCGAGGCGTTCGGGGCGGAGCTGCCGCTGCGCGTCATCTTCGAGGCGCCCACCGTCGCCGGGCTGGCGGCGCGGGCCGTCGCGGCGCGCGCGGGCGGGGTGGAGGCGGCGCCGCCGCTGGTGCCGCAGCCGCGCGACGGCGACGTCCCGCTGAGCTTCGCGCAGCAGCGCTTCTGGTTCGTGGAGCGGATGGGGCAGGCGTCCAACGCCTACATCATGCCCCAGGCGCTGCGGCTGCGCGGCGCGCTGGACGCGGACGCCCTGCGCCGGGCGCTGGACGCGCTGGTGCAGCGCCACGAGTCGCTGCGCACCGTCTTTCCGCTCCGGGACGGCGGGCCGGTGCAGCACATCCTTCCGGAGCTGCGCATCCCCCTTCCCCTGCACGACCTGTCGGCCCTTCCGCAGCCGGAGCGCGAAGGGGAGACGCGGCGGTTCATGCGGGCGGAGATGGAGACGCTGTTCGACCTGGAGCGCGGCCCCGTGATGCGCGCGCGGCTGCTGCGCCTGGGCGCGGACGACCACGTGCTGCTGCTTTCCATGCACCACATCGTGGGCGACGCGTGGTCGCTGGACCTGCTGTTCGACGAGCTGGAGGCGCTGTACACGGCGCAGCGCGACGGAACGCCCGCCGCGCTGGCGCCGCTCCCCGTGCAGTATGCGGACTACGCGCTCTGGCAGCGCGCGCGGCTGCAGGGGCCGGCGCTCGAGGGGCAGATGGCGTACTGGCGCGAGCGGCTGACCGGCGCGCCCACGCTGGCGCTCCCCACGGACCGTCCGCACCCCCCCGTGCAGAGCTTTCGCGGGGCCACCGTGCTCTTCGACTGGGGCGCGGAGCTTTCCGCCGCCCTGGGCGCCATGGCGCGCAAGCACGGGGCGACCACCTTCATGGCGCTGCTGGCCGGCTTTCACGTCCTCCTGCACCGCTGGTCGGGGACGGACGACATCGTCGTTGGCAGCCCCATCGCGGGCCGCACGCCGCGCGAGACGGAGGGGCTGATCGGCATCTTCCTCAACACCCTGGCGCTGCGCACCGACGTCTCCGGCGACCCCACGTTCGCCGAGCTGCTGGGGCGGGTGCGCGAGACGTCGCTGGACGCGTTCGCGCACCAGGAGGTGCCCTTCGAGCGGCTGGTGGACGAGCTGAAGGTGGAGCGCAGCCTGGCGCGCCACCCGCTCTTTCAGGTGGTGTTCACCATGGTCTCCGGCGCCCCCGACGCCCACGGCACCTTCGCCGGGCTGGCCGTGGAGGCGGCGGAGCTGGAGGACGCGCCCGCCAAGGTGGACCTGTCGCTGATCGTGGGCGAGACGGAGGGGCGGCTGGCCGGCGCGCTGACCTACGCGTCGGACCTGTGGGACGCGGAGACCATGCGGAGGATGGCGGAGCACCTGCGCTCCCTGCTGGCCGCCGCCGCCGCGGACCCCGCCACGCGCATCGGCGCGCTCCCCATGCTGGGGGCACAGGAGCGCCGGACGGTGCTGGAGGAGTGGAACCGCACCGGCGCCCCGGTCGACACCGATCCGGCCCACCGCCGCTTCGAGGCGTGGGCGCGGCGGATCCCGGACGCGGTGGCGGTGGACGCGGCGGACGCGCGGCTCACGTACGCGGAGCTGGACGCGGCCGCCAACCGGCTCGCGCACCGGCTGCGGCGCACGGGCGTGGGGCCGGACGTGCGCGTGGGGCTGCTGCTGGAGCGCTCCGCGGCCCTGGTGGTGGCGCAGCTGGCCGTGCTCAAGGCCGGCGGCGCGTACCTGCCGCTGGACCCCACCGGCCCCGCCGACCGCGCCGCGTACATGCTGCGGACGGCCGGCGCCGCGGCCGTGGTGACCCGCGCCGGCCTGCGCGGCCGCGTCCCCGCCGTGGACGTGCCTGTGATCGAGCTGGACACGGAGGCGGCGGCGCTGGCCGCGGAGCCGGCGGACGCTCCGGCGGTGGAGGTGGATGCGGACCACCTGGCGTACGTCATCTTCACCTCCGGCTCCACCGGCCAGCCCAAGGGCGTCGCCATCCCGCACCGCGGGCTGGCAAGCCTGCTGGCGTGGAGCCACTTCGGCGACGAGGTGGGCCCCGGCGACCGGGCGGTGCTCTT
The DNA here is from genome assembly GCA_036379135.1 of Longimicrobium sp. Classification (GTDB taxonomy): domain Bacteria; phylum Gemmatimonadota; class Gemmatimonadetes; order Longimicrobiales; family Longimicrobiaceae; genus Longimicrobium. The sequence goes on from DASUVG010000225.1 coordinate 15,936, forward strand.
CGCCAGCCCCACCTTCGACGTGACCGTGCTGGAGGTGTGGGGCGCGCTGGCCGCCGGCGTGTCGCTGTACGTGGTGCCCGACGCGCTGCGCGGGGACCCGGCCGGGCTGCTGCGCTGGGCCGACGCCGCGGAGATCACCCGCTGGATCACCCCCACGCCGGTGACCGAGGCGCTGTTCGACGCGCTGCGCCACGGCGCCCCCCGCCCCCGCGCCCTTCGCGTGATGACCGCCGGGGGCGAGGCGCTGCGGGTGCGCCCGCCGGAGGGGCTGCGGCTGGTGAACGTCTACGGCCCCACCGAGAACTCGGTGGGGAGCACCGCCTGCGACGTGCCGTCCACGGGAGAAGGGCTTCCCCCCATCGGCCGGCCCCTGCCGAACCACCGCGCGTACGTGCTGGACGCGCGGCTGCAGCCGGTGCCGGTGGGCGTGCCGGGCGAGCTGTACGTGGCGGGCGAGGGGCTGGCGCGCGGCTACCTGGGCCGCCCCGGGCTCACGGCCGAGCGGTTCATCCCCTCCCCCTTCGGCGCGCCGGGCGCGCGGATGTACGCCACCGGCGACCGCGTGCGCTGGCTGGCGCGCGGCGAGCTGGAGTTCCTGGGGCGCAGCGACGAGCAGGTGAAGCTGCGCGGCTACCGCATCGAGGTGGGCGAGATCGAGGCGGCGCTGCTCGCGCACCCCGCCGTCGCGCAGGCCGCCGTGCTGCTGCGGCGCGAGGGCGGCGGGCGGCTGGTGGCTTGGCTGGCCCCCGCCGAAGGCGCGGCGGTGCCCTCCGCCGGCGAGCTGCGCGAGCACCTGCGCGACCGGCTTCCCGACTACATGGTCCCTTCGGCCTTCGTCGCCATGGACACGCTTCCGCAGACCCCCAACGGCAAGGTGGACCGCAAGGCGCTCCCCGAGCCCGCCGCCGACCCCGGCGCCGCCCGCCGCCCGCAGAGCGGCGTGGAGCACCGCATCGCCCGCGTGTGGGAGGAGGTGCTGGGGATCACCGGTGTGGGGCTGGACGACAACTTCTTCGAGATCGGCGGGCACTCCATGCTGGTGGCGCGGATGCAGGAGCGGCTGGCGGCGGAGCTGGGGCGGGAGATGACGGTGGTGGAGCTGTTCCAGTTCCCCACCATCGCCGCCCTTGCCGCGCACCTGGACGCCGCCGCCGCCGCCGCCGCGGCGCCGCCCGAGGCCGCCGCCCCCGCCGAAGCCACGGAGCGCGGCACCAGCCGCCGCGAGATGATGCGGCGCCAGCGGGCGCGGTAGGGGCCTGGGGCGGGGCGCTTCGGAGGGCGCGGCGGGGCGCCCCCTCCGGGCTCGTAAACCTCGCCCACCTCCCCCAAAAAAGACTGGGGGAGGTTGAGGTGAGGCAGAGTTCGGAGTTCGGCGGACGAGGTAGCGCGGGATGGTGGGCGGCCCCCCATCCCCGGCCCTTCCCCCACAAACGGCGTGGGGGAAGGGTGACGCGAGCCGAAACGTCGGAGCGCTTCGGGAGCAGACGCGCAGCGAACCGTCCGGAGCGGGATCGAATTCTCCCCTTTCTCCCGCGCAGCGGGGGAGAGGGGCCGGGGGGGGGGCCGGGGGAGAGGGGGCGGGAGAGGGGGCCCCGTCGGGCGCCAGCGCGAGGCCCTTCGACGACGCCTGGATTCCCGCGGCTACGCCCTCCCCTCTCCGCGAGGAACGAGCGGGGAGGGGCCGGGGGAGGGGCCCCCCGCGGACGCAGTGAGATGCAAGTCGCAGTTCGCACCACACGCAGTTCTTTCATCCACGAGTGAGCAGATGCACGAGCAGCACGATCAGGGCGGTCCGCACGATCCCGAGCAGCACGGCGGCGAGTTCGACGTGGCCATCGTCGGCATGGCGGGGCGGTTCCCCGGCGCCGAGGACCTGGACGCGTTCTGGCGCGTCCTGCGCGAGGGGCGCGAGACCATCACGCACTTCACCGAAGACGAGCTGCGCGCCGCCGGGGTTCCCGACGACGTGCTGGCGCTGCCGGGCTTCGTGAAGGCCATCGGCAAGCTGCGCGACATCCAGCACTTCGACGCCGGCTTCTTCGGCTACTCGCCGCGCGAGGCGCAGGTGCTGGAGCCCGGGCACCGCATCTTCCTGGAGTGCGCGTGGGAGGCGCTGGAATCCGCCGGCTACGTGCCCGAGCGGGTGCAGGGGCGCGTGGGCGTGTACGCCGGCGCCGGCTCGCCGCACTACACCGACACCCACGTCCTCCCCAACGAGGCGCTGGTGGACGCGGTGGGGGGGCTGACCGCCGCGGTCTCCGGCGGCAAGGACTTCATCGCCACGCGCACCGCGTACAAGCTGGGGCTGCGCGGCCCCGCGCTCAGCGTGCAGACCGCCTGCTCCACCTCGCTCGTCGCCGTGCACCTGGCCGTGCAGAGCCTGCTGAGCGGCGAAAGCGACCTGGCGCTGGCCGGCGGCGCCAGCGTCTTCGTCCCGCAGGACAGCGGCTACGTGCCCGGGCCCGGCAGCATCCTTTCGCCGGACGGGCACTGCCGCACCTTCGACGCGCGGTCCGGCGGCACCATCTCCAGCAGCGGCGTAGGCGTCGTGGCCCTCAAGCGGCTGGCGGACGCGCTGCGCGACGGCGACCCGGTGCGCGCGGTGATCCGGGGCTCCGCCATCAACAACGACGGCGCGGCGCGGGTGGCGTTCTCCGCGCCCGGCGTGGAGGGGCAGTCGTCCGTCATCACCGAGGCGCTGTCCGCGGCGGACGTGCACCCGGAGACCATCCAGTACGTGGAGGCGCACGGCAGCGGCACCGACCTGGGCGACGTCATCGAGATCGCCGCGCTGACCAAGGCGTACCGCGCGCACACCGACGCCGTGGGCTTCTGCACCGTCGGCGCCGTCAAGACCAACGTCGGCCACCTGGACATCGCCGCGGGGGTGACGGGGCTGATCAAGACGGTGCTGGCGATGGAGCACGGCGAGATCCCGCCCACCGTCCACTTTACCTCGCCCAACCCCAGGCTGGGGATCGAGGGGAGCCCGTTCGTCGTCCGCGGCGAGCTGCGGAGGTGGGAGACGGACGGCGGGCCGCGCCGCGCCGGCGTCAGCTCGTTCGGCATCGGGGGGACGAACGCGCACGTGATCCTGGAAGAGGCGCCGCCCGCCGCGCCCTCCGGCCCGTCGCGCCCCTGGCAGGTGCTCGCCGTCTCCGCCCGCACCCCGCAGTCGCTGGACGCGGCCACGGACCGGCTGGCGGACCACCTGGAATCCCATCCCGGCCTGCCGCTGGCGGACGTGGCGTTCACGCTGCAGGAGGGGCGGCGCGCCTTTCCGTACCGCCGCACCGTCGTCGTCCGCGAGGGCGAGGACGCCGCGAAGCTGGTGCGCGAGCGGGCGCCGGAGCGCACGGCGTCCATGCTGGCGGAGACGGGGAGCCGCTCCGTCGCTTTCCTCTTTCCCGGGCTGGGCGACCACTATCCGCAGATGGCGCGGGGGCTGTACGAGGCCGAGCCCGCGTTCCGCGCGGAGGTGGACCGCTGCGCCGACATCCTCCGGCCGCAGCTGGGGATGGACATTCGCGAAGTCCTCTTTCCCGGCGCCGCGCCGTCGGACGCCGCGCCCTCCGCCAGCATCGACTTTCGCGCCATGCTGGGCCGCTCGGCGCCCGCGGAGGGCGCGGACCGGCTGAACCGCACGGAGCTGGCGCAGCCCGCCGTCTTCGTCATCGACTACGCGATGGCGAAGCTGTGGATGAGCTGGGGGATCGTCCCCGACGCCGTCATCGGCCACTCACTGGGAGAGTACGCGGCCGCCTGCATCGCCGGCGTGCTGTCGCTGGAGGATGCGCTCGCGCTGGTGGCCGACCGCGCGCGGATGATCCAGGCGCTCCCCGGCGGTGCCATGCTGGCGGTGTCGATGGATGAATCCGATCTCCGCCCGCTCCTTCTCTCCTCTCCGCGAGGAACCAGCGGCGAGGGGCCCTCCGCGGAGCTGTCGATCGCGACCGTCAACGCGCCGGGCCTTACCGTCGTCTCCGGGCCGGAGGATGCGGTCGCGGCGCTGGAGCGGACGCTGGCGGATGCCGGCCGCACCGCGCGCCGCCTGACGACCACGCACGCCTTTCACTCCGCGATGATGGCGCCCGCGGCGCAGGGGCTGGCGGCGCGCGTGGCGCGGGTGCGGCTGAGCGCGCCGCGCATCCCCATGGTCAGCAACGTCACGGGGACGTGGATCACCGACGACGAGGCGACCGATCCGGCGTACTGGACGCGCCACATGCTGGGCACCGTCCGGTTCGCGGAGGGGGTCGCGGAGCTGCTGGCGGAGCCCGGCCGCGTCCTTCTCGAGGTCGGCCCCGGGCAGACGCTGTCGACGTTCGTCCGCCAGCGTCCGGAGCGCGAGGGGGAGCAGGCGCCCGCCGCCGTGATCCCCTCCATCCGCTACGCCTACGACCGCAAGCCGGACGCGCAGTTCCTGGCGGAGGCGCTGGGCCGCCTCTGGCTCGCCGGCGTGGAGCCCGACTGGCGCGCGTACCGCTCCGGCGAGCGCCGCCGCCGCCTGCAGCTGCCCACGTACCCGTGGGAAAAGCAGCGCTACTGGGTGGATCCGCCCTCCGCGGCGCCCGCCGTGCGCGCCCCCGGCGCGGACACGGCCCGGCGCCCCGATCCCGCGGACTGGACGTATCTGCCCACGTGGACGCGCACCCCCGCCGCGGCGGACTCCGCGCCCAAGCGCGTGCTGCTGGCCGCGGAGCCGGGCGCCTTCGCGGACCGGCTGGAGGCGGCGTTCCGCGAATCCGGCCACTTTGTCCGCAACCTGCGCTCGGGGACCGGCGTTTCGGTGGATGGGGACCGGCTGACGGTCCGCCCGGATTCGCGCGAGGACTTCGCGGCGCTGGCGGATCACTTTCACGACTCCGCCGCGCCGGAGGTGGTGGTGCACGCGCACGCCCTGCACGACGCGCCCGCCGCCCTCGGCTCGCTGGCCCTGCTGGCGGATGCCGCCGGCGGCGTGGACGGCGCCCGGCTGGTGGTGGTGACCGCCGGCGCGCAGGAGGTCACGGGGGACGAGGATCTTTCCCCCGCCGCCGCCGCGCTGGTGGGCGTGGCGCGGGTGGCCGCGCAGGAGTACCCGGCGCTCGGCTGCCGCGTGATCGACGCCGCGGCGGACGCGTCGGAAGCCGTCACGGCCCGCGTCGCGGCGGAGGCGGTGTCGGATTCCGATGAGCTCGTCGTCGGCTACCGCGGGCGGCACCGCTGGGCGCGGGGCTTCCGCGCGGCGCGGCCCGCTGCTCCCGCGGCGCGCCTGCGCGAGGGCGGCACGTACGCCTTCGTGGGCGCGCTGGGGCCGCACGCCGTCGCGCTGGCGCAGGCCGTGGCGCGGACGCCGGAGGTCCGCATCGCCCTCATCACCCCGGCGGCGCTGGACGTGGCCGCCACGCGCGCGCTGTCGCAGGCCGGCGCGCGGGTGATGTGCATCGCCGCGGACGCGGGGGACGCCGCCGCGCTGGGCCACGCGCTCCTGCGCGTGAACGACCGCTGCGGCGGGCTGCACGGCGTGATCTACGCCCCGGCCGCGGGCGGGGTGGCGGACTTCGGGACGATGGCGGAGGCGGAGCCGTCCGCGTGGACGGAGCAGCTGGCCGGGTTCGCGGCGGAGCTGGACGTGCTGGCCGTGGCGCTGGAGGGCCGCGCGCCGGAGTTCGTGCTGCTGGAGCTGCCGCTGGCCGGCGTGGTGGGCGGCGTGGGCCAGGCGCGCCTTGCCGCCGCCGCCACCCTGGCCGAGGCCGCCGCCGCGCGGCACGGCTGGACCGCCGTCGCCTGGGACCGCTTCAACCACGGCGGCGACGATCCGCACGGCATTCTTCCCGGCCAGATGCCCGCCGCGCTGGACGCCGTCCTGTCGCTCGCCGGCCAGCCGTCGGTGCTGGTGTCCACCAGCGACCTGGAGTCCCGCATCCGCGCCGCCGCCACCGTGGTCCCCGCCGCGCCGGGCGAGGGCGGCGCCACGCTGTACGCGCGCCCCGCGCTGGACGTGGACTACGCCGCGCCCACCAACGAGGTGGAGGAGCAGCTGGCGGAGCTGTGGTCGGGGCTGCTGGGGATCGACCGGGTGGGGATCCACGACGACTTCTTCGGCCTGGGCGGACACTCCCTGCTGGCCACGCAGATCGTCGCCCGCGTTCGTGACCTGTTCCACCTGGACCTGCCGCTGCAGTCCATCTTCGAGGCGCCGACCATCGCCCGCTACGCCGTGCTCATCGAGGACGTCATCCTCTCCGAGCTGGAGTCGCTGACGGAGGAAGAGGCGGCGGGGCTGATGCAGTAGAGGCCCGATGGGGACCAGGGGATCGGTGAGCGTCGGACCGGATGGTGCGGGATGGTGGGCGCCCCCCATCCCCGGCCCTTCCCCCACAAACTGCGTGGGGGAAGGGTGACGCGAGCCGAAAGGTCGGAGCGCTTCGGGAGCAGACGCAGCGAACGTCCCGGAGCGGGATCGAATTCTCCCCTTTCTCCCGCGCAGCGGGGGAGAGGGGCCGGGGGAGAGGGGGCCCTGTCGGGCGCCAGCTCGATGCACGTCGCCGAGCCTCCGGGCCAGCGCTTCGGATGGTTTGGTGCGGGATGGTGGGCGCCCCCCATCCCCGGCCCTTCCCCCCCAAACTGCGTGGGGGAAGGGTGACGCAGCCCGAAACGTCGGAGCGCTTCGGGAGCAGACGCAGCGAACGTCCCGGAGCGGGATCGAATTCTCCCCTTTCTCCCGCGCAGCGGGGGAGAGGGGCCGGGGGAGAGGGGGCCCCGTCGGGCGCAGTCCGATGCTCGTCGAACCGCAATCGAATTCTCCCCTCTCCGCGAGGAACGAGCGGGGAGGGGCCGGGGGAGGGGCCCCCCGCGAGCGCAGTTCGACCCCCACCGCCTGGGCGGTTTCGCGCGCGTACGTGGCGGGAATCCTCTCCCGTCACCGTACCCGCTGTGCAACGTTGGGCAGAAGCAGCCCCGGGGAGTAGCGCAAATCGTTGTTTTACAGCAGTTTTGAGGGCTGTCCGCGCGCCGGTGCGGAGCTGGCGCCGCACGGCGCGCAATCACGCTTTACGAGAAGAAGTGTTCAGATGATCGAGCTGATGGAGCCGGAGACCCGGTCGACCCCCGCCGCGTCCGCCGCGCCCGCGCCCGCCGCGGCGCCAAAGAAGGCCAAGGCGGTCAAGTGCGTGGTGTGGGACCTGGACCACACCGTGTGGGACGGCATTCTTCTGGAGGACGGCGACGTGCCGCTGCGGCCGGGCGTGCTGCACGCCATCCGCACCCTGGACGAGCGCGGAATCCTTCAGTCCGTGGCCAGCCGCAACGACCGCGACGCCGCCTTCGCCCGCCTCCAGGCGCTGGGGATCGAGGAGTACTTCCTGTATCCGCAGATCAACTGGAACGCCAAGGGCGAGAACGTCGCCGCCATCGCCAAGAGCCTCAACATCAACCTGGACACCTTTCTCTTCATCGACGACCAGCCGTTCGAGCGCGAGGAGGTGCAGCACGCCTGCCCCACCGTGCGCGTGATGGACGCCGCCGAGCTGGAGGGGCTGCTGGAGCGGCCGGAGATGAACCCCGAGTTCATCACCGACGACAGCCGCAACCGCCGGCGCCTGTACATGGCCGACATTCAGCGCAACCAGGCCGAGGAGACCTTTCACGGCCCGTCGGAGGAGTTTCTTCGCGACCTGCGGATGCGCTTTACCCTGGCGCCGTGCAGCGAGGCCGACCTGCAGCGCGCCGAGGAGCTCACGCAGCGCACCAACCAGCTCAACACCACCGGCTACACCTACGACTACGCCGAGCTGAACGCGTTCCGCACCTCGCCCCACCACCTCCTTCTCGTCGCGGGGCTGGAGGACCGGTTCGGCACGTACGGCAAGATCGGCCTGGCGCTGGTGGAAAAGACGTCGGCGGAGTACTGGACCCTCAAGCTGCTGCTGATGTCGTGCCGCGTGATGAGCCGCGGGGTGGGCACCATCATGATGAGCCACGTCATGACCGAGGTGAAGAACGCGGGCGCCAGGCTGCGCGCGGAGTTCAAGCCCAACGGCCGCAACCGGATGATGGAGGTCACCTACCGCTTCGGGGGATTCCGCGAGGTGGAGAAGCAGGGGGAGCTGGTGATCTTCGAGCACGGGCTGGAGACCATTCAGCCGTTCCCCGAATACGTGCACGTGGACGTCACGCGCTGACCGGATCCGGGATCCACTTTCTACGAATGACGATGCAGGATACCGGCGCCCGCCGCGCGGCCCTTTCCGACACCAAGCGCGCCCTGCTGGAGGCCCGCCTTCGCGGCGCGCCCCCCGCGGCCGCCGCGCCGCGCGAGGGCGTCACCCGCTGCGCCGGTCCCGGGCCGGAGCACCCGGCGTCGTTCGCGCAGGAGCGGATGTGGTTCCTGAGCCGCTTCGCGCCCGAAAGCCCCATGTACAACGTCCCCGCGGCCTTTCTGGTCCCCGCGGACGTGGACGTGCCGGCGCTGGAGCGCGCGCTGACGGAGGTCGTCCGCCGCCACGAGACGCTGCGGACCACGTACCGGATGGGGGAGGACGGGCACCTGGTGCAGGTGGTCCAGCCCGCCGCGCCCGTGGGCGTTGAGGTGGTGGACGTCCGCCACCGCGTGGGCGAGCGGTTCGTCGCGGGCGTGCACGCGCTGGTGGGCGAGGAGGGCGCGCGGATCTTCGACCTGGACCGCGGGCCCATGGCGCGCGTCACCCTGCTGCGCGTGTCGGACGCCGACTACGCCATGGTGGTCACCACGCACCACATCGCCACCGACGGCTGGTCGTTCCCGCTGCTGATGCGCGACCTGCTGGCGCTCTACGACGCCTTTCACGCCGGCCGCGAGCCGTCGCTCCCCGAGCTGCCGCTTCGCTACGCCGACTACGCCGTGTGGCAGCGCGGGCACCTGCAGGGCGAGACGCTGCAGAAGCAGGTGGCGTACTGGCGCGACCTGCTGAACGGCGCGCCCGCGCTGGACCTGCCCACCGACCGCCCGCGCCCCGCCGTGGCCGCCAACGTGGGCCGCGCGCACGCCTTTCGCCTGGGCGCGGAGCTCACGCAGCGCGTCCGCGATGCCTGCCGGCAGCAGGGGGCCACGCTCAACATGGTGGTGCTGGCGGCGTTCGCCGAGACGCTGCGGCGCTACTCCGGGCAGGACGACCTGGTGATCGGCACGCTGCTGGGCAGCCGCCCGCGGCCGGAGCTGGAGCCGATCGTGGGCATGTTCGTCAACTCCGCGGCGCTGCGGCTGCGGCTCCCCGCGGACGCCACCTTCCGCGACGCGGTGGGCGCGGCGAAGCGGGCCGTTCTGGACGCCAACCAGCACCAGGACCTGCCGTTCGAAAAGCTGGTGGACGAGCTGGGCGTGCCGCGCGACCTGAGCCGGCACCCGCTCTTCCAGGTGCTCTACTTCCACCACGCCGCGGTGAACACGGACGGCGGCGCCGCCACGGACGCCGGGCCCGCGCTGCCGCTGCGCCCGGTGGACCCGGAGAACGCCGCCGAGGCGGTGGACACCGGCGTCGCCAAGTTCGACATCCAGTTCACCACCGTGGACATGGGCGATGCGCTGGGCGGCGCCTTCGAGTACGACGCGGAGCTGTTCGACGCGGCGACCATCACCGGGATGGAGCGGGTCTTTCGCGCGGTCCTCGCCGCCGCCCTGGGCGCCCCCGACGCGCCCCTCGCCTCGCTCGACGTGGTGTCGGACGAGGAGCGCCGCGTGCTGCTGGGCGAGTGGGGCGCGGGGCCGCCCGCCGCGGTCGCGGCCCAGCCGCTGCACCGGCGCGTGGCGGCGCAGGCCGCCGCCACGCCGGACGCCGTCGCCATCGTCGCGGGCGGCGAGCGGCTTACGTACGCCGGGCTGGACGCGTGGGCCGGCCGCATCGCCGGCGAGCTGCGGGCGCGCGGCGCGGGCCCGGGCGGCATCGTGGGCGTCTACGTGGACCGGGACCTGTCGATGGTGCCGGCGCTGCTGGGCATCCTCCGGACGGGCGCCGCGTACCTGCCGCTGGACCCGGTGTATCCGCCGGACCGCATCGCCTACATGCTGCAGGATTCCGGCGCCGCGCTCCTGCTGGCCGACCCCGCGCTCCCGCCGATCCCCTCGTCCGGCGCGGAGACGGTGGTCGTCCCCGCGCGTCCGGATGACCCCCACCTCCCCCAGGGTTTTCCGGGGGAGGTGGGCGAGCTTCGCGAGCCCGGAGGGGGCGCTTCCGGGAGCCATCCGCAGCACGATCGAACCCTCCCCTCTCCGCGAGGAACGAGCGGGGAGGGGCCGGGGGAGGGGCCCGCGGCGGACGCCGTCGATCCCGTTTCGGTGGATGTGGGACCGCGCGACCGGGCGTACCTCATCTACACCTCCGGCTCCACCGGCCGTCCCAAGGCGGTGCAGGTGGAGCACGGCACCCTGTCGTCCATGCTGGCGTCCGTGGCGCACGAGCCCGGGATGCGCGCGGACGACGTGACGCTGGCGGTGACCACCATCTCGTTCGACGTCTCCGTTCCCGAGCTCTTTCTGCCGCTGGTGGCCGGCGCCCGCGTCGTGATCGCCGACCGGGACGAGGTGGTGGACGGCCTGGCGCTGGGGCGGATGATCGAGGCGCACGGCGTGACCGTGATGCAGGCCACCCCCGCCACCTGGCGCCTGCTGGTGCAGACCGGGTGGGCCGGCGCCCCGCGCCTGCGCGCCATCGCCACCGGCGAGGCGCTGACGGCGGAGCTCGCCGAGCAGCTGATCGCCCGCGCCGGCGAGGTGTGGAACCTCTACGGGCCCACGGAGATCACCGTCTGGGCCACCGGCCAGCGCGTGGCGGAGCCCGGCGCCGGCGTGGTGCACATCGGGGGGCCGATGGCGAACGTGCGCGCGTACGTGCTGGACGCGCGCGGCCGCCCCGTGCCGGCCGGCGTTCCCGGCGAGCTGTTCATCGGCGGCGGCGGCGTGACGCGCGGCTACCTGAACCGCCCGGAGCTGACCGCGGAGAAGTTCGTCGCCGACCCGTTCGCCGGTGCGCCGGACGCGCGCATGTACCGCACGGGCGACCGCGTGCGCTGGCGGGCGGACGGCACGCTGGCGTTCATGGGGCGGCTGGACGGGCAGGTAAAGCTGCGCGGCTACCGCATCGAGCTGGGCGAGGTGGAGTCCGAGCTTCTGCGCCACCCCGCCGTCCGCGCCGCCGCCGCCGTCCTGCGCGAGGACGTGCCCGGCGACCCGCGCCTGGTCGGCTACTTCGTGCCGAAGGAGGGGGAGGCGGTATCCGCCGCCGACCTCCGCGCGCACCTGCGCGAGCGGCTGCCGGAGTACATGGTCCCCGCCGCCTTCGTGGCGCTGGACGAGATGCCGCTCACCGGCAGCGGCAAGACCGACCGCCGCGCCCTTCCCGCGCCGGAAGGCTCGGAGGAGCCGGCGGAGGAGGTCGTGGCGCCGCGCAACGTGGTGGAGGACATGGTCGCCGAGATCTGGACCGAGGTGCTGCGCCGCGAGCGCCTGGGCGTCACCCAGAACTTCTTCGAGCTGGGCGGCCACTCGCTGCTGGCCACGCAGGTGATCGTGCGCATCCAGGACACGTTCGAGGTGGAGATCCCCATCCGCGTGTTCTTTCAGGACCCCACCGTCGCGGGCCTTGCCGCCGCCGTGGAATCCGCGGATTCCCCCGTCCTGGCCGCCATGGTCGACGAGCTGGAGGGCCTGTCGGCGGAGGAGATCGAGGCGCTGCTGGCGGAAGAGGGGGCGTAAGCGCTTCGTCGGGCTCCGGGGGACGCCCCCTCCGGGCCGGCACCACCGGCCCACCTCCCCCAAAAAACCTGGGGGAGGTTGGTTGTGGAGCAGGGATCGGAGCTCGTCGAATCGCATCGAACTGCGTCCGACGGCGCCCCCTCCCCCCGGCCCCCTCCCCCGCGGAGCGGGAGAGGGGGAGAATTCGATCGCGCTCCGGCGGGTGAGCGAGCGGGGCCGTTCACGCCGCGGCCGGTCGAAGCGCGTCACCTCTCCCCCGTGCAGTTACGGGGGAGAGGCCGGGAGAGGGGGCCGCTGTCGGGTGCAATTCGATGTCTCCGAAGCGCCCGATCCCATCCCCACCCCACCTCCCCCAGGGTTTTTTGGGGGAGGTCGCGAGGTGACGAGCGGGAGGGGGCGTGCCGACGCAGCGTGATCCTTGTCGAAGCGCGTCACCTCTCCCCCGTGCAGTTACGGGGGAGAGGCCGGGAGAGGGGGCCGTTGTCGGGTGCAATTCGATGTCCCCGAAGCACGCGATCCCCCCACCCACCTCCCCCAGGTTTTTTGAGGGGAGGTCGCGAGGTGACGAGCGGGAGGGGGCGCGCCGACGCAGCGTGATCCTTGTCGAAGCGCGATCCAATTCTCCCCTCTCCGCGAGGAACGAGCGGGGAGGGGCCGGGGGAGGGGCCCCCCGCGGGCGCAGTTCGATACCCGCCGACGAGCCGTACGCCGTCGGCAACCCCACCTCCCCCAGGGTTTTTTGGGGGAGGTCGCGAGGCGACGAGCGGGAGGGGGCGCGGCGCCGCAGCGTGATCCTTATCGAAGCGCGTCACCTCTCCGCCGGGGAGGGGGCGGGGCTCGGAGCCGGAGCGTCGGCTCCACACCAGAACATGCACGCCGGGCGCACCATTGCGTCCCGGCTTTTTGAAGCGACAGGATGAGCAACACCACCAGCAGGCTGGACCAGCTTTCCCCCGAGCAGCGCCGTCTTCTCGCCCTGCGGCTCAAGCAGCGCAAGGCTGATGAGCCGCGCGCGCCCGCGGGCGACGAGGGTGCGGGCGGCGAGTACCCGCTGGCCTTTACCCAGCAGCGCCTGTGGATGCTGGACCGGCTGCAGCCCGGCAGCGCCGCGTACAACATGCCCTCCGCCGCGCGCTTCAGGCAGCCGCTGGACCCCGCCCTCGTGGAGCGCGTCATCGGCGAGATCGTGCGCCGCCACGGCTCCCTGCGCACCCGCTTCGAGCAGCGCGACGACGCGCCGGTGCAGGTGGTGGAGCCGTTCACCGCCTTCCATCTCCCCCTCCACGACCTCTCCGCCCTCCCCGCGGCGGAGCGCGAGGCCGAGCTCGCCCGCATCGCCGCCGAAGAGGCCACCACGCCGTTCGCGCTGGACCGCGCGTCGTTCCGAGCGCGCCTGGTGCGCATGGGCGACGCGGACCACGCGGTGCTGGTGACCATGCACCACATCGTCAGCGACGGGTGGAGCCTCTCGGTATTCTGGCGCGAGTTCGAGGAGCTGCTGGCCGCGTTCGGCGCCGGGCTGCCCTCGCCGCTGCCGCCGCTGCCGGCCCAGTTCGGCGAGCACGCGCGGCGCGAGCGCGAGCGGCTGTCGGGCCCCGCGCTGGACGGCATGCTGGAGTGGTGGCGCAACGAGCTGCAGGGCGCGCCCACGCTGCTGGAGATCCCCACCGACCACCCGCGCCCCGCCGTCGCCAGCCAGCGCGGCGCCGCGTACGTCACCGAGCTGGACGCCTCGCTCTCCGAGCGCGTCGCCGCGCTGGCGCTGCGCGAGGGGACCACGCCGTTCAACGTCCTGCTCGCCGTCTTCCAGCTCCTCATGGGGCGCTACGCGGATACGGACGACCTGCTGGTGGGCACCGCCGTCGCGGGGCGGCGCACGCGCGACGTGGAGCCGCTCATCGGCTTCTTCGCCGGCACGCTGGTGCTGCGCGGCGACCTCTCCGGCGAGCCGACCTTCCGCCAGCTGCTGGCGCGCGTCCACGCCTCCACCCTGGGCGCCTTCGAGCACCAGGACCTGCCCTTCGAGCGGCTGGTGGAAGAGATGGCGCCGGAGCGCACGCTCGCCTATTCGCCGCTGGTGCAGGCGCTGTTCGTCCAGCAGACGGCGCACCCGGACCAGGGGCGGGAGGAGGAGGGGGGCGACGCGGCCGAGGGCGTGCACCAGGAGCTGACCGCCGCCAAGTTCGACCTGAACTTCGGCGTGGCGCAGGAGAATGGCCGCACCTGGGCCGGCGCGGAGTACGCCGCCGACCTCTTCGAGCGCCCCACCATCGAGCGGATGGTGCGCCACTACGCCACCCTCCTCGACTCCGCGCTGTCCGCGCCCGACGCCCCCGCGTCCGCGCTGGAGATGATGCCGGCGGAGGAGCGCGACGCCGTGCGCGCCATGGGCGCCGCGACCGCGCATCACCCCGTATCCACCACCCTTCACCACGCCTTTGCCGCGCAGGCCGCGCGCACGCCGCACGCCCCCGCGCTGACGTTCGGTGGGCGGACGCTGAGCTACGCGGAGGTGGACGCGCGCGCGGACGTCCTCGCCCGGCGCCTGCGGGCGCGCGGCGCGGGGGCGGAGGTGCTCGTGGGCCTCTGCGTGGAGCGGTCGCTGGAGACGGTGGTCGGCATCCTGGGCATCCTCAAGGCCGGCGCCGCGTATCTCCCCCTGGATCCCGCCTACCCGGACGACCGGCTGTCGTACATGCTGGAGGATTCCGGCGCGCGGCTGGTCGTCACCTCGGGGGATGCGGCCGATCGCCTGCCGCCCGGCATCGAGCGTGTGCGGATGGACGAGGAGGAGACGGTCGACGCGGCCGATCCCGCGCCGCTGGAGGTTTCGCCGGAGTCGCTGGCGTACGTCATCTACACCTCCGGCTCCACCGGGCGGCCCAAGGGCGTGCAGGTGACGCACGCCAACGTGGTGCGGCTGATGACGGCCACCGACCCGTGGTTCGGGTTCGGCGCGGACGACGTGTGGACGCTCTTTCACTCCTATGCGTTCGACTTCAGCGTCTGGGAGATCTGGGGCGCGCTGCTGTACGGTGGCCGCCTGGTGGTGGTCCCGTTCGAGGTGAGCCGCGACCCCGCGCGCTTTCACGCGCTGCTGCGCGACGAGCGGGTGACGGTGCTCAACCAGACGCCCTCCGCCTTTCGCCAGCTCATCCGCGCGGACGACGACGCGGCAGCCGCGGGCGATGCGGCCGACCTGGCGCTGCGCTGCGTGATCTTCGGTGGCGAGGCGCTGGACCCCGCATCGCTGCGCGGCTGGGTGGACCGCCGCGGGGCGGACCGGCCGCGGCTGGTCAACATGTACGGCATCACCGAGACCACCGTCCACGTCACTTACCGGGTGATCACGGTGGAGGACGTGCACGGCGGATCGGCGTCGCCCATCGGCATCCCCATCCCCGACCTGTCCGTCCACCTGCTGGACCGCCGCGGGCGGATCGTGCCCGTCGGGCTCGCGGGGGAGATGCACGTGGGCGGCGGCGGCGTGGCGCGCGGCTACCTCAATCGAACCGAACTGACGGCGCAGCGCTTCGTCCCCGACCCGTTTTCGGAGGATGCGGACGCGCGCCTCTATCGCTCCGGTGACCTGGCGCGGCGGCGGGCGGACGGCTCGCTGGAGTTCCTGGGCCGCGCGGACGACCAGGTGAAGGTGCGCGGATTCCGCATCGAGCTGGGGGAGATCGAGTCCGTTCTCCTGGAGCACCCGTCCGTGCGCGAGGCCGTCGTGCTCGCCCGCGGGGCGGGGGACGAGCGGCGGCTGGTGGCGTGGACCGTCGCGGCGGATTCCGTCGGCGCGGCGGAGCTGCGCGCGCACCTGCTGGAGCACCTGCCGGAGTACATGGTGCCCTCCGCCTTCGTGCCGATGGACCGGCTGCCGCTCACCCGCAACGGCAAGACCGACCGCCGCGCGCTCCCGGAGCCGGACGCGGCGGACGTGGCCGGCGCGGAGTACGTGCCGCCGCGCACGCAGACGGAGCAGGTGATCGCGGCGCTCTGGGCGGAGCTGCTGGGCGTGGAGCGCGTGGGCGCCACGGACCGCTTCTTCGACCTGGGCGGCCAGTCGCTGCTGGCCACGCGCGCCGTCTCCCGCGTCCGCGAGGCGCTGGGGGTAGAGGTGCCCGTGCGCGCCGTCTTCGAGCACCCCGCGCTGGACGCGTTCGCCGCGGAGATCGACCGGCTGCTGCGCGCCTCCGCCGGCGTGGAGGCGCCGCCCATCCGCCCGGCGGATCGATCGGGCGACCTGCCGCTGACGTTCGCGCAGGAGCGGCTGTGGTTCGTGGACCGGCTGGAGCCGGGAAGCCCCGTCTACCACATGCCGTTCCACTACCTGCTGCGCGGCGCCCTGGACGTGGACGCCCTGCGCCGCGCCTTTTCCGAGATCGTCCGCCGCCACGAGACGCTGCGCACCGCGCTGCCGTTCACCGGCGAGCAGCCGGTGCAGCGCGTCCTTCCGCCGACGGACGTCGATCTGCCCCTGCACGACTTCGCGGGGATCGCGGACGAGGCGGAGCGCGACGCCGCCACGGAGGCGGTGATGCGGGACGTGTCGGACCGCGCCTTCGACCTGGGGCGCGGGCCGCTGTTCCGCGCCGCGCTGGTGCGGATGGCGGAGGACGAGCACGTCCTGGTGGTCAACCTGCACCACGTGGTCAGCGACGGCTGGTCCGTCGGCGTGCTGTGGAACGAGCTTTCCGCCCTCTACGGCGCCTTTGCGCGCGGCGAGGCGTCCCCGCTGCCGGAGCCGGCGCTGCAGTACGGCGACTTTGCCGTCTGGCAGCGCGCGTGGCTCACGGGCGACGTGCTGGAGGCGCAGCTCGGCTACTGGCGCCGCAAGCTGGCCGGCGCGCCGCCGCTGCTGGAGCTGCCCACCGACCGTCCGCGCCCCGCCGTGCAGACGTACGCCGGCGCCGCCGAGTCCGTGGTCATCGGCGGCGAGGACGCAAAGGCGGTGCTCGCGCTGGGGCGGCGCGAGGGCTACACGCTGTTCATGGTGCTGCTGGCCGCCATGGACGTGGTCTTCGGCCGGCTGGCCGGGCAGGACGACGTGGTGATCGGCACGCCCATCGCCGGACGCACGCGGGCAGAGACGGAGGGGATGATCGGCCTCTTCCTCAACTCCCTGGCCCTGCGCACCGACCTGAGCGGCGAGCCCACCTTCCGCGAGCTGCTGCGCCGCGTCCGTGAGACCACGCTGGAGGCGTACGCGCACCAGGACCTTCCCTTCGAGCGAATCCTGGAGGAGCTGGCGCCCGAGCGGTCGCTGAGCCATTCGCCGCTCTTTCAGGTAATGCTCAACCTGTCCAACTTCGCGGAGGGCGACGTCTCCCTTCCCGGACTGGAGCTGGAGGCCATCGGCGGGGCGGGGGAGACGGCCAGCAAGTTCGACCTCACGCTGTACACCGGCGAGGTGCCGGACGGCATCGTCCTGCACATGGTCTACAACACCGCGCTGTTCGATGCGCCGCGCGTGCGGTCCATGCTGGCGCAGATGACGAGCGTGCTGCGGCAGGCGGCGGAGGATGCCGGCCGTCCCGTCCACGCCTACTCGCTGCTGACCGACGACGCCCGCGCCGTCCTTCCCGATCCCGCCGCCCCGCTGAGCGCCGAGTGGCGCGGCAGCGTCCCCGAGATCTTCGCCCGCCACGCCGCGCGCGCCCCCGGCGCCGTCGCCGTGGAGGACCCGCTGGAGCGCTGGACCTACGCCGATCTGGACCGCGAGTCCAGCCGCATCGCCGCGCGCCTGGTCGCCGACGGCGTGCGCCCGGGCGAGGTGGTCGCCATCCTGGGCCACCGCTCCGCCGCCATCGTCCGTGCGCTGCTGGGCACCATGAAGGCCGGCGGCGCCTTCCTGATCCTGGACCCGGCCTATCCCCCCAGCCGCCTGGCCGAGTACGTCCGCATCGCCCGCCCCACCGGCTTCCTCCCCATCGAATCCGCCGGCGAGGTGCCGGTCGAGGTGGCGGACGCCCTGCGCGAGACGGTCGTATCGACGATCCCGCTCGCCATCCGCGGAAGCGTATTTGTAGACAAAGCGGCCAATCCTGCCGAAGCGCATCAACCTCCCCCAGCAGTTTTGGGGGAGGTGGGCGAGGTTTACGAGCCCGGAGGGGGCGCGGCGGACGCAGCCGAAAGCCAGCCCAGCACCGCTGATTTTGTGGACGAAGTGGCCGAATCCTCTGAAGCGCTTCGCGGCGGCGCGAACGACGGCCAGCCCAACACCGCTGATTTTGTAGACAAAGAGGCCAACTCTGCCGAAGCGCATCAACCTCCCCCAGGGGTTTTTGGGGGAGGTGCGAGCCTGAGCGAGCGGAGGGGGCGCGGCGGGTCGGACGAAAGCCAGTCCTCCACCCCCGCTTTTGTGGACGAAGTGGCCAGGTCCGCCGGCTTCACCCCCGTCGAGATCGGCCCCGACTCCCTGGCGTACCTGTCGTTCACCAGCGGCACCACGGGCAAGCCCAAGGCGGTGATGGGGCGCCACGGCTCGCTCACGCACTTCACTCCGTGGCTGGCGGAGCGCTTCGAGCTGCGCGCATCCGACCGCTTCAGCCTGCTTTCCGGCCTGGCGCACGACCCACTGCACCGCGACGTCTTCACGCCGCTGCAGCTGGGCGCCGCCGTCGTCGCGCCGGACCCGGACGAGGTGGGGACGCCCGGCTACCTGGCGCAGTGGATGCGCGACGCCGGCATCACCGTCGCGCACCTGACGCCCGCCATGGGCCAGCTGCTGGTGGACGTCCCCGGCGGGCTCGATGCAGACGCCGCGACGCGCGACGACAATCTCCCCCTCTCCGCGAGCGGCGAGCGGGCAGAGGGGCCCCTGCGGGTGGATTCCCTGCGCCGCGCCTTTTTCGTGGGCGACGTGCTCACGCGCACGGACGTGGGGCGGATGCACCGCCTGGCTCCGAACCTCACCGTCATCAACTACTACGGCTCCACGGAGACCCAGCGCGCCGTCGCCCACTTCGTCGTCCCCGGCGACCTGTCGGCGCTGGCGAAGGAGACCATCCCCGTGGGCACCGGCATCCCGGACGTGCAGGTGCTCATCCGCAACGCGGCGGGCGAGCGCGTGGGCGTGGGCGAGGTGGGGGAGATCTGGATGCGCAGCCCGCACGTGGCCCTGGGCTACCTGGGCGACCCCGAGCTGACCGCCGGCCGCTTCGTCGCCAACCCGTGGACGGGCGATGCGGCCGATCCCACCTACCGCACCGGCGACCTGGGCCGCTACCGGCCCGACGGCGTGGCCGAGATCGCGGGCCGCGCGGACCAGCAGGTGAAGATCCGCGGCTTCCGCATCGAGCCGGGGGAGATCGAGGCCGCCCTGCGCGCGCACCCCGCCGTCCGCGACACCGTCGTCGTCCCCCGCGGCGAGGGCGACGGCCGGCGGCTGGTGGCGTACGTGGTCGCGGACGGCGAGCCCGCGCCGGGCGAGCTGCGCGAGTGGCTGCGCGCCGGCGTTCCCGAGTACATGGTCCCCTCCGCGTGGGTGTTCCTGGCCGCGCTGCCGGTGACGCCCAACGGCAAGGTGGACCGCAAGGCGCTGCCGGAGCCGCAGACGGAGGGCGTCGCCCGCGGCTTCGTCCCCCCGCGCACGCCCACGGAGGTGGCGCTGGCGGACGTGTGGGCGGGGCTGCTGAAGGCCGACCGGGTCGGCGCGGACGACGACTTCTTCGCGCTGGGCGGCCACTCGCTGCTGGCGACGAAGCTCGTGGCGCGCGTCCGCGATGCGCTGGGCGTGGAGCTTCCGCTGCGCACGCTCTTCGAATCGCCCACGCTCGGCGCCATGGCGGCCGCGATCGACCGGCTGCTGCGCGCGGACGCCGCCGACGCGGCGCCGCCGATCGTCCACCGCCCGCACGGGGGCACCGCGCCCGCGTCGTTCGCGCAGGAGCGGCTCTGGTTCGTGGACCGGATGGACGGCGGGGGCGCCGTCTACCACATCCCCAGCGCCCAGCTTCTCGCCGGCCCCGTGGACCCGGAGGCCATGCGCCGCGCCGTGGAAGAAGTCGTGCGCCGCCACGAGACGCTGCGCACCGCGCTCCCCGAGGTGGACGGCGTCCCCGTGCAGCGCATCTCGCCGCCGGGGCGGGTGGAGGTGCCGTTCATCGACCTGTCCGCGCTGCCGGAAGCGGAGCGCGACGCGGAGGCCTGGCGGCTGGCGGAGCGCAGCGCCAACGATCCGTTCGACCTGGAGGCCGGCCCGCTCTTTCGCGCCTCGCTGGTGCGGGTGACGGACGACGAGCACCTGCTGCTGGTGAACCTGCACCACGCCGTGGGCGACGGGTGGTCCATCCGCGTGCTGCTGGGCGAGGTCGCCGCGCTGCACGCCGCGTATCGCCGCGGCGAGCCGTCGCCGCTGGCGCCGCTGCCGGTGCAGTACGCCGACTACGCCTCGTGGCAGCGCGAGTGGCTGGCCGGCCCCGTGCTGGACGCGCAGCTGGCCTACTGGCGCGGCGCGCTGGCCGGCGCGCCCCCCGTGCTGGCGCTCCCCACGGACCGTCCGCGTCCGGAGGTGCAGGGCCACCGCGGCGCGTCTGAATCCGTCCTGATCGCGCCGGAGGACGCCGCGCGGCTGGCGGAGCTGGCCCGCCGCGAGGGCGCCACGCTGTTCATGCTCCTTCTCGCCGCGCTGGACGTGGTCCTGGCGCGCTGGAGCGGGGAGCACGACGTGGTGGTCGGCACCCCGGTGGCCGGGCGCACCCGCTCGGAGCTGGAGGGGCTGATCGGCCTCTTCCTGAACTCCCTGGCGCTGCGGACGGACCTGTCCGGGGACCCTTCGTTCCGCGCGCTGCTGGGCCGCGTGCGGCAGGCCACGCTGGACGCGTACGCGCACCAGGACCTGCCCTTCGAGCGGATCCTGGAGGAGCTGAAGCCCGAGCGCAGCCTGGGCCACACCCCCGTATTCCAGGTGATGCTCAACCTCCTGAACTACGGCGACGGATCGGCCGCGCCGGAGGGGGAGATGAAGTCGCTGGGCGCGGGGGCGCAGCTGGCCAGCAAGTTCGACCTGACGGTGTACGCGGCCGAGGCGCCGGAGGGCATTGCCCTGCACGCCGTGTACGACGCGGAGCTGTTCGACGCCGCGCGGATTCGGTCGCTGCTGGCGCAGGTGGCCGGCGTGCTGCGCCAGGCCCTGGAGGATGCAGACCGCCCCGCCGCCGCGCTCTCGCTGGTGACGGACGAGGATCGCGCGCGGGTGGATTCCGCCGCCTCCCCGGTCGTCGTCCGCACCCGCGCGGGCGACCCGGCCGGCATCGGCGAGCTGGGCGAGGTGTGGATGCGCGGCCCCGACGGCGCGCTGCGCCCCATGGGCGGCGCCGGCCGCTACCGCCCCGACGGCTCCGTGGAGTTGGCCGCCGCGGCGCTCCCCGCCGCGCCCGCCCCCGCACCCGCGCGTGCCGAAGCGGCTCCCCCCTCTCCGCGAGGAACGGGCGGGGAGGGGCCCTCTCCCACCGAGCGCGCCGTCGCCGCCATCTGGGCCGAGGTGCTGGGGATCGATGCGGACGCCGTCGCCGCGGACGCGGACTTCTTCGCGCTGGGCGGGCACTCGCTGCGCGCCACGCAGGTGCTTTCGCGCATCCGCGCGCGCCTGGGCGCAAAGCTCCCCATCCGCGCCTTCTTCACCGCGCCCACCGTCGCCGCGCTGGCGTCCGCCATCGACGCGCAGGCGCCGTCCGCATCCCCCGCAGCCCCCGCATCGACCGAAGCCGCCGCGTCCCCCGAAGCCGCGCCCCAGCCCGAGGCGCGCGAACTCACGCACTCACGCACTGACGCACTCACGCACTATCCCCCGGGCGTCTACCCGCTCTCCTTCGCGCAGCAGCGGCTCTGGCTGCTGATGCAGCTGGGCGCGAACACGGCGTACAACCTGGCCGCCGCGCTGCGGATGACCGGGGCGCTCGACGACTGGGCGCTGGAGCGCGCGCTGGACGAGGTCGTCCGCAGGCACGGGACGCTGCGCACGCGCATCGAGGAGCGCGACGGCCAGCCGGTGCAGGTGGTGGATCGCCCGCGCCCCCTGCGGCTGCGGGTGGAGGACGTGCGTCCGGGCGACGGCGAATCGGTGGACGACGCGCTGCGGCGGATGGCGGAGGAGGAGGCGGCGCGGCCGTTCGCGGCCGAAGGCCCGTTCCTGCGCGTGCGGCTGCTCCGCGCGGCGGACGACGACCACGTGCTGCTGTGGACCATCCACCACCTGATGGCGGACGGCTGGTCGCTGGGCATCTTTCAGGACGAGCTGCTGACGCTCTACCGGTCGTTCGTCACGGAGACGGAGCCGGAGCTGGCGCCGCTGCGGGAGGAGTACGGCGAGCACGCGCTGCGGCAGCGCCGCGAGCTGAGCGGCGGCGCGCTGGACGCGCTGGTGGGCTGGTGGCGCGAGCGGCTGGCCGGCGCGCCCGCGCTGCTGGAGCTTTCCACCGACCGCCCGCGCCCCGCGCACCCCAGCGGCGCCGGCGCGTCGTTCTGGTTCGGCTTTCCCCAGGGGACGGCGGAGCGGGTGGGGCGCGTGGCGCGCGAGCGCGGAGCCACGCCCTTCATGGTGCTGCTGGCGGCGTTCCAGGCGCTGCTCTCGCGCTGGAGCGGCCAGGACGACGTGGTGGTGGGCACGCCCATCGCCAACCGCACCCGGCCGGAGCTGGAGCCCGTCATCGGCTTCTTCGCCAACACCCTCGCCATCCGCGGCGATCTGTCCGGCGCGCCGAGCTTCCACGCGCTGCTGGCGCGCGTGCGCGAGGCCACGCTGGGCGCCTACGAGCACCAGGACGTGCCCTTCGAGCGGCTGGTGGAGGAGCTGAACCCGGAGCGCTCGCTCAGCCACACGCCCGTCTTCCAGGTGATGTTCGCGCTGCAGAACGCGCCGAAGCCGGACGGCGGCGCGGAGCTGGAGGGCCTCACGCTCGGCGGCCTGCCGCGCGCGCGGGAGACGGCGCAGTTCGACCTTTCGCTGGCGATGCACGAGACGCCGGACGGGCTGGCCGCGCGGCTGGAGTACGCCACGGACCTCTTCGGCGCCGCGTCCATGGAGCGGTTCGCGGAGCAGTTCGTCCGGCTGCTGGACGCGGCGCTGGACGATCCGTCGCGCCCCGTCGCCGCCCTGCGGCTGCTGGACGACGAGGAGGAGGGCGACGTCCTGGCGCTGGGCCGCGGGCCCGACCGTCCCCATCCCCCGCGCCCCGTGCACGCCGGCTTCCGCGCACAGGCGGCGCGCACGCCGGACGCCGCCGCCGTACGCTCGGACGGGCGCGAGGTGAGCTATCGCGAGCTGGACGCGTGGTCGGACCGGCTGTCGCGCGCGCTGCGGGCGCGGGGCGTGGGGCCGGAGGCGCGCGTGGCCGTGTGCCTGGAGCGCTCGCCGGAGATGGTCGCCGCGCTGCTCGGCGTTCTGAAGGCCGGCGGCGCGTACGTCCCGGTGGACCCCGGCTATCCCGCGGAGCGCATCGCGTACGTGCTGGACGACTGCGATCCGGCGTTGATGATCACCGTCTCCGCGCTGCGCGGGCGGGTGCCGTCCACCGTGCCGGTGCTGTCGATGGACGAGGACGCCGCGTCCATCGGCGGACAGCCGGCGGAACCGCTGGCGGACGCGGTGGACCCGGAGAACGCCGCGTACGTCATCTACACCTCCGGCTCCACCGGCCGGCCCAAGGGCGTGGCCGTGCCGCACCGCGCGCTCTCCAACTTCATCGCGTGGATGACCGCGCGCTTCGGGTTCGGCCCGGACGACCGCGTGCTGCAGAAGCTGCCCTTCATGTTCGACGGGGCCGTCCCCGAGTTCTGGGTGCCGCTCCTTTCCGGCGGCACGCTGGTGATGGCCCTTCCCGGCGGCGAGCGCGACACCGCCTACCTCGCGCGCACGCTGGCGGACGAGGGGATCACCTACATGCAGGGCGTGCCGTCGCAGATGGGTGCGCTGGCCGACGAGCCCGCGCTGGAGGAGGCCGCCGCGCTGCGCCTGCTGGGCATCGGCGGCGAGGCGCTGCCGGCCGCGGTCGTGGCCCGGCTGCGCGAGCGGCTCCCCTCCGTCGCGATCGCCAACCTGTACGGCCCCACGGAGGCCTGCGTCATCACCGCCGCGCACCTGGCGGAGGAGGGCGCCGCGGAGGGCACCGTGCCGCTGGGCCGGCCGGTGGACAACAGCAGCTTCTACGTGCTGGACGGGGCCTTGCGCCCGGCTCCGCGCGGCGTTCCCGGCGAGCTGTACATCGGCGGAGCGGCGCTGGCCCGCGGCTACCTGGGGCGCGCCGCCATGACGGCGGAGCGCTTCGTCCCCGATCCCTTCGGCGGCGTGCCGGGCGCGCGGATGTACCGCACGGGCGACCGCGTGCGCTGGCTGGATTCGGACGTGCTGGACTACCTGGGCCGCATGGACGAGCAGGTGAAGCTGCGCGGATTCCGCGTGGAGCTGGGGGAGATCGAGGCGGTGCTGGCCGCGCACCCGGCCGTCTCCGCCGCGGGGGTGATCGTGGCGGAGGGCGCGCGCCTGGCGGCGTACGCGGAGGTCCGCGACGGCTCCGGCGTCACGCCGGCGGAGCTGCGGGCGCACCTGGCGGCGCGGCTGCCGGAGTACATGGTCCCCGCCTCCATCACCCTGCTTTCCGCGCTGCCGCTGTCGCCCAGCGGCAAGCTGGACCGCCGCGCCCTCCCCGCGCCGGACTTCGCCGCGGAGTCGGACGCGTACGTCGCGCCGCGCACGCCCACGGAGGAGATCGTCGCGGGGGTGTGGTCGGAGCTGCTGGGGGTGGACCGCGTCGGCGCGCGCGACGCGTTCTTCGCGCTGGGCGGGCACTCGCTGCTGGGCACGCGCGTCGTCTCCCGCATCCGCCAGCAGCTGGGCGCCGAGGTGCCGCTGGCCGCGCTCTTCGAGGCGCCGCGGCTGGACCAGTTCGCCGCGCGCGTGGACGACGCGGTGCGCGCCGGGCTCGGCGTCCGCCTCCCGCCGATCCGCCGCACGGAGGGTGACACCGCGCCACTTTCGTTCGCGCAGGAGCGGATGTGGTTCATCGACCGGCTGGGCCCGGGCTCCACGGCGTACAACATGACCCCCGCGCTCCGCCTGCACGGCACGATGGACGTGGATGCCATGCGGCGCGCGCTGGCGGAGATCGTCCGCCGCCACGAGCCCCTGCGCACCTCGTTCCCCGAGGTGGACGGTGAGCCCGTGCAGCGGATCGCATCCATCGATGACTTCGATCTGCCCGTGGAAGCGCTTTCGGGTGATGCGGATCTGCCCCGGCGCGTGGCGGAGTGGGCCGCCCGGCCGTTCGATCTGCTGAACGGCCCCGTCTTCCGAGCGCGCGTCCTCCGGCTCGCGGAAGACGACCACGTGCTGCTGCTGGGGATGCACCACATCGTCGGTGACGGGTGGAGCACGGGCATCCTCTTCCGCGAGCTGTTCGCGCTGTACGACGCGTTCGCCGCCGGCCGGCCGTCGCCGCTGGCGCCGCTGGCCGTGCGGTACGCGGACTACGCCGCCTGGCAGCGCGAGTGGCTGGCGGGGGACGAGCTGCGGCGGCAGGTGGCGTACTGGCGCGAGCACCTGGCCGGCGCGCCCGCGCTGCTGGAGCTTCCGCTGGACCGCCCGCGTCCCGCCACGCAGAGCTACGCCGGCGGCTCGCACCCCTTCGTCGTGGACGCGGAGGTCGCCGCCGGGCTGCGCGCGCGGGTCCGCGAGGAGGGCGCCACGCTGTTCATGGGGCTGCTCGCCGCCTTTTCCGCCCTGCTCTCGCGCTGGTCCGGCCAGGACGACGTGGTGGTCGGCACGCCGATCGCCGGGCGCACGCGGCGCGAGGTGGAGGAGCTGGTGGGGCTCTTCGTCAACACGCTCGCGCTGCGGACGCAGCTGGGCGGCGACCCGTCCTTCCGCGCGCTGCTGAACCAGGCGCGGCGGCGGACGCTGGACGCGTACGCGCACCAGGACCTGCCGTTCGAAAAGCTGGTGGAGGAGCTGCAGCCCGAGCGCAGCCTGAGTCACGCCCCCGTCTTCCAGGCGATGTTCGTCCTGCAGAACACGCCCGACGGCCCCGCCGGCGAGCCCGCCGGGCTGGCGCTGGCGCCCGTCTCGCGCCAGGCGTCGCAGGCCAAGGTGGACGTCACGCTGACGGTGGCCGAGGCCCCGGACGGCTCGCTCCAGGCCAGCCTGGGCTACGCCGCCGACCTGTTCGTGCCGCAGACGGTGGAGCGGATGGCCGCGCAGCTGCGGACGCTGCTCGCGGCGGCCGCGGCGCACCCGGACACCCCGGTCGCCGCGCTCCCGCTGATGGACGCCGCGGAGCGCGCGCGGGTGCTGCACGGCCTGGCCGCCCCCGCGCGCGCCGCGGCCGGCGACACGGTCCCCGCGCGCTTCCGCGCGCAGGCGGCGCGCGCGCCGGGCGCCACGGCGCTGGTGTGGGGCGGCGGCGCGCTCTCGTACGCCCAGCTGGACGCGCGCGCGTCCGCCGTCGCGCGGCGGCTGCGGGCGGCCGGCGTGCGCCCGGGCCACCCCGTCGCCGTGCTGGCCGCGCACTCGCCGGACGCCGTCGCCGCGCTGCTGGGGGTGATGATGGCCGGCGGCGCGTACCTGCCGCTGGACCCTGCCAGCCCCGCCGGGCGCCTGGCGTTCACCCTGGACGATGCGCGCCCCGCCGCCGTCCTGGCGCAGCCGCACCTGGCGGACCGGCTTCCGCCCACGCCGCTCCCCGTCCTCCCCCTCACGGCGGAGGACGGGGCGGACGCGGCGGACGCGGACGCCGATCTTCCCCCGGTGCATCCGGCGTCGCTCGCGTACGTCCTCTACACCTCCGGCTCCACCGGCCGCCCCAAGGGCGTCGGCGTGTCGCACGCGGCGGCGGCGGCGCACCTGGCCTCGTGCGCGGAGGCGTACGGCCTCACCGCCGACGACCGGGTGCTCGCGTTCGCCGCGGCCACCTTCGACCCGTGGATCGAGCAGGTGCTGGCGCCGCTCTGCGCCGGCGCGTCCGTGGCGCTGCGCGACCCGGACGTCTGGAGCCCCGCCCAGCTCGCGGAGGCCGTGCGGCGGATGGGGATCACCCTCGTCAACCCACCCACGGCGTACTGGCACTCCCTGGTGGACGACGAGGCCTCCGCCGAAGCCGTCAAGCGCGCCGCCCGGCTGGTGCTCACCGGAGGCGAGGCCATGCGTCCGGAGGCGGCCGCGCGCTGGCTGGCGCTCCCCGGCGACGCCGTGCTGCTGAACGGGTACGGGCCCACCGAGGCCGTGGTCACCGCGCTGGCGTGGCCGGCGGACCCCGCCGTGGCGGGCGCCGCCGCGCGCCTGCCGATCGGCGCGCCCCTCCCCGGGCGCCAGGCGCGCGTGCTGGACGCGCGCGGCGAGCCCGTGCCCCCCGGCGTGCCGGGCGAGCTGTACCTGGGCGGCGCCGCCCAGGCGGACGGCTACCTGCGGCGCCCCGCCCTCACCGCCGCGGCGTTCGTCCCCAATCCGTTCGCCGCGCGCCCCGGCGCGCGGCTGTACCGCACCGGCGACCGCGTGCGCGTTCGCCCGGACGGCGGCGTGGAGTACCTGGGCCGCGTGGACCAGCAGGTCAAGGTGCGGGGCTTCCGCGTCGAGCCGGGGGAGATCGAGGCCGCCCTCAAGCAGCATCCCGCCGTCGCGGACGCCGTGGTGGTGGCGCGCGGCGAGCCGGGCGACGCGCGCCTGGCCGCGTATCTCACCCCCCGCGACGGATCGGCCGTCCCGGCGGACGCGGAGCTGCGCGATCATCTGTCGCGCTCGCTCCCCGAGTACATGGTCCCCTCCGCCTTCGTGGCGCTGGACGCCATCCCGCTCACCTCCAGCGGCAAGGTGGACCGCCGCGCCCTTCCCGCGCCGGACTTCGCCGCGAACGCGGACGCGTACGTGGCGCCGCGGACGCCCACGGAGGAGATCGTCGCGGGGGTGTGGTCGGAGCTGCTGGGGGTGGACCGCGTGGGCGCGCGCGACGCGTTCTTCGCGCTGGGCGGGCACTCGCTGCTGGGCACGCGCGTCGTCTCCCGCATCCGCCAGCAGCTGGGCGCCGAGGTGCCGCTCGCCGCGCTCTTCGAGGCGCCGCGGCTGGACCAGTTCGCCGCGCGCGTGGACGACGCGGTGCGCGCCGGGCTCGGCGTCCACGTCCCGGCGATCCGCCGCGTGCAGGGCGACACCGCGCCGCTTTCGTTCGCGCAGGAGCGGCTGTGGTTCATCGACCGCCTGGAGCCGGGCGGCACCGCGTACAACATGAGCCCCGCGCTGCGCCTGCAGGGGGAGATCGACGTCGCTGCGCTCTCCCGCGCGCTGGCGGAGATCGTCCGCCGCCACGAGCCGCTGCGGACGACGTTCCCCGAGGTGGACGGCGGGCCGGTGCAGCGGATCGCACCTGCCGGCGGCTTCGACCTGCCGGTGGAGGCGCTTTCGCCGGACGAGGACCTTTCGCGGCGGGTGGGCGAGTGGGCCGCGGAGCCGTTCGACCTGCGGAACGGGCCCGTCTTCCGCGCGCGGCTGCTGCGCCTGGCGGCGGACGACCACGTGCTGCTGCTGGCGATGCACCACATCGTCAGCGACGGCTGGAGCAACGGCATCCTGGTCCGCGAGCTGTTCGCGCTGTACGACGCCTTTTCGGCCGGGCATCCGTCGCCGCTGGCGCCGCTCCCCCTGCGCTACGCGGAGTACGCCGTCCGGCAGCGCGAGTGGCTGGCGGGCGAGGAGCTGCGGCGGCAGGTGGCGTTCTGGCGCGAGCACCTGGCCGGCGCGCCCGCGCGGCTGGAGCTGCCGGTGGATTATCCACGCCCCGCCGTGCAGAGCTACCGCGGCGGCGCCAGCCGCTTCGTGGTGGACGCGCAGGCCGCCGCGGGGCTGCGGGCGCTGGCCCGCGGCGAGGGCGCCACGCTGTTCATGGCGCTGCTCTCCGCCTTCTCCGTCCTGCTCTCGCGCTGGTCCGGCCAGGACGACGTGGTGGTCGGCACGCCGATCGCCGGGCGGACGACGCTGGACGTGGAGGGGCTGGTCGGCCTCTTCGTCAACACCCTGGCCCTGCGGACGGAGCTGCACGGCGCCGCCGGATTCCGCGCGCTGCTGGAACGGGTGCGGCGCAGCACGCTGGACGCGTACGCGCACCAGGACCTGCCGTTCGAAAAGCTGGTGGAGGAGATCCAGCCCGAGCGCAGCCTGAGCCACGCCCCCGTGTTCCAGGCGATGTTCACCCTGCAGAACACCCCGGACGGCCCCGCGGGCGGGCCCGCCGGCCTTGCCCTGGCCCCCGTGGCGCGCGAGGCCGCGCCCGCCAAGGTGGACCTGATGCTGAACGTGGTGGAGGGTGGCGACGGCGCGCTGTACGCCAGCTTCGTCTACGCCGCCGACCTGTTCGCGCCGGCGACGATGGACCGGATGGCCGCGCACTTCCAGGCGCTGCTCGCCGCCGCCGTCGCGGCCCCCGACGCGCCCGTCGCCGCGCTCCCCCTCCTGGGGGACGCGGAGCGCGCGCGGCTGCTGCGGGAGTTCGCCGGCCCCGCGGCGGCGTACCCGGACGTGCCGCTGCACGCGCTCTTCGAGGCGCAGGCGGACCGCACGCCCGGCGCCGACGCCCTGGTCTTCGGCGGCGAGCGGATGACGTACGCGGAGCTGGACGGGCGCGCCAACCGCCTGGCCCACCTGCTCCGCGCGCGCGGCGTGGGCGCGGAGCGCACGGTGGCGGTGCTGATGGAGCGGTCGATGGAGATGGTCGTCGCCCTCTACGGCATCCTGAAGGCGGGCGCCGCCTACGTCCCGGTCGACCCGGAGTATCCCGCGGACCGCGTGTCGTACATGCTCGACGATTCCGCCGCGGCGCTCGTCCTCACGCAGCGGCGGTGGATGGATACGGTTCCCGCCGGCGTGGATACGCTCGCGCTGGATCAGGCGGGCGTGCTGGAGGAGTATCCCGCTGACCGCCCCGCGCCGGCCGCGGCGGGGACGGACCGGCTGGCGTACGTCATCTACACGTCGGGGTCCACGGGCCGGCCCAAGGGCGCCATGAACGCGCACCGGGGCGTGGTCAACCGCATCCTGTGGATGCAGGACGCCTTCGGCCTGGCGCCGCACGACGCGGTGCTGCAGAAGACGCCGTTCAGCTTCGACGTCTCCGTCTGGGAGTTCTTCTGGCCGCTGGCCGTGGGCGCGCGGCTGGTGATCGCCGCGCCGGGCGCGCACCGCGACCCCGCCGCCCTGACGGAGCTGATCGAGCGCGAGCGCATCACCACCCTCCACTTCGTCCCCTCCATGCTGCGCGCGTGGCTGGACGGCGCGGACGTGGGCGGCTGCACCTCGCTCGTCCGGGTGATGAGCAGCGGCGAGGCGCTGGCGGCGGACGTGGTGGAGCGGTTCCACGACGCGCTGCCGGCCGCGTCGCTGCACAACCTGTACGGCCCCACCGAGGCCGCCGTGGACGTGACGCACTGGCCGTGCACGCCCCGGCCGGCGCACGGCGTGGTCCCCATCGGCGCGCCGGTGGCCAACACGCGGATGTACGTGCTGGACGGCCGCGGCGCGCCGTGCCCCGTGGGCGTTCCCGGCGAGCTATGGATCGCGGGGGTGCAGGTGGGCCGCGGCTACTGGCGGCGCCCCGGGCTGACGGCGGAGCGCTTCGTCCCCGACCCGTTCGCCGCGGAGCCGGGGGCGCGGACGTACCGCACCGGCGACCGCTCCCGCTGGCTGCCGGACGGCACGCTGGAGTACCTGGGCCGCACCGACTTTCAGGTGAAGGTGCGCGGCTTCCGCATCGAGCCGGGGGAGATCGAGGCCGCGCTCAAGCAGCACCCCGCCGTCGCCGACGCCGTGGTGGTGGCGCTGGGCGAGGACCGGGACGCGCGTCTGGTGGCGTACCTCGCCGCCCGCGCCGGGTCGCCCGTTCCGGCGGATGCCGAGCTGCGCGAGCGCCTGTCGCGCTCCATGCCGGACTACATGGTGCCCTCCGCCTTCGTGGCGCTGGACGCCATTCCGCTGACGCCCAGCGGCAAGGTGGACCGCCGCGCGCTCCCCGCGCCGGATGCGCCCGCCGCCGGCGGTTACGTGGTCCCGCGCGACGTGACGGAGCTGGAGGTGGCGCGCATCTGGGGGGAGGCGCTGGGCATGCCCCGCGTGGGCGCCGCGGACGACTTCTTTCGCCTGGGCGGGCACTCGCTGCTGGCCCTGCGGATGATGGCGCGCATCCGCGAGCGCTTCGGGCGCGACATGCCGCTCGCCGTGCTCTTCCGGCATCCCACCGTGGAATCGTTCGCCGCCGCCCTGCGCCGTGAGGGCGCCGACGCCGACGACGGGCGCCTGCTGGTGACGCTGAACGCCGGGGGCGCGCTGCCGCCGCTCTTCTTCTTTCCCCCCGCCGGCGGCACGGTGACCCACTACGCCGACCTGGCGCGGCGGCTGGGGCCGGAGCAGCCGTTCCTGGCCCTGCACGCCCCCGGCCTTACGGGCGACGAGGCCCCGCTGGAGTCGGTGCAGGCGGTGGCCGCGCGCTACCTGCAGGAGATCCGCGCCGCGCAGCCGCACGGCCCGTACTGGCTGGGCGGATGGTCTGCCGGCGGCACCACCGCGTTCGAGGCCGCGCGGCAGCTGCGCGCCGAGGGCGAGGAGGTGGCGCTGCTGGCCATCGTCGACGCCCCGGCGCCCGACGGCGCGCAGGAGCGCACGCCGCCGGACCGGGTGCGGCTGCTGCGCCTGTTCGCCCGCAGCATCGTCACCGAAGACGAGGCGCTGCTGGACGGGCTGGAGGGCGAGCTGCGCGCGCTGCCGGAGGAGGAGCGGATGGCCGGCCTGTCGCGGTGGATCGCGCGGCACGGCGGGCCGGTGATGGACGCCGAGCTGGAGCGCGTGGGGCGGTCCGTGGCCGTGTTCGCCGCCACCGCGCGCGCCGTCCACGCCTACCGCGACCCGCCGCCGCTGGACGTGCCCGTGGCGCTGTTCGTGGCGTCGGAGGGCAGGGCGGAGGAGGGGATGGGGCCGGACGCGCTGCCTGACCGCTGGCGTCCGTTCGTGGCCGGCGGGCTGACGGTGCACACCGTCCCCGGCGCGCACGTCAGCCTCCCCCTGGACCCCGCCGCCGAGGTCCTCGCCGCCCGCCTGCGCGAGGTGATGGAGCGGCTGCGGGGGCCAGACGCCGCGCGGTGAGCGGGGAAGCCTAGGACGAAACCAAATCGGGGGAAAGAATTGACTTCCTGAGGGAGCGCACGCGCAGATCCTGCCGCCTGCACTGACTCCGGCGCGCGACCGAAGGACCTCCTCTCGGCTGCGCAGAGGCCGGATCAGGACGTGGAACCAGCCCCCTCGTTCTGCTGGCGAGGTCCTTCGGTCGGCGCGCCGGGGTTCCCGGTCAAGGCAAGGTTCAGCGCGGCGCCTCCCTCAGGAAGTCATGCGCTCGATTGCCGGATTTGGTGTCACTCATACCAGGTCCGGGAAAGAACGTGACTTCCTGAGGGAGCGCACGCGCAGATCCTGCCGCCTGCACTGACGCCGGCGCGCGACCGAAGGACCTCCTCTCGGCTGCGCAGAGGCCGGATCAGGACGCGGAACCAGCCCCTTCGTTCTGCTGGCGAGGTCCTTCGGTCGGCGCGCCGGGTTCCCGGTCGAGGCAAGGTTCCGCGTGGCGCCTCCCTCAGGAAGTCATGCACTCCATTGCCGGATCTGGTATCAGATCAGACAATTCGCTGGAGCAGGTCGTCGGCACCACCTGATGCGCGATCCCGAGAAGCATCCACCGGCTCCACAATCGAGGTGAGCGGCACGGGCTCAGGCGCGCGTCGATCAGGAACCGTATCACGCGCCGCGGGCGTCAGCGTACGTCCTCGCGCGGATCCTCCTCACGAAACACGTACGCCGGCTCGCCGGCGCGCCAGGGCGCATCCGTCCCCCGCACGGATCGAACGGCGGCGCGCGCGGGTACTTCGCGCGTCCGCCGCCGTGCGCCCTCGTCCATTCCCCTGCGCGCGCGCCAGAAGTCCCACCCGGTTCCCCGGTCCGGCCATGCGACGCATCGTCCTTCTTGCGGCCGTGCTTTCCGCTGCACCGATCCCCGGCGTCGCCGCGGCGCAGCACGCCCACGGCGGGTTCGTGATGGGAGGCCGGGGGGGCGGCGGAACCGGGCTGGTGGACGCGCGGTGGAGCGTGGACATGGGGTACACCATCGAGGTGGGCGGGCGCAACGGGCCGTACCTGGGCGGCCGCTACACCTTCGGCATGCACCAGCTGCGGCCGGACGAGCAGGGGTTGCGCGACCGCTACGGCGACGGCACCGGCACCGTGGAGGGCGGCCACGGCACGCTGTACGACACGGGCGGCGACATCGAGGTGGGCTACGGGTTCGGCGTGGTGCGCGTGTACGGCTTTACCGGCATCCACTACCTGCAGCAGTTCCAGGACCCCGCCATCGTCCAGTCCGGCGGCGACGAGGTGGAGGTCGTCACCCGCCGCCGCGACTCCATCTCCAACGGCCGCGGCTATGGCGTGCACCTGCGCCTGACCGACACCGGCGCGCTGGTGGCCGAGCACTACCGCGGCGGCGGAGAGGACGGCGTGATGCGCATCTCCGGCACGCGCTTCGGCCTGCGCTGGGCCTGGTAGAGCGCATCCTTCACCGACGAGATGGCAAGGCGCCGGGCGCGATGGATCGCCCCGGCGCCTTGCCCGTTCCGGGCGGAAACGTCATCGTCACCCCCGGGAGCCTTCCTTCAGCCAGCGCAGACGGGACGATGACGATCGAGTACGCGGATTTCGAGCGGGTGGAGATGCGGGTGGGGCGGGTGCAGCGCGCGGAGCCGTTTCCCGAAGCGCGCAAGCCGGCCATCAAGCTGTGGATCGACTTTGGCCCGGAGCTGGGGATCAGAAAGAGCAGCGCGCAGATCACCGTCCACTACACGCCCGACGCGCTGGTGGGGACGATGGTGGTCGCCGTCACCAACTTTCCGCCGCGGCAGATCGGCCCGTTCATGTCCGAGGTGCTGGTGCTGGGCCTTCCGGATCCCGACGGCGCCATCGTCCTGCTGCGCCCGGACAAGGACGTCCCGCTGGGCGGCGGCGTGTTCTGACCGGCGCATCACGCCCCGGCGGCGGGCTGCGCGTGAGCCGCGGCCCCGGCGGCGGCCTGCCCTCGCCCCGGGCCGCTGCGGATGCAGTCACCGACGCACCTGCGTCTCGCTCTTCTTTCTCCACGACTCCGCGGGTCGCGGCACCGCCGTTACCGGCGCCATGTAGCGCGTCAGGACCCTTCGGTCCACGAAACGCAGGTCATACGCTGAAGCGCGTGGCTCCCGCCGCCATACCCGGGGACAAAACTTGATTCCAGCCGAAGAAAATGCGAATTTGATGGCCTCTCCCGGAATGGAAGGTGTCGTCATGCTGAACTACACGCTGCTGCTGCACGGGCTGCCGGCCACCCGCGAGGGGCTGCCGGGTGCCCTGCTGCGCGACCTGCTCGACGCGGTGGATCGCAGCGCCAAAGGCGCGGTGCGGCTTCGGCTGGAAGGACGCAGCTCTGCGAAGGGCGGCTTTCCTCCCGCATGGGTGAACGAGGCCGCCGCTTTCCAGATGGCTGCCTTCCATCACGGGACTCCGGGCATCGAGCTGCGCATCCCTTCGCTGATGGAGGCGCTGCCGCAGCGCTTTGCGCAGGCGGACCTGTTTCCTCCCGTGGACGCATCGGAGTCCGCGCTTTCACTGATGGGCCGCAGCCTGGGCGAGGCGCTGTCGGGGAACGAAGACAGCGACGCCTACGACCCGCCGCTGCTCCGGAGCTTCGAGGAGTTCCGTGAGGTTTTTCGCCACGGCGTAGAGTCCGTGGAGATTCGCAACGGCCGCCCCGAGTCCCCGGCGGTTACGGTAACGCCGGAGGGGATACGGACCGTGCAGCGGCTCCATCGGCAGACGCCCAGATCCCAGCGCGTCCGCATCGCGGGAAAGGTGGATGCCATTCGGCACAGCGACCGCGCTTTTACGCTCGTCATGCAGTCCGGCGAGCAGATCCGCGGCGTTCTCGCGGAGGGGGAGCCGGAGGTGCTGCCGCCGTTCTTCGGGCAGGTGGCGGTGGTCAGCGGCGTTGCTCAGTTCCGCCCATCCGGGTCTCTGCTGCGCATAGACGCGGACCTGCTGCAGCCCGGCGGCACACAGGACCTGGCCATCTGGTCGGAGACGCCGCGGCCGCTGTTCTCGACGGCGGATCCGCGGGAACTGCGCCGGCCGCAGGGCCCCCGGTCCGGAATCAACGCCATCATCGGCGCTTGGCCAGGCGACGAGACGGACGAGGAGATCGCCGCGCTCCTGGAGGAGATGTCGTGATCCCCGCGGGTACGCCAATCCTCCTCGATACCAACATCCTCATTCATCTCGCGCGCGGCGGCGCGGCCTCCGATCGACTGGAGTCGCGTTTCGGCCTGCGATCCCGCACCCTTACGCCGTGGATCTCCGTCGTCACCGTCGGCGAGATGCTCGCCTTCGCCGAGCGCAATGCGTGGGGCAGGCGCAGGGTGGATGCATTGAAGCAGCTCCTGTCCAACCTCGTGGTCCTCGACATTCGTACGGATGCCGTGCTGCACGCGTATGCCGCCGTGGACACGCACATGAAGCGTTCCGGCACGCGGATGAACGAGCAGAACGACGTGTGGATCGCGGCTACCGCCGCCGCCACGGGCGCCGTCCTTCTTACGACTGACCGCGATTTCGATCCGCTTCATCCGGGACACCTCCAGCGGGAGTGGATCGACCCGCAGACGCTTACGTAAGTCCCCGCCGCAGTACCTTCCTTCCCCACGCGCGGCGATGGATACTGCCTCCGAGCTGATTCTGTTCGTCCACATCCCCTCCGTTGTCGCGCCGCGGCGCCGCGCGTTAGGTTGGGCGGCAATCCCATCGCGTACCCGCACCGCGAGCGGCACATGAGACGAATCCTTTCCGCGCTGGCTCTTTCCCTTGCCGCGGCGCCGCCCGGGCCCGCGGCCGCCCAGGCGCCCCCCGTCCCTTCCGTGCACCTGGCGTACGAGGAAGAGACGCTGCCCAACGGGCTGCGCGTCATCTACCACGTGGACCGCTCGGCGCCGGTGGCGGCCACGGTGCTGTGGTACGACGTGGCCAGCAAGCACGAGCAGACGGGGCGCACCGGCTTCGCGCACCTGTTCGAGCACCTGATGCTGTTCACCGGCTCGCGCAACGCGCCGGAGGGACGGCACTTCGCGCTGCTGGAGGCGGTGGGCGCGCGCACGGGGACGGACATCAACGGCACCACCAGCTGGGACCGCACCAACTTCTTTCAGCAGGTGCCCGCGCACGCGCTGGAGCTGGCGCTGTGGCTGGAGGCGGACCGCATGGCCACGCTGGACGAGGCGCTCAACGACGCAAAGCTGGTCAACCAGCGCGAGGTGGTGAAGAACGAGCGCCGCCAGAGCAACGACAACCAGCCGTACGGCATCTGGACCGAGCGGATGCTGGCCCACCTGTATCCCGCCGAGCACCCGTACCACCACCCGGTGATCGGCTATATGCAGGACCTGGAGAACGGGTCGCTGCAAGACGTGCGCGGCTTCTTTCGCACGTACTACGTGCCCAACAACGCCGTCCTGGCCATCGCGGGCGACATCGACATCCCCCGGACTCGGGAGATGGTGCGGCGCTACTTCGGCGGCATCCCGCGCGGGGACGAGCCGCCGCCCGTGCGCGGCGTGCCCCTGCCGCCGCGGCTGGGCGAGGCCCGGCGCGAGGTGATCCAGGACCGCAACGCGCCCGCGCCGGCCGTCTACGTGGGCTTTCGCGTCCCCGGCGCGCGCGACCCGCAGGCGCCGGCGGTGTCGCTGCTTTCCACGCTGCTGGCGTCGGGGCGCTCGTCGCCGCTGTACCAGTCGCTGGTGCGCGACCGGCAGGCGGCCACCAGCGTGTTCGCCTTCAACTTCGGGCTGGTGGAGGGCGCCGACATGCTCATCGTGGCCGCCGTGGGCCGGCCGGGGGCCAGCGCGGACTCGCTGGAGGCGGCGCTGCTGGCGGAGCTGGACGGGATCGCCGGCCGCGTCGACGCGCAGGGGCTGCAGCGCGCGCAGGCGGCGGAGGGCTTTACGCTGGTGAACCAGCTGCAGGCCATGGGCGGCTTCGGCGGCCGCGGCGACGTGCTGGCCGAGGGCGCGGTGCTGCACGGCGACGCGGGGTGGATCAACGGCTGGCTTCCCGCGCTCTCCGCCGTAACCGTGGCGGACCTGCAGACGCTGGTGCGGGAGCGGATGACGGCGGACAACCGCGCCGTCCTGGTGTTCGTCCCCGCCCCGCGCACGGAGGGAGCCCGATGAACCGGTCTATCCAGATCCGCCTGGCGATGGCCGCCGCCCTCGCCGCGTCCACGCCGGTGGATGCACAGCCGCCCCCGCGCCCCGCGCCGCAGATCGTGGCGCAGCAGCCGGGGCTGGCGCCGGTGCGGCCGTACACGCTGCCGCCGGTGGACGAGTTCCGCCTGGCCAACGGGCTGCGCGTGGTGGCCGTGCGGCAGAGCGCGGTGCCGCTGGTGACGGCGCGATTGATCCTGGACGCCGGCGCGGAGCACGACCCCGCGGCGCGCGGCGGGCTGGCCGTGCTCACCGCCAACCTGCTGCCGGAGGGGACGGCGACGATGCCCGGCCCGGAGCTGGCGGAGCGGATGGAGCGGCTGGGCGCCGAGTTCCAGACCAACGCGGGGCAGAACCTGGCCTTCGTCGCCGTCACGGCCCTCGAGCCGGTGTTCGGCGAGGCGCTGCGGCTGGCGGCGGGGGCGGTGCTGGCGCCCGCGTTCCCCGAGCGCGACTTCGAGCGGGTGCGGCAGCAGGGGATCACCGCGCACGTGCAGGCCCAGGCCACGGTCGAGGGGCTGGCGACCGAGACCTTCAACCGCGCCGTCTTTGCGCCCGGCGCACCGTATGCGCGCCGCACGTCGGGCACGGCCGCCTCGCTGCAGGCCATCACCCGCGACGACGTGCTGCAGTGGCACCGGTCCATGTACGTGCCCTCCAACGCCACGCTCCTGCTGGTGGGCGACCTGGGCGCGGACGAGGCGCGGCGGATCGCGGAAGAGGCGTTCGGCGCGTGGCGGGGAACGGCGCCGCGCCCGGCGCGCCCATCCAACGCGGCGCGCCCCGTGGCGGCCACGCGGGTGATCCTGGTGGACCGGCCGGGGTCGGTGCAGAGCGCCATCCGCATCGGCCAGGTCTCCATGGGGCCGGAGGACCCGGAGTACCTGCGGCTGGCGGCGCTCACGCAGGTGCTGGGCGGCGCCTTCAACTCCCGCATCAACCAGAACCTGCGCGAGCGGCACGGCTGGACGTACGGCGCCTTTGCCACCTACAGCGCGCTGCGCGGCGCGGGGACGCTGTTCATCAACTCCTCCGTGCGCACCAACGCCACCGACTCGGCGGTGGCGGAATCGGTGCGCGAGTTCCGGCGCATCGTGGACGAGGCGGTGCCGGCGGAGGAGCTGGCGGGGGCGGCGGGGAACCTGGCGGGAAGCTTTCCCGCGTCGGTGCAGACGGTGCAGGGGCTCGCCGGGCGGATGCAGAGCCTGCTGGTGTGGGGGCTGCCGATGGACTTCTACGCCACCTACGGCCCGCGCCTGGCCGCCATGACCCCGGCGGACATCGCCGCGGTGGGCCGCGGCCTGACCCCCGGCGCGCTGACGGTCGTGGTCGCGGGCGACCTGGCCGCCATCGAGGCCCCCATCCGCGCCCTGAGCCTGGGCGAGGTGGAGGTCTGGTCCCCCTCCGGCGACCGCATCCGCTGACCCGGACGATGGACGATGGAATCCCGGCTCCGATGGGATTCGGAGCCGGGGTTTCGTCGTTCCGGCGATCGCCCTATAATTGAGGGCAGAGGAGGAGCGATGGATCGACTGAACGAATTCCTGGGGTCCGAGGCGCGCGCGCGGCTGCTGGCGCACTTCGTGGTGCATCCTGACGGGCGGGACCACGTCCGCGCCCTGGAGCGGCACACCGGCCTGGGCAAGCGCTCGCTGCAGGCGGAGCTCGCGCGCCTGGAGGGGATGGGGCTCGTGCGCCGCGAGGTGGACGGCCGGCGCGTCGTCTACCGGCGCGAGGACGCCAGCCGGCAGTGGCGTGCCATCGAGTCGCTGGTGGCGGAGTATGCGCCCGGGCTGGTGCTGCGAGACGCGCTGAACGAGGTGCCCGGCATCGACGCCGCCTTCATCTTCGGCTCGCAGGCGCGCGGTGATGCCCGGCCCGACAGCGACATCGACCTGCTGATCCTGGGCGAGCGGATCGACGATGCGGAGCTCGGTGCGGCGCTGCTGGAGACCGCCCTCGTCCTCGACCGTCCCGTGGATGTGAAGCGGTACGATGCGGAGCGCTTCGTCCGCGACCGTGCCCCCGGCGCGAGCTTTCTTCGCGCCGCGCTCGCGGGTCCGATGTACTTCCTGATCGGCTCGCCGGGCGTGCTCCCCGCTGCCCATGCCGTGTCCGACCGATGACGAGATCGCCGGGTTGTGGGCGAACGCCCTGCAGGCGTTCGGCGATAGCGGCATCAGCGGTGACGACGAAGCGGCCCGCCGCGCGAGAATGCGCGGCGGGCCGCCGTACGTGGATCACACAGATCCGGCGCCGTCAGTCGTCCGCGGGCGGGATGACGCCGCAGGCGATGCGTGCGCCGGAGTTGCCCGACGGGTCCGTGCGGTAGTCGTCGGCGTTGGCGTGCACCACCAGCGCGGTGCCGCCGGACTTGCGCACGGAGTTGGCCTCGCCGCCCTCCATCGTGACGCCCCTCGCCACGCCGTTCAGCGAGCCGCGCCCGTTGGCGTCCACGGTGAGGTTGGGCAGGTCGCCGGCGTGGGAACCGGCGGGGTTCTCGAAGCCGTGCTGGCGGCTGGCGGGGTTGAAGTGCCCGCCCGCGGTGGTGAAGTCCGGCGCGTCGCACAGGCCGGTCTGGTGGACGTGCACCCCGTGCACGCCGGCCGGCAGCCCGCTGGAGCTCAGCACCACCTGCACGCCCTCGGTGGCCGGCGTAAGCAGCGCCGTCCCCACCGTCCGTCCGGAGGCGTCGCGCAGCGTGATGGTCTGCGTATTCGCGATCGCGCCCGCGGCGGCGCACCCCCACAGCCCCAGCACGGCGGCGCCGGCAAGCAGCCCTCTCATCCTCATCGTCTCTCCTCGACCCGTTCTCTTTGATCATCAGTCTCCCGCGCCCTCGGTGGACGCGCGGCGGTGCGCGTCCGCAAGAGTCGTGCGGAAATCAAGAACAGAATGGCCTCACACGGAGTTAACGGAGTCAACGGAGTTTTCTCGTGCTGATTCCACTGTCTTCGTCGTGAGGCTTCTGCTGGTGATTCGGATGATACGAAGCGGCCGGCTTTCCTTCGCGGGAAGCTGGGCCGATCCCGTCCTCGATCTTTACTCCGTTAACTCCGTTGACTCCGTGTGAGGCGTTTCCGTAGGACCATCGGTGTGCAAGATATTCATCGTCGCACGTCATCTACTAAAAAACTAGTTGACAAGGGAGAGGCGAGCGATTACGATCTACTAAGACTTTAGTAGAAAGGGGGCACCGGTGGCGGAGATCAGCTTTACCGAGCGCGAGCTGGACGTGATGGGCGTGCTGTGGGACCGCGGCGGCGGCACCGTGGCCGAGGTGCGCGAGCGGCTGGCCGACGAGCTGGCCTACACCACGGTGCTCACCGTTCTGCGCACGCTGGAGGAGAAGGGGTACGTGGGCCACACGGAGGAGGGCAAGGCGTACCGCTACCATCCCCTCGTGGAGCGGCAGGCGGCGGGCACCAGCGTGCTCAAGCGCATGCTGCACAAGCTGTTCAAGGATTCGCCCGAGCTGCTGCTCACGCACCTGGTGAGCGACCGCGGGCTGAGCGACGACGAGCTGCGGCGCATGCGGCGGCTGCTGGACGAGCGCATGGGCGAGGAGGAGAGATGATCGCGTACTGGATGCTGTACTGCCTGGCCGTGGGCCTTCTGCTCTCCCTGGCCGCGCTGGCGATGGAGCGGGCGATGCGCGCCTTTGCCCTCCCCCAGCGGTGGACGTGGGCCGCGGCGATGGTGCTGATGCTGGCCCTTCCCGCCGCGGCACGGTGGATCCCCC
Source organism: Longimicrobium sp. (assembly GCA_036379135.1). Lineage (GTDB taxonomy): Bacteria > Gemmatimonadota > Gemmatimonadetes > Longimicrobiales > Longimicrobiaceae > Longimicrobium. The sequence continues at coordinate 56,681 of DASUVG010000225.1, forward strand.
GCGCCGAAGCCCCCGCTCCCGCGGCGGCCGCTCCGGGCGGTGACGGGACGCGGATGCGGCTGGCGGACCTCCCCGCCGCGGCGGCGGAGAGCGCGCCGAGGCTCGACGTGGCGGCGCTGGACCGGCCGCTCACCATCGGGTGGATGGGGATGAGCGCGGCGGCGGTGCTGGCGCTGCTCGCCGCGTGGGCGGTGCTGGAGCGGCGGCGGCGGGGGTGGCGCGCGGCGGAGGTGGACGGCGTTCCCGTCCTGCTTTCGCCCGCGACGGGCCCGGCGGTGATCGGGCTGTTCCGCGGCCGCATCGTGCTGCCGCAGTGGGTGGTGGCGGACGCGCCGGAGGAGGTGCGGGCGCTGCTGCTGGAGCACGAACGCGAGCACCTGCGCGCCGGGGACCCGCGCCTGCTGGCGCTGGGGCTGGCCTGCGTGGCGCTGATGCCGTGGAACCCGGCCGCGTGGTGGCAGCTGCGGCGGCTGCGGCTGGCGGTGGAAGTGGATTGTGATGCCCGTGTCCTGGCGCGCCGCGCCGACGTGCGGGCGTACGGCGCCCTCCTGCTGGAGGTGGGTCGCCGCGGAACGGGCGGACGGCTGGTGGCCGCCGCCTTCAGTGAACCTGCTTCGTTTCTCGAAAGGAGAATCCGCATCATGACTTCCCCACGTGTACGCCGGCCCTGGCTGCGCGCCGCCGGCTTCGGCGCGGCGGCGCTGGCGATGATCGTGGCCGCCTGCGAGGCGCCCGGCCCCGTGCAGCCCTCGCCCGTCTCGGTGAGCATGCAGCCCGTGCGCACGGAGGCGCGCACCGACCTGGCGGTGGTGCCGTCCGGCATCCGCATCGCCCGCAGCGACATCGAGTCCGCGGTCCGCGCGCACTATCCCGAGGTCTTTGCCGGCGCGGCGACGGACACCTCCACGCTGATGTTCGTGCTGGCCCCCGGCGGCGGGATCGAGCGCCACGAGCGCCTGCGGATGAAGCGGATGGGCGTGCGTCCCACTCAGGGCGGCGAGGTGCAGCAGCGCTGGCGCGAGTCCACGGGGCTGAGCGACCGGGAGTCCGCATCCAGCGTGGTGGACGTGGTCACCTTTGCGCCGGGGCAGATGGGCGCGGGCCGCGTGGAGGTGGTGTGGGTGCGCAGGCTTTCGCCCGAAGAGATGGTGACGATCACGGCCACCCGGCGCGAGCGGGTGCAGCAGCCCGCCGGGCCCTCCGGGTTCCGCGTGCCGCAGAACCCCAAAGTGTCGATCACGCGCGAGCAGGCCCGCGAGCTCGTCGTGCGCCACATGCCCGAGGTCGCGCGCAACGGGCCCGTGACCGAGTCCGTGTGGATCATCGCCGACGCGAGCGGGCGGGTGGTGGCGTACGGCGACAGCCGCAACAGCGAACCGCTGACCCGCGTGGAGGACGACGTCGACAACGTCCAGGTGTTCAGCGGCGAGGCCCTGGTCTTCAACGGCCGCCAGGTCGGTCTGATCTACGTCCGCCTCAAGGGCTGATCGCGTATCCGCAAAAAGAGATGGGTCTCACGCAGAGTCAGCGGAGTCAGCGGAGTTTTCTCGTGCCGTTTTCCTCTGCTCTCCCGGCTCGAAGCCGGGTCGTAGTGAGCGGAGGCATGGCGCGCCGGTCGACGAGGCACGATCCCTGGGGCCGTCGGGAACGGGAGAGAGATGGAAGCGCGGCAGAGGGCCATCCGCGTTTTTTGGGGGAGATGCGGATCGCCGGATGATCTCCGCGGCGCACCGGAAAAAGACGATCACACCACCTGATGCGCGATCCGGAGAGCCATCCGCCCACTCGATGATCGAGGTGCGCGGCGCGCTTTCCGGACAGGAGAACGGGGGGAACGGAGGAGTCACTTTCCTCCGTTCCCCCATTTTCTTTGCGGAGAATTTCTTCTCCGCTCGACATCGGCCGGCGTCCGCGCACTTCGGGGCATCTGTAGCACATCCTTGCACCCGGTCCCGTGTGCAACCTACATTGGACCGGCCTTCCCCCGTTCCGCCGGACGCGATCTCATGCCGGACTCCGCGGTGCTTTCTCCAGACTTTCACGCGCAGCTCGCCACCCACTTCGGCGCGCTGGGCCCGGACGCCGCGGACGCGCTGGCGGCGGCCATGCGCCCCGTGCGCGCGGCCGCGGGCGAGACGCTGTTCCGCACCGGGAGCGCCGAGCCCGCGCTGTACCTGCTGCTCGCCGGCCAGGTGCAGGTGGTGGAGCGCCTTCCCGACGGCGAAGAGACGCTGCTGCGGACGATGGAGCCGGGCGAGGCGGTGGACGAGCTGCAGGTGCTGGCCGGCAGCCGCGGCACCGTGGAGGTGCGCGCCGCCACGGAGGTGGATCTCGCCCGGGTGGCGGACACGGACCGCGACGCGCTGGCCCGCAGCTTTCCGGAGCTGAAGGCGCAGTGGGAGCGCGTCCAGCGGCAGCAGCTGCTCTGCCGCCTGCACGCCGTCTTCGGCGCCATGGACCGCGCGCTGCTGGACGACCTGGTCGACATGGCGGAGTGGATCCACCGCCGGCGCGGCGAGCTGCTCTTCGAGCAGAACCAGACCGGCGGCGCGCTCTACCTGGTCATCAGCGGCCGGCTGCGCACCGTGCGCATCGAGAAGGGCGGCGCGCGCGTGCTGGGCGAGGCGGCCCGCGGAGAGATCGTGGGCGAGCTCTCCTTCTTCGGCTGCGAGCCGCGCGGCGAGCGGGTGGAGGCGGTGCGCGACTCCGTGCTGGTGGGGCTGGAGAACGCGGAGTTCGAGAAGCTGGTCGCCCGCCGCCCGCAGACGCTGCGGCACGTCACCCGGCTGGTGGTGGACCGCGTGAACCGCGGGGCGGAGGGGACAGTGGCGCGCGTCACCAACGTGGCCGTGGTCGCCGCCAGCCCCGGCGCGCCCGTGGCCGCGTTCTGCGAGCGGCTGGCGGCGGCGCTGGCGGAGCACGGCCCCACGCTGCACCTGACGGCCGCGGAGGCCGAGCGGCGGATGGCGGAGACCGGCATCGCGCAGGCCTGGGGCCAGGCGCCCGACACCGCGCGGCTGCTGGCCTGGCTGGAGGCCCGCGAGGTGGACCACCGCTTCGTCCTCTACCAGGCCGAGGAGGGCGCCAGCGCCTGGACCCGCCGCTGCATTCGCCAGGCGGACCGCGTCATCCTGCTCGCCCGCGCGGACGAGGATCCCGGTCCGGGACCGGTGGAGACCGCGCTGGCGAAGCTGGAGGACCGCTCCACCGACGCCCACGAGGTGCTGGTGCTGGTGCACGCGGACGGTACCCGGCGGCCCAGCGGCACCCGCCGCTGGCTGGCGGGGCGGCAGGTGCGCGAGCACGTGCACCTGCGCTGGGACCGAGCGGCCGACTTCGAGCGGCTGGGGCGAATGCTGGCGGGGCGCGCCGTCGGCGTGGTCCTGGGCGGCGGCGGGGCGCGGGGGTTCGCGCACATCGGCGTGCTGCGCGCGCTGGCCGAGGCGGGGGTGCCCATCGACTACATCGGCGGCACCAGCATGGGCGCGGGGGTGGCGGCGCAGTACGCGCTGGGGATCGCCCCCGACGACCTGCTGGCCATGAACCGCCGCATCTACCTGGAGTGGCGCCCGCAGAAGCAGCTCACCCTTCCCCTGGTCTCCCTGGTGGACAACCGCCTGGCCGGCGTCTGCGGCGAGCGCGTGTACGGCGACACGGAGATCGAGGACCTGTGGACGCCGTACTTCGCCGTCACCAGCAACCTGACGACCGCGGAGATGATGGTCCATCGCACGGGGCTGCTGCGAAAGTACGTCCTGGCCAGCGCATCCATCCCCGTCTTTGCCCCGCCGGTGCTGGAAGGCAACCACCTGCTGGTGGACGGCGCGCTGCTGAACAACCTTCCCGCGGACGTGATGCGCGACCAGGGCGTGGGCGTCGTCATCGCCTCGGAGGTGTCGCTGGAGGAGGACGCCAGCTTTACGGCGGACCACGTCCCCACCGCGTGGGAGGTGCTGCGCGGCCGGTTCCGGCGGGTGGCCGGGTCGCGCCCGTTCCCGGGGATCATGGAGATGGCCATGCGCTCGTCGCTGCTCCACAGCAGCTGGCGGGAGAAGGAGGCGATCAGCAAGGCGGACTTCTGCCTGCGCCCGCCGATCGAGGGGTTCGCGCTGATGGGGTTCGAGCAGATGCAGGAGATCTCGGAGGTGGGCTACGCCTACGCGCGCGAGGCGGTGGCCGGGTGGGCGGAACGGCCGGGTGAGGGAACAGGGAGCAGGGAATAGCGGGACCAAGGCGAGAGAGGGGGATCGAGACCGTTCACAACGGGCCGGGCGCCCTGGACGTCAGCGGCGGAGGAGCAGATGGAATCGTTCGATCGGGTGGTGCGGATGGTCCGGAGAGGGTACGAGGGCGTCGCGCACGGCGCGCCGTCGTTTGCGCTGCAGCTGCCCGGCGGCGACCCCGCCGTGTTCGGCCGCGGCGACCCCGCGGCCACGGTGGTGGTGAACGACCGCCGCGGCGCCGCCGCCCTGGCGACGATGGACGCCCTCGCCGTGTGCGAGGCGTACCTCTCCGGCGCGCTGGACGTGGTGGGCGAGATCAAGCCGCTGCTGGCGCTGCGATCGATGTTCAGCGACCGGCACCCCCTGCGCTCGGTGATGCGGTTCGTGCGGCCGCTGATCGTGGGGCAGGTGTCCAGCGATCGCGCCTTCATCGCCGAGCACTACGACCGCGAGCCCGAGTTCTACCTCCTGTTCCTGGACGCGCGCCACCGCTGCTACTCCCAGGGCGTCTTTGCCCACGCAGACGAGCCGCTGGAAGACGCCATCACCCGCAAGCTGGACTTCGCGCTCGACGCCATCGGCGCACGGCCGGGGGACCGCGTGCTGGACGTGGGGGGCGGATGGGGCGCGTTCACGCAGCACGCGGGGCAGAAGGGCGTCCGCGTCACCAGCCTTACCATCTCGCGCGAGTCGGAGGCGTTCATCAACGCGCTCATCCACGGAGAGCAGCTGCCGTGCGAGGTGCGCCGCGAGCACCTGTGGGAGCACCACCCGGCGCAGCGGTACGACGCCATCGTCAACCTGGGCGTGACGGAGCACCTGCCCAACTACGCCGAGACGCTCACGCACTACGCGCGGGTGCTCAAGCCGGGCGGCCGCATCTGCCTGGACGCCAGCGCCACGCGGCAGAAGTACGACGTATCCACCTTCTTCGAGCGCTACGTCTTTCGCGGCAACGGCACGCCGCTGTGCCTGCACGACTACCTGGGCGCCGTGGCGCGCAGCCCGTTCGAGATCGAGACGGTGCTGAACGACCGCGAGAACTACCGCCTTACCACGCTGCACTGGGCCCGCAACCTTGACCAGCACCGCGAGCAGATCGAGCAGCGCTGGGGCAAGGCGGCGTACCGCGTGTTCCAGCTGTACCTGTGGGGATGCGTGGACGGCTTCGAGCGCGACCAGATCCAGGCGTACCGCTGGGTGATGCGCCTGAGGAGCTGAGGGGGGCAGGGGGACAGGGGGACAGGGGGACAGGGGGACAGGGGGACAAGGGGACAAGGGGACCTCCCCGGGAACTACCGGGGAGGTTTGTTGTTGGGGCAGGGAATCGAGGGTTTCGGATGATGTGGGCGCGGGATGGTGGGCCGCCCCCCTCCCCGGCCCTCCCCCGCAAACTGCGCGGGGGAGGGAGGTGCGGCGCACCTTCCGAGACGGGATCGAATTCTCCCCTTTCTCCCGCGCAGCGGGGGAGAGGGGCCGGGGGAGAGGGGGCCCCGTCGGGCGCCAGTTCGATTCCCGTCGACGAGCCCCCGATCCAGCGGTAACGACCTCCCCTCTCCGCGAGGAACGAGCGGGGAGGGGGCCGGGGGTGGGGGACCCGCGTCAGGGGCAGGGGCGGCGTTCGCTGGGGGCGGTGGTCGGGCAGACGGACTCGTCGCTCCACGCATCCCGCGCGGTTCCGTTCTCCCCGCCGCGCTCCGCGGTCTGGAACGATTCCACTTCCAGCGCTTCAGGGTTCAGAGTCAGCTTTTTCATCTTGCGCTCCCGGTTGCGGATTCGAGGGATCGGGCGGCGGAGAAGCGTTCACCCGCGCCGCATCCCGCAGCCAGGATGTGGCCGCGCCTCCCTCGCGCACATGCGTGTGTGACGAGCCGCGTCCCGCTGCCGCGACGCGTGACAGGCGGGTGCGACCGGATGGAGCGGCCGCCCCGGCGGGGTGGGTTTTCCCTCCGCCGTCGTCTCCCGGCCGGCGGCCTCCGCAAATGCCTTCGTGAGCACGACCGCGGCACCGTCTCCCGGCGCCGCGGTCGTCGTTTCAGCGCATCCACCCGCCGCGTCAGTAGCAGGGGCGGCGTTCGCTGGGGGCCGTGGTGGGGCAGATGGAGTCGTCGCTCCACGCATCCCGTGCCGTTCCGTTCTCCCGGTCGCGCGCCGCGGTCTGGAACGACTCCACGTCCAGCTCCTCAAGGTTCAGCGTCAGCTTTTTCATCGTACGCTCTCGGTTGCGGATTCAAGGGGATGGGCGGTGGAGAACCATTTCATCCGCGCCCTCTCCCCCAGCCACGTTGGCACCCGCTGCCCGTTTGCACGACGGGTTTGTGACGAGGCGTGAAAGGAGGAATGCGACTCGCGTTCGGACGGTGCGACGGATGGAGGAAGCCGCCGCGACACGAGATGCCGGAACGCGATCGAATTCTCCCCTCTCCGCGAGGAACGAGCGGGGAGGGGCCGGGGGAGGGGCCCCCCGGCGGACGCAGCCCGATGTCTTTCGAAGCGCTTGTCGCCCCCGGCGCGGTTTGCCGGAGGGTGGGCCGGGGGGTGGGGGACCCGCCGATCTCTGGCGACCGGACGGACGCCCGTATATTGTATCCCATCGACACATGGCTGCAGTCAGGCGCCGCCGCGGACCCGGTTCCGGCGACGCCTCGCTTTACCCGGTGACGGGCGTCTGCCCGCCTCCTGTTCCCTGTCCCCCGTTCCCAATCCCCTCATGAGACGTACGCTGTCCGCGGCGCTCCTCGCAACGGCGGCCGCCCTGCCGCTGACCGGGCAGGAGCAGCCGCACGCGTTCCGGGGCGCCACCCTCATCCCCATCTCCGGTGCGCCGATCCCCAACGGCGTGCTGGTGGTGCAGGGAGGAAAGATCACCGCGGTGGGCGGGCCGGAGACGGCCATCCCCGCCGGCGCGGTGGTGCACGACGCCACGGGCAAGACCATCATGCCCGGCCTGGTGGACACGCACTCGCACATCGGCGGCGGCGACGGGGGCGATCGATCCAACCCCATGCACCCGTCCGTCCGCATCCTCGACGCCATCGACGCGCGCGACGAGGGGATCCAGAAGGCGCAGGCCGGCGGCATCACCACCGTCAACGTGATGCCCGGCAGCGGCCACCTGATGAGCGGCCAGACGGCCTACCTCAAGCTGCGCGACGGCACCGACATCTACGACCTGCTGCTGTGCAGCGACGTGCTGCGCGAGATCTGCGGCGGGATGAAGATGGCCAACGGTACCAACCCCCGCGGCGAGGCGCCCTTTCCGGGCACGCGCGGCCGCGCCGCCTCCATCGTGCGCGAGCGCTTCGTCCGCGCGCAGGAGTACCGGGAGAAGATCCGTACCGCCGGCGGCGCGGACCGGGTGACGCCGCGCGACCTGGAGCTGGAGGCGCTGGCCGAGGTGCTGGACGGCCGCCGCGTCGTCCACTTCCACACCCACCGCGCGGACGACATCCTCACGGCGCTGCGGCTTTCGCGCGAGTTCGGCTTTCGCATCGTCCTGCAGCACGTGAGCGAGGCGTACAAGGTGGCCGACGAGATCGCCGCGTCGGGCGCGCCGGCCAGTATCATCGTCCTGGACTCGCCGGGCGGAAAGCTGGAGGCGCTGGAGTTCAGCAACGTGAACGGCCGCGCGCTGGAGCAGGCGGGCGTGCTGACCGCGTTCCACACCGACGATGGCATCACCGACAGCCGCTTCTTTCTGCGCTCCGCCGGCTTCGGCGTGCGGGCGGGGATGTCGCGCGAGCGCGCGCTGGAGGCCATGACCATCGCCGGGGCGCGGATGATGGGGGTGGAGGCGCGCGTGGGGACGCTGGAAGCGGGGAAGGACGCGGACTTCATCGTCCTCTCCGGCGATCCGTTGAGCGTCTACACGCACGTGGAGCAGACCTGGGTGGAAGGGACCAAGGTGTTCGACCTGGCGGATCCCATCGACCGCATGTTCGCCGTCGGCGGGCCGGACGTGTTCGACGGCGCCGCCATGCACACCCACGACGGCGAGGAGGGCCACTGATGCGGCGGACATACGGAATCGCGCTGGCGTCGGCGGCGCTGGCATTCGCTTCGACGGCGGATGCGCAGGTGGCGGTGCGCGGCGAGACGGTCTACACCATGTCCGGCGCACCCATCCGCGACGGCGTGGTCCTCGTCGGCGCGGACGGCAAGATCGAGCGCGTGGGCACGGCGGCGGAGGTGCAGATCCCCGCCGGCTACCGGACGCTCACCGGGCGGGTGGTGACCCCGGGGCTGGTGGATGCGCACAGCGTCGTGGGCCTGGCCGGCGCGATGGGCCAGCCCCACGACCAGGACCAGCTGGACCGCAACGAGGCCATCGCCCCCGAGCTGCGCGCCATCGACGCCTACAACGCCCGCGAGCAGCTGGTGTCGTGGCTGCGCGGCTACGGCGTGACCACGGTGCACACCGGCCACGGCCCCGGCGCCCTGGTCAGCGGGCAGACGATGGTGGTCAAGACGCGCGGCAACGACGTGGGCGACGCGCTGGTGGATACCACCACGATGGTCGCCTTCACCCTGGGCCCGCAGGTCACCGGCAACTTTCGCAACGCGGGGACGCGCTCGCGCGGCATCGCCCTGCTGCGCGCGGAGCTGCAGAAGGCGCGCGAGTACGACCGCCGCCGCGGCGGCACAGGCGGCGGCAGCCGCGGCGGGAGCGGCGGACCCGGCGAGCCGGCCGGCATGCGCGATGGCGACCGCGCCAGCGCCGCCGCGAATCCGCGGACGGCGGACCGCGCGACGAACGAGCCTCGCGCGGCCGGCGGCGGCAACGCGAACCGCGGCGGCGGGGGCGGCGAGGGGCAGGGCGGCGCGGGCGCGCGGGACCTGGGGCTGGAGATGCTGGCCCGCGTGCTGAACCGCGAGGTGCCGGCGCTCATCACCGCCCAGCGGGTGCCGGAGATCCTGGCGGCGCTGCGCCTCAAGGAGGAGTTCGGCTTCGACATGGTGCTGGACGGCGGGGCCGAGAGCTACCTGGTGATCGACGAGATCCGCCGCGCCGGCGTGCCCGTCATCATCCACCCCTCCATGGTGCGCCTGGGCGGCGAGACGGCGGGCGCCACGCTGGAGACGGCCCGCCGGCTGCGCGAGGCCGGCATCACCGTGGCCCTGCAGAGCGGCTTCGAGGGCTACGTCCCCAAGACGCGCGTGGTGCTCTTCGAGGCCGCCATCGCCGCGGCCAACGGGCTGTCGATGGAAGACGCGCTGCGCACCATCACCATCGACGCCGCCCGCGTCATCGGCCAGGAGCGCCGCGTGGGCTCGCTGGAGCGCGGCAAGGACGGTGACGTGGTGGTCTTCGACGGCGATCCGTTCGAATACACCTCGCACGTCTGCGCCGTGGTCATCGAGGGGCAGGTGGTGAGCGAGGAGTGCCGGTAGGGAGTGCGGAAGTGCGGAAGTGCGGGAGTGCGAGAGTGCGAGAGTGCGGGAGTGCGGGAGTGCGGAAGTGCGGAAGTGCGGAAGTGCGGAAGTGCGAGAGTGCGAGAGTGCGAGAGTGCGAGAGTGCGAGAGTGGGAAACCGCACGCGAGCATGATGCAGGAGGTCGGGACCGCAGCCGCGGTCCCGGCCTTTTTTCATCACTCCACAACCAGCCAGACGTGACTTCCTGAGGGAGCGCCGCGCGAAACTGGCCCACGCCTCCGCCCCCTGCGCGCGACCGAAGGACCTCCTCTCCGCCTGCTCGGAACTGGCCGTAGCACCGCGAGGCTCGCGGGCACGTGGGGCTTCCAGACGCATCGCTGTCATCGATGCAGAGCGCGCCTGCCAATCCGAAAGAACCCTTGTCGATTTGACCGATCCGGAGCGGTATGCCCGTTGCCTTTTCCCCGGGCAGCCGGCGCGGATGAGACGGTGCATCCCCGCCACTTGATCATCAGACACCGTCGAGACTTTAGGACCCAGACCGGAGGAACGACCATGGCACTCTATCCCACCACCCGCTACGCCGAGCCGTTCGACCAGCTGTTCGACACGTTCTTCGGCAACGCCGGCCGCGCCGCCAACGGCAACAGCCTGATGCGCGCGCCCGAGACGGACGTCGTCGAGACCGAGCGCGAGATCCGCGTGGTCACCGAGATGCCCGGCCTGAAGCGGGAGAACATCGACATCGACATCGAGAACAACGTCCTCACCATCCGCGGCGAGAAGCGCGAGCAGCGCACGGAGGGCGAGCAGGGCCGCTGGCACCTGGCCGAGCGCCGCTACGGCACCTTCACCCGCAGCTTCGTGCTTCCGCGCGACGTGGACGCCGACAACATCCAGGCCGCCTTCCAGGACGGCGTGCTGACCGTCACCGTCCCCAAGAGCGAAAAGGCGCGCCGCCGCCGCATCGAGATCGGCGGCGAGGCCGGCCAGGCGCAGCTGGGCACCGAGAGCACCGAGCAGACGCAGGGCTGATTCGGGATCCGGTGGATAACGACGGGGCCGGCGGAGCGATCCGCCGGCCCGTTTTCGTCGTTGGCACGTCGCGTCCGCGCCCCGTCGGCCACGGGTAAAGGCGCCACGGGTGAAGCCGCCACGGGCTGAAGCCCGCGGCTGGAAAGGCCATAAGCCCCGTCTTTGCTCGTTCCTCGCAAAACGGGGCTTCACCTGCTCGCATGGGCAAGGGCCTGCGCGCATGGTGAGTCAGGTGCGTGAACAGGGCCGCCGCCGCCGAGCGCACCACGGACCTGCGTGCCGTTTATACCCTCTCCCGCAAGCGGGAGAGGGTGCGAGCCTAAGCGAGCGGGTGAGGGTCCCGGCGGGGCGCAGTGCGCACCACGACCGCGACGCAGATCCGCCGAGGAGCCGTGCGCGGGGCGTCAGCCCTTCACAGTCCCCACGTCCACACGATTCCGCGCTCGTGCAGCTCGGACCTGGCCGCCTTTTCCACCTTCTTCAGATCCTCCTTCGAGAGTAAGAGCCGGGCGGAATATGCGGCGGCCTCCTCCTGGGCCAGCCGGGACTGCTCGCGGTGGCGGCTTTCCCCCGCCTCGTCCGCGGCGGCTGCCTGCACGCCGGCCAGGCCCTCGTGGACGCGCGCCAGGAGGAGGAGCGCATCCTTTTCCGCCCAGGCGTACCCGCATTCCCTGGCCAGGCGCAGCGCGTACTCCCCGTCGTCGAGCGCGCGGGCCAGCCAGTCGCCGCGCTCGGTCTCGCCCTCCGCCTCCTCCGCCTTCAACACGTGCGCGCGGCCCCGGCAGACCAGCGCGTCCGTGTGCGCCAGCCGCATTCCCAGCGGCTGCGCCAGGGCCAGCGCCGCCGCGGCGGCCGACGCCGCGCCGGCCGCGTCGTCGCGCGCCAGGGCCAGCGCGCCCGCCGCCAGGTGGTACGCGGCCAGGTCGTCGGGGCTTTCGCACGCGTCCAGGAGGCCGTCCGCCCGGGCGAGCGCCTTTTCCGCGGGCGCCACCCTGCCCGGCGACAGCGCGCAGGCGGCGGTGAGCGCGCACGCGGCCACGTCCGTGCCCGCGTCCAGCTCCGCCAGCAGCGAGAGCGCGCGGCCCGCGTCTCCCAGGCGAAGCTGGAGCTCCGCCGAGGCCAGCCTCCACACGCGGGAGAGGTGGCTGATCTCCTGGTGGCTCAGCATGTCTGCGAACGCGAACTCCCGGGCGGCGGCCCACGCGTCCCCCAGCACCGCGTGCACGCGCCCGCACGCCGCGTGTGCGTCGCCCAGCGACTCGTACATCTCGTCGTCGTCCTCGTCCGCCAGCGCCAGCGCGTCTTTCGCGGCGCTCATCGCCTCGGCCAGGCGCCCGCAGGCGATCAGCAGGTCCGCGCGTGCGCAGAGCGTGGCGCACAGGCCGGAGCGGTCGCGAGACTTTCTCTGCACCGGCTCCGCGTCGCGGTAGAACTCTTCCGCCAGGTCCAGGTGGCCGGCCAGGCGGGCCAGCACGCCGGCCTGAAAGAGGTAGAACCCCAGCGTTCGCCGCGACAGCGCCTGCTCGCACCGCGCGCGGCGCTCCGCGTCACGCACGAAGCCGCTCACGCAGCGCAGCCCGTCCGTGACCGCGGACGCCTGCCAGAACGCCTCCCAGCCGCCCAGCCGCGCGACGAAGAGCCGGTCCGCCCCCGGGAACAGGCCAATGTCCAGCAGCAGCTCGACGGCGACGAGCACCGGCCCCATCTCCTGCACGCCGTCTTCGCCGGACGGGCGCCCGCCGAGCAGCACGTCGTCGGCGTAGGAACGCTCGGCGCGCACGTCGTCTTCGCCGGAGGGGCCCTGGACCAGCAGGTCGGCGGCGCGCCGGGCCGTGCCGGGCTCCGCGCGCAGCCACGCTTCACGAAAGTGGTCGCGCAGGATGGGGTGCGCGGCGTAGCCGTAGCCGCCGGGGACCAGCTCGCGGGTCAGGATGCCGCGCGTGAGCAGCGTCCGGAGCCGCGCGGCGATGGTGTCGGCGGCCGGCGCGCGCCGTTTGCGGGCAAAGAGCGCCGTCGCCAGGAACTCGATGGTCTCCTCCGCCACCGGGGCGCGGAACAGCGAGACCACGCGAAGCACGTCGACCTGTGACGCGGGAAGCCGCTCCTCGTAGAACGCCAGCAGCCGCCGCACCTTGCGCGTGAGCGGCGCATTCGCGCGAAGCTCGCCGGCCTGCAGCACGCGCTGCAGGAACAGGCGCGGCTGTTCCCGCAGGGCGTCCGGCACCGCCTCGGCGAACACGCGCAGGGCAAGCGGGTGCCCCTCCAGCCGGCGGCTCACCTCCCGCCTCTCCGCGTCGCGCCCGTACACCTCCAGCTCGCCCAGCAGCGCGGCGCCGTCCTGCGGCGCCAGCCCCGGCAGGTCCAGCTGATGGAACGCCGTCCCCAGGTAGCGGCTCAGGTCGGCAAAGACGAACCGGCTGGTGAGCACGGCCAGGCTGGCGTGCTCCCGCGTGCACATCCCCACCAGCAGCCGGTGCAGGCGCGGGTCCAGAAAGCGGCCGAACCGCGCGTTGTCCTGCCCCTCCTGCAGCACCTCCAGCCCATCGAGCACCACCACCAGCGGGTGCGCCTGCAGGGTCCGCAGGGCGGCGGCCACAGGGTCCGCGGCCTCACCGGGGGCGGGTGCGCCCAGGGCGTGGTGCGCCCAGTCCAGGAACGACTCCAGAAAGCGGGCGCTGTCGAGCTCCTGGTAGAAGCTCCACCCGAACACGCCGGTGAACGGCCGGCTCCGCCATCCGTCCGTCCGCTTGAGCCAGTGCCCCACCAGCGCCGTCTTGCCGCTGCCGCCCACCGCGGTCACTCCCAGCGCGCGCACGGCGGGGTCGCGCACCCAGCGGTCCAGCCGCGCGCGTGCCTCCGCGCGCCCCGTGAACCGCTCGTCGTCCGTGGTCTCGTGCACCCAGCTCTCGGCGAACGCGCCCGCGCCCGAAGGGGCGTACGGCGCGGCGGCCGGCGCGGCGGCGCGTCCGCCGCGTGGCGGCGGCGCGGCGGACGGCTCCGCGGCGGCGAGCGCGTCCAGCAGCACCGCCAGCTCGCCGTGGTCTTCGCCGCCGCCGGGACGCGGCTTGATGCGGTAGAACAGGGGGCGGACGTGAAAGTCGCGCTCCAGCGCGTCGCGCTGCTCGTGCACCCGCTCCACGTCCGGCGGCGAGCCGTCGTCCGGGTACGGCAGGCCCATCAGGGCCACGTGGCGCGGCACGGCGTGCGCGGCGCCCGCGTCCCGCAGCATCTCGCCCACCAGAAAGGTGAACAGCGGGTCGCTGAACCCGAATCCCACGAAGACCAGCCGGTCCTGCTGCCACAGGCGCTCGAACGTCTTGCGGTACAGGCCGGGCCGGTATGCCGCCAGGTACTGGCTCAGGTCCAGCACGATGCTCACCGGGCGGTTCCAGTGTCCGTGCAGCCACAGGATGGGGCAGGCGTCGGGCGACCGGAACACGTCGCCGGTAAGCCAGCGGTGCACCTCGTCCTCGTCCTGCCAGGTGGGGGTTCCCGTGGTCAGGCAGGCGGGGCGAACCTCCGCGCGCGCGAACTCCAGCCCGGAGTCGTAGTTCGTGGTCACATAGCCGCGAAACGGCAGCCGCAGCAGCGCCTCGTGCACCCGCGTGTACGCCTTTCTGTCCGGGCCGCGCCGGGCGCCGAACGTCTCCCGCAGGAACTGGTGGTAGTGCGCCGGGCCCAGCTTGCGGACGATGGTGCTCACGCGCTGCTGCGGCGTGGAGGTCCGGTCGCCCTTCCACCGCGCGCGGTCCTGCGCGTCGGCCTTTCCCTGCGCCACGGCATAGTCGCCCATCTGCTCGATGAACTGGTCCCAGAGCGGATAAATTCCGGCCGACGCCCCCGCGCCCACGAAGGCGATGGCCTCGCGCGCGGCGAGCACGGCGGACAGGTCCTGAAAGGCCGCCCGGTTGCCGGGCAGCGCGAGGATCTCGTCGAGCATGAAGGCGGAGATGGTTCGTGCGGGATGAACCTTCGGCGCGCCGGTCCCCGTGTGCCGGAGACGGACTCCGGCTGAAGGTATCCCCGCATCATCCGGCCGCGTCAAGCCTCTTCGTGCGCCGTTTCCCGCGCATCCGTGCTGAGACATCCGTGTCCCGCCTGCGGCGCGCCATCCACACGTTTTCAAAAGTTCCGTTCACGCGAGCGATGCGGGAACACGATGCTCCACAACGGGTTGGATGAGGCCCTGTCCGGGCTGCAGGGGCGGAACGGCGGTTGCCGTACGCCGTTCGGGGACTGGTGAGAGCATCCTGCAAACGATAGTTTTTCGCCGAGTGGCGTGATCCATCTTCCGCGGGACGCATCCACCCAGAACGTCCTGGCACACCCCCACGGGGCCGCGGATGCGCGGCCTCCGTTCGTGCAACCCGATCCCGATCCGGAGATCCCTCCCATGGAGAAGTTCGACGCCGTATTCATCGGCAGCGGCCACAACGCGCTGGTCGCCGCCGCGTACCTTGCCCGCGCCGGGCGCAGCGTCCTGGTGCTGGAGCGCAACGACCGTCCCGGCGGCTTCGTCCGCACCGACGAGCTCACGCTCCCCGGCTTCAAGCACGACACCTTTTCCGCCGCGCACCCGCTCTTCCTGACCGGCGCCGCCTACGCCGAGCTGGGGCCGGAGCTGGAGGAGCGCGGGCTGCACTACGTCAACACGCCGTACCCCACCGGCGTGTCGCTTCCCGACGGCCGCACCGCCGTCTTCTGCCGCGACTTCGGCGAGCAGGTGGCCGAGTGCGAGCGCCTGGCTCCCGGCGACGGCGCCGCATTCGGCGCCATGATGCAGGAGTTCGGCGCGCACGCGGGCGACGTGTTCGGCCTCTTCAACCTGGACCTGGCCAGCGACGAGGCGAAGAAGGTCATCCGCAGGCTGATGGTGAACCGCGAGGGCGCCGGCTACACCGACTTCGCCGCGGACTTCTTCACCACCGCGCGCGACGTGCTGGAGGGGCGCTTCAAGTCGGATGTGTTCCAGGCGATGGTGGCGCCCTGGGTGATGCACCTGGGCCGCACGCCGGACGGTGCCAACGGCGGCTTCTGGGTGCCGCTGACGCTGATGGCGCTGATGGGCGGCGGCATGGCGCTCCCCGTGGGCGGCAGCGAGATGCTGGCGAAGGCGCTCGTCCGGTTGATCGAGGACCGCGGCGGCGTGGTGCGCTCCAGCACCTCGGTGGAGCGCATCATCGTGAAGAACGGCCGGGCCGTGGGCGTGCGCAACGCGCAGGGCGAGGAGATCGGCGCGGACACCGTGGTGGCGTCCGTGGCGCCCGACCAGATGTACCTCACGCTGCTGGCGGATGCGGACGTCCCCGCGCCGCTGGTGAAGCGCGCCGGCCAGTACCGCTACGGCCGCGGCTGCGTGCAGATCCAGCTCGCGCTTTCCGAGGCGCCGCGGTGGTCCGACCCGCGGATGGCGCAGACGGGGCAGCCGCACCTGGCGCGCTCGCTGGCCCACACCGCGCTGCACGTGACGCAGGCGATGAACGGCTGGCTTCCCGCCGAGCCGGCCATCTCCATCGACGTGCCGACGACGCTGGACCCGTCGCGCGCGCCGGAGGGCAAGGCGATCATGCGCATCCAGGTGCTGGAGGTCCCCAACCGCCCCCGCGGCGACGCGGCCGGCGGCATCGACGTGGGCGACGGCAGCTGGACGGCGGACCTGAAGCAGCGGTTCGCGGAGCGGCTGATCGGCATCGTGGGGCAGCACCTTCCCAACGTCCCCGGCGCCATCCTGGGGATGCACGTCACCTCCCCGGCGGATATCGCCGCGTTCAACCCCAACTCCGGCCCCGGAGACCCGTACGGCGGCTCGCACGACGTGTCGCAGAGCTACCTGTTCCGCCCGCTGCCGGGGCAGCCCAGCCACCGCACCGCCGTGCCGAATGTGCACATGCTGGGCGCGGCGACGTGGCCCGGCCACGGCATCAACGGCGGCTCCGGCTACATCGTGGCCCAGGAGCTTCTGGGCACGCACAGGCACGCGGAGAAGATGGCCGGCGCCGTCTGACCGCGCGCGGCTGATCGGCACAGGCCAGGCACGGCCGGCGGATCTCCTCCGCCGGCCCTGCTTGCGTTCGTGGTGTCTGGTCTGACCCGTATCACTCCGCAGAGGTGGACTTCTGCCGCGCGGGGAGCGTGCTCGAGCCGGCCCACCTACTGGTCGCTGAAGATGCCGACGCCCCATCGGCAGGGGTCGCTCGCACACCCCGCCATGGCCGGGTGGACCTGGGTGCGCGTATGCGTGGGCGTGATGCGGATCACGGCGTAATCGTCGGGTTCGATGTCCTGCAGGACGGGTGTCCCGTTGTCCCGGTACAGCGTGAGGTCGATGTCGTGACAGTCGTTGTCGCACTCGGCCACGATGAAGTACGTAACCCCGGCCTCCAGCGTGATGGAAAAGCTGGACTCGTCTCCGGCGTTCAGGCTGCCGTACATCACGTCGTGCGACAGGACCACGTCGTACGAAGCCAGCGCGTCCGCGTCGGCGGCAAGCAGCCCCTGCACCTGGGCGAACCAGGGATCCTGTGCGTGTGCGGCGTTCAGGCTGAACAGGGCCGCGAGGATGGGGAGAAGTCGAAGTGCGCGCATCTGAAAACCTCCTGAGATGATGGAACGGGATGCAGCAGGGAAGGAACCCGTCGGGAAGGCGTTGGCCGCCGCGTCTGCGGCGGGGGCACAGCGCGATGTGCCTCCCGCGCCCATCGGCCTGTACTGGCAATGGACGCGCCTGGTTGCGGATCTGCCGCGGGGAGTGCCGGCGGGTTGCGCAACTCCTTGCCTGCATGGCCGTTGGACGCTTTGCGGGCAAACGCTCCGCGCGGGGGGACGCGGGCGGCGTGTAATGTTTCCTTGCGCCGCGGAACGGAATGATGCATCGTGCATCCACGGCCCCACCGCACGTGGCCCGCTCCGCCGGCTCGACCGGACTACCGGTCCCGCGACGCTCATCCCGCGGCGCCCTGGCAAAGCTTACCGGCCCGCGCGGTGGGGCCGGACTCATGCCCCCGTGATCGCTTCCAGCGGTCGCGGGGGCTTCGTCGTCCCGCAGTCCCGACGCCCCCGCTGTGCGCTCGTGGTACGCGCCCCGCTCAATGCACGGTGCTTGACATGCCCTGGCCCTCCTGATCCCTGTTACTACCGGTCCCGCGACGTCTACATCCCGCGGCGCTCTGGCAAAGCCTACCGGCCCACGCAGTGGGGTCGCGCCTCTCGCCCCCGTGATCGCAGTCAGTGATCACGAGGGTTTCGTTGTTCGGGGCGCAACTCGTGACGCCGCAGTAAAATGAGCGGCGTTCACTCCGTGCGACTATCTCTTCCGGCCTTTAATTTGCATCATACAATTTCCGCCTTTTCGGAGACAGCGTGTGGCCACCCGTCCGGGTACCCCGCACCCGTATCCCGTACACGGCGTTCGCGCCGGGCGCCCACTGGTGCCCGGCGGACGTGAACGCACGGCGTCAACACTGCGCGGAATGATGCTCGTTAAGCCTGACTGTCGTCTTGGGACCTGTTGCCGCCTTCGCGTGCTCGCGTGCGCGAAGGCATGTTGCCGGGCGGTGGTGAGGATCCAGAGGTGAATCAAGACGGCCGCGTCCCCGATGGGGGGCGCGGCCGTTCGCGTCGGTACCGCGGATGCGGGCCGGCAATCCACCCCCCCACGTGAGGGAGTCCCCATGCGCACCAAGCTCAAGCTGGTCCTGGAGGATCTGACCGTCGAGTCGTTCGACACGTCGCGCCCGCAGCCCCCGCGCGGCACGGTATTCGGCGAGCAGTGCACCTGCTACACGCAGTGCACCTGCCCCGGCTGCCCCACGTGCGCCAACTACAACACCTGCGACGCCACCTGCGCCAACACGTGCGCCAACACCTGCGACGACTACACCTGTCCCTACACCTGCGACGACGTGTCGTGTGGCGGCACGTGCAACTGCGGCGCGACCATCGCCTACACCAACTGCTGGCGCTGCGGCCAGTCCGCGGACGCGTCCGCCTGCGGCGGCGCGGTCTGCCCCTGATGCAGCGACGGCCGGGGCGCGCGCGTCGCGCCCCGGCCGGCTGACGCCGCCATGCCGGTCCGCGGGGTGGACCGGCCACTTCAACCCCTTGCGAGTGAAGGGACGCCAATGCGCAGCAAGCTCAGCCTGAACCTGGACCACCTGGCCGTCGAATCGTTCGACACCTCGACCGCGCCGGCAAAGCGCGGCACGGTGTTCGGCGAGCAGTGCACCTGCTACACGCAGTGCACGTGTCCGGGGTGCCCCACCTGTGCCAACTACAACACCTGCGACGCCACCTGCGGGGCCACCTGCGCCAACACGTGCGACGACTACACCTGCGCGGCCAGCTGCAACGGCACCTGCGGCGCCGCGACGTGCGCATACTCGTGCAACTACACCGACTGCGGCTGCGAGCCGCCCACCTGCCTGCAGACTGCCTGCGGCCGGTCGCCCTGCTGCGCGTGACGTGACCGGCGGGCGGCGGCGCCCTCGCGCCGCCGCCGCCCGCGTTCGGTCCACACGGCCGAATCCCACGACTTCATCAGATCCCGGAAAACGCCATGCGCGGCAAGCTCACGCTCAAGCTCGAAGACCTGTCGGTGGACAGCTTCGACACCACCACACCGCAGAAGGCAAAGGGCACGGTGTTCGGCGAGCAGTGCACCTGCTACACCAACTGCACGTGCCCGGGCTGCCCGACGTGCTACAACACCTGCGCCTACACGTGCGACGACCAGACCTGCCCGGGGTGCCCCACCTGCGCCGCCAGCTGCAACGGCACGTGCGACTGTCCTACGGACAACACGTGCGGCTGGTCGTGCGACTACAGCTGCGCGTGCAACAGCTACGATCCGTGCCCCAGCGCGCAGTACTCCAACTGCGGCAACGTCATCTGCTACTGATCTCACGCAGGCGGGGCGGAGGCGCACTGCGGGCGCCTCCCGCCCATCCGGCTGGCCGGTTTCGCGAGCGCGGGCTGGCGTTGTACCCCACTCACTCTGGAGGACTCATGCGCGGCAAGCTCACGCTCAAGCTCGAAGACCTGCGGGTAGACAGCTTCAACACCACGCCGGTGGAGAAGGAGAAGGGGACGGTGTTCGGCGAGCAGTGCACGTGCTACACGCAGTGCACCTGCCCCGGATGCCCCACCTGCGCCAACTACAACACGTGCGACGGCACCTGTCCCAACACCTGCAACTACACGTGCGACGACGCGTCGTGCGCGGGAAGCTGCGAAGGCGCCGGGTGCGGCGCGTACAGCGACTGGTGCAACAGCAACCAGCCCTGCCCGACCGCCCTGTACTCGGCGTGCAACGGACAGCACTGCCTGTAGCGCACCGGGGGCGGGGGCGCCGCTGCGGCGCTCCCGCCCGTCATCACCCCCACTCACGTTCGGGAGGACGCGATGAAGCTCAAGCTGAAGCTGGAGGACCTGGCCGTCGATTCCTTCGATACCCACGCTCCGCTGAAGCCCAGGGGCACCGTGTTCGGCGAGCAGTGCACCTGCTACACCCAGTGCACGTGCCCCGGCTGCCCCACCTGCGCCAACTACAACACCTGCGATGCGTCGTGCAACGGCACCTGCGCGTCGTGCGACGCGTCGTGCAACGGGACCTGCGCGGGCGACACCTGCGGCGACAGCTGCTACGGCACGTGCGACGCGAGCGACTGCGCGCCTTGCTGGAACACGGATCCGCGCTTTACCGGCTGCGGCCCGTACCACTGCCCGTGACGCGGAATCGATAGCCTCCCGCCGGTGAGGCGGCGTTCTTCGCCGTCTCGCCCGCGGCGGGTCCCGGTCGCCATCGGATCATCCAGCAGACGCCACCGCCGCACGCCGGAGGAGCTCCATGCGCGCCAAGCTCAGGCTGAGCCCCGAAGACCTGTCCGTCGACAGCTTCGACACCATGCAAGCGCGGCAGGCAAAGGGGACGGTCCTGGGAGAGCAGTGCACGTGCTACACGCAGTGCACCTGCCCCGGCTGTCCCACCTGCTACGACACGTGCGAGGGGCGGCAGACGTGCGGCGCCTCGTGCGCGGACACCTGCCCGCAGACCTGCGTCTACACGTGCATCGACGACACCTGCGCCGCGTGGTGCGGCGGAACGGCCGATACCTACTGTAACTGCGGGGCCACCTGCGGGCAGACCGACTGCGGCCCGTACTTCTGCTGTGCGTAACGGACGGCGCGCCGTCCCGGGCGCGCCGTTCGCCCCGCCGTCCGCGGGCGCGGGCGGCATCCCACCCATCCCTCTCCCGGAGGTGCACCATGAAAGGCAAGCTGACGCTCAAGCTGGAAGACCTGCTGGTGGACAGCTTCAACACCACGCCGCAGCCAAAGGAGAGGGGGACGGTGTTCGGCGAGCAGTGCACCTGCTACACGCAGTGCACCTGCCCGGGGTGCCCCACGTGCGCCAACTACGCCACCTGCGACGTGTCGTGCAACGGCAGCTGCGGCGACACCTGCCCGGCCACCTGCGCCTGGACCTGCGACGACGCGAGCTGCGCCGACACCTGCTGGGACACGTGCCAGTACTCGTGCGACTACGATATCTGCGGCCCGTCGGCGCGCAAGCCGTGGCTGTGCCCCTGACCTGCGGCTGATCCGTGAAGTTCGCGGGACGCCGGCCGGCGTCCCGCGCGCCGTACGCGGCGGGCCCGCCCGGGCCCGCCGTCTCCGCCGGTCGAGGAATGTGAGGCCGGCGTCCACCCCGCCATCCGGAGGACCCCATGAAGGGCAAGCTGACGCTCGACCTGGACGACCTGTCGGTGGACAGCTTCGACACCACGACCCCGCCGCGGGCGAAAGGGACGGTGTTCGGCGAGCAGTGCACCTGCTGGACGCAGTGCGGCCAGAACACCTGCCCCGGCTGTCCGACGTGCGATTCCACGTGCAACGGCGCCAACACCTGTGCCGCCAGCTGCGCCTACACGTGCGCGTACACCTGCGACGACGCCAGCTGCGCCGGCTGCAGCGGCGCGGCGACGTGTGCCTACTCGTGCAACTACACCGACTGCGACTGCGTCCCGCCCACCTGCCAGCAGACCAACTGCGGCATGGAACTCTGCTGCCCGATTCAATGACGCGACTGCGGCCGGCCCCGCGGGAGCGGGGCCGGCCCTTTGACTGCGCCGGCGCACGGGTGTGCGGCCGGCGGTCCACCCCACCCTCCGGAGGACACGATGCGCGGAAAGCTTACCCTCAGGCTCGAAGAGCTGTCGGTCGAGAGCTTCGACACCTCGTCTGCCGAGAAGTCCAGGGGCACCGTGATCGGCGAGCAGTGCACCTGCCCCACCGCCTGCACCTGTCCGGGCTGCCCGAGCTGCTATGAATCGTGTAATGGCAGCTGCGGCGCCACCTGTCCCGCAACGTGCGCCTACACGTGCGACGATCCGGAGTGCGGCACGGGCTACAGCTGCGATGAAACCGGCTGCGACTGCTCGATCAACGCCACGCGCTGCGGTGGATACATCTGCCCCTGACGCACCCCGCCGGCTCGCGACGCCGGCATCCACACCCGCTGCGGGCGGTAGCTCCGCAGCCTAAGCACCACGGACGGGGACGTCGGCCACGCTCCCCGCCGCCTGATCAGACGGGCAGGTCTCATCCCATGTGGCGCGACGATCGTTCCCGTCCGGGCGCCGTTCGCGTCGCAGCACACCCTTCACGGCTCGAGAACACGATGCGCGGAAAGCTTACCCTGAACCTGGAAGACCTGGCGGTCGACACCTTTCACACCACCGCGCCGCAGAAGGCCCGCGGCACGGTGTTCGGCGAGCAGTGCACCTGCTGGACGTACTGCGGGCAGAACACCTGCCCCGGCTGCCCCACCTGCGACAACACGTGCAACGGCGCCAACACCTGCGCCGCCAGCT
>DASUVG010000226.1:0-2131 GCA_036379135.1 Longimicrobium sp.
GGCTGCTTGAAGCGGCCGTGGACCGCCATGTCCTTGCGGAAGGCGGTGACCTCCTCGGGGAAGCCCTCGCCGGTCTCGGCCCGAAGGATGTCGGTCCAGCTGTTGAGGGTGACGCGGGTGGCCTCGTGGAGGCGTTCGACCTCTTCATCGGAGAGGGACCGCGTGAGCTTGAGCGGGGAGAGCCGCGCCGCGTGCAGGATCTCGTCCGAGTAGGCGTTGCCGATGCCGCTGAACAGCCGCGGATCGGTCAGCGACCGTTTGACCGTGTGCCGCTCCCTGAGCAGCGCCGCGCGGAACTGCTCGCGCGTCGCGTCCATCGGCTCCAGCCCGCCGCGATCGAACGCCTGGAGCGCCGCCGCCCCGCGCAGCAGGTGGATGGACGCGCGCCGCTTGCTCCCCGCCTCGGTGAGCGCCAGCGTCCCGTGGTCGAAGTCGAACGCCGCGAGGCCGATCTTTCCCGGCACGTTCGCCCCTGGCTGCAGCCAGCGGAACCGCCCGGCCACCATCAGGTGGATGACGATGAAGCGGTCCTCATCCAGCTCGATGACGATCCGCTTTCCCATCCGCCGTACCCCCGTCACCCGCGCCCCGGCGAACTCGGCCGGGCGCGGCTGCACCGTGCGGAGGACGAACGGGTTGGCGAGTCGGATTCCCGCCAGCACCTGGCCGACGATCCGCCGCTCCAGCGCCTCCAGGTACACCTCGACGTCGGGAAGCTCGGGCATGGGGGAATGATGAAAGAGAAAGCGCCCGCCCCGGGGTGGGAGCGGGCGCCGATGCTCGTTCTGATCCTTGTCCGCGCGGGCGGACAGCGCGACGTCGTAGCCGCGATTTCAATCGCTCCAGGCGAGGCCGCCCGTCGTCACCCGTTCACCCGTTCACCCGTTCACCTACACCCCCGCCGCAATCGCCTCGATCGACATCGCCTCCGCGCCGGGGCCGCCGCCGGCCAGGAACCGCTCCGCCAGCTCCACGTACTCCGTGGTGCCGATGTACAGCGGCGTGCGCTGGTGCAGCGACTCCGGCTCGATGTCGTTGATGCGGCGCGTGCCGTCGGAGGCGCAGCCGCCCGCCTGCTCGGCGATCATGGCCAGCGGCGCCGCCTCGTACAGCAGCCGCAGCTTGCCGTTCTTGTTCTTGTTGTCCGCCGGGTACATGAAGAAGCCGCCGTACAGCAGGTTGCGGTGAAAGTCCGCCACCAGCGACCCGATGTAGCGCGCGCTGAACGGCTTGGCGATCTGCCCGTCCATCCCCTTCAGGTAGTCCACCAGCGCCCGCTGCTCCGGCGCCCACTTGCCGTAGTTCCCCTCGTTCACGCTGTAGATGCGCTGCCCCTTTTCCGGGATGCGGATGTTGGGGTGCGACAGCAGGAACTCGCCGATGGAGGGCTCCAGGGTGAAGCCGTGGACGCCGTTGCCGGTCGTGTAGACCAGCATCGTGGACGAGCCGTAGACCACGTAGCCCGCCGCCACCTGCTTGTAGCCGGCCTGCAGGCAGTCTTCCACGCAGCCGCGCGGGTGGTCGCTGACCTTGCGGTGCACGCTGAAGATGGTGCCCACCGACACGTTGGCCTCGATGTTCGACGAGCCGTCCAGCGGGTCGAAGAGCACGCAGTACTTGCCCGTGGGAAAGCGCTCGGGGATGGGGATGAAGTCCGCCTCCTCCTCCGACGCCATTCCGCACAGGTGGCCGGTGTGGTCCAGCGCCTTGAAGATCACCTCGTGCGCGAACTCGTCCAGCTTCTTTACGTCCTCGCCCTGGACGTTCACCTCGCCGGTGTAGCCCAGCACGTCGGCTAGGCCCGCGCGGCGCACCTCGCGCGCGATCATCTTGGCCGCGAAGGCGATGTCGTACATGATGTTGGAGAAGGCGCCCGTGGCTTCGGGGAACTGGCGCTCCGCCTCGATGATGTGCCGCTCGATGGTGACGACGGACCTCTGGCTCACATTGGCCTCGGGGGTACGGATTCTGGTTTCTGGGCGGCGTACTCGCGCTGCCGTGCGTAAGCGACCTTCTCGAACGGGTTCTCGTGGTACCCGTGCCTGAACCACTCCGCGCAGTACTTCAGCGCGAACAGCGGGTCGTCCCTCCACTGCTCCACGTGCACCAGCTCGTGCACGATCAGGTCGTC
>DASUVG010000227.1:0-19417 GCA_036379135.1 Longimicrobium sp.
AGCCCGGAGGGGGCGCAGCCGGCGCAGTCCGATCTCAGTCGCCGAACCTGGATCCGTCGGCCGCCCCAACCTCCCCCAGGGTTTTTTGGGGGAGGTGGGCGAGGTTTACGAGCCCGGAGGGGGCGCAGCCGGCGCAGTCCGATGTCCGTCGCCGAACCTGGATCCGTCGGCCGCCCCAACCTCCCCCAGGGTTTTTTGGGGGAGGTGGGCGAGGTTTACGAGCCCGGAGGGGGCGCAGCCGGCGCAGTTCGATCTCCGTCGCCGAACCTGGATCTGTCGGCCGCTGCCTGCGGGAGAAGGTGAAGCCCCGTTCGGTGCCCGCGTGAGCGGCGCCGAGACGGGGCTTATGGCAGTTCCAGCCGCTGGCTTCAGCCCGTGGCGTGCGTGCCGTGCCGTGGCGTGGCGAGGTGCCGTGGCGTGGCGTGGCGTGGCGTGGCGTGGCGTGGCGTGGCGTGCCGTGGCGTGAGGGCCCTACACCGCCGCGGCGCTGGGCTCCAGCATCCGGGCCATACGCGCCGCGGCCATCCGCAGGCGGTCCTCCGAGCAGGTGAGGGCGATGCGAAGGAAGCCTTCGCCGCCGTCGCCCAGCGACTTGCCGGGGAGCAGCGCCACCCCCTGCTCCAGCAGCAGCCGGCGCGCCCACGGCTCGCTGGGCGTGCCCTCCGGCAGCGGCACCCACAGGTACATGGCGCCGCACGGGCTGGGCACGTCGAAGCCGGCCTCGCGCAGCGCCTCGACCGCGGCGTCGCGGCGCGACTGGAAGGTGGCCACGTTCCCCGGCACCCAGGTGGCGTGCGACCGCAGCGCCGCCACCCCCGCGTGCTGGATGGTGAACGGCAGCCCCGTGTCCGCGAACGTCTTGACCCGCGTGACCGCCGCCACCAGCTCCGGGTTGCCCGCCGCCCAGCCGATGCGCCACCCCGTCATGTTGTACGTCTTGCTGAGCGAGTGGAACTCGATGGCCACCTCGCGCGCGCCGGGGATCTCCAGGATCGACGGCGGGCTGTACCCGTCGAACGCGATCTCGGAGTACGCGTTGTCGTACGCCAGGATCACGTCGTTGCGGCGGCACCAGTCCACGCACTCCTGCAGGTACTCGCGCGGGGCGATGGCGGCCGTTGGGTTGTTGGGGTAGTTGAGGTACAGGATCTTGGCCCGCTTCACCACGTCGGCCGGGATGGAGTCCAGCGGGACCAGAAAGTCGTTCTCCGGCCGCAGCGGCACGATGTACGGCTCGCCGCCGGCCAGCACCGTGCCGCCCAGGTACGCCTGGTAGCCCGGATCGGGGACGATGGTCACGTCCCCCGGCTCCAGAAAGGCGAACGGCAGGTGGAAGATCCCCTCCTTGGACCCGATCAGCGGCGCGATCTCCTTCATGGGATCCACCGTGACGCCAAAGCGCGTCCCCATCCACCGGGCGATCTCCTCGCGGAACTCCAGCAGCCCCATCTGGAACGCGTAGCGCGAGTTGCCGGGGTCCAGCGCCGCCGCCCGCAGCGCCTCGACCGCGGCCGGGGGCGGCGCCAGGTCGGCGTCGCCGGTGCCCAGGTCGATCACGTCCACGCCGCGCGCCTTGAGGTCGCGCTTGATGGCGGGAACGTCCGTGAGCGGATACGGCGGAAGGGTCGTGAAGCGGCGGGCCAGCTGCGGCATGGTAGGCGTCCTGTCTGCGATCAGGCGTGAGTGGGGGCGGACGGGTCGCCGCGGCGCGCGTCCAGCAGCATCCGCGCGACCAGCAGCACCCCGCCGATGGAGATGGCGATGTCCGCCACGTTGAAGATGTACGGGAAGAAGTGGACGTAGATGAAGTCCGTCACCCCCCCGTCCAGCACGCGGTCGCCCAGGTTGCCCAGCGCGCCGCCCAGCACCAGCGCGCCGGCGGCGTGAATCCACCGGTCGCGCGACTGCAGGATGATGCTTGCCGTGGCGCCGATCCCCACCAGCGTCAGCGCGATCAGCAGCGGCAGCCGCCAGGGGCTCTCCGCGTCGCTGAACAGCCCCCAGGAGATCCCCTCGTTGAAGTTGTGCTGAAAGCTAAGCCACCCCTCCACGATCGTCCGCCGGGTCTGGAAGGGGATGCGCTGCTGGATGAGCGCCTTGGTGGCCCAGTCCGCCGCCACGATCAGGGCGATCACGACCGCCATCCACCGCTTGCGAGAAAGCATCATGCGGACTGCACCGGGTTGCTGAGGGTTCCGACGCCGGGGATCTCCACCTCCACCACGTCCCCCGGCTGCAGGGGGCTTACGCCGGCCGGGGTGCCGGTGGCGATCACGTCGCCCGGCTCCAGCGTCATCACGCCGGAAATGTATTCGATGAGCGTGGGGATGTCGAAAGCCATCTCCGACACGCGCCCGTGCTGCCGCACCTGGCCGTTCACGCGGCAGATGACCTCCAGCGCGTCGCGGTCGGCCACGTGGTTCAGCGACACCATGGCGCCCATGGGGCAGAAGGTGTCGAAGCCCTTGGCGCGCGTCCACTGCCCGTCCGTCTTCTGCAGGTCGCGCGCGGTCACGTCGTTCAGCGGGGCGATGCCGGACACGTACTCCCACGCGTCCGCCGCCTTCACCCTGCGCGCCCTGCGGCCGATGACCACCGCGATCTCGCCCTCGTGCTCCACGCGCTCCGACTCCGGCGGCAGCACGATGGCCTCGCCGCTGGCGATGAGGGACGACGGAGGCTTGAAGAAGATGAGCGGGCGTTCGGGAACCTGGTTGCCCAGCTCGCGGGCGTGCTCCAGGTAGTTGCGGCCCACGCAGACGATCTTGCTCGGACGATTCACGGACGGCTGTGCGAATCTGGATGTGGATGAGAATGCGGGATGAATGTAACTCTGCGCGCCCCGTACATCTAGTTCGCGGCTGGATGGGGAGAGGAAACGGGCATCGAGCTGCGTCCGCGAGGCGCCCCCTCTCCCGGCCTCTCCCCCAAAAACCCCTGGGGGAGAGGTGACGCGCTTCGACAGGCACCTGAAGTTCAGCCGACATCCCCATCGACATACATCGAACTGCGTCCGCAGGGCGCCCCCTCTCCCGGCCTCTCCCCCAAAAACCCCGGAGAGGTGACGCGTACCGAACCCCCGGCGCGCGGCCGGAACCCACGACGCGAACGCAAGCCTCCCGAAGCGCGATCGAATTCTCCCTTCCCCCACGCAGTTTGTGGGGGAAGGGTCGGGGATGGGGGGCGGCTCACCATCCCGCGCCACCCGTTCCGCAACTCACTGCCATCGGCTTCGACCGCCGTTGCGAGGAACGAGCAAAAGGCCGGTCGGGGGAGAGGGCTGCCGCGGAAACCCGCCGAGCCTTCGTTCGTGCCGGCCACCATCTCGCCTCCGCCGGGCGCTTACACATTCCTTACCTCTTCCGAACCCGCGGCTGACCGCATCCTTTGCGTGCCGCATTACATTGATGTCCGCGGCGGCGCCCCCGCCCCGCGCCGAACCGACCGCACGCCGCAGATGTCCATCATCCCCCGGATCCCCCGTCCCCGCGCCATCACGGCCACCGGCGCCCTGCTGGCGGTGGCGCTGCTGCTGGCGTGCGCGGTGGCCTGGCAGGCGCACCGGGCCGCCGGCGCGCACCGCGAGGCCACGCGCCGCCTGCTGAACGACCACGCGGCGTACGCGGCCGCGGAGTTCGCCAGGCGTTCGGCGGCTACGCTGGAGGCCGGCTTCGTCACGCTGCAGCACTTTCCCACGACGGATGTGGAGCAGCGGCCGGTGAGCACGCCCCTGCCCACGGCCGCGGCGTACCGCAAGGCGGTCCGCGAGCAGGACTACTGGTGCCAGTGCCTGGAATCGGTGGAGCGCTTCTTTGTGCTGGACCTGCAGGGGGGCGGGCTGGAGATCGCCGGGGGGACGATGGACTCGGCCACGTCGGCCTGGCTGCGGCGCGAAATCACCACGCACGCGGCGTGGCTGGCGCGCAACCCGCGCGAAAGCACGGTCTCCGCCTTCGCCGAGATCGAGGGACGCAAGCACCGTAACGACTACCAGCTGCGCTTTCGGCAGGGCAACGTGCGCGTCCTGGGGAGCGGCGCGAACGCCCAGGCGGCGCTGTTCATGGTGGTGTTCGACGACCAGGACCGCCCCCGCGCGGCGTACGGCACGCTCACCCCCCCGGCCGCGTTCGCCCCGATCGTGTTCCGGCGCGTGGCCGAACGCAATGCGCTCCTTCCCTCGTTCGTCTCGCGCGGCGTGCCCAACGACTCGCTGATGCGCGTGGTGGTGGAGGGCCCGGGCGGCGTGGAGCTCTACCGCTCCGCCGCCGGCTCGTCCGCCGCCGCCCGCGCGCGCGAGCCGCTGCCGGGCGCGTTCGGGTGGATGACGGCGCGCGTGGAGCTGCGGCCGGAGGCGGCGGCGCGGCTGGTGGAAGGCGGCGTTCCCGCCTCTCCCCTTCCCCTCCTCCTTGGCCTTCTCGCGGTGACAGCGGCCGTCGTGGCCATCGCCTTCCTGCAGCTGCGGCGGCAGCACGAGCTGGCGCGGCTGCGGGCGGACTTCGTCAGCGGCGTGTCGCACGAGCTGCGGACGCCGCTCACGCAGATCCGCATGTTCAGCGAGCTGCTCATCGGCGGCCGCCTGCGCACGGACGCCGAGCGCGACCGTTCGCTGCGCCTGATCGACCGCGAGGCGCGGCGGCTGGCGTTCCTGGTGGAGAACGTGCTCGACTTCAGCCGCGCCGAGCGGGGCACGCTGGACGTCTCGCCGCAGCCCACCCGCGTGGCGGACGCCGTGGAAGAGATCGTCGACGGCTTCCGCCCCGTGGCGAGCGCGCGGGGGATGCAGATGCGCGCGGAGGTGGACGAGGACGCGGTCGCGCTGCTGGACCGGGGCGGATTTCGCCAGGTGCTGCTCAACTTTCTGGAGAACGCCGTCAAGTACGGCCCCGCCGGCCAGACCATCGTCGCCGGCGCGGCGCGCAGCGGCGACCGCGTGCGCGTGTGGGTGGATGACGAGGGGCCCGGCATCCCGTCCGCGCAGCGCGAGCGCATCTGGGAGCCGTACTATCGATTGAACCGGGAGATCGACCGCGTGGTGGGCGGCAGCGGCATCGGGCTGAGCGTGGTGCGCGGGCTGGTGGCGCGGCACGGCGGGCGCACGTGGATGGAAGACGCGCCCGGCGCCGGCGCGCGCTTTGTCGCGGAGTTCCCCGCCGCACGGATGATGGCCGAACGGGAAGAGACGCGGACGGTGGAGATGGCGGAGGCGGGGCGATGAGGCGCGTGTTGATCGTGGAGGACGATCCGGACCTGGGGTTCGGCCTGCGCACCACGCTGGAGATCGAGGGATACACGGCCGACGTGGCGGCGGACGGCCTCCAGGGGCTGCAGCGGGCGCGGGAGGACCGGCCGGACCTCGTGATCCTGGACCTGATGCTGCCGGGGATGGACGGATACCGCGTGCTGCGGACGCTGCGCGCGGAGGGGAACCGCGTCCCCGTGCTCATCCTCACCGCGCGCGGCGAAGAGGCGGACAAGGTGCTGGGATTCCGCAGCGGCGCGGACGACTACGTCACCAAGCCGTTCGGCCTGCTGGAGCTGCTGGCGCGGGTGGAGGCCCTGCTGCGCCGCGCCGGCGGCGGCGTGGCGGACGCGCCGCCGGTGGACCGGTTCGGCGAGGTGGAGATCGACCGCGCCGCCCGCACCGTCACCCGCCGCGGCCAGGCGGTGTCGCTGGCGCCGCGCGAGTTCGACCTGCTGCTGGCGCTGTACGACCGCAACGGCGGCGTGATCAGCCGGCAGGACCTGCTGCGCGAGGTGTGGGGCCACCGCGGCGCCGTGCTCACCCGCACCGTCGACATCCACGTCGCCGAGCTGCGCCGCAAGCTGGAGGACGACCCCGCCGAGCCCGTCCACATCCTGACGGTGTGGAAGAAGGGGTACCGGCTGCGGCGGTAGCTCCGATCGTCACGCGCGTGCCGCCACGCCACACGGGCTGAAGCCCGCGGCTGGAACTGCCATAAGCCCCGTCTCCGCTCGCTGACGCTCGCGGAACGGGGCTTCACCTGCGCGCGGGTGGAAGGCTGGTGGGCACGGGAAGGCGGCTGCTCGCCGGATCTGCGGCCGCGGCTGGTCCGTACGCTCGAGGAGCACTCTCCATTCCCGCGCAATCCGGGAGCGGACGCGCAGGTGCGCTGAATGCCGCACACCGCCGGGCCGCCGAGTCCGCGCAGGCGGGCTTCGTGCCTTTGTAGCCGCGGTTTCAATTCAATCGCCCCGGATCGAACCGGCCGGAGCCAGGCCCGCCCTTCCGCCTGCCGGTTTCCCTACACATTCCGAACAACCTCCGTACCGCACGCCAGCCTTTCGCCTCCATCGCATCGGTAGACTGGACGCACCTTGTTGAACGAGGGCCGCGCACCGGCGCGGATTCCACGATCGATCCCGTCCAGGAGCCGAACGATGATCACGACGACCTTCTTTTCGCGCGCCGCGCTCGCGGCCGCGCTTGCCCTCGCCGCGGCGCCCGCGTGCCCGCAGGCGCCGCAATCCGCCGTAACGCAGGGGGAGCTGCCCACCAGTGCCGCGGGCGTGCTCGCCGGCGGCATCGTCGAGGCCATCAACAGCGCCGACGACGCCGCCATCCCGCGCCTGCTGGACGCGACGCTCTCCACCAGCGCGCAGCAGCCGCGCGACGAGATGCTCGCCTACCTGCGCGGCATCCGCGAGCAGGGCGGCGGCGTGACGGTGGGCGCCAGCCGCATCACGCAGCGCGGCAACGCGGTCGTCCAGCTGTGGGGGCGGCGGGTGGATGCGGGCGTGGAGGTGGCCGTCTACCCCGACCCGGCGGATTCCACGCGGCTGCTGCGCATCGCCATCAACCGCCCGCTGCGGCAGGGCGCCGACTTTCGCCCCTTTCCCGTCGAGCGCATGGACGACGCGCGCATCGTCCAGTTGATCGAGGACGAGGTGCGGCGGCTGGCGGATGCGGACCAGTTCAGCGGCGTGGTCCTGGTCGGCAAGGGCGACCGGGTGCTGCTGCAGAGCACCTACGGCCTGGAGAACCCGCTGACGCGCGGCCGGATCACCACGCGCACGCGCTTTCACCTGGCCTCGCAGGGAAAGATGTTCACCAGCATCGCCATCGCCCAGCTCGTGGAGCAGGGCAAGCTCTCGCTGGACGACACCGTCGGCGAGCTGCTCCCCGGCCAGCCGTGGACGGAGCAGGCGCGCGCCATCACCGTCCGCCAGCTGCTGTCGCACACCTCCGGGCTGGGTGGCCTGTTCGATCGTCCCAACTACCCGCAGAACCACGTCTTTCACACCGCGGCGGAGCGGCTGCCGATCTTTGCCGCGGAGCCGCTGTACTTTGCCCCCGGCGAGCGGTGGAGCTACAGCAACGAGGGATTCGAGACGCTGGGCGCCATCATCGAGGCAAAGACGGGGATGCGGTACAGCGACTACATCCGTCGGCACGTGCTGCTCGCCGCCGGGATGCAGACCGCCCTCCCCGATCCGCCCGCGGACAGCCTGACGGACCGCGCCATCCCCTCGCCTCACGAGGAGGACGACTACTTCGGCGTGCGGCCGCGCACCACCGCCAGCCGCGGCTGGAACGCGGGCGGCGCCGGCGGCGGCCACGCGAGCGCCGAGGAGATGTTCCGCTTTGCCCGCGCGGTGACCGGCGGCCGGCTGGTGAGCCGCGCGATGGTGGACACGCTGACGGCCAGCCGTGTATCGCAGGGGAACGGCCGCGAGTACGGATACGGCTTCGAGCCGCGGCAGGTGAACGGCCGCGCCGTCTTCGGCCACGGCGGCGGCGGCCCGCGCGGCGTGGCCATCTGCAACGACATCGACGTATTCGCCGACGGCAGCTGGACGGTGGTGGTGATGAGCAACTACGACGCGCCGATGTGCGCCACCCTCAAGTCATCCATCACGGAGATGCTGGCGGTGAACTGAGACCCACCCCCGCTCCCCTCGCGCGGTTCGCGAGGGGAGCGGGCCACGGGCAGCCACAAGACGGAAGGATCCGGCCCGGGCACGCCCGGACCGGATCCTTTTACGCTCCCTCCCTGCGCCCGCGGGATCAGGGCTGCTGGTACACGTAGCCCGCGATGCCGCGGTCCTGCCACCCGACCGTGAGCGCGTAGGCGCGCTCACCCGCATCCACGGTGAAGAACCAGTCCACCCCCGGCTTCTCCATGGCGTAGAGCGGCACCGTGCCGGACAGCTGCGAGGTGGCCATGAAGCCCATCAGCCCGTAGTTGGTGCTCCCGCCGCACGACGCCTGGCTCGACAGCGACCAGTCGTGGCGCCAGGAGATGTAGCAGGCGTACAGGGGCGCAAAGCCTGGCCCCGGGTCTACCACGTTCAGGTAGAAGTAGTTCGTGTACTCCGGGCTCCACCCCCCGCTGGGCGACGGGCTGTGGCTGTAGGCGTGGTCGCCGTAGGTGGGGTTGTACAGCCGGTGGATCGCCGCGCGCCCGTTGCCGCCGTTGGGAAAGCGGCTGTGAACGATGCGGTTCCCCGAGCCCGGACCCAGCAGCGTCAGCCGGAACGGCGTGGAGTAGCCCTCCAGCGCGCCCCGCACGGTGGACGGAGCGGCCCCGGGGTTCGCCTCCAGGAAGAGGGCCGCCACGCCCGCCACGTGCGGCGAGGCCATGGAGGTCCCGTCGATGGTGTTGGTGCCGCCGTTCAGCCACGCCGAGGTGATCCCCACGCCCGGCGCATACGTATCGACGCAGCTCCCGTGGTTGGAGAACGAGGCCTCCTGGTCGGAGGAGTTGGTGGCGCCCACGGTGACCGCCAGCGGCGCGCGCGCCGGCGACTGGGTGCAGGCGTCCACGTTGTCGTTCCCCGCCGCCACCACCACCGTCACCCCCGACGCCACCAGGTTGGCGATCGCGTCGTCGATCGCCTGGTCGGGGCCGCCGCCCAGCGACAGGTTGGCCACCGAGGACGTGGCGTGGTTCGCCCGCACCCAGTCGATCCCCGCGACCACGGTGGAGGTGGAGCCGAAGCCCGAGCAGTCGAGCACGCGGACCGCCACCAGCCCCACCGACTTGGCCACGCCGTAGGTGGAGCCGCCCAGCGTGCCCGCCACGTGGGTGCCGTGGCCGTTGCAGTCCTGCCCGCTGCCGCCGAACGCGTCGAAGCCCGCCGACGCCCGCCCGCCGAACTGCGAGTGCGAGGTCTCGATCCCCGTGTCGATCACGTAGGCCGTAACCCCCGAGCCGGTCCGGTCGTAGGTGTAGCTGCCGCTCAGCGGCCGGTCGCGCTGGTCGATCCGGTCGAGCCCCCAGGGCGGCCCGTACTGCGTGGTCTGCACCGCACGGACCACCTGGTCGGGCTGCACGTAGGCCACCCGGGGGTCGCGCCGCAGCGCCTCCACGGCCTGCGCGGGGAGCGTGGCCGCGAAGCCCTGGATGGCGTGCCGGAAGGTGGGACCCAGCGTTCCGCGGTGCGCCGCCGAAAGCTGGCGCGCCAGCCCGGGCACGTCGGCCACGCCGGGCTTGAACACGACGATCCAGCGTCCGTCCTGCTGGATGGCCGCGCTGGGTCCGCCGGGGGTGGCCTCCGGCGGAGTGGTGGGGCCGTCGCACGCAGCCAGCGCAAAGGCCAGCACGACGGCCGCAGAAAGGTGATGACGCCGAACGAACATCCGTACCCTCTCTCTGCTGAGCCCCGGGAGATGAAAACCGTTCGACCCGTCCCGGGGCATTCACCGGGTCGAACGGGACTGTCTTTATCTGCCTGGGAAACCTGAATACCCTAAGAGAGCGCTGGATCTGTCCCGCCTGACGTAGTTGCCTCCTTCCAGCAGAGCAATCGCAAGAGCACACACGTTATTAACCGTCTGGGAAACTTGAATTCCCTAAGAGAGCGCTTGACCTGCCCCGCCTGCTGAGATTGCTTCCTGCCAACGAAGCAAACTCACGGACCGCATCTATTATTAACCGGCTGGAAAAGACACTCCTTGAGTTGATGGTAATCTCATCTCCGCAATCGCGCAAGCATATGTTTACCGATCGCCGCGCGTCTGCCGATCCGCGGCCTGCCGTGGGCCCCGTTCGGCCGGCTCCGGAGGATCCCGTTGTGGCACGCGTTCAGCCGCGCAGGCCCGGGCTGGGGCTGCGAGACGATTTTCTTGCCTCTGCGCTACCCACCCGGTATCGTGCGAACCACTTCCCCGGCGCGCCTCCAATCCCCACCCGCACGCCGGTCTCATCCCCCCGCCCCGTGTCCCCAATGAGGCTGATTCCGGCGTGTGGTCTCCCGCTCCTCTTCTCTGCCCTGCTTCTCGCCGCCTGCTCGTCGAGCGGTCAGGCCGAGCGCGCCACACCGGACACGGCGGGTGGATCGATGACGGCGCAGTCGGCGGATCCAGGGGATGGATGGCGGCCGCTCTTCGACGGGCGGACGACGGCGGGGTGGCACGCGTTCGGGGGCGGCGCGCCGGGCGCGGGGTGGCAGGTGGTGGACGGCGCCCTGACGCGTGCGGGCGAGGCGGGCGACATCCTGACGGACGAGGAGTTCGGCAGCTTCGAGCTGGAGCTGGAGTGGAAGATCGCGCCCGGCGGCAACAGCGGCGTCTTCTTTCACGTGGTGGAGGATTCCACGCTGCAGTACGTCTGGCAGACGGGGCCGGAGATGCAGGTGCTGGACAACGCGGGCCACGCGGACGGCCGCCAGCCCAACACCTCCGCCGGCAGCAACTTCGCCCTGTACGCCCCCGCCCGCGACGCCACCCGCCCCGCCGGCCAGTGGAACGCGGCCCGCCTGATCGTCCGCGGCGACCACGTGGAGCACTGGCTGAACGGCCAGAAGCTGCTGGAATACGAGCTTGGCAGCGCCGAGTGGCAGCAGCGCGTGGCCGCCAGCAAGTTCTCGCAGATGCCCCGCTACGGCCTCGCGCGCCGCGGCCACATCGCCCTGCAGGACCACGGCGATCCCGTCGCCTTCCGCAACATCCGCATCCGCGTCCTTCCCGAGTAATCAAGCTGAGCCGGCCCTGCAGTTACTTGGCACTTGACACCTGGCACTAGGCACTCGTCCCATGACTGACGTCCGCGCGCGGCTTTCGGCGATGATGTTCCTCCAGTACTTCATCTGGGGGGCGTGGTTCGTGACGATGGGCACCTACCTGGGCCAGACGCTGCGCTTCGACGGCACGCAGATTGGCCTGGCGTACGGCAGCACCGCCGTGGCCGCGATGATCTCGCCGTTCTTCGTCGGCATGATCGCGGACCGCTTCTTCGCGACGGAGAAGATGCTGGCCGTCCTGCACCTGGCCGGCGCCGCGGTGCTGTGGTGGGCCTCCACCGTCACGCACTTCGGCGCGTTCTACCCCGTGCTGCTGCTGTACGCGCTCTGCTACATCCCCACCCTGGCGCTCACCAACTCGCTGTCGTTCCACCACATGCGCGACTCCGCCGCGGAGTTTCCGCGGGTGCGCGTGCTGGGCACCATCGGCTGGATTGTCGCGGGGATCCTGGTGGGGCGGATGGGGATCGAGGCGACCGCGCAGCCCATGCGCATCGCCGCCGGCGCGTCGGTGGTGATGGCGGCGTACTGCCTGCTGCTGCCGCACACGCCGCCGCAGGACGCCGGAAAGCCGTTCCGCGCGCGTGACGCCCTGGGCCTGGACGCGCTGGCGCTGATGAAGGACCGTTCGTTCGCCGTGTTCGTGCTCGGCTCGTTCCTGCTCTGCATCCCGCTGCAGTTCTACTACACCTTCACCAACCTCTTTCTGAACGAGATCGGCCTGGCCGAGCCCGCCACCAAGATGACGCTCGGGCAGATGTCGGAGATCGCGTTCATGCTGATCATGCCGTGGTTCCTGCTGCGGCTGGGAGTGAAGTGGATGATGCTGATCGGGATGGGCGCGTGGGCGTTGCGCTACGTCTTCTTCGCGTTCGGCGACGCGGGCGCGCTGGTGCCGCTGCTGTACGGCGGGATCATCCTGCACGGCATCTGCTACGACTTCTTCTTCGTCACCGGCCAGATCTACGTGGACCAGCGCGCCAACGCCCGCATCCGCGCCGCCGCGCAGGGCTTCCTTGCGTTCGCCACGCTGGGGGTCGGCTACTTCATCGGCGCCATCGTCAGCGGCCGCGTCGTCCAAGCCTACGCCAGCGCCGGGGGCACCGCCCACGACTGGCGCAGCATCTGGCTCGTGCCGGCGAGCGCTGCGGCCGCTGTGCTGGTGCTGTTCGCCCTCGCGTTCCGCGAGAAGGCAGCGGTCGCGGAGACGGTGGAGGTCAAAGCGGCGCTGGCGTGATAAGGGCGACGGCGAGAATTACGTCTTGCACATCCATCTATCACCATGGTGTGCATTACGTCCTTCGACCGTGGAGCCGCTAAGATGCCGATTCCGAACTCAGTACTGGACGATCTCGCCAAAGCTGGAGCGAACATCGTCATTGATACGATGACGTCCGATGCAACGCGGGTGAGACATGTGGTGCAGTTCTGGGACAAGGGAAACGGCAGTGTGACGATCAAGAACGCGGGCAGCATTCCTATCGGCGATCTCGTCCGAATTGCGCAGGCTCTCGGCCCGCGTGTGACGCTGGAGGACTAGGTTCTGTCGGAGAGTCGGGGAGTCGCCTTCTGATCAACGCCATGGACTGGCAAGATGCTGCTATTCTAGCAAGTGGTAAGAGCGATACCCGAATTCTGCGGCTACGCACCATGCCCTTGATCCTTCAGGCTGCAACCAACCGGAGCTATGACAAAGATTTTTACCCCCACGGACTCATATCCCGCATGGCGTCTCGTCGGATGGATGGATGAAAAGGAGTCCGTCTTCGTACCCACAGATTCATATCCCGAGAAGCGTCTCGTAGGTTGGATCGACGCAAAAGGTTCGGTCTTCGTACCCAAAGGTTCGTATCCCGAGAAGCGCCTCGTGGGGTGGGTCGATAAAAAGGGCTCAGTCTTTGTACCTACAGACTCCTATGACGAGAAGCGTCTCGTAGGATGGATCGATGAGAAGGGCTCAGTCTTTGTACCCCAAAATTCCTATCCCGAGAAGCGTCTGGTAGGAAAGATCGATGGTGTTTCGCGCTTCTCAGGCGGTGCGGCTTTGTTGTTGCTCATTTTGAATGAGGCTTCCAAGTAGCAAGGATCCAGAGGGGGTTTGGGCCGCAATCCCGGCGTGTGCGGATCTACTCGCCACGCGAGGTGACGCACTATGGAGAAGAAGATTGACGCGGTTGCCATGACGCGCCGCATCCGCGACGCGCATTACGAGCAGTTGAAGGACGCGACCGCGGCCGAACGCATCCGCTTCTTCCGTGAAAAGGCGCGACGTGTGCACGCTGCGATCGATGAGAAACCGACACGATCACACCCGTCGAAGCCCGCCTGAAAGCTCGAACGCGTTACCGCCCGCTCAGCCTTTCCACACCCCTCGCGCCACGGCCGGCACGAACGCATCCAGCCCATCCGGTGGGAATGCGAGGGTGCGCTCCTGCTCGGCGGACTGGTAGGCGGCCATCAGCAGCTCCACCACGTCCACGCCGTCGTCGAAGGTGAGGCGCGGGGGCTCGAGGCCCAGGAACGCGCGGACGAAGTGGCGGTTCTCGGCCTCGTAGCCGTAGGCGGCGGCTTCGTTGGCGACCACGGGCATCAGCCCCGACTCGGCGTTCTGCTTCTCCACCAGGTCCTCGCCTTCCCTCCCCTGCACCGCCCGGCTGAAGAACAGCTTGAGGCCGGTGTCCAGCGTGTTCCACGACATCGAGTACTCCGGCCCCAGCAACTCGGCCGATAGCCGCAGCCCCGCGCCCACGTAGCTCCACGACGTGGTCGCCTCGCCCAGTACGCGCAGCCCCTCCGGCGTCTCGAACTCCACCGTCAGGCTGGCGAAGTCCTCCGCGGGGCGGCGCGTGTAGTCCACCGTGGGGCCGTATCGCTCGGTGAGCTGGCGCGCGTACTCGGGGCGCGTCCACTTGAGGCTGGCGATGTGGGCCGTGACCTTCACCGGGCGCAGGGTGCGGAGCGAGGCGCCGGGCTCCGTCAGCAGGTGGCGCACGACGAGCGCGGAGTGGCACATCATGTCGTTCAGCACGCCGCCGCCCTGCAGGTCGCCGCGCCAGAACCAGGGCGCGTGCGGCCCGCCGTGCTCCTCCGCCGCGCGGGCCAGGTACGGCCGCCCCGTCGCCGCGGCGCCGCGCGCCCAGAGCAGCGCGTGCCCCGTCACCACCTGCGGCGCGAACGCCTGGTTCTCCAGGTAGCCGTGCATCATCCCCGTGCGATCGATCAGTTCGCGGACGCGCCTCGCCTCGGCCAGGTTGCGGGCGAGCGGCTTTTCGCAGGCGATGCCGCGCAGCGTCCCCGCGCCGGATTCCACCGCGTGGACGATCTCCTCCACGTTCTCGATGCGGGCGTGGTTGGGACCGCACAGCCAGAGCGCGTCGATGGCGGGATCCGCCACCATCTCCGTGATGGAGCCGTACGCCCGCGCCGGCCCCACGTCCAGCGACCGCGCCAGTTCCGCCGCGGATTCCGCGTTGGCGGCGCTGGGGCTCCACACGCCGCGCACGTCCGCGTCGCGCACGCCGACGAACGCCTGCAGGTGAAAGCGCGCGTTGAACCCGCTGCCGATGATGCCGATGCCGAGACGGTCCGTGGGCATGGGAGGGGGGATGGAGGGTGGAGGATGCGGTGCCGCGGCTCGCCGTCAGCCCGTGCAGACGTAGACGTGAGCGTCCGCGCGGGCCCGTGAGCATACGGCGCGCGCGGAGAACGCGAAAGTGAAGGTGGATGGATGAAAAGGGCCCGGGCCGCTCACCAGCGGTCCGGGCCCTTCTGCACGACCGCCCCGGCCGCTCGTCCAAACCCGCTCCATCCGCCCCGCACCCACGACTATCCTGGCACGTACGGACGACTTCCGCAGGGTGCGCCGCGGCGGCTGGACGCGGCAGGCATCCCATCCCCCGGAGCCTCAACGCCGGAGCGCGCAGCCGCGGCACGAAGGACCCGCGCGGAATCCCCCAGCGCCGCGCGGGAGCACCACCGGGACGCCGGCCGGCATCCCGTACACCGCTTTCCCCCACAGAGGAGGCTCCCATGCGCTTTACCCACCTGGCGGCGCTCGCCGCCCTGGCCACGCTGGCCGCCTGCAGCGACGCCCCCATCACGCAGGCCGAGGCCACCGGCATGGACCACATGTCGCAGGTCAAACTGTACACGCCCGACCAGTACGCCGCCCACGGCATCGCCTCGCTTCCCGCCTCGCGTCCGGCTCCCGCGGGCCCGTCGTTCCTGATCGACAACCCGTGCGAGATCGACAACCCGGATTCCTGCGGCGGTGAGCCCACCCCGCCGCCGGAGGCGGACGCCGACTGGTGGGGCGGTGTGTTCAACGAGTCCAGCTGCTGCACCAAGTCCGTGCGGCTGCACGCCAAATCCGACGCGCACAACAACATGGACCAGACCACCCTGACCGTCAGCTTCCGCAGCGCGGGCGGGTGCTACGCCACGCCCACCCAGTTCTCCAGCGAGACCCAGACCAGGTACGGGGCGCCCGTGAACATCACGATCGAGCGCTACGCCACGTACTCGGCCGCGTCGCAAATCGTGTGGGAGACCAGGAGCTCACACAAGTTCATCGCCAACGCCGGGTACGTGCTGCCCACCGGGGTCCGCACGGCCACGTACCCGTCCGGGGGCAAGCTCTGCGTCTGAAGACGGTCCAGGGGGCGGCGCGGTCCAGCGGGGCCGCGCCGCCCGTCTTTCGCTGAACGCCTTCCCCTGTTGCGAGAATGATCCATCGCCGTTTTTTCCGGCCGGGCACCGCCGCCCTCTGCGCCCTGGCCGCCGGATGCGATGCCGCTCCACGGACCGCCCAGGCCGCTCCCGCCGCGCCGGCCGCCGCGTGGTCCGCACCGCGCGCGGCGCCGGCGCTCTCCGCGGCGCTCGGGACCCGCGCGGGGCACACCATGGCGGCCGCCGCCGTGGACGCGGCCGGAACGGTGCACGCCGTCTTCGCCATAGACCAGGATCTCGACGGGTGGGCCGACGCGCTGTCGTACGCGCGGCTGGACACCGCGGGATGGTCCGCGCCCGAGCCGCTGGCCGGCGGCGCGGGGCTGGCCGAGGCGCCGCAGGTGGCGCTGGAGGGGGACGGGACGGTGCACGTGCTGTGGTACGGGCACACCGGCACCGCCTCCGCGCCGGAGGTACCGACGCAGCTGGTGCACCGGGCCCTGCGCGCGGGCCGCTGGTCGGCGGCGGAGGTGCTGTACCGCGAGCCGCTGGATGCCGGGATGCCCGACCTGTCGCTCTCCGCCGCCACCGGCCCGGACGGCGCCGTGGAGGTGCTGTTCCAGGCGCAGGGACGGGGGATCGGCCACCTTTCGCTGCGCGGCGGACGGGCCAGCGCGCCGGCGTTCATGGAGCACGACGGGCGGATGACGGCGTTCGCGGCGTCGGCGGCGCGGCGGCCGCTGGAGCTGGCCTTCATCGGCGAGATGGTCTCTACGCTGCGCCCGTCGGCGGAGAGCGACGTGTTCGTGCGACCGCTGCGGTCGCGCAGCGCGTTCGCGCGGGTGGAGGTGCACGCGGTGCCGCGCCGCCACTCGCACTATCCGCAGCTGGTGGTGGACGGGCGCGGCGTGCGGCACCTGTTCTGGCTGGAGGATACGGACGGCCAGGTCTTTCCCGAGGCACTGTACCACGCCTCCTCGCGCGACGGCCACGAGTGGAGCGCCGCGGAGGACGTGACGCCGCCCGCGCTGCGTGGCGGCGTGCTGCTGCGCGTGGCCGCCGTCCCGGGCGCCGATGGCCGCATCCACCTCGTCGTCCGCCACACGCGCAGCCAGGCGGAACCCGAGGGCCTCTACGCCTTCTCCATCGGCGGCGGGCCGGCGTCGCCGCTGGTGGCGCTGGCGTCGCCCGGTGCGTTCGCCGGCGGCGATCTGCAGCTGGTCCACGACAGGCGGCGCGGTCAGGTGATCGCCCTCTGGCGCGGCGCCGACGGCGTCTACCGCTCCGCCGTCCGCAGGGAGTGACCGGGCCCTCGCCCCGGACTGCTCCCCGGCCACCCTCTCCCACGAACCGCGTGGGAGGGTGCACTCTTGGGTCTCCGCGCATCGGCTGACCGGATCGGCGCATCCACTCGCCGGGATGAAAAGCCTTGCGCCACGCCCTCGCGCCATTAGCGTTGTGCGCGCACGGCCTCGCGTTCCGGCTGCCAGCTACTTTCCGGCCCGCGTTCCCGGCCCGGCACACGGGTGCTTGCCCTGCCCGCACCGGCGCACCCGCCCTCTTCCCGGACCCCAATGCAGCCCACCGACCTGGCCGTCTACGCCGAGCATTCCGACACCCGCAAGCCCATGCTGCCCGGGTGGAACGTGCGCGTCTTCAACCGCACGGAAGCGCAGCAGGGCTCCGTCATCCGCCGCGACCCGGGGAGCGGGGTCATCGCGCTGGGGCCGGGCGTCTACCACATCACCGGCAGCTCCCAGGTCACCTACAACGACCTGACCGAGCACCCCGACGAGCCCGGCTGGAACACCGAGCCCATTCCCAACGGCGGCTACTGCCGGCTGTGCTACGCGGACCACCACGGCGGCACGATGGGCAACGAGGACGCCATCGCGGTGGGCACCATCAGCAGCGCCAACATGCTCCCCAGCCTGATCGACACCTGGCTGGACGTGCCGCGCGGGGCGGAGATCGTCCTGGAGCACCAGGTGGGCGACCTGGTGAAGGACATCTACCTCCAGGACAACTCGGTGAACTCCACCTGGCACGTGTTCGCGCGCATGGCCATCGCCCGCGCGGGCGACTCGCGCGCGCGCTCGGCCCTGTGCGACGCCTTCGACGCGGCCTCCCACACCTACCTGGCGGATCACCCGGACCGCTACGCGCGGCTGTACGCCACCTACCTGGGCGTGGAGCCCCGGCTGGTCCCCGCGCCCGGCGCCGCCGCGTGGCCCCCGGCGAGCGACCCGGTGCTGGACCGCGTGCTGCGCAGCGGCGTGCTCCGCTTCGGCTACGGCGCCGGCGGCGAGGACGAGGCCGCGCCCTACGTGTACCACGCGGAGAACAAGGAGCTCGCCGGCCTGGACTGGGAGCTCGGCAACGCGCTGGCGGAGATCATCCGGCACAGGTACGGCCACGCGGTGCCTGGAAAAGGCCTGCGGGCGGAGTGGATCCGCGTGCAGGTGCCGGCGGGCGGCGGCGACCCGGAGCGGGCGCGGTTCGACGCCCTGCTGGAGGCGCTGCGGGCCGGACGCATCGACATCGCCATGTCGGGGCAGGCGGACATCCGCGCCTCCGGGGGCGCCGCCGCGGACGAGGTGGACTGGACGGCGCCCACCGCGCTGCTGTTCACCAACATCCTGTACACCGGGCGCGGCCGGCGCCACCTGTCGGAGCTGGTGGGCGTCACCCGCGAGCGCTTTATCCAGGAGGTGAGCCGCTGGCCGGAGGTGCAGCTGATGTGCGTACGGAACCCCGGCCCCTCGCCCGACAACTCGGCGGCGCTGCGCGACGACATCAACGCGGCGGGCGGCAAGGCGGTGCTGGACGACACCGGCACGCTGGAGACGATCAAGGCGGCCATCGCGGAGCAGACGATCGACTTCTCCGTGGGCGACCCGGTGGCCTCGGCGTGGATCGCCGTGCAGCCCGGGTTCGCGGGGCTGAACCTGAACGTGACGGCGGCCGTCCAGC
Organism: Longimicrobium sp.; assembly: GCA_036379135.1. Classification (GTDB taxonomy): domain Bacteria; phylum Gemmatimonadota; class Gemmatimonadetes; order Longimicrobiales; family Longimicrobiaceae; genus Longimicrobium. Next base: position 18,625 of record DASUVG010000227.1, read on the forward strand.
CGCTGCAGACGGCGCAGCCCGTGGCCGCGTTCACGCTGCGCGCTGGCGCCGGGCCGGCCCGCGCATAAGCGGGGAGCAGGCAGCACGGACCGGGGAAAGCCGCCTTTCCCCGGTCCGTGCTGCCTGTTCGTCATTCCGTGCCGTTCAGTAGCTCACCCCCAGCTTCGCCAGCGCCTCCGGGGGGCAGCCGTCCCAGCGCACCATGCCGCGGTTGCCCATGTACTGCAGGTCGTCCACCCCGATCCGCGTGCTCCAGAAGCCGCTCGACGTCAGGTCGCGAAAGCGGTTGAAGAACGCCACGCCCTGGCTCATCTCCGGCCGCGCGCGGGCCGGCCAGGCGATGTCGTCCAGGATCGCCGTCCGCTCCGCCTCCGCGGCGTCGATGAACGGCGTGCCGAAGCGGCCGCGGGCCTCCGTATCCAGCCACGCCAGCCCGCCACGCATCCACAGGCGCATGGAGGGATACGCGTCGATGAAGAAATCCATGAACTCCGGCACCCCCGCGTCCGTGGCGCTACCGGAGCGCTCGTCGCGCGGGATCACCAGGTCCACCAGCACGCGCACCGTCTCCCATTCGTGCGGCGTGAAGAACTTCAGCTCGTACGCGGCGCCCGCGGCCGTCTCCGCGGCGACGGCCTCGCGCGCGGCCAGGATCTCGTGCGCCGCGGTGCCGGGGGCGGGCTCGAACGCGGCGGCCAGCGGCAGCGTGGCGAGGACGCCGAGCGCCTCGCGGCGGGTCATGTCGCTCACAGCGCCCCCCTCTGCATCTGCGCGGTGATGTACTCGCTGGTGC